>NZ_JBFBOP010000005.1:0-230125 GCF_040686395.1 Microbacterium sp. NPDC080220
CCATCCCAGACCGAAAAATCTTTCCAACTGCTGACCATGCGATCGCAGCTCATATCCGGTATTAGACGCCGTTTCCAGCGCTTATCCCAGAGTCAGGGGCAGGTTGCTCACGTGTTACTCACCCGTTCGCCACTGATCCACAGAGCAAGCTCTGCTTCACCGTTCGACTTGCATGTGTTAAGCACGCCGCCAGCGTTCATCCTGAGCCAGGATCAAACTCTCCGTAAAAGAAAAATACTGACAACGACCGGAATAGGCCGAAGCAGCGAGTTTGAACTGACCAAAAAGATAAATCATTGCTGACTATCCATCGCCGACACCCGAAAGTGCCGGACTTTGATCCAAAGGAATCTCACCTCAGCCGAAGCCGAGATCGAGGTTATTTGGCATTTGACAAGTGCACGCTGTTGAGTTCTCAAGGATCGGATGCTCCCACACCACCCCCGCAAGGGCTTCGTAGTGAGGCAACTTCTCTACCTTAGGATGACACCCGCGAACCCGTCAAACCCGACACGCCGATGATCTCGAGAGATCGTGGGTGTGGGAGGTGACGACTGCGGGAGCGTCCCGATGCCCCGTCCTAGACCTGAGGTCAGACCCAATCGCAGAGCGATTGTTTCTTCTTGGAGGGGGTGGTTCGCCATCTTGAGGGCGGCGGGCCTTTCGGCCTCTCGCTCTTCCCTGTGGGGCGAACAAGTAATAAGTTACGCGGGGTTCGGGGACTGGGCAAATCAGCCCCGCATCCCGGGCGTGTCGGGCTCGCAGCCCCGCTCAGCGCTTGTAGTTCGGCGCCTCGACGACGATCTGGACGTCGTGCGGGTGTGACTCCTTCAGACCGGCCGAGGTGATGCGCACGAACTTGCCGCGCGCCTTCAGCTCCTCGATCGTGCGGGCGCCCACATAGAACATCGACTGGCGGAGCCCGCCGACGAGCTGATACGCGACGGCCGAGACCGGACCGCGGTACGCGACCTGCCCCTCGATGCCTTCGGGGATCAGCTTGTCGTCGCTCGGCACGTCCGCCTGGAAGTAACGGTCCTTCGAGTAGGAGGTCTTCTTGCCGCGCGTCTGCAGCGCACCGAGCGAACCCATCCCCCGGTAGAGCTTGAACTGCTTGCCGCCCTGGAAGACGACCTCCCCCGGGGACTCGTCGGTACCCGCCAGCAGGGAACCGAGCATGACCGTGTCCGCACCGGCGACGAGCGCCTTCGCGATGTCTCCCGAGTACTGCAGACCACCGTCGGCGATGATCGGCACGCCGGCCTCGCGCGCCGCGAGCGACGCCTCGTAGATGGCGGTCACCTGCGGCACACCCACGCCGGCGACGACGCGGGTCGTGCAGATCGACCCCGGCCCGACGCCGACCTTGACGGCATCCACTCCGGCGTCGATCAACGCCTGCGCGCCTTCGCGGGTCGCGACGTTGCCGCCGATCACGTCGATGTGGGCGAACGAGGCGTCGGCCTTGATCCGCTTGACCATGTCGATGACTCCGGCGGACTGGCCGTTGGCCGTGTCCACCACGATGACATCGACCCCGGCATCCCGCAACGCCTCGGCGCGCTCCCAGGCGTCGCCGAAGAACCCGATCGCTGCGCCGACTCGCAGCCGGCCCTGATCGTCCTTCGTGGCGAGCGGGTACTTCTCGCTCTTGTCGAAGTCCTTGATGGTGATGAGCCCGGCGAGCTTTCCCTCCTCATCGATGAGGGGGAGCTTCTCGACGCGGTGGTGGGCGAAGAGGGCGATGACCTCGTTCGCCCCGATGCCGACCTTGCCGGTGACGAGGTTCTCGCTCGTCATGACGTCGCGCACCTTCGTCGTCTGGCGCTCGAAGCCCGAGACGAAACGCATGTCGCGGTTGGTGACGATGCCGACGAGGTGCCCCTCGTCATCCACCACGGGGAGGCCCGAGATGCGGTACTGCCCGCAGAGCGCGTCCACCTCTTCGATGGTCGCGTCGGGGGTCGTCGTGATCGGGTCGGTGATCATGCCCGACTCGCTGCGCTTCACGCGGTCGACCATGGATGCCTGGTCGGCGATCGACAGGTTGCGGTGGATGATGCCGATGCCACCCTCGCGCGCGATGGCGATCGCGAGGCGCGACTCGGTGACGGTGTCCATCGCGGCGGAGAGGAGAGGAGTCGCGACGGTGATGCGTCGCGTGACCCGGGAGGAGGTGTCGGCCTCGGACGGGATGACGTCCGTGTGACCGGGCAGCAGCAGGACGTCGTCGTACGTCAGTCCCACGAATCCGAACGGGTCGTTGTGCTCCATGTGCTCTCCTGCATCGAACGGCTTGTCAGAATTCTAAGGCGCGGGGCGCTGCTTTCATTCCCTCCGCCCGAGATGAGGGCAAGAGGCGGAGTGTCGATGGTTGCGGCAGGGAAACACAGCGGCAACAATCGCTGGATACGGTCGTGTGGCGCCGGGGGCACCCGTACCTCTGCGCGCTGACCATGCTTCAACCAGGAGGTGTCGGTGACGACCACCCGCTCTGTGCGCGCCCGCAATCGATGGCGACGCGCACTCGTAGCCCTCATCGCCGGAGTCTTCTCCGGCGCCCTGCTGTTCGGCCTCGCGAATCCCGCGATGGCCGGCACCCAGGATCCGGAGGATTTCCCTTTCGCCGTCCAAGGCAACGTCCGGGCCGCTGGTGAGCCCGTCGAAGGTGCCACGGTGGTCGTGACGGGCGGTGAATACACGGGTGAGGCGGAGACCGCAGCGAACGGATCGTGGCGCGTGCCCGTCCCCACGAAGGACGTGCCCTACACGGTCGAGCTCGTCGAGGACTCGCTTCCGGACGGCGTGAGCGCGCCCGACGGCTTCGCGTTCACGCAAGAGGTGGAGTTCGGCGCGACGAGCAACGTGACGCGCAACTTCACGCTGGGAGCGGCGGAACGGACGACGACGTCCTTCTTCGACCAATTCCTGTCTCGAGCCGTGAACGGGCTGAACTTCGGTCTCATGCTCGCCCTCGCCGCGATCGGCGCCTCCCTCGTCTTCGGCACGACCGGTCTGTCGAACTTCGCGCACGGCGAGATGGTGACCTTCGGCGCACTGGCAGCGCTCTTCTTCTCCGTAGCCGTGGACATGCCGATCTGGATCGCGATCCCGCTCGCGGTGATCGTCTCGGGGCTGTTCGGATTCGGGATGGATGCCGGCCTGTGGCGGCCATTGCGACGAAAGGGCATCGGCACGGTCCAGCTCATGATCGTCTCGATCGGCCTGTCGCTGGCGCTGCGCTACGTCTTCCAGATGTTCGTCGGCGGTGGGACGGTCAATCTGCCGGGCGGAGCATCCGCAACGATCCCGGGGCTCGGCCCGATCCGGCTGACGGTGACCGACCTGATCAGCATGGGCGTCTCCATCGCCGTCATCGTGGCATTCGCCTTCTGGCTCATGCGCACCCGCATCGGTCGCGCGACGCGCGCCGTCTCCGACAACCCGTCCTTGGCAGCGGCAAGCGGCATCGACGTCGACAACGTCGTCCGCATCGTCTGGATCATGGCCGCTGCGCTCGCGGGACTGTCGGGCGTCCTGTGGGCTTACTTCCGCCCGGGGATCAAGTGGGACATGGGCACGAGCATCCTGCTCCTGGTCTTCGCCGCCATCACGCTGGGCGGTCTCGGCACCGCCTTCGGCGCGCTCGTGGGCGCGATCATCGTCGGCCTGCTCGTCGAGGTCTCGACGCTGTGGATCCCGTCTGATTTGAAGTACGTCGGCGCGCTCGTCGTGCTCATCGTCATCCTTCTGTTCCGTCCGCAGGGTCTCCTCGGGCGCCGAGAGCGAATCGGATAACGCCTCATGGACTTCCTCCAGATCCTCAGCAACACCGCGGCGCAGATCCTGTCGCCGGTCACCCTCGGCTTCGTTCTCGCGGCGATCGGTCTCTCCGTCCATTTCGGCTTCGCCGGCCTGCTCAACATGGGCGTCGCGGGCTTCATGGCCGTCGGCGCTTACGGCTTCGCGATCTCGACACTCACCTTCGGCCTTCCCTGGGCGGTGGCAGCCCTGATCGGCTTGGTCGGCGCGGTGCTGTTCTCCCTGGTCATGGGCATCCCGACTCTGCGTCTGCGAGGGGACTACCTGGCCATCGTCACGATCGCTGCGGCGGAGGTGGTGCGTCTGCTCTTCCTGACGTCCTCCTACCGCGAGGTGACGGGTTCGGCGGACGGCCTCTCGGGCTTCCAGCGCGACTTCCGCGCGAGCAATCCGCTGCCGCCGGGCCGCTACGGCTTCGGACCGTGGACGTATCAGTCCGACCAGTGGTGGGTCATCATCGTCGGCATCGTCGTCATCGCGGTCGTCGTCGCCTTCGTCTGGCTGCTGATGCGGAGTCCCTGGGGACGTGTCATCCGCGGGATCCGCGAAGACGAAGACGCCGTGCGCTCGTTGGGGAAGAACGTGTTCGCCTTCAAGATGCAGGCGCTCATCGTGGGCGGCGTGATCATCGCGGCCGGCGGAATCGTGACGGCGATGGGCACCAACGTGAACCCGAACGTGTACGTGACGTCGCAGACGTTCTACGTCTGGACGGCCCTGCTGCTCGGCGGCGCCGCCACGATCTTCGGCCCCGTGCTCGGAGCGGTGCTCTTCTGGGTCGTCCGCGCATTCCTGTCCAACCTCCTCCCCGCGCTCGTGAAGATCGGCTGGCTGCCCTTCCTCACCGCGGAGCAGAGCCAGATGCTCGTGTTCGTCCTGGTGGGTGTCGCCCTCATGCTGCTGGTCATCTTCCGACCGCAGGGCATCCTCGGAAGCAAGAAGGAGCTGACCTTTGTCCGCTGACGTCGCGCCCCCCGCTCCCCGTCCCAAGGCCACCGGCCTGCACAAGGGCGAGATCCGCCCCGGTGTGGAGAAGGTCGACCCGATCATCGTCGCCGACGGTGTCAAGCGAGTCTTCGGCGGCTTGACCGCCGTCGACGTCGACCACCTCGAGATCCCGCGGAATGCCATCACCGCGCTCATCGGCCCGAACGGTGCCGGCAAGACCACCTTGTTCAACCTGCTGACCGGGTTCGACAAGCCCAACGAGGGCACCTGGTCCTTCGACGGCCAGAACCTCGCCGGAATCCCGGCGTTCAAGGCCGCCCGGATGGGCCAGGTGCGCACCTTCCAGCTGACGAAGTCGCTGGGACTGCTCACGGTGCTCGAGAACATGAAGCTGGGGGCGCCCGGTCAGGGTGGCGAGACCATCTGGCGCGGCATCCTGCCGTTCCTCTGGCGCAAGCAGGAAGCAGCGATCGAGGACAAGGCCCGCGGCCTGCTCGCCCGGTTCAAGCTCGACGCCAAGGAGAAGGACTTCGCAGCATCGCTTTCTGGCGGTCAGCGCAAACTCCTCGAGATGGCGCGCGCCCTGATGAGCGACCCGACGCTGGTCATGCTCGACGAGCCGATGGCCGGCGTCAACCCGGCGCTCACGCAGTCCCTCCTCGACCACATCCTGGATCTCAAGGACCTCGGGATGACGGTGCTCTTCGTCGAGCACGACATGCACATGGTCCGTCACATCGCCGACTGGGTCGTCGTGATGGCCGAGGGGAAGGTCGTCGCCGAGGGGCCGCCCGACACCGTCATGAAGGAGCAGGCCGTCATCGACGCCTACCTCGGGGCCCACCAGGACGTCGATCTCGGCGTCGTCACGGGCCGCTACGAGGGCGAGCTGACCGCCGAAGCTCAGGAACTGATCGAGGAGCAGCACAAGCTGCAGGACACCGTCGAGGCGGATGCCACGACGCACGCCGCGGAGGATTCGTCGGCACCCGGCACTCCGGGCTCGACGCGCGGAACGGAGGAGACCAAGTGAGCGACACCGCCGCATCCCCCGCGGGCGCGACTGCGACCGCACCTGCTCAGAACGTCGTCGAACTGCGGGATGTGCACGCCGGCTATCTGCCGGGCGTCAACATCCTCAACGGCGCCAATCTGACGGCCGCGAAGGGCGAGCTCATCGGGATCATCGGCCCCAACGGCGCCGGCAAGTCGACGATGCTCAAGGCGATCTTCGGACAGGTGAAGGTCCGCTCCGGTGCCGTCATGCTCAATGGCGAGGAGATCACGGGCCTGCGGGCGAACAAGCTGGTGGCGAAGGGCGTCGGGTTCGTCCCGCAGACGAACAACGTCTTCCCGAGTCTGTCGATCGCTGAGAACCTGCAGATGGGTGCGTATCAGCGGCCGAAGGTCGTCAACGAACGCATCGACTTCGTGACATCGATCTTCCCCGACCTCGCCAAGCGTCTGCAGCAACGGGCCGGTTCGCTCTCGGGCGGCGAGCGGCAGATGGTCGCCATGGGTCGCGCACTGATGATGGACCCCTACGTGCTGCTGCTCGACGAGCCCTCCGCCGGCCTGTCGCCGTCGCGCCAGGACGAGGCGTTCCTCCGCGTCTCGGAGATCAACAAAGCCGGCGTGACGACCATCATGGTCGAGCAGAACGCGCGCCGGTGCCTGCAGATCTGCGACCGGGGCTACGTCCTCGATCAGGGCCGTGACGCCTACACGGGCACCGGCCGCGAGCTGCTCAACGATCCGAAGGTCATCGGCCTCTACCTGGGGACGCTCGGCACCTGACCTCCAGAAGGACCCTTCGACGCCCCCGGCTTTCGGTCGGGGGCGTCGTCATGTGCACACGGAATGCCGCCGGCGGACGTCCTCGGCGGCGGCATCCGCTCCCCTGCCGCGATGCACCGAGCGCCGGCCCATCGCTGCCGGTGACAGCGCGTCGGGTGCACAGAGAACGGCCCCGGTCCGAGGACCGGGGCCGTTCTGTGATCGTCGAATCAGCCGACGTTGAGGAACGAGTAGTTGTTGTCCTCGCCGTACTGGAAGACACCGATGGATGCCTCCGTCGGGTCGCCCACCTCGTTGAAGGTGATGGGGCCCGAGACACCGTCGTAGTCGGCGACCTCACCGGCGTTGATGATGTCGGCGCACTCCGCATAGGTGGTGCACTTCGTGCCGTCACCCGAGCCGCCGGACACCTGCTGCAAGTGCGCAGCGACGTCCGGGCCCTCGCTGGAGCCGGCCTCGAGGGCAGCGAGTGCGAGGAGGATGACCGCGTCGTAGGACTCGGGACCGTAGGTGTAGTCCTTGAGCTCCTCGTTGCCCTCGCCCGTCCAGAACGCGTTGAGATCCTCGCGGAACGTGGCGATGCTGTCGGGGTCGACGGCGGGGTAGGTTCCCTTGGCGCCCGTCAGGGTGCCGGCCTCGAATTCGTCGCCGAAGTTCGAGAGGTTGCCGTCCACGAGGTACATCTTGTCCTTCGGGAAGTCGGCACCCACGAGCTCGGGGATGATCGTCTTCACCTCTTCGAACGTGATCAGCGCGATGGCGTCGGGGTCAGCCGCGAGGACGTCCTCGACCTGAGCCGAGAAGTTGGTGTCACCCGTGTTGTACAGCGACGCGGAGACCACCTCGCCGCCGGCGTTCTCGAAGGCGGCCTTCGTGAAGCAGGCGAGACCCGTTCCGTACGAGTCGTTGAGGATGATCATGCCGAGCGTCTCGGCGCCGTCGCCCGCGATGAGGTTGCCGAGCACCTCGCCCTGCAGGACGTCGGAAGGAGCGGTGCGCCAGTAGAGACCCTTGTCCTCGTAACCCGTGAAGGCGGCCGAGGTGTTGGCGGGCGAGAACTGGATCGCGTCGGCGGCGATGACCTGATCGATGAACTGCAGCGACGTGCCGGAGGACGCCGCGCCGATGATCGCCGTGGCGCCCGCGTTCAGCAGACGGGGGATCTCGGTCTCGTAGGCCTTGTTGTCGGTGTCGCCCGAGTCGCCCTGGACGAGGTTGATGGTCACACCCTTCGCCGCTTCGTTGACCTCAGCGGCAGCGAATTCAGTGCCGGCGATCTCAGGCGGGCCGAGGAAGGCGAGGTTTCCGGTGACAGGCAACGCGGTGCCGATGGTGAACTCGAGGTCGGTGGCGGGGCCCTCCGACGTGGAGCTGTACTCCGGGGTGTACGAGGCCGGTTCGGCCTCGTCGCAGTTGACCGGGAACTCGAAACCGGCCGGCTCGTTGGACGCGCCGCCGGACGCTGTGGGGGTCGAGGATCCGGCGCAGCCGGCCAGGACCAATGCGCTCGCGCCGACCAGGGCGATGGCGCCCATGACCTTTGCGGAACGCGAACGGGAGAGAACGCTCATTGTGCTCCTTGCTGTGGTGACACGGGTCAGTTCGGGACCAGCCCGGTGTGTTCAACCTAGTGGCGCGCTCGTCTCCCCAATGTTGCCGTTCGTTAACGATGTGTAACGAGGTGGGCACGCTCCCATAACGGTCTCGGAAAGCGCGGTCAGACGGGGTCGGGCACCAGCGCTTCGGCGCGGGTCCGGTTGCGCCGGGACGACAGGAGCGAGTCCACCGTGAAGACCGCGACGGCGACCCAGACGAGGCCGAATCCGATCCAGCGCTCGAAGGGCATCGGCTCGCCGAGGATGAGCACCCCGGTGAGGAACTGCATGATCGGCGCGATGAACTGCAGGATGCCGACCACGGTCAGCGTGGTGCGGCGGGCGCCGGCGGAGAAGAAGAGGAGCGGAACGGCGGTGACGGCCCCCGCCAGCAGGAGCAGGACGGTGTGCCCGGTCCCCTCGCGGCCCATCGTCAGTCCGGAGGTGACGCCGACGAGGACGAGCTGGAGGACGGCGATCGGCACGAGCCAGAAAGACTCGAGGGTGAGGCCGCTCACGGCATCCACCGACGGTCCGATCTTCTTCTTGACGAGACCGTACGTCGCGAAGCTCGCCGCGAGGGCGAGCGCGATCCAGGGCACGCGGCCGACCGCGACGATGATCACGACCACCGCGACGCCCGCGATGCCGACCGCGACCCACTGCGCGGTGCGCAGGCGTTCCTTCAGCACGATGACGCCGAGGAGCACGGTCGCGATCGGGTTGATGAAGTAGCCGAGGCTCGTCTCGACGACGTGACCGGTCAGAGTCCCGATCAGGAAGACCTGCCAGTTGACGTAGATGAGCAGGCCCGCCAGGAGCGTCCAGAGCATGAGGCGACGATCGCGCAGGATCACCCGCATCCGCCCCCAGCCGCGGGTGATCGCGAGCAGCGCGATGCAGAAGACGAGGCTCAGCAGGATGCGCCAGCCGACGACCTCCCACGGGGTCGTCGGGGCGAGGCTGACGAAGTAGAGCGGCAGGAAGCCCCACAGGACGTAGGCCGAGAAGACGAAGACGCCCCCGAGGGACTTCTCGCGCGCGGCCTGCTCGGGTGTCATGAGCACAAGCCTATGACGGTCATGACAGCGGGCGCGTCATCCGCACTGCCGTCGATCGCCCAGATCCTGCCATCAACGGGACAGGGCCCGGATGCCGAAGCATCCGGGCCCTGCGCTGCAGTCGCTGCGTGTCAGCGGACGACGACCGCCAGGACGTCGCGAGCCGACAGGACGAGGAACTCGTCGGCGCCGAACTTGACCTCGGTGCCGCCGTACTTGCTGTACAGGACGCGGTCGCCGACGGCGACGTCGAGCGGAACGCGGTTGCCGTTGTCGTCGATGCGGCCGGGGCCCACGGCCACGACCTCGCCCTCCTGGGGCTTCTCCTTGGCGGTGTCAGGGATGACCAGGCCACTTGCGGTGGTCTGCTCGGCCTCGACCTGCTTGATGACGATGCGGTCTTCGAGCGGCTTGATGGAAACCGACACGGTCTACCTCTTTCTTGCTGGTGGGGTCCTGCTACAAGACTCATCAGCACTCGCTTACCGAGAGTACTAAGAAAAGTCTAGAGCGCGGTTGGCACTCATGCAACGCGAGTGCCAACACGATGACGGATGCTGCGACGCACCATCCGACCGGGGAGACCTAGGCTGGCCGGATGGAAAAGGCCGAGCTCACCGCCCTCCTGACCCCCCAGGGACTGCGGATGATCGACGAGGTCGGACCCCTGGCATCCACCGCCGAGGTCGCGGCCGCCGTCTCGCGGCTGCGCGCTGCGGGCCACTCCCCCGATCTCGTGTCGGCCGTCGTCGGTCAGGCGCACCTGCGCGTGCGCGCCGAGGGGAAGTTCGGTCCGTTCGCCGAGCGCATGCTGTTCACCCGTGCGGGGCTCGAACAGGCGACCCGGCTCGAGGTCGCCGCCCGGCACGCCGGACGGTTCCGGGCCGCGGGGATCACCCGCGTCGCCGACCTCGGATGCGGCATCGGCGGCGACGCCCTGGGACTCGCGGGCATCGGCCTCGACGTGCTCGCGGTCGACGCCGACGAGACGACCGCCGCCCTCGCCGCCTACAACCTCGCGCCGTTCGGCGACGCCGTCACCGTGCGGCAGGGCCTCGCCGAGGAGACCGACCTGGACGGCTGGGACGCGGTCTGGCTCGACCCCGCCCGCCGGACCGCGGGGCACAGCGAGACCAGCCGCACCCGGCCCGAGGACTGGTCACCCTCGCTCGACTGGGCGTTCGCCCTCGCAGAGCGGATGCCGGTGGGCATCAAACTCGGACCGGGCCTCGATCGCAGCCTGCTCCCCGACGACGTCGAGGCGCAGTGGATCAGCGTCGACGGTTCGACCGTCGAGCTCGTCCTGTGGTCGGGCGCGCTGCGTCGCGACGGTGTGGCCCGCTCGGCGCTCGTGATGCGGGGCGGGGCCGCGGCGGAGCTGACGGCGGCCGCCGACGCGCCCGACGAGCCGGTCCGCGAACTCGACGCCTACCTCCACGAGCCCGAGGGCGCCGTCATCCGCGCGCGCCTGATCGGCGAGGTCGCCCGGGACCTGCAGGCGGGCATGGTGGCCGACGGCATCGCCTACCTGACCTCGGATGCCGCCCTGACGAACCCGTTCGTGCAGACGTTCCGGGTGCGGGAGGTCCTGCCGATGAAGGTGCCCGCGATCAACGCCGCTCTCCGCGAGAGGGGCGTCGGCACCGTCGAGATCAAGAAGCGCGGCGTCGACGTCGACCCGGCGCAGTTCCGACGCAAGCTCACGCTGCGCGGCGACGCCTCAGCGACGCTGATCCTCACGAGGGTCGGCGAGGGGCGGGACGCGAAGCGGGTCGCCGTGCTCGCGGAGCGCGTCTGAGTCAGCCGGACAGGGCGCCCTGCGAGGCCGCCCACCACAGCCAGCCGGCGCTGTAGGCGAGCGAGGCGATGCTCAGGCCGAGCCCCCAGAGCGCGGTCTCGCGCTTCTCCCACGGGCGTCGCAGCGCGAGGACCGCGAGGACGACGCCGATCACGCCGACCGGGAACCCCCAGCCGACGAAGCAGGCCAGCACGAGCGCGAGCGACCCGAACAGCAGCGACCAGCCGGCGCTCCGCGGCAGCACCGGCGCCGGGGGGATCCAGCGGACGTCGGGCGCGGCGGCCTCGTCGGGATCCGGGTGCACCGCGAGTGGCGGCGCGACGGGCAGCGGCTGCGTGAGCTCCCGACGGAATCCGCCCCGGTGCACGCCCGGGAGGGCGGTGTCCGTCGGCGCGAGGACGACGTCGGGCGATGCCGCCTCGACGGCGGGGGCGGCGGGGGGCTCGTCCGCGGCAGGTGCGGCGGGCGGCGGCATCCGCTCGTCGCTCATGACGAGGGCTCCACCTGGATCGTCGTGACGGGCAGGGTCGAGTCGGCGCCGAACGCGAGGGTCGAGGCGGGGCGACCGCTCATGATGAGCTCGGACGCCAGCGCCGCGATCATCGCCCCGTTGTCGGTGCAGAGCGAGAGGGGCGGGATGCGGACGGCCACCCCCGCGGCCTGCGCGCGCTCGAGCGCGACGTCGCGCAGGCGCTTGTTCGCGATCACGCCGCCACCCAGCAGCAGGCGGGGCACGTCGTGACGCGCGCAGGCGTCGAGCGCCTTCGTCACGAGGACGTCGACGACCGCTTCGCGGAAGGATGCCGCCACGTCGGGCACCGAGACGGGCTCACCGGCCGCCTCGCGCTGCTCGACCCAGCGCGCGACGGCGGTCTTGAGCCCCGAGAACGAGAAGTCGTAGCGGTGCTCGGCCATGTCGGACGCACGCGACATACCGCGCGGGAACCGGATCGCCTGCGGGTCGCCCGTCGCGGCGGCCTTGTCGATCTCGGGGCCGCCGGGATAGGGCAGACCGAGGATGCGGGCGATCTTGTCGAACGCCTCGCCGGCGGCGTCGTCCATCGTCTCGCCGAGCAGCTCGACGTCGGAGACGAGGTCGCGGACGAGGAGCAACGAGGTGTGCCCGCCGCTCACGAGGAGCGCGACGGTCGGGTACTCGACCTCGTCACCGGTGAGGATGTCGGCGGCGATGTGCCCCACGAGGTGGTTCACGGCGTACAGCGGTTTGTCGAGGCTGACGGCGAGCGCCTTCGCGGCGCCCACGCCGACCATGAGGGCGCCGGCGAGACCCGGCCCGCTCGTGACGGCGACGGCGTCGAGGTCGGCGAGCGAGACCTGCGCCTCGGCGAGCGCCGCCTCGATCGCCGGCTGCAGCGCCTCGAGGTGGGCGCGCGCGGCGACCTCGGGCACGACGCCGCCGTAGCGGGCGTGCTCGTCCATCGAGCTCGTGATCGTGTTCGAGAGCAGGGTGCGGCCCCGGACGATGCCGATGCCGGTCTCGTCGCAGCTCGTCTCGATGCCGAGCACCAGGGGTTCGTGCGTCATCTCAGCACCATCCTTCGGCGGCGGTCGGCGCCGCGGTGCGACGGGCGTCCCAGGCGACGAGGTTCAGCTGCATGACGATCGCGTCGACGTCGTCGGGCTGGTAGTAGCGCGGCCGGCGGCCCACCTCGGCGAACCCTTCGGACAGGTAGAGCGCGGCGGCTCCGGGATTGTCAGCGCGCACCTCGAGGAACACCTCGCGCGCGCCGCGGGACCGGGCCGTCGCGAGCAGTTCGCGCAGCAGCGCGCGGCCCCGGCCGTGACCCCGCGCGTCGGCGGCGATGGCGATCGTCTGGATGTCGGCATCCGCTGCGCCCTGCACGGCGCGCACACCGCCGTACCCGACGAGGCGGCCGGCCTCGACGTCGACGACGTACCGGCCGTGGGGGGAGGCGAGCTCGCCCGCCATGAGGGCGTCGCTCCACGCGTCGGTCGGGAAGGACGCGCGCTCGAGGCGCATGATGTCGTCGAGGTCCGCGGCGGTCGCGGTGCGGAGGGTCACGAGCCGACCTTCTTGCGAGCGCCGGGGAGGGTGACGTCGGGTGCGCGCAGGTAGAGCGGCTCGCCGAGGGACTCGACCCGGCCCGCAGCCACGGCGCGCGCCGCGACGAGCGCGACCATCGCGCCCGGGATCGCCGTCACGTCCCGGCGCTCGGCGCCGTGCGCGGCGAGCGCGTCGTCGACGGCGTCGCGCGGGGTCAGGGTGGCCTCGGTCGCGCGCCGCGGGAGTCCGTCGTCGTCGATGCCGTCGTAGACGGTGTACGCGAACTCGCGGCGACGGGCGTCGGTGACGACCGCGAACCGCGGCAGCTCGGCGAACGGGTCGGCGAGCAGCACCGCGAGGGCGGCCGCGTCGTGGCTGCGGACGGGGACGACCGGGATGCCGCGGCCCAGCGCGAACGCGCGCGCCGCCGCGATCCCGACCCGCAGCCCCGTGAACGGCCCGGGACCCATGCCCGCGGCCACGTGGGTCAGGGCGACGGGCTGCGGAGCGCCGGTCGCGCCGATGGGGCCGTGCGCGGCATCCGTCATCACCTGCTGCAGCAGGGAGCCGATGATCTCGGCGTGCCCGAGCGGGTCGGCACTGGCGACCTCGGCGCGCACCGCACCGTCGACATCGGTGACGGCGACGGCCGTGCCGAGGGACGTGTCGATGCCGAGGATCACAGGATCAAGGGTATCGGGAGGACGGATGCCGCGACGCGGCCGCCGTGGTCAGGGACGTCGCGTGACGGTGACGATGCGCGGTGCGGCGTCTTCGAGCTCGGCGGCGTAGGGGCCGGTCGTGCCGCAGGCGTTGTCGACGCCCGTGCCGCTCCAGCCGCGCTCGATCTCGAGCTCCCACCACGTGTCGACGAGGCCGTCGACCATGCCGCGCCCCCACTCGACGATGGTGACCGACCCGTCGGGGTCGAGGCCCAGGTCGTCGAGCTCGGCCGGGGAACCGAGCCGGTAGGCGTCGACGTGCACGAGCGCCGGGCCGCCGACCTCGGACGGGTGGGTGCGGGCGATCACGAACGTGGGGCTCTGCACCGGGCCGCGGACCCCCAGGCCCGCGCCGATACCGCGGGTGAGGGTCGTCTTGCCGGCACCGAGGGGACCCGTGAGGACGAGCAGGTCGCCGGCGCGCAGGGCGCCGCCCAGCTCGCGGCCGAGCCGCTCCATGTCCTCGGGCGAGGCGACCTCTCGGCGCCCCTCGAAGTGCTCCATCCCGGTCACGACCGCACCTCCCGTCGCGGCACGCGCGGGCCGATGCGCGTGACGATCTCGTAGTTGATGGTGTCCGCGGCGTCGGCCCAGTCGGTCGCCGCGGGCACCCCCGTCGCCGGGTCGCCGAAGAGCACGGCCTCGTCCCCGACCGCGACCGGCGCGTCGCCGACGTCGACGACGAACTGGTCCATCGCGATGCGGCCGGCGACGGGGAACGTGCGGCCGCCGATCGAGACGGGGCCGGTTCCCGAGGCGGCGCGCGGGACACCGTCGGCGTACCCCATCGAGATCAGCGCGAGCGTCGACTCGCTGGCCGTGCGGTGCAGGTAGCCGTAGGAGACCCCCTGTCCCGCGGGCACGCGGCGGACAGCGGCGACCGCCGCCCGGAGTGTCATCGCGGGACGCAGCCCGAGGTCGCCGGACGACCGGTCGGCGAACGGCGACAGCCCGTAGATCGCGACGCCGAGACGGACGCAACCCAGGCGCGCTTCGGGCAGGTCGAGGGCGGCGTGGGATGCCGCGATGTGACGCAACGGCGGACGGAGACCCGCCGCTTCGGCCGCCGCCTGGGCGACCGTGAAACGCGACAGCGCCGTGCGGTCGTCGGCGGCCGACGTGTTGGAGAGGTGACTGAACAGGCCCAGGACCCGGATGACACCGGCCTCCTCGAGGGCCGCCGCCTCGGCGAACACGGCGCCGTAGTCGGCGGGGGCGATGCCGTTGCGGCCGAGCCCCGTCTCGACCTTGAGCTGCACCGTGACGGGCCGCTCCCGCGACCCGGCCGCTGCGGCGGCGCGGACCTGCTCGAGGCTCGACACGCCGAGCTCGATGCGGGCGGCGGCGGCCTCGGCGAAATCCGCGCCCGGGGCGTGCAACCAGGCGAGCACAGGGGCGTCGATGCCCGCGGCGCGCAGCTCGAGCGCTTCGCCGACGTCGGCGACCGCCAGGCGCGCCGCACCGCCGGCGAGGGCCGCACGCGCCGAGCGGACGGCTCCGTGACCGTACCCGTCGGCCTTCACGACGGCGATGACCTCCGACGCGGTCACCCGCGCGAGGTGCCGTACGTTGTGCTCGATCGCGCCGACGTCGATGACCGCTTCCCGCGCGACGCCCTCCGGCATCCGGGTCACGATCCCGCCTCCGCGACGACGTAGGCAGTCGCGAGTCCCGCGTCGTGCGAGAGCGACAGGTGCACGCTCGTGATGCCGCGGTCGGCGACGGTGACGGCGGTCTCGCCCGACAACGCGAAGACGGGGCGACCCGAAGGTTCGGAGGCCACCTCGATGTCGGTCCAGTGCACGCCGTCCGAGCCGCCGAGCGCCTTGATGAGCGCCTCCTTCGCCGCGTAGCGGGCGGCGAGCGAATGCGGCTTGAGGGCCTGCTCGGCGGGCGTGAACAGGCGCTGCATGAGTTTCGGGGTGCGGGCGATCGACGCCTCGAAGCGCGGGATGTCGACGAGGTCGACGCCGATGCCGATGATCATGCCGCCTCCCCCTCGCCGCGCTCTACGGCATCAGATCAGGATATCCGGGGTGCGCGGCAGGACGTTCGCACGGCGCGGCCAGCACGTACTTCGGAGATCCGGCGCCAGTGTGCGAGGAGAAGGGCGGACTTTCCGCCCGGAGTCGCTCCGTGGCACCGATTTCTCCGCGGATGTTGCCGCCGCCGGGATCAGCCGCCGGGATCGGTCGCCGGGATCGGTCGACGGGATCAGCCGACGGCGAGGCGGACGACGCGCTCGACGGCGTCGAGACCGGGCGAGAGCTGCGCGTCGGAGCGTGCGTAGGTCTCGCGGGAGCGGCCGTACGGGTCGACCACGTCGTCGTCGGCGGGATCCGCGGGCGGGAGCACGAGACCGCGCTGCCCCGACAGGACGGCGAGCGCGCCCCGCAGGCGGTCCCGCGGCTCCGCGCCGACGGCACCGGCCCGCAGCGCCTCGTCGGGGGTCGCCGCGGCGAGCCGCTCGAACTCGCGGATCGTGAACGCGGTCCGCAGCTGACCCGGGGCGAGCTCGACCACCGCGCGCCGGTGGTCGCGGTCCATGGCGAGCACCAGGTCGGGTCCCCGCAGGATCGCCTCGGTCAGGTACCGCGATCCGTGGGCCGCGATCCGGTCGGCGGGCACGCCGCGGGCGATCGCGAGCTCGGCGGCTTCGACCGGCATCCGCACTCCCTCGCGTGCGCGGATGCCCGCGCTCGTCGCCACCACGCCGAGGTCCGCGAGGCGCTGCTCGAGGACGAGCGCCACGAGCGGCGAGCGGCAGATGTTGCCCGTGCAGACGGTGAGGATGTGGATCACGCGGGGCCCTTCGAGACGGATGCCGCGACTCGCCCTCGCCCGAGTCTCCCCCTCGGTGCTCGGCGGGACGGTGGCGCGGGGGTGGGACGCGGACGGGCACCCGATACGGTAGGCCCGTGCAGGATCAGCTTAGCGACGGCCCCTCGTCCCCCGCCGCGGAGGCGGAGACCCCGATCGCCGAGCCCGAGCACCGCCCCGACGGCGATGAGCGGCGCCGCCGCGGCCGTCGCCGGCGTCGCACCGACTGGCGCCTCGGCGGCACCGGGGTGCGCCCCTGGAACGGCAGCCTGCTGGTCATCGCGCTGCTCAGCCTGGGCGCGGCGATCTTCGCCGGCTCGCTCGTGCAGCTGCTGTGGCGGTCGCCGTCGGCGCCGCTGGTCTCGACCGCGATCCTGTGGGTAGGGATGCTGGTCCCCGTCGTCGTCGCGTTCCGCCGAGGACGCCCGGCCGGGCTGCTGCGCGTGCGCGGCGCGGACCTGATCTACGGACTCGCTCTGGGCCTCGGCCTGCGGGTGATCGAGGGATGGGTGTCGGATGCCGCGGCCCGCCCGTTCCCGTCCGCGAACCTCACCTCGTCGTGGCTGCTGACCGAGGCGATCCCGTCGGGGCTCGTCGGCCCGGTGGTCGAGGAGTTCTTCTTCCGCACCGTCATCCTCGTCGCGATGTACGGGCTGCTCCGTCGCACCGCGGGTCGCGCGGCGGCGGCGGTCGCGGCGGTCCTCGTCTCGACGGCGAGCTTCATCCTCATCCACGTCGTCGACGGCTCGCTGCCGCTCGGCGAGTCCCTCTCGGTGGGCGCGGTCGGCCTCGTCTGCGCGACCCTCGTCATCCTGACCGGTCGCGTGTGGGGCGCCGTGTTCGCGCACATCGTCTACAACGCGACGGCGCTGCTCCTGATGGCGGCGGGCGCGGCGATCTCCGGCGGGCAGTGACACCACCCGCCGGAGCGCAGCGCATCGGTCAGGGGCGACCCATCCCGTAGTACGTCCAGCCGGCGGCGCGCCACGCGGCGGGGTCGAGGGCGTTGCGGCCGTCGACGACGACGCGGCCGGCGGCGAGGGATGCCGCATGCTCGGGGGCGAGCTCGCGACGGTACTCGTCCCACTCGGTGACGAGGATGACGGCGTCGGCGCCCGTCAGCGCCTCGTCGCGGTCGGCGACGTAGGTCAGCTGCGGGTGCTGGCGACGGGCGTTCTCGATGGCCTCGGGGTCGGTGAGGGTGACGTTCGCGCCGAGCCCGTGCAGCCGAACGGCGACGTCGAGACCCGGGGAGTCGCGGATGTCGTCGGAGTGCGGCTTGAAGGCGGCACCGAGCACGGTGACCTTCTTGCCGTAGACCTCGCCGCCGAGGCCCTCCTGGACGAGCTGGACGGCGCGCTCGCGGCGACGCATGTTGATCTCGTCGACCTCGCGCAGGAACGCGACCGACTCACCGCGGCCGAGTTCCTCCGCGCGGGCGGAGAAGGCGCGGATGTCCTTCGGCAGGCAGCCGCCGCCGAACCCGATGCCGGCGCCGAGGAACCGGCGACCGATGCGAGCGTCGTGGCCGATCGCGTCGGCGAGCATCGTGACGTCGGCACCGGCGACCTCGGCGATCTCGGCCATCGCGTTGATGAAGCTGATCTTCGTCGCGAGGAACGCGTTCGCCGACACCTTCACGAGCTCGGCGGTCGCGTAGTCGGTCACGATGAAGGGCGTGCCCTTTGCGATCGACGGGTGGTAGACCTCGCGGAGCACCTGGGTGGCGCGCTCGCCCTCGTCACCTGCGGGGACACCGGCGACGAGGCGGTCGGGGTCGATCGTGTCCTGGACGGCGAACCCCTCGCGCAGGAATTCGGGGTTCCAGACGAGGGTCGCGCCCGTCGCGCTGACGCGGGGAGCGAGGGATGCGGCGGTGCCGACGGGAACCGTCGACTTGCCCGCGACGATGTCGCCCTCGGACAGGTGCGGGAGGAGCGCGTCGACGGCCGCGTTGACGTAGGTCAGGTCGGCCGCGTAGCCGCCCTTGACCTGGGGCGTGCCGACACCGACGAAGTGGACGGCCGCGCCCGCGGCGGCGGCGAAGTCGGTCGAGAAGGACAGTCGACCGGAGGCGATGCCCTCGGAGAGGATCTCGGACAGGCCGGGCTCGAAGAACGGCGCCTCCCCCGCGGCGAGCGACGCGATCTTGCGCTCATCCACGTCGATGCCGACCACCTCGTGGCCGATCGAGGCCATGGCCGCGGCGTGCACAGCGCCGAGGTAGCCGCATCCGATGACAGAAAGTCGCATTGAAAAAGTCCCTCCACAACGAACGCCGTGTCGTCGACGCCCCGGTCGTGTCTACCAGATTCCGGTCACGATCTTTTTTCGCCGCCGTGTCGTCGCGCGTGCGGATCGTGTCGACGGGCCGGGTCCGACACGTGACGCCGCGGGCACGGGTCGCTATCGTGAGCGCAACCGCACCATCACTTCCGAGTTCTGACATCACCTCACCCGAAGAGGACGTCACGATGAGCACCTCCGCAGAAGGCGCCTCACAGGCCGGATCACCTCCGCCTGCGCACACCGACGCGCCCGCGTACACGCCCGACGACCGCGTCGCCCCCGAGGATCGTTCGCTCTTCTGGCCAGACGCGCACCTCCTGGCCGCGCCGCCGCCGGGCTACGAGCCGCTCGAGATGCCGGAGGTGTGGGAGCCGGATGCCGCGCCGGCGGCGCCCCCGCAGCCGTGGCCGTACGCGCCGTATGCGCCGACCCGGCAGCGGCCGCCGGAACCGGAAGCCGCGCCGGCGGCCGGTCCCGTTCCGGGCTACGTCATCTCGGTGCCCTACGAGGGGTCACCGGCCCCGGCCGCGACGCCCCGCGCTCCCGCGGGGCCGGCGACGCCGCGGAGCTTCCGGGACCTCCGCACCGGTCCGCTCGTCGGCCGGGATTTCGGGTCGATGCAGGAGTTCGCGGTCGCGGCCGTGCTCGAGGCGGGGTATGCGCAGGCGGACGTCGCCCGGCTGTTCCGGTTCGCGCCGTGGCAGCTGCGCGCCTGGGTCGACGAGGCGCGGAACGCGTCGTTCGGGCCGGGACCGAACCCGGCCTGACTCACTCGACCGTGACGGACTTCGCGAGGTTGCGCGGCTGATCGACGTCGAGGCCCTTCGCCGTGGCGAGACCCATCGCGAAGATGTGGAGCGGCACGACCGCGAGCAGCGGCTCGAAGAGCGGACCAGCGAGCGGGATGCGGAGCACCTCGTCGGCGAACGGGAGGACGGCGGCATCCCCCTCTTCGGCGACGGCGATCACACGAGCGCCGCGGGCACGGATCTCCTGGATGTTCGAGACGACCTTCTTGTGCAGCTCGCGCGAGGCCCGCGGCGACGGGACGATGACGAACACCGCCTGACCGGGCTCGATGAGCGCGATCGGGCCGTGCTTGAGCTCGCCGGCCGCGAACCCCTCGGCGTGGATGTAGGCGAGCTCCTTGAGCTTCAGTGCACCCTCGAGGGCGATCGGGTACCCGACGTGACGGCCGAGGAAGAGCACCGACTGGGTGTCGCCCATCCACCGCGCGAACTGCTCGATGTGCTCCTGCTCGGTCTCGAGGACCCGTGCGATGCCGGCCGGGACGGCCTCGAGCTGGGCGACGGCGTCGCGGGCGACCTCCGTCGCCAGCGACCCGCGGACGCGCCCGATGTGGAGGGCCAGCAGGTAGAGGGCGGTGATCTGGGCGACGAACGCCTTCGTCGAGGCGACGGCGACCTCAGGACCGGCGTGCGTGTAGACGATCGCGTCGGACTCGCGCGGGATCGTCGCGCCCTGCGTGTTGCAGATCGACAGCGTCTTCGCGCCCTGCTCGTGGGCGTACTTGACGGCCATGAGGGTGTCCATCGTCTCGCCCGACTGCGAGATCGACACAACGAGGGTGTCGGGGCCGATGACGGGGTCGCGGTAGCGGAACTCGTGCGCGAGCTCGACGTCGACGGGCACGCGCGTCCACTGCTCGAGCGCGTACTTGCCGACCATTCCGGCGTACGCGGCGGTGCCGCAGGCGACGACGATGACGCGGTTGATGCCGAGGAACAGGTCGTCGAGCCCGTCGAGCTCGGGGATGACGACCGCACCCTCGTGCAGTCGGCCGCGGAGCGTGTTCGCGACGGCTTCGGGCTCTTCCGAGACCTCCTTGGCCATGAACGACGACCAGCCGCCCTTCTCGGCGGCGGACGCGTCCCAGACGACCTCGAACGGCTCGACCTCGACGGTGCCCCCGGCGAAGTCGGTGACCTCGACGCCCTGCGGCGTGATGGCGACGATCTGGTCCTGCCCGATCGCGAGGGCGTTGCGGGTGTGCTCGACGAAGGCGGCGACGTCGGAGCCGAGGAAGTTCTCCCCCTCGCCGAGCCCGATCACCAGCGGCGAGTTGCGACGCGCGCCGACGACGAGGCCCGGCTGGTCCTGGTGCATCGCGAGCAGCGTGAACGCCCCCTCGAGGCGGGCGACGACGGCGCGGAAGGCGGCGACCAGATCGTGGGATGCCGCGAACTCCCGCCCGAGCAGGACGGCGGCGACCTCGGTGTCGGTCTCGCTGCGGAACGTGTAACCCTCGGCGAGGAGCTCGGCCTTGAGCTCGGCGAAGTTCTCGATGATGCCGTTGTGGATGACGGCGAGCTTGCCGTCGTCGGCGAGGTGCGGGTGCGCGTTGACGTCGGTCGGTCCGCCGTGGGTGGCCCACCGCGTGTGCCCGATGCCCGTCGTGCCGTCGGCCATCGGGTGCGCGGTCAGGTCGTCGCGGAGCACCTGGAGCTTGCCGGCGCGCTTGCGCATGTCGAGGTCGCCCTCGCGGTCGATGACGGCGATGCCGGCGGAGTCATAGCCGCGGTACTCGAGACGGGCGAGACCCGAGAGGAGGATGGCCTGGCTGTCCCGAGGCCCCACGTATCCGACGATTCCACACATGCGCTCCATGCTAGGTGCGGGCGGCTGGGACTCCGCCCCCGGCGGGGCGCCGGGCGCGTCGCCGTCGGCAACGGCGAAGAGGTGGTGCCCGAAACATGCGTTTGGTACCTATGGATTTCCGCGTGCCCAGCGCGGCCGTGCCCCCACACGATGGAGTCCCCATGTCCGCATCCCCTCGCGTCCGACGACGGTCGGCGCTCGCCTTCACCGCAGCCCTCGCGCTCGCCCTCTCCGTGCTGCCCGCCGGCGCGGCGTCGGCGGCCGTGTCGACGTCCTGCACCGGAACGACCCAGTCCGCTGTGCAGAAGCGGATCCTCGCCGACGTGAACGCCGCCCGGAAGGCGAAGGGCAAGTCCGCCCTGTCGCTGAACTCGGCGATGTCGACCGTCGCGGTGAACTGGTCCGGCACGCAGGCCGCCGCCAACCGGATGAGCCACAACCCGTACTACGCATCGCAGATCCCGAAGGGATGGACCCGCGCGGGTGAGAACGTCGCCTTCGGGTACACCCCGCAGAAGGTGACCGCCGCGTGGATGGGATCGACGAGCCACCGCGCCAACATCCTGGGTTCGTACAACCGCATCGGGATCGGCGTCGCGTGCTCGTCGAAGGGCCTCCCCTATTACACGCAGGTGTTCGGGTACTACCCGGCGCGGTGACGGGCGCGGGTGGCGGTGCCGGGCCGTAGACTCGCGCTCACGTCGCAGCGTCGCGTCACCCCCGAGGAGGACCGATGCCCGACACCCCGCCCCCGCTGCCGCCGGGGACGCCGCCCCGCCCGCCGCTTCCCGCGCGGGCGCGGCGACCGCCGGCATCCGTCCCCGTGCTCGTCCTGGCGGGGTACCTGCTCCTGCTCGCGGTCATCGCGTTCTGGCCGACGCCCGTCGACGCCGATGTCGCCCCGCTGATCGACGGGCTCTCGCGGCGCCTGCCCGCGATCACGCGACCCCGTGTCGAGTTCGCGGCCAACGTCGCCCTGTTCGTGCCGTTCGGGGTGCTGCTGCCACTGATCCTGCGCCGCTCGCTCGAACTCGTGCTGCCGATCGCCCTGGTCGCGACCGTCACGATCGAGTGCGGGCAGGCGCTGCTGCTCAGCCACCGGGTGCCGAGCGTGCTCGACATCGTCGCGAACGTGACCGGAGCGAGTATCGGGATGCTGGTGCTCGCCCTGTGGCGCCGGATGCGGCGCGCCTGAGTCAGAGCTTGCGCAGGCGCACCGTCTCGACGGTGTGATCCGAGGCCTTGCGGAGGATGAGCTTCGCACGGTGACGAGTGGGTTCGACGTTCTCGACCAGGTTAGGGAGGTTGATCTCGTTCCAGTACCCGAGCGCGCGTGTCACGGCCTCGTCGTCGGAGATGTCGGCGAAGACCTTGAAGAACGAGTTCGGGTTCGAGAACGCCGCTTCGCGGAGGGCGAGGAAGCGGTTCACGTACCACTGCGCGATGTGGTCGTGGTCGGCGTCGACGTAGATGGAGAAGTCGAACAGCTCGCTGACGGCGATGTCGTGCGGGTTGGGCGCCGAGGCGAGGACGTTCAGCCCCTCGACGATGATGACGTCGGGCCGGCGCACAGTGACCTGGGCGTCGGGGATGATGTCGTACCGCATGTGCGAGTAGTAGGGCGCCTTCACCTCTGCCTCGCCGGACTTCACCGCGAGCAGGAACTCGACGAGCGCGCGGCGGTCGTACGACTCGGGGAAGCCTTTGCGGTCCATGATCCCGCGGCGTTCGAGCTCGGCGTTGGGGTAGAGGAAGCCGTCGGTCGTCACCAGCTCGACCCGCGGGGTACCCGGCCAGCGGCTCATCAGCTCGCGGAGCAGTCGGGCGACCGTCGACTTGCCGACCGCAACCGATCCCGCCACCGCGACGATGAACGGCGTCGTGGCGTCGTTCTCGCCGACGAACTCCGCCGTGTCGGCGCCGAGCCGTTTGGTCGCCGAGGCGTACAGGGACAGCAGCCGGCTCAGCGGCAGGTAGACCTCGCGCACCTCGGTGATGTCGAGGCGGTCGCCGATGCCGCGCAGCTGCACGACCTCGGTCTCGGTGAGGGGCTGCTCCATGCCGGCGGCCATCCGCGCCCATTCGGCACGTGGGATCTCGCGGTACAACGAATCGTTCGTCGTCGGCGTCTCGTCGGGGGACATTGCGGCAACTCTAGCCGTGCCGCCGTCGCCCCTTGAGCGTGCGCCGGGCGGGTCCGCGTGCCGTACCCTGAGATCCGGTGTTCCGACGCGGCGATTCTGCCGCTCTCGACGGGGGTTTTCCATGTTCCGACGCGTGCTGGCGGTTGCGACCGCGCTCGTGCTCGCGGCATCCCTCGGCATCGCCGCGACACCGACGACGGCGGATGCCGCGACGGCCCCCCTGTCGTGGCTGAAGACCAACGGCAACAAGATCCAGTACGTCTCGACCGGCAAGACGTTCACGATCCGCGCGACATCGTGGTTCGGCATGGAGACCGAGACCTGCGCGCCCCACGGACTGTGGTCGATCTCGCTCGATCAGGGAATGGCCCAGATCGCCGGGATGGGATTCAACACCGTGCGTGTCCCGTTCTCGAACGAGTGCCTGGCGAAGAAGTCCGTCGGGTCGGTGAACCTCGCCCTCAACCCGAAGCTCGCGGGCGCCTCGACGCTGAAGGTGATGGATGCCGTCGTCGCGACGGCCCGGAAGTACAAGCTGCGCGTGATCCTCGACCGGCACCGCCCGGGGTCGGACGCGCAGTCCGCGCTCTGGTACACCGCGCGCTACTCCGAGGCGAAATGGATCTCGGACTGGAAGGCGCTCGCGAAGCGCTACAAGGGCGAGCCGACGGTCTTCGGGTTCGACCTGCACAACGAACCGAGCGGGACCGCGTGCTGGGGGTGCGGCGTGCGTTCGCGCGACTGGCGCGCCGCGGCGATGCGGGCGGGTGACGCGATCCACGCCGTCAACCCGAAGCTGCTCATGATCGTCGAGGGCGTCCAGTACGGCGCCGACGGCAGCAACTCCTGGTGGGGCGGCAACCTGACCGGCGTGAAGACGAAGCCGGTCACCTTGAAGGTGAAGAACCGGGTCGTCTACTCGCCGCACGAGTACCCCGCCTCGGTGTTCGATCAGACCTGGTTCCACGCGAAGAACTACCCCGCGAACCTCACCTCGGTGTGGGACAAGCAGTGGGGCTACATCTCGCGGAAGAACATCGCACCGGTCTTCGTCGGCGAGTTCGGGACGAAGCTGCAGAGCGCGTCCGACAAAGCGTGGATGAAGAAGCTCGTCGCCTATCTGAAGGATCGGCGCATGAGCTGGGGGTACTGGTCGTTCAACCCGAACAGCGGTGACACCGGCGGCCTGCTGAAGGACGACTGGTACACCCGCGAGAAGACGAAGCTCGCGGCGCTGAAGCCGATCCTGACGCCGAAGAAGGTGCCGTACCCGGCGGCACCGGCTCCCGGGTCGCAGCCGCAGCCCCAGCCGCAGCCGTCGCAGCCGCCCGCCGTGGGTGGCACGTCGAGCGCCTCGTCGAACGGGGTGTCGGCCACGCTCACCGTGACGAGCGCGTGGCAGGGCCAGTATCAGGTCGGCCTCTCGGTGTTCCCGCCGTCCAGCGGGAAGGTGCGCTCGTGGACGGCGTCCTGGGCATCGCCGGGAGCGAGCGCGATCAACAACGCCTGGGGCATGTCGTGCTCCGTCGCCGGGGCCGGCTCCTCATCCGCGCGCGTCACGTGCCGCGGTTCCGAGTGGGGTGTCGCCAACCTCACGAACGGCGCGCGCGTCGACGTCGGCGTGATCCTCAGCGCGCCGCAGCCGCCCGCGAGGCCGAAACTCTCGCTCTCGGTCACCCGCTAGCCCCGGATTGGAAGGCGCCGGGCGTCTGACGGTCAGGGCGTGACCATGCCGCCGTTGACGTTGAGCGTCTCGCCCGAGACATAGCTCGATTCCGCCGACGCGAGGAACACGAAGGCCGGCGCGACCTCGGCGGGTTGACCGGCGCGCTTGTACTCGTTCTCCTCGTCGAACGCCCGCATCTGCTCGTCCGAGACCCCGTCGCTGACCTGCAGGGCCGACCACACCGGGCCGGGAGCCACGACGTTGACCCGGATGCCGCGGGACGCCAACTGCTGCGCGAGACCCTTCGACAGATTGTTGACCGCGGCCTTCGACGCGGCGTAGTCGAGGCGGTCGGGCGCGGGCTTGTAGGCCTCGAGCGAGGCGGTGCTGATGATGGATGCCCCGGGAGGCATGTGGACGAGGGCGGCCTTGACGATCCAGAAGAAGGCGAAGACGTTGGTCTCGAACGTCTCGCTGAACTGCTCGTCGGAGAGGTCCTCGACGCGCTCGACCGCGACCTGCTTGCCCGCGTTGCTGACGAGGATGTCGATGCCGCCGAGGAACTCCGCGGCCTCGGCCACGAGTTCACGGCACTGCTCACGGTCACTGATGTCGGCGACGATCGCGTGACCTCGGACGCCCGCGTCGGCGATGACCTGCAGGACATGATCGGCATCCTCCTGCTCGTCGGGCAGGTGCACGATGACGACGTCGGCGCCCTCGCGCGCGAACGCGATCGCCGCCGCCGCGCCGATGCCCGAGTCGCCGCCCGTGACGAGCGCCCGGCGCCCGCGCAGCCGCTCCGAACCGCGGTACGTCGACTCGCCGAGGTCGGGGACCGGCGTCATCCGCGCCTGCACGCCCGGCTCGGGCTGGTGCTGCAGGGGCGGCTCGACACGCGGGTACCGGGTGACGGGATTGTCGAACGTGTATTGATCGGTCATCGCGCCACCGTAGGTCGGGATGCGGCATCCGTTCGCCCCCTTGCCAGCGACGGCTTCTGGTGACAGGAGGCCCCGCGTCGGATTCGGAGGGTGAGACCGGAGTCGGATCGGGAAGCGGTGTCTGGTCCGAATCCGGGGCAGATCTCCGAATCCGGCGCACGCCGGCGGGGCCGCGGGGATGATCGCACCTCCCCGGCGGGTGCGCAAGCAGGCGAGGAAGGTCGGCCGCGTTCCTAGGGTTGTCCCGTGCCGAGCGCTGCGAACCCCCCTCACGAGTGCACCGTCTTCTTCCTGCCGGGATCGGGATTGGATGCCGCATCCGCCGGAGCCATCGCGGCGGCAGCGGATCCGCGTCTGCGCATCGTCGGGATCGACCTGCTGGATCGCGGACGGGCGGCGTCGGTGGACGACCTCGCCGACACGGCGCTCGAACGGATCGCCGCCGAGGCCGACGGCGGCGCGTTCCTCGTGTGTGGGCACAGCCTGGGAGGCAAGGTCGCCGCCCGCGTCATGGCGCGCGTGCTGGCCGGCACCGAGCCGGTCTTCGGGCTCGCGGGCGCCGTGCTGCTCGCCCCCTCTCCCCCGACGCCCGAACCGATGCCCGACGACAAGCGCGCCGAGATGCTCGCGACGGCGCAGGGCGCGCACCTGTCGCGCGAGGATGCCGCGGCTTTCGTCGCCGCGAACATCGTCGCCCCGCTCGCCCCCGAGGTGCACGAGGCCGCCGTCGACGCGGTCGTGCGACAGCCGGCATCCGCCTGGCGCGACTGGTTCACCGCGGGAAGCCTCGAGGACGCGACCGGACTCGTGGGCGTGCTGGATCTGCCCGTGGTCGTCCTGGCGGGGACGGAGGACGACGCGCTCGGCGCCGACGCGCAGCCGGCGCTGGTCGCCGACGTCTACCCCCGGGCCCGGGTCGAGCGGATGCCGGGGGTCGGCCATCTGCTGCCGTACGAGGCTCCCCAGCGGGTCGCCGCCGTGCTCGCCGAGCTCTGGGACGTGATCCGCACCACGGCGCCGACGGTCCCCGCGGAGTGGGGTCGGGTGATCGCGTCGTCGCGGGTCGACGTCGCGGTGCGGCGGACGCTCGCGCACCGCGCGATCGCGGATGACCCGCGTCGCGTGCCACGCGCCCTCACCGACGCGCAGGTCGGGACCCTGCGCGAGCTCGCCGCACGGATCGTGCCGCAGCACGGCGCCGCCGTCGACCTGGCCGCGCGGATCGACGACATGCTCGCCGACGGCGGCGGCGACGGGTGGCGGCCGGCGGGATCGCCCGTCGACACCGTCGCGTACGCGCGCGGGCTCGACGCGATCGCCGAGGTGTGGCCGAGCGACGCCGCCGAGCAGCGCGCGTTGATCACTCGGCTCATCACCGACGGGATGCCGGCGGCGGGTCTGGGGGCCGACGGCATCCGCTCGTGGTTCGAGGATGCGCGCAACGACATGCTGCGCATGTGGCTGTCGCACCCCGCGTCGCTCGCACGGATCGGGTTCGACGCGTTCGCGATCGGCGGGACGGGTCCGCGGCCCGTGGGGTGGTCGGAGATCTCCGCCGGCAGACGCGAGGCGTGGGAACCGGCCGAGCTCGGGGAGGGGGCGGCATGAGCGGCGATCGTCGCCGGGTGACCGACTCCCCCGGCATGCAGCGATTCGCCACCGACGAGGTCGTCGACGTGGTCGTGGTGGGCACGGGCGCCGGCGGTGCTCCGCTGCTCGCACGGCTGGCGCAGGCGGGGCTGCGGGTCGTGGCGCTCGAGGCGGGGCCGGACTTCGCGCCCGCCGAGTTCACGCCCGACGAACTGGATTCCACCAAGATCAACTGGATGTCGGACCGGCTGAGCGGCGGCGCCGACCCGACGGCGTTCGGACCGAACAACAGCGGCTACGGGGTCGGCGGCAGCACGCTGCACTGGGGTGCGTTCACGCCGCGGCCCGATGCCCGCGACCTGCGGCTGCGCTCGGAGACCGGCGAGGGCCGGGACTGGCCGATCGATCACGCCGAGCTGATCCGCTACATCGAGCGGGTGGAGTCCGACATCGGGGTGAGCGGTCCCGCGCACTACCCGTGGGATCCGTCGCGCCGATACGCCTATCCCCCGGTGCGCCGCAACGGGTCGTCCGACGTGATGATCCGCGGCTGCGACGCACTCGGTATCACCGCGACCGACGGACCGGCCGCGATCCTCACGCGCGACCGCGATCAGCCGCACTTCGGCGTGCGGTCGGCGACGCTCGACAACGGCGACATCCATCAGGGTGACCGGTTCGGCGCGAAGGCGACGACCGCGAACACGTACCTCCCCGCCGCCGTGGCGGCCGGTGCTGAGGTGCGCCCGGACGCATTCGTCCACGGGATCGAACGGGATGCCGCAGGCCGGGTGACCGCGGTCGTGTACCGCTCGGGCGGGGTCGAGCGGCGACAGCGGTGCGCCGCGCTGGTGCTGGCGGCGGGCGGCGTGGAGACGCCGCGGCTGCTGCTGCACACCGGGGTCGGCAACGCGAACGGCGTCGTGGGTCGCGGGTTCATGGCGCACGGCGGCGTGCAGGTGTGGGGCCGGTTCGACGAGCCGATCCGCGCATACCGGGGCTACCCGTCGTCGATCATCAGCGAGGACTTCGTGCGCCCCGCGGATGCCGACTTCGTGGGCGGATACCTGCTGCAGAGCCTCGGCGTCATGCCGCTGAACTTCGGCACGCAGCTCGTGCGCGGCGCGGGGCTGTGGGGCGAGGAGCTCATGTCGGCGATCGACGAGTACCCGTACAGCGCGGGTGTCGGCATGAACGGCGAGTGCCTGCCCGACGACCGCAACGCGCTGACGTTGAGCGACGAACTCGCCGAGGACGGGATGCCGCGCGCCGAGATCTCGTTCTCGCAGGGAGAGAACGAGCGCGCCATCGACAAGCACGGTGCGGCCGTCATGGAGCGCATTTTGCGGGCGGCGGGGGCGCGCAGCACGCGGGTCACGCAGCACTCGTGCCACACGCTCGGGACGGCGCGCATGAGCGACGACCCCGAGGACGGCGTCGTCGACGCATCCGGTCGTTCCCACGAGGTCGACAACCTCTGGATCTGCGACAACTCGACGTTCCCGAGCGCGCTGACCGCGAACCCGGCACTGACGCAGATGGCCCTGTCGCTGCGGACCGCCGACCTCATGCTCGCCGCGCGCTGAGGCTGGTCGGTCGCCGGCGTTGACGGATGCAACAGATCCGCCCCGACACGCCGCTTCCCGACCCGTGGATGCCGCGTGTCGCCCGGCATCCATTGCATCCGTGAACGGTGGGTCGCCCGGCACCGACCCGCGCTACCGGCGTTGACGGATGCAACAGATCCGACCCGACACGCCGACCCCCGACCGCAGGATGCCGCGTGTCGCCCGGCATCCATTGCATCCGTGAACGCGGCAATGCGGCGACACCCAGCCCCCAAGCCGCAGGGTCCCGTTAACGGCGACGAAATGCATGTGTGCGAATATGACCGCTCTGGGGGGAGGAACCTGATGTCAGCTCGCTCGTCGACCCGTCGCCGTCGCAAACGGTCTACTCCGAAGCCGCCGGGCCTGCCCCGGTGGGCGTATGCCGCGCTGGTCGTAGTCGCGCTCGGCGCGCTCGCGCTGGTCGTCGCGGCGCTGCTCGAGTACTGATCCCCGAGTACTGATCCTCAGCCGACGCGCGGCGCCCGCGGCGTCCACCACGGCCGCCGCACCGCCGGCGCGGCGGCTACGACCTCAGTGCTGAGCGGCACCGGCACCTCGAGCACGACGACGTCGTCGCGCTGGTAGATGCGCGACCCGACGCCGAGCACGTCGATGCCGCGGAGCTCGGGACCCACCGCGGGCCGGCGGTCGAGCACTCCGCGCGACCACGTGCGGACGAGCAGCGCACCGTCGACGACGTCGATCGACAGCCACACCTCCTTCGCTTCGGAGTGCTTGATCGCGTTGACGAACCCCTCGTTCACGACGGTCGCGACGCGGCGTGACAGCGCCGGGTCCTGCAGCGCGTCGACCGCCTCGGGCGAGATCTCGCTCGACACCCCGAGCACCGTCCGCCACGTCGCGACGAGCTCGAAGAGGTCCTCGTGCGCCCCCTGCAAGGTTCCCTCGAGCGCGGCCGAATCCCTCTCGGCGATGAACGCGAGGATCGAGTCGAAGGCGGCATCCGTCTCTCGCCGGAACGTCTCGATGTCGTCGGGCGTGAGCTCCCACTCGTCGGCGGCCGCGGCGAACAGCACGCACCGTCCCTGCACCCGCCCGTGCAGCACGTGCGCCGCGTTCCGCAGCGGGCGGCGAGCCGACGCGGTCTTCGCGGTCAGAGTGCGGGCGACGAGGCTCAGCACCGCTTCGAGGCGATGGGCGCTGTCGGCGGCGCGGGCGATCGCGTCGGTGCACGCGGCAAGCGCGAGCGCGACGAGCGGCAGCGAGATGAGGGGCACGAAACGGGTCGGATCGGCCGGTCCGAGGATGACCCACGCGACCGCGGTCATCGCGACGCCGGCTGCGAGCCACACGCCGACGAGGATCCGTCCGCGTCGCGCGGGGGCCTTGCCGGGGGCGAGCCACCGGATGACGGCGTCGGCCGCGAGGGTCACCGGCGCTCCGGCGAGGATCGCGGCGAGCGCCGCCCACGGTCCGTTCGACTCATACGCGTACGGCACGGCGCCGACGAGGAAGACGAAGCCGGTGAGCAGGTACGGCGCGGGGCGGAGCATCGTCAACGCAGACCGGGACGGCGGCTCGATGGCATGCTCACCGGTGCCGCCCTCGACGGCGCGCAGGTCGAGCCCGGCGCGTTCCTCGAGACGGTGGCTCGCGGTGCGCACCTCCTCGGAGTACGCGCGGACCGCGGCGAAGTCGATCGTGCCGGCGAGCATCTCGTCGCGGCGGCGACGCAGCCGCGAGACGAGCGGGGCGAGCTCGGCACGGTTCTCGGATTCGAACCGGGCGAGACGCCGGCGACCGGCGGTCAGCACCGCGATCGCCTCGGTGAGTCGCCGGCGCGAACCGCGGGTGAGCTCGATCGACCGCACGGTCATCGCGATGATCGACAGGCCGGCGAGCCAGACGAACACGTTCGACCCGATGCGTACGCCGATCCCGTCGAAGTCGGGCACCCCGTCGTACAGCCCGACGTAGATGGCTTCGTTGACGAACGGACGGATGCCGGCGGCCACCGCGACCGCGGTGAGGACGAGGATGCCACGGTGCGACGCGCGGCGCAGTCGCCGCTCGGCGAGCGCGACCGGGACGAGCAGCACCGCGAGCGCCGCCCACCCCAGGAACCCGACGGACACGACGTGGGCCATCCCGGCGCCCTCGTCGATGTGCTGGAACGGGGCGAGGACCGTGACCGCGATGAGGATGCTGATCCACAGCGCCGCGGGCGAGAAGAAGGCACCGCTGGTCACGGCATCCCACCACACGTGAGCGCCGAGACCGATGCGTCGCCGAGCGACGGGTGCGGGATCTCCCCCGGCCATATTGCGTCTTTCCCCAGCGGGCCCGGGTCGGCCCGGCGTCAGTCTAGCGAGGGGTCAGGCGCGGTGCGCGTGGACGTCGGGCGCGATGGGCGCGTGCGGCTGCGGCCGCTTCTTCGTGCGCGCACGGACGAAGTCGCCGACGCGACGCGACAGCTTGTGGCTCGGGATCTCGACGATGGTGAAGAACACCCACGACAGCGGGATCGACAGGACGGCGCTGACGAGGGCGGCGATGCGCAGGTTCTGGTCGCCGAACAGGTGCGCCATCGAGATCACGACGGGCTCGTGCACGAGGTACAGGCTGAACGAGATGAGCCCGAACCACTGCATGACGCGGCTCTCGAGGAAGCGGCGGAAGATCGGGACGACGATCGCGGCGATCACGGCGACGACGGCGCCGATGGTGGTGACCGCGTCGAACGGCTTCACGAGGAAGCGGAGCGACTCGAACGGGCGGATGAGCCACGGCGAGACGAGCAGGATGGGTGCGGCGAGGAGGAGCAGCGCCTGCGTGCCGCGGCTCGGCTTCCACGCGCGGATGGTCGGCAGCCAGGTGGCGATGACGACGCCGATGAGGAACATCGGCAGGTACACGAGCGCACGGTTGCCGAGGGATGCCGAGACGCCGATGCCGACGACGGCGGCGATCGCGAGGATCCAGTTGTACCGGGCGAACCGGACGCCGAGGAAGACGAACACGGGCAGCAGGAACGAGAACGCGATCTCCCACTGCAGCGACCAGAGCGGGCTGACGAGGTCACCGGTGCCGAAGAGCAGGGTCGCGTCGCCCCAGATCGCTTCGGGGCTGACGGGCTTGCTCGTGATGTCGAGCCAGGCGCTCTCCATGCCGCGGTCGCGCGGGATGATCAGCACCCAGCCGAGGTAGACGATGATCGCCGCCCAGACCGGCAGGTAGAGGCGCAGGAGTCGCTGCGGGTAGTAGCCGACCCATGAGAAGTCGCGGCCCTGCTTGAGCACGGGCAGCGTGAGCACGACACCGCTCAGGACGAAGAAGATGAAGACCGCGCCCGCGCCGTCCCAGAAGATGTGCAGCGGGCTGTAGGCGAGCAGCTCGGGAAGGCCGTTCTCGGCGCGGCCCTTGAGATAGGGCTCCGCGAACAGCGGGAACGTCAGCATGATGTGGTGCACGAGGACGATGAGCGCGGCGAGTCCGCGCAGACCGTCGAGCGATGTCAGCCGTTTCATGGATCTCCCGGGGCGCCCGCCGACGGCCGTGGAGGGGGGAGTTCACGCGTCGCGTCGGGGAAAACGTCGAGTGAAGTGTACGCGAACGGGTGTGGCGGGCCCCGGCATCCGTCTGTGAGTCGTCGGATGCGGGGTGGGATGCCGAACGCCCGGGTCCGTGGTGGGCCCGGGCGTTCGGTGGAGGGAGGCTTACTTGAACGCGTCCTTCACGTTCTCGCCGGCCTTCTTGAGGTTGGCCTCGGTCTGGTCCTGGTGGCCTTCGGCTTCGAGGCGCTCGTTGTCGCTCGCCTTGCCGGCGGCCTCCTTGCCCTTGCCGGTGAGGTCCTGTGCGGCGTTCTTGATCTTGTCGTCGAGTCCCATGATCTGGTCCTTCCGTCGATCTTCCCGGAAGCGGCGCGTTCCGGGACCACCCACGCTAGGCAGGCGCCGGATGCGAGCCAACCCCTGGCTATTCGCGGCGTGATGGGTTAGCGCGTCATGGTCGACGGGGCGCGGGTTGTCAACGCCCCGGCGGGCGGCGGTGTCGCGACCTATCGTGGCGGGGTGGGAGAAGAAGTCGAGAGCCAGGAGATCACGGGCGCGGACCGCACCCTTCATCGCGAGAAGATCCGTCGCAACCTCGACGTGTTCGAGCGGATGCTGCGCGAGGCGCGCTTCGACACGGATGATCCGATGACGGGGCTCGAACTCGAGTTGAACCTCGTCGACGCCGTCGGTGACCCGGCGATGCGGAACGAGCAGGTGCTGCGGGCGATCGCGGACCCGGCGTTCGTGACGGAGCTGGGGCGTTTCAACGTGGAGATCAACGTCCCGCCGGCGAAGCTGCGCGAGGGCGGGCTGACGACGTTCGAGGAGGGTCTGCGCGAGCGGCTGAACGAGGCCGAGGCGCGGTCGGAGGATCTGGGTGCGCATCTGGTGATGATCGGCATCCTTCCCACGCTGGCGGAGCGGCATCTGAGCCGGAGCACGTTGAGCGCGGATTCGCGGTACGACCTGTTGAACGAGCAGGTGCTCGATGCGCGCGGCGAGGATCTGGCGATCTCGATCGCGGGGCCGGAGCGGCTCGAGACGACAGCCGACTCGATCGTGCCGGAGGCGGCGTGCACGAGCACGCAGTTCCATGTGCAGACGTCGCCGGCGCAGTTCGCGGCGTATTGGAACGCGTCGCAGGCGATCGCGGGGGCGCAGCTGGCGGTGGCGGCGAACTCGCCGTATCTGTTGGGGCGGGAGCTGTGGCGGGAGTCCCGCATCCCGCTGTTCGAGCAGGCGACCGACACGCGCAGCGAGGAGTTGAAGGCGCAGGGGGTGCGTCCGCGGGTGTGGTTCGGGGAGCGCTGGATCACGTCGGTGTTCGACCTGTTCGAGGAGAACGTGCGCTACTTCCCGGCGCTGCTGCCGATCGTCGACGATGAGGATCCGTTGGAGGTGCTCGAGGCGGGCGGGGTGCCGTCGCTGGCGGAGCTGAAGCTGCACAACGGGACGGTGTACCGGTGGAACCGTCCGGTGTACGACGTGGCCGATGGGATGCCGCATCTGCGCGTCGAGAATCGGATCCTCGCGGCGGGGCCGACGGTGGCGGACACGGTCGCGAACGCGGCGTTCTACTTCGGGCTGGTGCGTTCGCTGGCCGAGAGCGAGCGCCCGGTGTGGTCGCGGATGCCGTTCGCGACGGCGCGCGAGAGCTTCCTCTCGGCGGCGCGCGACGGCATCGACGCGCGGCTGTCGTGGCCGGGTGTGGGCCACGTGCCGGCGACCGACTTGGTGCGCGACACGCTGCTGCCGCTCGCCGCCGAGGGCCTGGACGCGTGGGGCGCGTCGACTGCGGAGCGCGACCGGTATCTCGGGATCATCGAGGGGCGCTGCGCCGCGAAGACGAACGGTGCGGAGTGGTTCGCGAAGCGGATGCGGGCCCGCACCGGCATGGAACGCGCCGACGCCCTGCGCGCCACCCTTCTCGAGTACCGCGAGGCGATGCACACGAACGAGCCGGTCCACACCTGGTCGTAACCCGCACCGCCCCCGGCAGCCGCGCCTTGCACGTAGCCGCAGCCGCGCCCCGCACGCAACCGCAGCCGTCGCCGCAGCCGCAGCCGCCGCACGCAACCGCAGCCGTCGCCGCAGCCGCCGCACCGCAAGCCGCACCCCGCACGCCGCACGCCGCACGCCGCACGCCGCACGCCGCACGCCGCATTATCCCGCGCGTACCCGCGCCGCATCCCGGGCCCCCGCACACCGCATCTCCTCACGACGCCCGCGCCTGCACCCCGGCGGTGCGCCATCCGGTACGGTCGGGTGGCGGGTCCCACAGCCACCGCAGCGGCGATTTCGATCGGAGCGGCACGGGCTCCCGCCCGCTGCCGAGCGGAGCGTGCAGCACGAATCCGGCCTCGACCCGCTCGATCCGCCACCCGTTGTTGTGCAGGAGCAGATGATGGAACCGGCAGAGGAGCACGCCCTCGTCGGTATCGGTCTTCCCGCCTTCGGACCACGGCATGCTGTGGTGCGCTTCGCAGTAGGACGGCGGTCGTTCGCACCCGGGCCAGAGGCATCCCCCGTCGCGGGCGGCGAGCGCGACCCGCTGCGCGCGGGTGAACAGTCGCTCGTCGCGTCCGACGGCGAGGGGTGTGCCGGCGGCATCCACCTCGATGCGGATGCGGCCGCCGGTGCAGTGCGCGCGGTCGACGACCGAGCCGGGCAGGGCTGAGCCGCCGTCCTCGACGATCCCGGTCGCTCCGTGACGCCCGAGGCCGTCGCGGGGCGCCTCGGTGACGATGACGCGCACGCCGGGCTCACGCGCTCCGAACACGTCTTTCGCGGTGGCGAGCGCGCCCGCGCGCAGGACGTCGACGAGCACGTCGTACGAGAGCTGTTCGTTCGATCGCGCGTCGTCGACAAGCGCGGCGGCCTCGGCACGTTCGGCGTCGGTCATGAACCTGGGCCCGCCGCGGCGGGGGCGGAGGGCGGCGTCGAGGACGCTCCGCATCCACGGCCCCATCTCGTCGTCGAAGACCATCGATCCTCGGGAGAACCCGTCGCCGTCGGTCCAGAGCCGGAACGACCTGCGCTCGAAGCGCCGCGCGAACCGCTCTTCGGCTCCGGCGGGGTCGAGCATGTCGCGCAGTGTGCGCGCCTGCGCGGTGAGCTGTTCCACCGACCACTGGTTGGCCTCGTCCGCGAGCCGTTCGGCTGCCCTGGTCCACGCCGCTGCAAGACCGAGCGTCGGCGGATCACCGAGCCCCGTCAGGATCGCCCCGTACTGCGCCGACGACAGCGCCCCGTCGTAGAGGAGCCGATCGAGCGCGCCGTGCCACCCGGCATCCCCCGTGCCCATCAGCGCCTCCCCCACTCGCACGGCGCGCGTCGCCTCGGCGCGTGTGATGCCGATGGTCGCCTGGATCATCTCGACCGGCGTGCGATGCCCGGTCTCGGCGCTGAGCCCACCGCTTCCCCGCTCGCGGCTCGATCGCTGCGCCGCGACACCGGCGAGCACCGCCTGCAGCACACCGATCTCACGGGCCACCCGCCCCGCGCGGGCGATGAGCGTCCTCACCGTGTCGTCATCGAGACGACCGACGGATGCCGCCAGGTCAGACGCGTCGACGTCGAGCGCATCGAGGGCGGTGAGGCCCTCGACACTCTCTCGCAGCGTCGTCGCGAATGGCATATCTGTACGATGCCACACACCTCCGACATTCGTACATGTGTTCGTCAAGCTGTGGATAACCGACCGGCCCACCGTCGTGCAGGGGTGTTCGGAATCGTCCGGGTTCCGCATTCCCACCCGTCCCCGCCCCCGCCGGACCCTAACGTCGCCCCGACGGCGGGTGTTCGCCCCGCCTGCCGCTCCGCGCGCGTCCGCCTCCCGACACGTCTGCGCACCAGCGACGACCGAGGAGAACTCGCATGACGGACGAAGACAGCATCCGCCTCCGCGACCGGCGGTGGATGTGGCTCACCGCGCGTATCGCCCTGTGGGGCCTGATCGTCGCCCTCAGCGCGGCCCTGATCGGGACGATGGCGGTGTCGATCGTCGCCGCGTTCCAGGCCGCGAATGCTCCCGGCGACGGCCACTGGGGCGCGCGCACGGGACCGGTCGGCGACACGTTCGGCGGGCTCCTCGGCCCGTTCCTCAACGCCCTCGTGCTCGGCGTCACGGTGGTGTTGGCCGTCGCCTGGCAGCCGCGGCGGGATCGACGGCAGAAGGCCGAGTCCCTGGTGGCGTGGCTCGCGCGGTCGGATGCCGACGACCAGGGTGTCGTCATCACGAACGGCGCGGGCGCGATCGCCCATGACGTCGGCGTGAGGTGGTACCGGCGTGGGTGCACTGCGTCGCCCGGCCGGCGAGTGGCTGAGTGATTCCGCGTTCGAGGAATGGATGGCGGCGGTCGCCGCCATGGTGGCGGTCGCCGCGAAGGGCGTCGAGAAGACCCTGTCCGAGCGCGGGGTGACGCCCCCGGCGACCTCGTCACCGCCCTCGCCGACGGCCGACACCGACAACCGCATCGCCGCGCACGACGCTGTGCGCTGAACCCTCACCGAAAGGCTTCTGATGACCGACCCCGACCCCCGCGCCGATGACCTCGCCGATGCCCTGCTCGCACTGCTCGACGAGCCGGCGATCGAGCGGCGCGCCCTGCCGCCGGCGAACTTCTGGAGCATCGTCCACTACGGCGAGCAGAGTTACGAGAACCGGTACAACCGGGTGGTGCGTTGGCTGCTCGACCCGACCGAGAACCACGGGTTGGATGCCGCGGTGGTCAACGCGCTGATCGCCGCCGTGTGGGCGGGGCCGGGCGAGCAGCCCGTGGTCGGCGTCCGCCGGGTGCGGACGGGCATCGAGACGCCGGTCCCCCGCGCCTCGGACGCCGCACTCGCGGGGCGCATCGACATCACGGTCGTCGATCATGTGAACCGGGTCGTGATCGCGATCGAGAGCAAACTCGCCTCGAGCGCGCACGATGAGCAGCTGTGCCGATACCGCGAGTGGATCACGTCGGCGTATGCCGGGTGGCAGCACGTGTTCGTGTTCCTGACCGAGGTCGCCGAGCAACCCGACGACGAGGGGTGGACCGCGTTGACGTACGGCGATTTCGTCGACGTGATCGCGGCGGCACGGGAGACGCGCAAGGTGGCGCCGCGGGTCGACGCCGTGATCGACGACTTCGTGGCCGACGTCGACCGACGCGGTGCGGGACCTGCGGACGAGCGCATCGCGGGACTCTTCTTCACGGATGCCGCTCAGCCGAAGCCCGTGCAGGTGCGGTTCGCCGATCTGCTGCTCGGTGTCGCCGACGAGATCGAACCAGCGGATGCCGAGAGGCGAGCGCCGCATGCGCGGCTCGCCGCGTACGTGGCGGGGCTGAGGAGCTCGGCGCCGGCACCGGCGGCATCCGATGTCTTCGGCAGGTTGACGACACGGTTCGAGGAACGGTCACGCTCGTCCTCGGAGCTGGTGCGGACGCTGTCCTACGTGCTGGATCACGCGCCGCGCATACTCGCGCAGGACCATGCGAAGGCGCCGGGCGTGGCGGAGTTCTTTTCCGCCTACGCGGAGTACCTCACAGGGAGGGCGCTGCGGAGCGCCCGCGACGGTGTGTCCAGGGTGCGCCCGGAGCAGAGCCTCGGCGGCTATCTGCGCACGGTGCGCGTGAACCAGAGCGGCAAGGGTGTCACGTTCAACGAGCGGGTCGAGGGCGTGGCGCGGTTCCGGGTGTCCGGCAACGACCTCGCCGTCTTCCCGTGGTGGGTGGGGCACATCGGCGATGAGACGCGCAACATCCCGCGCTCGGCCTGCGGGATCGTCGGTGCGCGGGTGCAGACGCGCCCTCTCGCCGAATGGACGCCGGAGGAGTTGCACGCCGCGGTGCTGGCCGCGCTCCGGGACATCGCCGCGCACGGCGACGGTCGATGCGGTTGCGGCGAGGCGATCCGCTGACGGGGCCGTAGGCGGTGGCGATCAGGCCGAGCAGCGTGAGGCCGAAGATGATCGGCACGGTCGCGTGAAAGCGGCAGAGCGCGAGCAGTCCGAGGGCGAGGACGCCGATGTAGCAGAGGAACTCCCAGAACAGCGTCCAGAGCGATCCGTTCCAGTACCCCGGATGCGGCACGTTCAGGGGCGTGCCGGCGGGGATGCCGCGCGCCCCCTGATCTCGGCGGGCACAGCACCCTCAGCCCCGCACGACCTCCGCAAGCTGCTCCGCGACCCGCTGCGCGTCCGCCTCCGACGCGGCCTCCACCATCACCCGCACCAGCGGCTCGGTGCCGGACGGCCTCAGCAGCACCCGCCCCGAATCACCAAGCTCCGCCTCGACCTCCGCAACGGCCGACAGCACATCAGCATCCGTCGCGCGCGACCGCTCGACGCCCTTGACGTTGATGAGCACCTGCGGGAACACGGTCATGACCTTCGCGAGCTCCGACAGCGGCTTGCGCTGACGGGCGACCTCTGCGGCGAGGTGCAGGCCGGTGAGTAGCCCGTCGCCGGTGGTGGCGTAGTCGCTCATGATGACGTGGCCGCTCTGCTCGCCGCCGAGCGAGAAGCCGCCTTCGTTCATGCGCTCGAGGACGTAACGGTCGCCGACGGCGGTCGTTTCGAGGTGGATGCCGTGGGCCGCCATCGCGCGGTGGAGTCCGAGGTTGCTCATCACCGTCGCGACGAGGGTGTCGTCGCGTAGCAGGCCGCGCTCCTTCATCGAGACGGCGAGGATCGCCATGATCTGGTCGCCGTCGATGATGCGGCCGTCGGCGTCGACGGCGAGGCAGCGGTCGGCGTCGCCGTCGTGGGCGATGCCGAGGTCGGCGCCGGTGCGCAGGACTTCGGCGGTGAGCACGTCGAGGTGCGTCGAGCCGACGCCTTCGTTGATGTTGAGGCCGTCGGGGTCGGCGCCGATGACGGTAACCTTGGCGCCGGCATCCCGGAACGTCTCGGGTGAGACCCCGGATGCGGCACCGTTGGCGCAGTCGAGGACGACGTGCAGGCCGCGCAGGCTGGTGCGCAGGGATGCGAGCAGGTGCACGACGTAGCGGTCTTCGGCGTCGGCGAACCGGCTGATGCGGCCGACGGCTCCCCCGGTGGGGGCGAGCTTGGGGCCGGCCATGGCTTCTTCGATGCGCTGCTCGACCACGTCGGGGAGCTTGACGCCGCCACGGGCGAAGATCTTGATGCCGTTGTCGGGCGCCGGGTTGTGCGAGGCCGAGATCATGACGCCGAAGTCGGCGTCGATGTCGCCGACGAGGAACGCGGCGGCCGGGGTCGGCAGGACGCCGGCATCGAGCACGTCGACGCCGGAGGATGCGAGTCCTGCGGCGACGGCTGCGCTGAGGAAGTGACCCGAGACCCGCGGGTCGCGTGCGACGACGGCGGTGAGGCGGCGTCCGCTGCGGCGGCGGGCTTCGGCGATACGGCCCTGGCCCAGGACGACCGCGGTCGCCTGGGCCAGGGTGAGCGCGAGATCGGCGGTGAGGGGGCCGTTTGCGAGGCCCCGCACACCGTCCGTCCCGAACAGTGCCATCGAAGGATTAACGCTTCGAGTACTGGGGAGCCTTGCGCGCCTTCTTGAGACCAGCCTTCTTGCGCTCCTTGACGCGAGCGTCACGCGACAGGAAGCCGGCCTTCTTGAGGGTCGGGCGGTTGTTCTCGGCGTCGATCTCGTTGAGGGCACGCGCGATGCCCAGGCGCAGCGCACCGGCCTGGCCCGAGGGGCCACCACCCGAGATGCGGGCGATCACGTCGTAGCCACCGGCGAGGCCGAGGACCGTGAACGGGTCGTTGATGAGCTGCTGGTGCAGCTTGTTGGGGAAGTAGTCCTCGATGGTGCGGCCGTTCACCGTGATGGTGCCCGAGCCGGGAACCAGGCGCACGCGGGCGATGGCCTGCTTGCGGCGGCCCACAGCGGCGCCGGGGACGGAAAGGACGGGGCGAGCCGGGGCGGCCTCAGCGGCAGCCGGCGTCTCGGTCGAGTAGTTCTCGGGAGTCTGGTCGAGGGAGTCAGCGATCTTCGCCATCAGATAATCCTTGTTCTTCTCTGCGGCGCTTACTGGGCGACCTGGTCGAAGGTGTACGTGGTGGGCTGCTGGGCCGCGTGCGGGTGCTCGGCACCGGCGTAGACCTTGAGCTTGGACAGCTGCTGGCGACCCAGGCTGTTCTTGGGGAGCATGCCGCGGACGGCCTTCTCAACGGCGCGCACCGGGTTCTTCTCGAGGAGCTCGGCGTAGGTGACCGACTTGAGGCCGCCCGGGTAGCCCGAGTGGCGGTAGGCCTTCTTCTGCTCGAGCTTCTGGCCGGTGAGGGCCACCTTGTCGGCGTTGATGATGATCACGAAGTCGCCGGTGTCGACGTGGTTCGCGAAGGTGGGCTTGTGCTTGCCGCGCAGGAGCGTGGCAGCGTGCGAGGCGAGGCGGCCGAGGACGACGTCGGATGCGTCGATGACCACCCACTCACGGGTGATCTCACCAGCCTTGGGGGTGTACGTGCGCGTCACAGTAGTGCTGCTTTCATTGATTCGAACGGAGGAGTTCGTGAATCCCACTCCGGGGTGGTTCGCTCGGGATGCCGGTCGAACACGCCAGTGGAGGGCTCACGTTCGTGGTGTCGGGCCAGCTGAGCCGAGCACCAAAGGTTCAGTCTACGTCATTTCGGACGTGCCGGCGAATGCGCAGGGGTGACACGTGGAACGGAGCGAGCGGACGAGTCAGCCAAACCGCGAAACCGGCCGGAGCCGGATGACTCGCCTGCCGGGCAACGCTCCGGCGTGGGCAGCGGTCGCGGGGAGGACGAGCGCGTGGCTAAGTCGGGGCCGGAGGCCGAGATCGCCATGACGCACTCGATGAGGCCCTGGGGTGGGTCATGAGCCAATGCGGAGGTTGTCGCGATTTCCCTCTGCTCGCGGCTCCGCGGGTTGGAAGGTGGCAGTCGCGGACTCGGTCCGGGCGCGCGCGGACCCGGAGCTGAGCGAGAGTGAGCTGCCCGCCTGGCTGCGGCGGCCTTCGCCGAGAGGTTGAGGCTCCAGTGCCGATGCGAAGAGGCTCACCGACCGCGCGGAGCTCGCGCCACGCGAAGGCGAGGGCAGCTCGATGCCGTTGGACGCCCCAATAGTGTCGGCGTGTCGAGGAGCTTCTGCGGATGGGGTTGATGGAAAGTTGAAGCCGCCGATATCGATCGAATGACGCCCTAGTTCCTCATCTGCTCCATGGTCTGCCAAATCTCGACGTGGCGGTCGATGTAGGGGGCGGAGCTATTGGATGCGGTATGCGTCAATGCGTCGAGCGGGCAGTGTGCGCCCCGCTCGGAGTTCAGGGACTCATCGTGACGAACAGCTCTTCAGGCCCGGTGCGGGATCCCGAGGGCGACACGTTGATCGTTGCCATAGATCGCGGCGGTGTCGATGTGGCCGAAGCGATCTCGAGTTCCTGACTCACGAAGCCCTCGGCGCCGGCCGGGTCAAACTTGAAGACGCCGAGCCCGAACCGGGGATGCTGTTGCTGTCGTGGAGAGCGAGAGAAGCAGGCAGTCATGTTCCGATTCCATCGTCGCGACTCGGTTCACGGGCCGCTGGCTCCCGCCCCGCCATCAACCAACACGAACGCGGTCGATCGCACCCTGGTCGTATGTGAGCGCGATCTGGCGGTCGTTTTCGGCCCCGAACGCGTTGCTGTGCAGAAGTCCGCTCGCTTGTGTCCCCGCGAGAAGCGCAAACATCCTCGGCCGCCGCAAGACCTGGGCGACTCGAATATCTTCCGCCGCCGCTACGTAGTTGAGCCACACATCGTCCGCGCGGGGCGCGCAATCGCGAAACGAATCTCCTCGAGACACGAGGGCGTCGATCATACGGGGTGGGTAGATGACTCCCGACACGCCTGTCAGAAAATTGCGATGAGAGGGTGCCGGGGACCAACTGGGGCGCCACGACAGGTATGGCGCAATCTCGCGGCCATTGAGCGCTATACGGTGCGCGCGCCAACAAGCAATATGGCGCGGGTCACGATCCGAAGCACGCACTAACCGCGCCAACCATCCCCGCGGATAGAGGACGTCATCATCTGCTGTGACGAGCCGAAGGTCCGCGGCCGCTGCTTCGCCGAGCGCGGGAAAATACTTCGTATGCGGCCCGAAGTTCGTCGTCAGCCGCACCTCAAGCCCGCGTTGAACCTGGCGCTTCAATGCAATAGGCAGACTCTTGAATCGCTCTGGATCGTCCAGCCACAAAATGATTCGGCGCGGCCGGACCACACCGCGCGCTATTGACTCCACCGCAAGGTGAACACTCGCCAAGCGCGCCCCGTGCGTTGTCAGGCTAACGATGACAGGTGCGTCGCCAGTCACGGGCTCGCGAGCAACTTCGGCCCTGTGCTGAAGCGCCCAGGCCTTTGCCGGGCTGGCCACATCGTTCGTGATCGCCTCCGCCCGGCGCCACGCACGTTCTCTGATGCTCTGGAGTCTCATCATCGGTCAGCCCTTTCGCGCCGCGTTGCGGCGCCAGTAGAGAAGGTAAAGACGCCATGACGACGGCACGGCCTTCGCAAGCACAAATGTCCGGGCTAGTATCCCCACCCGGTCGAACGGCAACTTCGCCCCCACCAGCCACCACCAAACGGAGCGCCACGAGGCAGCGGTTGATGCGCGGCGGAACTCATTGCGAAAATCGCCTTCGTTCTCACCGCGAGCAAGCGCTCGCATCCGAGGCATTTCAACTCGCGAGAACAGGAAATAGTCGCTGGCCCAGTCGAACGTGGGAGACCACCATGGTGCAGATCTGGCGAGCTCCACACACTCCGCGTACTGGCCGGCGTTCCGCAAGAAGTAGTTCGGACTTCGAGTCAAGGACGTCGCCCGATCTCGATATCGGTAGATGACCTCCTCGAACTGCACCACAGAGCAGTCCTCTTGAAGGATACGAAAGAGCGTGAGGATGTCCTCCGAGTGTCGCTCAGAACTCACGAGGTGCGCCTGTAACACGGATGCGGGGAACACTTTCGTCCACAACACACCCGGCACCCGCCTGCACAGCAGACGGAGCGCATATTCCGCGCCGGAGATGGAACTGCCGAATCGTGTGGACGCAACAGTTGCCAGGCTCCGGTCCGCGAAGGCCAGCGTTCGACCGAGCTCATCGATCCTATGGATGACAGGAAACTCGATGATCGTGCTTTGGCTTGCGGAGCCAAGGCGACGGATCACCGTAGCTATAGCGTCGGGGACCAGCTCATCGTCCGGGTCGATGAACCAAAGAAAACGCCCGCGGGCGAGAGCTACGCCCCGCCCACGAGCACCCCCCACCCCGACATTTTCGTCGAGTCGGATATGTGCGACGCTCCCTCCCCACCCCGCGAACTCATCCAGGGCGACCTCGAGAGACCTGTCCTGCGATGCGTCGTCGACGATCACGACCTCTAAGCCGTGGGCGTCAGTACCGTCGGTCGCTTTGATTATGGAACGGACACAGTCAGCGACATAGCCTTCAACGTTGTGCAGCGCCAATATGAGGGAAAGCTTCAACCCGGTTAGTTCCTGATCCTGCGAATTGCCGCACCTGACCGTCACTTGATCACCGCACGGATCAAGTTCACTAAAGTGGCCCGGCGGCGAGCCGACGACAGGTGCGCCGCGCCCCAGAGCGCCACCCACGCCCCCCCGGCGACAAGCAGCACGCCCAGGGGCGGCACCCCCGACTGCGTCAGCACACGGCTAAGGATCAAGGTCGAGAGAGTCGGCACCATCGTCCAAGCAACCGCACCTGCGCTTATCCGAAGCAGTTTGCCACTTTCGAGCCCCACGTATCGGCGAGAAAAATAGGCTCCGAGAAGCCACATCAGTAGTTGCCCCGCCAATATCGAAACGGCGACGGCAAGGATCCCATACCTCGCAAACGCGATTGAGCCGCCGATCATGAGAAGTCGTCCAGGAAGTTCAGACCAGAAAAGCACGCCCGTCCGCGCCTTCGCCAAGAACGCCCAATAGTAGATGTACGCGACGGCTTGAAAAACTGCAGCCGCGCCGAGCACCTGGACAACTGCAGCCATGTCCGTCCACTCGCGGCCCAGTATCACGAGGACGGCTGGCGGAGATACCGCAATTATCAGCCCAAGGAGGCTCACAACGGTGACGCAGACTCCTCGATGGATCAACTCAATCTGCCGGTGAAAATCCGCGGGTTCGGCGCGGGAGATCTTTGGGAGAACGACTCTCGTCAGCGGGGATAGCACCTGTTGGAAAGCCATCGAGACTAATTGACTTCCTCTGCTGTAGTAACCCAGGGCGTCAGCCCCGAGCACCCGCCCGATGATCAGTTGGTCTACACCCCGGCTGATCATGTAGGCGAGCTGCAGGGCGAGTGTGTCCCGCCCAAATCCGACCAGACGCCCCATAGTCCCCGTTCGCTTCGGCCATGAAGGTCGCCAGCGCGTCTGCCCGAGAACGATGACGAGGATTAGCACGGACTGAGTGAGCGTCTGTACGACGAGCGCCCAATAGCTCCATCCGGCCAGGGCCGAGAGGACCGCGAGTACTAGGCCGGCGAAGGACGCTGCAATCTCCTGCGCGGCGAGCGCACTGAATCGCGCATCCCTCATGAGCTCGACCCGGAATTGCACGGCGAGAGCGTTGAGGAACAAGGGGACGGCGAGGACGGCTGAAACCGCCACGACCTCTATCGAGTTATAGAAGACACCGAGGACTGGGGAGAGAGCTATCACCACTAAAGCGCACGCGAGACCCGCGCCCGCGTTGAGCCAGAAAAGGTTGCTCCTCTCCTCGCGCCGAAGAGTCTGCGCTTGGAGCGCCGCTAACGACAGCCCCAAATCTGCGAAAATCGCCGCGAAAGTGACCACCACGGTGACCATCGCGACAATGCCGAACTCCTCCGGAGACAGCAACCGGGCTAAGACGACATAGGCGGCAAGTTGAATCGCGAATCGCACCCATTGACTCACCAGAGTCACCCGCGCTCCTCGAGCTCCTGAACTCACTTGACTCGCTCCAGCCGTTCGCCGTTCTTCGCGAGGATTGCAAGCGGTTGCTCCACGCTTACTCCTGCAGATCCAAGCGCGAGCATCACCATCGAGGCGGCCCCATAATATTCCCACGTCTCTGTCACGGTGAAACTGGCGATTAGCCCCACCCCCGCGCACGCCCCAGCCCACCGCATAATGCTGGCCTGGGACCGCGCTCTCAAACCTTGAGCAACCAGGACCACGAGCCAGATAACTGCTACAACTGTAAGAACTCCGATTTGAATGTAGAGGTTGATGAAGTAGGAGTCGACGATACGAGCGCCTGTCGAAAATGAGGAGAGAGTGGCGGAACCTGCCGACCCCCAACCGTTTCCGAGAAGGGACGAGCCCTCCCCGAGAGCATCTCGCCACACCGCCAGGCGGATATACCAGCTTTCGTTAGAGGTCAATCCGTACGTCAGAAAAGCGAAAGCTGCCGCGGCCGACGCGCCGATCGACGCCACCCTTACAGACCACGAGACCTCGCGCGAGCTCGCCAGAATGGCCCCAAGGATGCCCGCCGCAGTCACAATCAATGCGAAGCGAGACGTGCTCAGCACCACCCCGACTACCGCCGCCAGCGTAAGAAGGATCCAAACAAACCCGACTCGCCGAGGTCCTTCCCTGAATAAGCGGGCCAAAAGCAATACAGCCACCACAGACGCGAAACCGCCGTACACATAGCTGGCGACGAAGAGACCTGGCGGTCGGAGCACGGAATCGACGGTTCTGAGTGAAGCCCCGTAGACGAGCCCCATCGACTGCAGTACTCCGACCCCGGCTGCCATTTGCCAGATTGCGGCGATGTTGCTCGCAAGAATAAGCCAGCCTGCAGCCAGCGTCACTTTCTCGACATCACCGCGCGCGAATGCGGGGGCCGCAAGAAAGACCACAATTGGGCCAATCACGATCCGCATGCCGATTAGTACTTGCGCCATCGGCATGCTCGCGATTCCAATTGCGCCACCTATGAGCAAGATGAGCAGCACGCCCGGCAAAGTGGAGACTACGCGCTGCCGAACCGTCCTCGAACGGGGCAGCAACAGCGCGAGGCCGACCAGCGCAAGGGGGACCACGGCAGCAGACGCCAGCGTGGCCGTACTCGGAGAAAGGAGATGGAGAACCAGCAGAACCGCGTCAAGCAAGATACCAGCCACGATGAGCAGGCGCGGGACGACGAACAAGGGGAAGATCGCCATCGCTAGCCACGCGAGTGCCCCGAACCGCTCCACCGCGGCAAGCACGAAGACGACAACGAGTACCACCGCAAGAAAGAGCGCGGTTGCCTGAGCGATCTGCGACCGCCGTGGGCGATCCTCAGCGAGCACGATCCGCAAGAACCTCTCGGTAAACCTCCACGTACCGGGCCCAGACGGGACGGTCGCTTGGTACTGACTCCGGCACCGCAGTCGCGTGGAAGGAAGCAAAGTTCTGCATCGCCGCACTCCAGTCGGTGATGGAGGTGGGATCTGTCACAATGGCCGACCGAACCGCGCCCTGGGAAGCTTCAGGTAGACCACCGAGGCCAGACACGATCACCGCGCAGCCGGATCCCGCCGCCTCGGCCGCAACCCGACCGAACGGCTCGTGCCACTGGGAGGGAACGACCACAACATCCACCTGTTCATAGAATTTCGACGCCGGGATGTGACCTACGTGCGTCACTCGGCGGTCGGGCCAATGAGCAAGACGCGCCTCTGCTTCCTCGGGCCCTCTCCCCGCGACGATGAACCGTATACCTTCATCGGTAACTCGCTGGAACGCTTCGAGAACAATCCAGATGCCCTTGTAATCGTCCACACGACCGATAAAGCCGAAGGTGACGTGGGAGGCCGGCTTGGCGAACCTGGGGCCCACCGTATTCTTGGGCATATTTTGGATGGTCTGAATTTCTCGATCTACGAACGCCCCGAAAGATTGATGGCGCATCCCTGTGGCCTCACTAATCGAGACGACGGCCGCCGTTCGTTTCGCTGCTGCTGCCACACCAAACCGCGCAAATCTGCACTGGTCACACTGCCGATCGCAGTTGCGGCCAGCTTTGAAGGTCCGGAATGAAGTGCAGACGATGTAGAAATCCCGCAGTGTATGGACTACCGGGCGCCTCCCTGCCGCGAGCCATGCCGCTGCGCCGATGCCACCAGGGCTGTTGATGTGAACGATGTCAGGGTCCTCGCGTCGAATGACTGCCCATAGCGCGAGTAGGGTTGCCGCACGCGCGTTCTCAAGGAGATGCCACATCACCTTGGCCAGGCGGCCACGCGTCCCTTCGAAGTATGGACGCACGGCTCGGGTCGCGTACCGGTAGATCCTGATTCCAGATGAGGTCTTGTCCAGGACGGGGCGAGAGAGGCGCTTGCGAGATTCGCCGCGGGCCACCAACGTGAACACAGCAACGCTGTGGCCGCCAGCTCGAAGATCTTCAGCGAGCTCACGGACGGAGTTCTCCGCCCCGCCGACCTGCAGAGGCGGATAAAACGTGTTGACCAGGAGGATTTTCACTTCAGGTCGTTCCCCCGTCTTCGGAGGCCATCTCGGACTTCCCTTCCCGCCGATACGCCGACAGCAATCTCTCGACCATTGGCCCGGGCCCGAACCGGCTTGCAACGTACGTGGGTCCGTCATGCGCTGCCCGCTCCCGGAAACTCAGATCCGACAGCGCGGCTTCGATTACGTACGCAAGGTCCTGCGCCGAGCCGTCAAAGAGCCGCGCTAACCCGCGCTGAACGAGTTCCCCCCCGATCACGGAACTCTTATCCAAGATCACCGGAGTCCCGCTTGCCAGCGCCTCCAGTATGGTCATCCCGAACGGCTCATTCATTGACGGCAACACGTACAGCGCGGCAGACCTCATCCGCCGTGGCACGTCTTTAGCGGCAACAGCTCCGGTCACTGAAATGGCTCCCCTGCTGGCGCCTCTCGCATGCCGGATAGCTACGCCTTCTCCCTCGTCAGGTCCAGCGATTTCGAACCTGAGCTCGGGCTTTCGCTCCAAGAGCGTTCGCGCCGCTTCAGCGAACACTATGGGCCGCTTACGCGAGTTGAGTCGAGCGAGGAAGAGCACCTTCCTGTCGTCGCGAACAGTGTCGCCGCCCGACCCTTCGTTGGGTACAAATGCGTTCGGGATCACCGTGACCGGGGTGCCGGAGCTGAGCCCTTCGAGGTCTCGCCGTTCCTCCTCCGAAAGCGCGATCGCGAGGTTTGCCTGCTCGAAGACGTGGCGGGTCGAGAGCTGGTCGATCGCCTTGTGGATCGGCCCACGTCGAGCGGTAAGCATACCGTGGGGTTGTAGTACCAGACGTGTCGAGCTGCTCACGACGCGGGCGGCTGGGAGAGTAGTGAGGTCGCGGGCAATGTGAACGTGTACGGCATCGTAGGAACCTGAGTTCGATCGAACCCACCTGACCAAAGACGGCGCCCACAGGCCGGCAAACTTCTGCCGCCCCAACAGGTAGCGCGCAGGGAACAGATGCGTGGTGACGTCTCGGAGCGAGGGCTCTGCTTCCACGCCGGCCGAGTCGTCGCATGCCGCCGCGAACGTTACATGAATTCCCCGCTCTGTGAGCGCCTGGCTCTGCGCGACTGCGACCGTTGTCGGACCCCCGTACCGACGGTCAAGAGAGTAATGAGCGACGACCTGCAGCACCCTCACGATTGGTAGCCCATCGATTCCCTGGCCACGTTCGGAGCGGATGGGAATCGCCATCCGAGGTCACGGACCGGGTTACCGCCGAACAGACCACCAGCCGCGAGTATCCCCCGGATCACTGATCCGGGGGATACAACAGCGGATCGCCCAACTCGAGTGCCCCCGAGGACAATGCACCGCGACGTCAGCCACACGCCAGCCTCAATAACAATCGGGCGGGTGATCAGCGCCATGTCCCGCCGGTGGGCGTGGCTCCCGGTCGTGAGGAAGGTTTCCTGCGAAATCACGACGTCGTGCCCCACGGAGATCCGGTCCTGGTTGTGGAACCACACGCCTTCACCAATCCAGCTTCGGTCACCGACCTCCAGTTTCCACGGGAACTTCACGCGCGTCCGCGGTCGGAAGACGACATCGGCACCGATCTGCGCTCCGAAAGCCCGCAGAATCCGCACTCGGAGTCCTGACGAGATCTGCCACGGGTTGGTCACGAACAGCAGCTCGCACACTGCCCAGAGGTAGACGACCCACGCCGGTCGGTCCCAGGCCGCTCGCTCGCCGGGGGCTTTCGAGAGGTCGATCACCGGGATGTCAGACATCGTCCACCTTCTGAAACCAGATCGAAACCGTCGCGCGGCTAGGGTCATGAACATGTCGCGTCTCGCCCCCGCTGTCACTGTAGTGGGAGTCAATTACCCTCCCGAGCCGACCGGGATCTCCCCCTACACCGGTGCGATGACGCGCGGCCTGACGAGGCGGGGATACCGGACTCACGTGGTCACGACGCATCCTCATTATCCGGAGTGGCGTGTGTCGCCAGGTTACGGGCAGTGGTCGCGGAGCGAACATCTCGACGGCGCCGACGTCCTGCGCCTGCGTCATTACGTGCCGCGCAAGCCCAGCGGCATCCGCCGCCTGCTCTCCGAACTCAGCTTCGGAGCGAGGCTCCTCGCGGCACCGCTCCGGCAGCCCGACGCCGTCATCGCCGTCTCCCCCGCCCTCTTCTCGTCAGCCCTGGCGGCCCTCCGCCTCAAGGTGTTCCACCGCCAGACCCCCCTCATCGTCTGGGTGCAGGACCTCTACTGGCTCGGCCTGCGCGAGACCGGCCAAGCCGGCGGCCTGAGCAGCCGCATCATCCAGCTGACCGAGAAGTGGCTGCTGTCGAAGGCAGATCGCGTCGTCGTCATCCACGACCGATTCGCCGACCGCGTGAGCGACGACTTCGACATCCCCCGCGAACGCATCCACGTCGTACGCAACTGGACGCACCTCGCCCCCACCCCGCCCATCGATCGCGCCGCCGCACGAGCCGCCCGCGGCTGGGGTGACGAGGTGGTCGTGCTCCACGCCGGCAACATGGGCATCAAACAAGGCCTCGGCAACGTCGTCGACGCCGCCCGACTCGCGGCCGAACGCGGCGAGAACGTGCGCTTCGTGCTCATGGGCGGCGGCGGCGAACGCGACCGCCTGCGCGCCCTCGGCGACGGCATCCCCACCCTGCAGTTCATCGACCCACTGCCCGACGCCGAGTTCTCCGCAGCCCTGGCCGCCGCCGACATCCTGCTCGTCAACGAGTACCCCGGCGTCAGCGAGATGGCGGTGCCGAGCAAACTCACGTCCTATTTCTCGAGCGGACGCCCCGTCATCGCGGCCACCGACGCCAAAGGCATCACCGCCGACGAGGTGCGCTCCGCCGGTGCCGGCGTCGTCGTCCCCGCCGCCAGCCCCAAGGCACTGCTCGACGCGAGCCTCGACCTCGGCCGCGATCACGCCCGCGCCGACCAGCTCGGCGCTAACGGCAAGCGGTATCGCGAGACGGTGCTCGACGAAACATTCGCGATCGAATCGTTCGCTACTCTTCTCGAAACGCTCATCGATGGGGACCGTGCGCGGTCGCCGCGTACCCTCGCGTCGGCGAGTTGACGACCTCACCTAGCCCAGGGGGAAACACCGTGACCAAGCGCGCTCTCATCACCGGTATCACCGGCCAGGATGGTTCGTACCTCGCCGAACTGCTGCTGTCGAAGGGGTACGAAGTGCACGGGTTGATCCGTCGCGCGTCGACCTTCAACACGCACCGCATCAACCACCTCTACGTCGACCCGCACGACCCGAACGCGAAGCTGTTCCTGCACTACGGCGACCTCAGCGACGGCGCCCGCATGGTCACGCTGATGAGTGAGATCAACCCGGACGAGGTGTACAACCTCGCCGCGCAGTCGCACGTGCGTGTCTCGTTCGATGAGCCCGAGCACACCGCCGACACCACCGGCACCGGCACGATCCGCCTGCTCGAGGCGGTGCGGTTGTCGGGCATCAAGACGCGGTTCTATCAGGCATCCACCTCGGAACTGTTCGGTGCGACCCCTCCCCCGCAGGGTGAGGACACCCCGTTCTACCCGCGCTCCCCGTACGGCGTCGCGAAGCTCTACTCGTACTGGATCGTGAAGAACTACCGCGAGGCGTACGACATGTTCGCCGTGAACGGGATCCTGTTCAACCACGAATCCCCCCGCCGTGGTGAGACGTTCGTGACCCGCAAGATCACCCGCGCCGTCGCCCGCATCAAGGCGGGTGTGCAGAAGGACCTGTACCTGGGCAACCTCGATTCGATCCGCGACTGGGGGTACGCCGCCGAGTACGTGGAGGGGATGTGGCGGATGCTGCAGGTCGACGAGCCGGAGGACTTCGTGCTCGGCACCGGCGTCGGGTACACGATCAAGGACTTCCTCGAGACCTCCTTCGGCCACGTCGGGCTCGACTGGCAGGAGTTCGTGAAGTTCGACGAGCGGTACCTGCGCCCCACCGAGGTCGACGCGCTCATCGGCGACCCGTCGAAGGCGGCCGACAAGCTCGGCTGGGTTCCGACCATCGACGGGAAGGAACTCGCCAAGCTGATGGTTGACGCCGACGTGGAAGCACTCGAAAAGGGTCCGGAATGGATCGACACCGTGAAGCTCGCCTCGTGGGGAACCAAGTGACCACCGCCACCGACGGCGTCACCTACACCCCCGGCGAGCTCGACCGGGACGCGACGTTCTACGTCGCCGGGCACCGCGGGCTCGTCGGATCGGCGATCGTCCGCAAGCTCGAAGCCGAAGGATTCACGCACGTCGTCGGGAAAAGCTCCGCGGAGCTCGACCTGAAGAACCGGGACGACGTGTTCGCGTACATGGCCGACATCAAACCCCGCTACATCGTGCTCGCCGCCGCGAAGGTCGGTGGGATCCTCGCCAACAGCACGTACCCGGTCGACTTCCTCTCCGACAACATGCGGATCCAGACCAACGTGCTCGACGCGGCCCTCGCGAACGACGTCGAACGGGTCGCGTTCCTCGGCTCCTCCTGCATCTACCCGAAGTTCGCCGAACAACCCATCCGTGAGGACTCCCTCCTCACCGGGCACCTCGAACCCACCAACGACGCGTACGCGATCGCGAAGATCGCCGGCATCCTCCACACCCAAGCCGTCCGCCGCCAGTACGGACTGCCGTGGATCAGCGCCATGCCCACCAACCTGTACGGGCCCAACGACAACTTCTCCCCGAAGGGCTCGCACGTCCTCCCCGCGCTTATCCGCCGGTACGACGACGCCGCGAAGACCGGCGCCCCCGCCGTCACCAACTGGGGCACCGGCACGCCCCGACGCGAGTTCCTGCACTCCGACGACATGGCCGACGCGGTGCTGCACCTCATGGAGCACTACGACGGACCCGACCAGGTCAACGTCGGCACCGGTACAGACTTCACCATCCGCGAGATCGCCGAGACCATCGCGGACGTCACCGGGTTCACCGGCGTCACCGAATGGGACACGACCAAGCCCGATGGCACCCCGCAGAAACTCCTTGACGTCTCCAAGCTCGCCGAAGCCGGCTGGACCGCGAAGATCAGCCTGCAAGAAGGCCTCGAACGCACCGTCGCCTGGTACCGCGACCACGTCGACACGATCCGCGAGTAGTCCGATGGCGTACCGCCACGTCGTGCTCTTCCGCATCCACGACCACGTCGAAGAGCACGACGTGGCGCGCGCGGTCGACGCCCTGGGATCGCTGGCCGAGCTGCCGTGCGTCGAGGACTGGCGCATCGCCCGGTCGCTCGATGAGCGGAAGGGTCGCATCCTGATCGAAGAAGCGACGTTCGCCGATGAGGCCGCGTTCGCGGCGTTCCGCGAAGACCCGCGTCACCGCGACGTCGCCGCCCGGATGTCCGAGATCTCGGACTGGTGGATCGGCGACTACCGCGCCTGAAGCACTCGCTCGAGGAGATCGGCGGAACCCGGCCACATCGGCGAGGGCAGCGCGTCTACCGGGAAGAAGCGGAAGTCCAGCGCTTCGTTCCGCGGCGTCGGGACACCGGCCAGCCGCGTCAGGTACGTCAGCCCGACGGAGTGCTTGCGCGGGTCGTCGCCGTGCGCCGTGCCGTCGGTCGGCGCGATGTCAGCGGGGAACCACTGGTAGACGTAGTCCGGCTGATCACACGGGAGTTCGACAGACACGCCGAGAGTGTCGCGGGCGTGCCGATCGACCGCGGCACGCAGCGACTCACCACGATGCACACGACCGCCGAGGTGACACCACACGTCGCCGAATGGCGAGTGCCGCAGGATCAACCCCACCCGTTCACCGCCCTCGGGCGCGACCTCGAAGGGAAAGAAGTCGACACACAGGATCGGCACGGATTTCTCGATGAGCGCGTAAACATCGTCCGGCAGATACGTCACTCGACGATCTTGGCGCAGCCGTGCGGACTCCACCGCGTCACGTGCCCGACACACCCCTGTGGCAGACTGAGCCGAATTGATCGGACGCCCGACCGGGCATGGGCACGAGAGGCACCATGGAGCTCAGCGACTACATCCGCGTCCTCCGCAAGAACTGGCTCATCATCGTCGTGCTGACGCTCGTAGGACTCGGGGCGGCGGCGGCGTACTCGCTGACCCGCACTCCTATATATGAGTCGTCGAGCAGCGTCGCCGTCTCGACGCAGACCGGCGGCACGGCATCCGACATCCAGCAGGGCGCCAACTTCGCGCAGACCCGCATCAACACGTACGTCGGACTGGTGAAGACCCCGATCGTGCTCAACCCGGTCATCGCCGAGCTCGACCTCGGCGTCACGGCCGAGTCCCTCGCCGAGAAGGTCAGCGCCTCGTCGGCGCTCAACACCACGATCATCACGATCACGGTCTCCGACCCCGACCCCGTCGCTGCGGCCGACCTCGCGAACCAGATCGCCGCGAGCCTTTCGACCGTCGTGCCCGAGATCGAGCCGCAGATCGAGGAGGGCGGAAGTCCCATCCGCCTCACCCGCGTCAGCGACGCGCAGCCGGCACTCTCGCCGGCCAGCCCGAACGTCCCGCTGAACCTCGCCCTCGGCGCCCTCGTCGGGCTGGCACTCGGCATCGGCATCGCGGTGCTGCGCACCGTCCTCGACAACAAGGTGCGCACGCCGCGCGACGCCGAGCAGATCACCTCCTCCCCCTCGCTCGGCGCGATCGCGTTCGACGCGAAGGCCAAGGAGCGTCCGCTCATCGTGCACGCCGACCCGCTCAGCCCCCGCGCCGAGTCGTTCCGCGCCCTGCGCACCAACCTGCAGTTCCTCGACATGGGCGGCCGGTCGAGCTTCGTCATCACGAGCTCCGTCCCCAGCGAGGGCAAGTCGACCACGACGATCAACCTCGCGATCGCCCTGGCGGATGCCGGCAAGAAGGTCGCGCTCCTCGACACCGACCTGCGCAAGCCCAAAGTCGCCGAGTACCTCGGGATCGAGGGCGGCGTCGGCCTCACCGACGTGCTCATCGGACGCGCCCGGGTCGGCGACGTCATGCTCCCGTGGGGCGGCCGCAGCATGTTCGTGCTGCCTGCGGGCAAGATCCCGCCGAACCCGAGCGAACTGCTCGGCTCGAACCAGATGGGCACCCTCCTCGACGTCCTCGAGCGCGACTTCGACGTCGTCCTCTGCGACGCTCCCCCGCTGCTGCCCGTGACGGATGCCGCCATCCTCGCCCGCAGCACGAGCGGCGCGATCCTCGTCGCCTCGGCCGGCAAGGTGACCCGCCACCAGCTCGAAGGCGCCGTCGAGGCGCTCCACACGGTCGGCGCGAAGGTCGCCGGGTTCGTCATGTCCATGGTGCCCACTCGTGGTCCGGACTCGTACTACAACGGGTACGGCTACGGGTACGGCTATGGGTACGGCGGGTACGGCTACACGCAGGAGCAGCCCAAGGCCGCCCGCGGCCGCAAGCGCAAGGCTCCCGTCGCCGTCGTCCCCGACACCGCTCCCGCCATCGGCGAGATCGGTTTCGACACGCGACGCGAAGCGCGTGACGCCGGCGACACCGCCGTCCGCTGACCCATGGCCCGCCGGTCCCCGGTCCGCCGAGGCCTGCCCTCCGTCGTCGTCGCCGTCCTCGTCGTCGCCCTGACGGCGGGCGTCGGCGGCCTGGTCGTGCTCGCTCTGCAGCGCACGCAAGGAGTGGATCCCGAGCGCGTCGCACGCCCCGCGGCATCCGTGCCCGCGGCATCCGCCCCTGTCGCCACCCCGTCTCCGACGGCGAGCGCCCCGCCGGCGGTGACGGCACCCGCCGCGGGCGAGCGCTACCTCGCCGCCGGAACCGACGTGCTCTGGCGCGCGACCGCCGGCGTGTGCGGGGGCGAGGCGCCCGTCATCGAGCGATCGGGAGACGACGGCGAGACCTGGACCGACGAGACCCCGCTGTACCGCGACATCGCCCAGGTGCGCACCCTACGGTCCGTCGCCGACACCCAGGCGACCGCCGTCGCCGACGTCGGCGAGGACTGCGAGACCCAGGCCCTGCGCACCTTCACCGACGGCGCGTTCTGGTCGCCCTACGACGACGTGCTCGCGCGCTCCGACTACCTCGTCGGCGCCGACGTCGTCATCGACGGCGACACCCTCGCCGCCCCCTGCGCCGAGCCGTGGGGTCTGCGATCCTCCGCCGGCACGGTCGCCTTCCTCTGCGACGGCACCGCCTACGCCACCGCCGACGGCGAGACGACCGCGATCGGAACCGACGTCGTCGCCCTCGACACCCTCGACGGCGAGATCATCGCCGCGACCCGCACCCCGGACTGCGACGGCCTGCTTCTCACCTCGCTGACCTCCGACACCGACCCGCTCGCCTGTGTGACAGCGGATGCCGCGACCCCAGCAGCCCTCGCGCTCACCCCCGACGCGGTCCTGCTCTGGACCGGCGACGACCTGACCACCGTCCCGCGCTGAGAACACCGGACTGCCGCTACGCTGCCCCTGTGCAGGCCGTGAGGACAGGAGTGCCGTCGAAGTGGCGCCGCCGCACCGACCTCGCCGTCGCCGTCCTGTCGGCCCCGTTCGCGAGCGGTGAGTACTTCACCCGTTGGTCGCTGCTCATGTCGTTCGTCATCGGCACGTTCCTCAGCGTGCCGAGCGTCGGGATCCCCTCCTTCGACGGCTACCTGCGCGGCGTCGCGGTCGCCGCGATCGGCTGGGTGCCGCTCGCCCTCCTCGGCCTCGTCGCCGCCTACACCGAACGCCGGCTCGCGAAGTCCGCCGCCGAGCGGGTCGCCGTCGTCATCGCAACCCTGGTCGCCCTCTCGGCGATCCGCCCCTTCCTCAACGACGCCATCAGCGCGGGCCTCTTCGGCCTGACCACCGGCGGCAACTGGACGGCGCGGATCACCACGAACATCGTGACCACCGGCATCCTCTTCACGGTCTGCGCCGTCGCCGTGACCTACCACCGACAGTTGCGGGCCACGACCCGACGACTGCGCCAGGCGAGCGCCCTCATGCGCGGGGGCACGGCCGAGGCCGCCCACCTGCGGACGAGGGTTTCGGGCATCCTCGCGCAGATGGCCGACGACCTCGCGCGGCACCGCGACCGCCTCCTCGCCGGCACGGTCGACTACGACGCGGTGCGCGACTACTCCACCCGCGTGCGGTCGGCCAGCCACCGTCTCGACGAACTCACGCAGTGGCCGACCGACGACCAGCCCGATTTCACCCCGACCGACGTCCCCCGCGGTGTGCCGCTCCTCGCGCGACTGAGCGCGACGCCGCCCCTCACCGTCGGACTGACCTATGTCGCCGCGACCCTCCCCTTCGGCCTCGCCCACGGCGGGCCGTCCGTGGCCGCCGCGGCCCTGGCGGCGAGCGCCGCCCTCGACCTCGCCGCGGGCGCCGTCACCCGTCGCGCGCGCCGCCTGCCCGCGACACCCCGCGGTCTCGTGTTCCTCGCCGTGTGGGCCCTCGCGGGCGTGGGCATCATGTGGCTGACCTACACACTCCTGCCCGACGTCGGCGCGCTCGGGCTCGTCCCGCTGCTCGGCCTGCCGCTCGCCGCGAGCGCCATCGCCATCTCCGTCGACTCGTACCGACGGGCCCGCGCCGAGGAGGCACGCGCCACCGCCGTCCTTCGCACCGCGGCCCGCACCCTCGCCACCGCCGTCGACACCGCACGGGCACCGCTGCGTCGAGGGAGCGACCTGCTGCACGGCCGCCTGCAGAGCCGGTGCGTCATCCTCGCCGCGCACGTCGACGAGAACCCCGCCGACGAGGCGACGCTCGCCGCCTTCCGCGCCCAGACCGACGAGATCCTCCACGACCTGCGCACGGGAGCCACCGCCGTCGACGAGGAGACCATCGAGGACCTCGTCGAGGCCTGGTCGGTCGTGATGGACGTCCGCGTCGGCATCGCCGACGACGCGCGCGCCGCCCTCGACCGTCCCGGCGTCGGCGAAGAGGCCAACCGCATGGTCAATGAGGCCCTCGTGAACGCCGTCAAGCACTCCGGCGCGCGCGAAGCCGCCGTCGAGCTCACCCGCGCGGGCGACCGGCTGCGCGTGCAGGTCTCGAGCCCCGGCATCCTCTCCCCCCGCGCCCTCACCCTCGCCGTCCCGGCGGGGCTCGGCACCCGTGAGGCGGGCACGGCGCTGCGGCAGGTCGGCGACCAGGTCGTGCTCGAGCGCGAGCTCGTGGTGCCCGCCGACTGACGACTCAGCCGGCGAGCAGGTTCTCGACCCGCTCCCGCAGCTGACGCGGGGTGAACGGTTTGACGACGTAGTCGTCGACCCCGGCCGCTTTCGCGCGCGAGACGTCCTGCGGCGACGACCGGGCGGTGAGCATGAGGATGCGGGTGTCGGCGAACCCCGGGTCCGCCCGCAGCTCGGAGCACACCTCGATGCCCGTCTTGATCGGCATCATCCAGTCGAGGATGACGACATCGGGATGCCGCGCATGCGCCGCATCGAGCCCGGCGCCGCCGTCGTGGGCGACCGAGACCTCGTGACCGACGCGCGCAAGCACCTGCTGCAGCAACGACGCGACATCGACGTCGTCCTCCACCACCAGCACGTGTGCCACGCGCTCACCTCGCGTCATCGACGCCGACCCCGAACGTCGGCGATGCAGCAGACATTACACCGCCGTATCCACCGGAACACCGCCGACTGTACGGTGTACGCGTGACGAGGAGCGGGGGCGAGCAGGGCGCGCCGCCGCGCGGCCGCGCCGCAGGTCTCGCCCCGGACCTCGCCCCGGGCCGCCGCATCCTGTGGTGGGCCCTCACGTCGGCCGGCATCCTGCTGCTCGCCCTGGTCGGCGTTCGACTGCAGGCGAACGGCCTGCCGATCGCCATCTGGTGGCCGGCCGCCGGTCTGTCGCTCGCCTTCGCGCTGCGTGTCGCGCCCGAACGGCGCTGGATCGTGTTGGCGCTGATCTTCGCCCTCACCGCCACCGCCAACGCGATCGCCGGCCGCTCCTGGGAGCTGTGGCTGCTGTACGCCTTCTTCAACACCCTCGAGGTGCTGCTCGTCACCGCGCTCCTCACCCGGCGCGGCACCGGATTCCGGCTCGACACCCTGTCGCGGGCGACGGGGTTCGTCGCGGCCGTGCTCGGGGGCGCCGCCGTCGCGAGCGTCGGGATCGCCGCGACCAACGTCCTGCTCCTCCGGGATGACTTCTTCCCCACCTCGATCGTCATCTTCGCCTCGCACAGCTCGGCCATGATCCTGATCGGGAGCCTCGCGATCCTCCCCGCCGGCCGCGAGGAGCGCGCTCGTCCTCTCGAACTCGTGGTGCACGCCGCGGCCGTGGGAGCCAGCGTCATCCTCACCTTCGGCCCGCCCGGCCTCGCACACCTGTCGTTCCTCACCTTCGCGGCGATCGCGGTTGCGTGCCTGCGCTTCCCGGTCCGCGTCGCCACCTGGTCGGCGCTGCTCACCTCGATCGCGGTCCTCCTTCTCACCCTCACCGCCGGGGGCAGGAGCGGGCTCGGCACCGTCGAGTCGCGGGATGCCGCCGTGACCCTCGTCGTGTTCATGAGCGCGATCGGCGTCTTCACCGTGCTCGTCTCGATCGCCCGTTTCGAGGGGCGCACCAACGCCGCCCTCGCCGTCCGGGCCGCCGAGGACATCGCCGCCGCCGAGCGGGCGCGCGCGGCCGCGATGACGCAGCAGCTCGACCTCGAACGCCAGCGCGAGGACTTCGTCACCGCGGCGAGCCACGAATTGCGCACCCCTGTGACCAACGTGCTCGGCTATGCCGACCTGCTGACCGACTCCCCGCTGTCGGGCGACCAGCGCGGCTGGGTCGAGGCGATCCGGCGCGGGGCCGCCCGCCTGGCAGGCCTGCTCGACGGACTGACCCAGGCCGCCTCGGGCGGCGAGCCCACCCGCCTCCCGGTCGACGACCTCATCCTCGAGGTGTGCGACGCCCACCGCCCCGAGGCCGTCGCCCGCGGCACCGACCTCGTGACGACGCCGAGCGGCCTGCACGTCTGGGCGGCCGAGCCCGACGCGCGGCGGGCGCTCTGGAGTCTCGTCTCGAACGCGGTCACCTTCGCCGAGGCCGGCACCGTCTGGGTCGAGGCCCGCCGTGACGGCGACGACATCGCGATCGTCGTCGCCGACGACGGACCGGGCATGTCGCCCGAGACCCTCGCGAGCGCCTTCGAACGGTTCTTCCGCGGCCGCGAAGCCGAGGGGCGCACCGCCAGCGGCCTGGGCCTCGGGCTCGCCAACGCGCGCGATCTTGCCCGCCGCAACAACGGCGACGTCACGCTGGTCTCGACGCCGGGGCGGGGTGTGCGGGCGACACTGCGCCTTCCCGCCGCGCCCGCGGTGTAGACCGATGACATCCTCGACACACCCGTGTTACAGGTCGCTGGTACGGTGCCCTATGAGAGAAGGTGAGAGCCCTCTCATCCTGGGGGGAATGTGGCGAGCACGACGGTGACCGAGACGAGGGACGAACAGAGCGGGCGCGCGCCGGTGACGGCGACGGCCCCCTTCTCCGCACCGTGGCGTCGCATCTACGCGCGGCGCCTGTGGGTCAGCGACCTCCTCGCTCTGATCTGGGTGGTCTACGGCACCCAGATCGCCTGGTTCGGCCTCGGCGCCGCAGAGATCGCCATCCGCGACGGCAGGGTGGCGGGCGAGATCTCGTACTGGACCTTCTCGACCGGGCTCATCCTGGTGTGGATGCTGACCCTCAGCCTCGCCGACACCCGCGATCACCGGGTGATCGGCGCCGGCTCGGCCGAGTATGCGCGGATCGCCCGGTCGAGCGTCACCCTCTTCGGAGTCATCGCGATCGTCGCGTTCCTGACGCAGATCGAGGTCGCGCGCGGCTTCCTGCTCATCAGTCTGCCCCTCGGCATCCTCGTCCTTCTCTTCGAACGGTGGCTCTGGCGGCAGTGGCTCATCGCCCAGCGCCGCACGGGCGACTTCTCGGCGCGCGTCCTGCTGGTCGGGTCGCGGCAGTCGGTCGTCGACATCGCGAACGAGCTCGTCCGCACCCCGAGCGCGGGGTACCACGTCGTCGGCGCCTGCATCCCGGGTGCGGCGGTCGCCGACACTGTCGAGGGCACCGACATCCCGATCATCGGGTCGATCTCGGCCCTCAGCAGCGCGATGGAGGTCACGAACGCCGACACCGTCGTCGTGACCAGCACCGACGAACTGCCCGCCGACAAGGTGAAGCAGATCTCGTGGAGCCTCGAGGCGGGCAGGCAGCACCTCGTGATCGCCCCCGGCATCGCCGACATCGCCGGCCCCCGCATCAGCAGCCGCCCCGTCGCCGGCCTGCCCCTGCTGCACGTCGAGACGCCGCGCTTCAGCGGCGGTCAGCGTGTCGCCAAGCGCATCCTCGACGTGAGCGCGGCGTCGCTCGGCGTGGCGCTCATCAGCCCGGTCCTGTTGTTCCTCGCCGCATCGATCCGGCTGTCCAGCCCCGGCCCGATCCTCTTCCGCCAGACGCGCGTCGGCCACGGCGGCCGCGAGTTCACGATGCTGAAGTTCCGCTCGATGGTGGTCGACGCCGAGCAGCGTCTCGACGCCCTCCTCGAGCAGGAACGGGATGCCGGCAACACCGTCCTCTTCAAGATGAAGAACGACCCCCGGGTCACCCCCATCGGTCGCATCATGCGGCGGCTCAGCCTCGACGAGCTGCCCCAGCTGTTCAACGTCATCGGCGGATCGATGTCGCTCGTCGGCCCCCGCCCGCCGCTGCCGCGCGAGGTGGAGCTCTACGCCGATCACGTCCACCGGCGGTTCCTCGTCAAGCCCGGCATCACCGGACTGTGGCAGGTCAGCGGCCGTTCCTCGCTGTCCTGGGAGGAGTCGGTGCGGCTCGACCTGTCGTACGTCGAGAACTGGACGCTCGTCGGCGACGTCGTCATCCTCTTCAAGACCGCACGAGCCGCGCTCGCCCCCGGCGACACCGCCTTCTGACGCTGCGCGCTCTGCGCGTGGATACACTGGCGACGGAGCCAACTGATGCCGACAACCGAAAGCCGCTGGGCAGACAGTCAGCTCATCGGCACGCGTGTGAGATCCGTGTGGCAGTGGCAGCTCATCTTCACCTTCAGCGTCGTCGCGATCACGCTGGTCGTCGGCGTCCTCAACGTCGGACTGCTCGCGAGCCCGGGCTTCCTCGTCGGGATCTTCGTCATCGTCATCTGCTCGATGGCGACCCTGGTCACCCCGTGGGCCCGCATACCTCGGCACGCCGCCTTCGTCCTCCCGCTGGTCGACATCGTCGCGATCGGGTTCCTCACCCTCAGCGAACCGAGCCTCGGCTACCTGTGGGTGTTCCCGATCGCCTGGATCGCGACCTACTACGGGTCGGCCGAGATCGTCCTCGCCATCTGCGCCGTCGCGGTCATGAGCCTCGCCGACCCGTCGCACTGGGGCTTCTCGCCCGACGTGATCGTCGAGCTGTTGATCATCCTGCTGGCGCTGGCATTCCTCGCCATCACGGTCGCCAGCGGCGCCCGCCGCATCCGCGCGTTCCGGGTCCTCGCCCGCAACCAGGCGCGCCGCCTGGCCGCCACGGTCGACCGGGTCCAGGCCACCGAGCAGCGGGTCAATGCCGTGTTCGACTCCATCTCGGTCGCGCTGGCGCGGGTCACGCCCGGCGGCGAGATCGTCTCGGCGAACGCCGCGTACCGCGCCCTGTACTCCCTCGACACGCAGGACCTGCGCTTCCCCGTCGGCGGCGCCGTCGAGTACTCCGACTATCGCGGGCGGGCGCTCAGCCCCACCGAGACGACCGTCGCCCGCGCCGTGCGAGGCGAGCTGGTCGAGAACGAGCGGCTCTGGCTCTTCGACCGCAGCGGCACCTGGCGTGCGCTCGGACTGTCGATCCGCGACGCCGCCCCCAACTCCCTCGGCCAGCAGACGGTCGTCATCGAGCTCGCCGACCTCACCGCCGTCGCCGAGGCCCAGCGCGAGCGGCCCCACGTCACCCGCGTCGTCGCGCACGAGCTGCGCAACCCGCTGACGGTGATCCTCGGCCACGCCGACCTGCTCCTCGAGGGCTCGAACCTCACCCCCGGGCAGCGCGACCACCTCGACGTCATCGAATCGGCGAGCGAGCGCATGCTCACCCTCATCCAGGGCCTCCTCTCGCAGTCGACGGATGCCGCGGAGGACCACGCGAGGTTCGACGCCGCCGCGCTCGTCGAGGCCTCGATCGAGGCGTTCGAGCCCGCGGCATCCGCCTCGGCCCTCGCCATCGAATCCGTCGTCGCGGGTCCCCTCCACGTCGAGGGCGACGAGTTCCGGCTGCGCCAGGTCGTCGACAACATCATGAGCAACGCGATCAAGTACAGCGACCGCGGCACCCTGCGCGTCGCGGCGGCGCTCGACGACGACGGCTGGGTCGCCGTCTCGATCGCCGACGAGGGCATCGGCATGACGCCCGAGGACGTCGAGCGCGTGTTCACCCCGTACTTCCGGGCGCAGAACGCGCAGGAGGGCTCAGTGTCGGGCACGGGGCTGGGCATGGGCATCGCCCGCGACATCGTCGAGGCCCACGGGGGTAGCATCGCGGTGGAGAGCGCCCTCGGCCGCGGGACGACCGTCACGGTCCGACTGCCCGCCGCGGATCGTGATGAGGGGGTCGAGTCATGACGCAGGTCGATGTGACCATCGCGCTCGTCGCGATCGCGACCGCCTGCACGATCATGATGATCGGGCTGGGCTTCCTCCCGTTCCCGGGCCGCGCGGCGGCGATCTGGTCGTCGGGCTTCGCCCTCGCCATGCTGAGCTGCTACCTGCTCGTCGTCGCCGACCAGCTCGACTCGAGCTTCCTGCGCGCCGCCGCGCACGGCCCGATCCTGTGCGCCTCCGCCTTCGTGTGGGTCGGACTGCGAGCCCGTCGGGGGCGTGAACCGATCATGCTGATCCCCACGATCACCGTCTTCAGCGTGTTGACCGTGGCGCTGGGTCTCACCGCGGAGACGGATGTCTACGGGTTGGTCTTCCGCGTCGCCTTCGCTGTGGGGGCCGTCGTATCGGGACTGGCCGTGTCGGAACTCGTCCGCCTGCGCCGGCCGGAGCTGGAGATGTCTCTTCCGCTGCTCGTCGCGTCGGTCGGATTCGTCGGGCTCGCGCTCCTCGTGGGCATCGACGGCATCATCCGGTGGGTGAACGGACAGGGTGGGCAGACCGAGGCGGACATGTCCGGGCTCTACGCGCTCAACGAGCTCGTCGCCCTGCTGTATCTCGTGTGCGCGCTGGTCACGCTTCTCTATCTCGTGCGTCGCGGCTCGCAGAGCGCGGATCCGCAGCAGACACCAGACTTCTCGACGATCGCGCGCGACCGCCTCGCCCGCGCGAGAGCCGCCGACGACCACTGGTGGTCCCTTCTCGACATCCGCCTCGACGATCCGGGTGAGCTGCTCGAGGCATCGAGCGGCCGGGTTTTTCAGCGCGTGACCACTCGCTTCGCGAACGACATCCGCGACGTGATGCCGCCCGAGGCCGACCTGCACGCCGTGTCACGAACTCAGGTCCTCGTTCTGCTGCCGCGTCCCGACACCGCCGTGAGGGGACTCATGTCGCAGCTCCTCGAGCGGATCGGCACGTTCACGGACCAGCAGGCCGTGCCCGTCCGACTGTCGGCGAGCATCGGCGTGGCTGCCGCGCCCCTCGCGGACTGGGACCTCGACCGCCTGCGCGCGGCGGCAAGCGAGGCCGCCGCGCACGCGCAGGTCTCGGGCGGCGACCGCTGGGAACGCGCGGTCTTCGCCCCCTGATCCGGCGCGGTCGGCCGACCCCCGTAGGATCATGCCGATGCCCGAGACCTTCCTGCCCCCTGCCGCCCGCACCGCGGGGCGCGTCGTCGTGTGGGTCCTCGGGCTCGCGCTCCTGTTCGTCCTCTTCGCTCTGGGGTGGATCGCGGTGCGCGGGTACCTCGCCTACGACCACCTCTCGAGCGCGCAGAAGCGGGCGCCCGAGATCGCGTCGGACCTCGGCGACCTGAGCGCCGCGGGTGAGACGATCGACGAGATCGCGCGCCACACCTCCGCCGCGCGGGAGCTGACCTCCGACCCCCTCTGGCAGGGCGCCGAGGGCGTGGCCTGGATCGGCCCGCAGCTCGCCGCGGTCGCCGACGTCGCCGCGGCGGTCGACGACGTCGTCACCGGCACCGCCCGCCCCATCGCCTCCGTCGCCGTCGGGTTCGGCGCCGAGGCGTTCGTTCCCGTCGACGGCCGCATCGACACGTCGGCGTTCGCGGCGCTCGCGGATCCGGCCACGGATGCCGCGGGGGTCGCGGCATCCGCTCGTGACGACGTGGCGGCGATCGACCGCACCCCCCTCGTCGCCCCCATCGCCGACGCCGTCGACCAGCTGGGCGATGCCCTCTCGCAGGTCGCCGCGGGGACCGACGCCCTCGCGCGTGCCAGCACGCTGCTGCCGTCGATGCTCGGCGCCGAGGGCGCGCGAAACCACCTTCTGCTCGTGCAGAACAACGCCGAATGGCGCACCCTCGGCGGCATCGTCGGCTCGATGACCCCGGTGCGCGCCGACGACGGACGCCTCGCGCTCGGCGAGCAGATCCAGGCCCGCGCGACGACGCAGTACCCCGAGTCGATCCTCGACCTGGGTGAGTACGCCTCCATCTACCAGGCCAAACCGGGGCGCTTCCTGCAGAACATCACGCAGGTGCCCGATTTCCGGCTCACCGCCGAGTTGGCGAAGGAGTTCGCGGCGCGCGAGGACGTGCCCGTCGACGGCGTCATCTCCATCGACCCCGTCGCCCTGTCGTACCTGCTCGAGGCGACGGGCCCCGTCGACCTGCCGACGGGCGTGACGTTGACAAGCGCCAGCGCCGCACAGTTCCTGCTCAACGACGTCTACCTCGACTACCCCGACGCCGACCAGCAGGACCTCGTGTTCTCGGCAGCGGCGGGCGCGGTCTTCTCGGCGCTGACGAGCGGCGACGTGGACGCCGGTGCGCTTTTGCGCGCGCTGTCCCGCGCCGGTTCCGAGCACCGCCTGTACCTCTGGAGCGCGGTCCCGGCGGACGCCGACGTCCTCGCCGGCACGACGCTCGCAGGGGCTCCCCCGACGAACGACGACGACACCGCGCGATTCGGCGTGTACCTCAACGACGGCACCGGCTCGAAGATGGACTACTACGTCACGCCCGACGTGAACCTCGCCATCACCGGATGCGGGGTCGGCGCCACTCCGCGCACCCTCACCGTGCAGGTCACGCTGACCTCGAACGCCCCCGCCGACGCCGCCACCTCGTTCCCCGAATACATCACGGGCGGCGGTGCCAACGGCGTCCCGCCCGGGATCGCCCGCGTCGTCGGCGAGGTCTACCTGCCCGAGGGCTTCGAGGTCGCTTCCTCCGAGATCACAACGGAGAGCGGGTTCGGCGGCGGCATGGTCGGCGGCCGTCAGGTGCTGTCGTACTCGGTCGACCTGAAGCCCGGCGACACGCAGACGGTGACGATCGAGGTCACCGCCGACACCGACATCCGTGACGCCGAGGCATGGGTCACCCCCACCGCCGACGCCGATCTCTCGCCGATCGTGCGCGCGTCGTGCGACCCCGCCGACGGCGCGGTCCTCGGCTGACCCGGCCGGCACCCCGAATCGTCACACGACGGAAACCGCAGGTCGGGCGGCCTCAGTTACACTCAGGTGAGTACCCGGCCTGAAAGCAGCATCCATGCGCCGTCTCCCCCGCGCCCTCCTCACGACCACCGTCTTCGCGACACTGGCCGTCGGCGCGCCCGTCGCCGCTCACGCCTCGACGATCTACCCGCCGGTCGACGCCTGCCAGTCGGATGCCGCCGGTGCCGGCCCGGGCGACACGGTCAGCTTCTCGTGCGACGACACCACGTTCGGCCCGAACGAGACCGTCACGGTCACCGTCACGGGCGAGAACGGCGCCGGCGCGACCTTCGCGATGGTGCGCATGGCCGTCTCGACGGCGAGCGCCGTCTACGAGTCCGACGCGAGCGGGGCGCTGCCCACCGTCCGCATCACCCTGCCTTCGGACGCCCGCGGGGTCTACAACATCGCTGCCGTCTCGGCGACGTCGGCCGGCGGCACCGCCAGCGCCGTCATCGACACCAGTCAGAGCACCGACCCGCTCGTGCGGGCGGGCTTCGACGGCACCCAGCTCACGGGCCTGTGGATCGGCGCCGGCGCCCTCGTCGCCGCGGGTGCCGTCATCCTCGTCGCCGCGGGTCTGCGTCGCCGACGAGACCGGATCGACGACTGAGGTCAGGCGACGTCGGGCTTCGCCCGCGCGATCGGCTCAGCCGTCACCAGGATCGGCAGGTGGTCGCTCGCGCCCTGCGGCAGCGTCCGCACCTGCTGGATCTCGAACCCGCTCGAGGTCGCGAAGTCGTAGTAACCCTTGAAGAACTTGTACCGCGTGTACGTGCGCGCATCGCTGAGACTCAGCTCGTATCCGCTCTCGCGGATGACCTGCCCCAGGTTCTCCTTGAACACCGGGTAGTTGAAGTCGCCGACCATGAGGATCGGCGCGCCCTTGCCGAGCGTCGACAGCTCGCGCAGCGCCGCCCGGATCTGATGACGACGCAGCGAGTTGAGCGCGGTGAGCGGTGCCGCGTGGAAGGACGCGACGATGAACTCGGTGCCGTGATCGATGTCACGCAGGTGGAGCCCCAGCATCCGCTCGTCGGCGGGCTTGAGGACGATGTCGTGCAACGACTTCTTGAGCGAGAAGGTGCGGCTCGCACCGGCGCGGAACCCGTTCTCGCGGTAGTAGATCGCCAGGCCCAATCGATTGGAGCGGGTGGCATCGGCGAGGACGAGGCCGCCGATGCGCTCGGGCATGTCGGTCGTGTCCACCTCTTGCAGACACAGCACGTCGACGTCGTAGCGGCTCACCAGTTCGGTGAGTTCGCCCGCCGCGGCGTGCTTGCGCAGGTTGTACGAGACGACACTGATCATCGGAGTATCAGCCTATGACTAGAGTTCAAGAGTGGCTCCCAGGAAGAAGCTGCGGATGCCGCCGGCCCGCGTACTCGTCCCCCTGGGCATCGTGCTGGGACTCGTCGTGGTCCTCGTGCTCGTGGGCGTCATCGGAGGCGCCGTGACCCGCGGATTCCACGCCCTCACGGCGCGCGCCCCCGAGATGGGGACGACGGTCATCGCGCCGACCCAGGCGAAGGCCGCCGCAGCCGCGCGCGAGCTCTCCGGTGAGCAGAAGGATGCCGCCGACTACCTCGCCGCGCAGCCCACCGCCTACTGGCTGACCCCCGAGCAGGACCCCATCGGGACCGCCGGCGGGACCGTGCTCGACCTCATCTCCCAGGCGCGCGATCAGGGACGCTCCGTCGCACTGGTGGTCTACGGGCTGCCCGGGCGCGACTGCGGCAACCACTCCGCCGGCGGCCTGTCCGAGCAGGACTACCCGGTCTGGCTGCGCGAGATCGGCTCGGCCCTCGAAACCGCGCCCGACGTGCAGAAGATCGTCGCGCTCGAGCCCGACAGCATCGCCCTGTCGGAGGAGTGCGGCAACATCGCCGATCGCGCGCGCCAGCTCAGCACGGCGGTCGACCTGATCACGTCGCCGAACACCTGGATCTACATCGACGGCGGGCACAGCAACTGGCTGCCGCCGCAGAAGATGGCCGACCTCATCCGGCAGACCGGTGTCATCGACCGGGTGCGCGGCTTCGTGACGAACGTCTCGAACTACCAGTCCCCCGCCGACGAGTTCGCCTACGCGGCGTCGCTGTCGTCGCTCCTCGGCGGAGCGCACGCCGTCGTCGACACCTCCCGCAGCGGCGCGGCCACCTCGGGCGGCGAATGGTGCAACCCGCCGGGTCAGCTGGTCGGCGAGCCGGGCGGCACCTTCCACGACACCGTCGTCGACACGAACCTCTGGATCAAACCGCCGGGCGAGAGCGACGGCGAGTGCAACGGCGGACCGGCGGCCGGTGTCTACTGGCCCGAAGCCGGCGTCGAGCTGACGCGGGACGTCCGGTGAGCGCCTCCGCGGCCGCGCGAGGCGGCGCCTGCCGCCTGTGTAGCATGAGGACCGACTTTCACACGCGATTCGGGGGGCTACATCGATGAGTGATTCGATGTCGATGCATAAGACGGCGGTCATCGTCGAGGACGATCCCGACATCCGTCATCTCATCGTCGAGGTCCTCGAGGCCGCTGGCTTCTCGACCGTCTCGGTCGGCAACGGCATTGACGGCGTCCGCGCCGTGCTCTCGTATCAGCCGCTCATCACGACCCTCGACGTCAACATGCCGGGCATCGACGGGTTCGAGGCGGCCCGCCGCATCCGTGCGCAGAGCGACACCTACATCATCATGATCACCGGCCTCGAAGAAGAGGCGGACGTCGTCCTCGGACTCGGTGCCGGCGCCGACGAGTACGTCGTGAAGCCGTTCCGCCCGCGCGAACTGCGTGCGCGCGTCGAGTCGCTGCTGCGCCGCCCGCGCGCCACCGGCACGGCCGTCGCCGCCGCGCCGCGGCAGGAGGCGACCGGTCCGTCGTTCCCGGGCGCACGACCCGCCGTGCCGCAGTACGACGCCGTGCCCACCTCCCCCGTGTTCGACGAGCGCATCATGACGCCCGTGTACAGCGAGCAGCCGCCGCAGGGCGGTGCGGTGGTCCTGCCGCCGCAGGGCGTTCCGCAGCAGGGTGCGCCCCACCCGGGCATGCCGCAGCCCGGCGGCCAGCCGCCGGTCGCGCAGCCCGGCAACGCGGTGGCCCCGGCATCCGCTGTCCCGCCCGTGGGCGGACCCGGTTGGACCGTGCACCGCGACCTCGCCGTGCACGCCGAGCACCGGGTCGTCCTCGTCGCGGGGCGCGAGCTGACGCTCACCCGCACGGAGTTCGACCTGCTGTCGACGCTCATGGAATCCAAGCGTCGCGTGCGCAGCAAGGCCGACCTCACGCTCGTGCTGCGCGGCGAGTCGTACGTGACGAGCTACTTCGTCGGCGAGGCCGACAAGCGCGCGATCGAGGCGCACATGACGAACCTGCGCCGCAAGCTCGGCGACAACCCGAACAACCCCCGGTACATCGAGACCGTCCGGGGTGTCGGCTACCGCCTCACCTCCGAAACGGTCGCCGGCGCCTGACCCTCGCCCCGGCATCCTTTCGCCGAATCACCACCCCGCTGCCGAGTCACCACCCGACGGCGCGCATCTGAGTGGTGAGTCGGCACGCGAGTGGTGAGTCGGTACGCCGATCGTGAATCGGCGCAGACCGGATGCCGGGGCTCGGACATCCGATCTCGATCGCCGTATCCGCGGAGATCCCGCCCGACACGCCGCATCGAGACCCCGGCACGCGGCGTGTCGCCGAGAATCTCCGCGGTTGTGGCCCACGCCGCGCACCGGGAGTCGGCGCAGAGCGGATGCCGCGCACCGGGAGTCGACCCAGCCCGGATGCCGCGCACCCCGGAGCCGCGCGGGCGAGATCAGACCTTGTAGCCCTGGTGGCGCTGGAACAGCTTGATGGCCATCGTGAGGGTCTGCAGCACCGTGACGACACCGACGATCGGCCAGCCGACCCACAGGATCGCGGACTGGGTGATCGGGTCGAGCAGGTTCCAGATGACGGCGATCGCGACGGCGACGATGGCGAGGATGATGAAGGGCGTCCAGTGTCCGAAGCTCACGCCGCCCTTCTCGGCTCTCGCCTGCAGGGCCCAGTTGTCGACCTTCTTCTTGGAGAGGAAGCGGGTCCACGACCGGATGAAGTGGCTGATGCGGATCCACATGAAGATCTCGGCGGGGAACAGCAGCACGGCGAAGGCGATGTCGCGCGAGTTGCACTTCTCCATCGCGCGGGCCATCCGCAGGTTCAGGCCGGCGGCCACGAGCGGCGGGATCAGCCACCACGGCGAGAACACGAACGCGTTGATCGACAGCGACGCGATCAGCAGGGTGATGAACGCGACACGGACGAAGAAGTTCGTGAGCATCGAGAACTGCTCGAACCAGCGCAGACGCAGGTTCGGGTGGAACGGCTGCCCCTTCGTGTCACCACGCTGACCGGGCCACATGAGCTCGATGGCGCCGTAGGTCCACTTGACCTGCTGCGCGTCGTACCCCTTGAGGGTCGTCATGCCACCGACATCCGCCCGCGCGAACGGGCTGATCTTGGTGAGATAGCCGGCCGACTTGATCTGGAGCGAGAGCAGCGAGTCCTCGACCTCGGAGTCCTTCACCCACGGCGAGTTCTGGTGGTTCTCCTTCATGACGTCGCGCAGGGCGGTCGTCGAGAAGATCGAGAACTGTCCGCCGAGCACGGCCATGTTGCGTCCGCGCAGCAGGTTCTGCATGTTGAAGGCCGCGAACTGCGTGCGCTGACCGGCGATGAGCCACTTGGCGATGAAGCCCTTGATGGGTCGGTCGTCGATCGTGTAGATCGCCGAGATGCCGCCGATGCGCGAGTCCGAGACGGCCTCGTTCTCGAGGTACTCCACGGCGCGGCGGTCGGCGGTCGTGTCGCCGTCGACACCGAGCAGGTAGTCGTACCCCTCGACGAGGGCGTAGCCGTAGTTGAGCGCGCCGACCTTCTTGTCGGGGTTCTTGCCGATGTCGTGGACGAAGACCTCGGTGAACTGCAGCCCGAGCTCGGTTTCCACCTCGTGCGGTCCGGAGAACTCCGACGCGATCTTGACCGTGTCATCGGAGGTGTTGTTGACGACCACGTGGATCACGTCGGGCACGCGGCTCTGCTCGAGGAGAGAGCGGATGACGTCCGCGATCGACTCCGCCTCGTTGTAGGCCGGGACGACGCATCCGATCGTCGACCGGTGCACCGAGTGGTGCTCGAGCACCGAGGCGAAGTCGTCGGCGAACTCGTCCACCGGGACGATCTCGCCGGGACCGCCGGGCGACGCGGCATAACCGGCAGCTTCGGGGGCGGCCTGCCAGGAACCCTGCGGGGCGACGCCCTGCCACTGCGCGGCGGGCTGCTGCCACTGCGCCTGCGGCTCCTGCCACTGCGCGGCGGGCTGCTGCCACTGCGGCTGCTGCTGCGCCTGCGCAGGCTGCCACGCGGGCTGCTGGCCCCACTGCGACTCCTGGCCGGGCCAGGCGCCGGCCGCCGGCTGCGCGCCCACCGGGGGCTGCGCGGGCTGCCAGCCCTGCGGGCCGGAGATGTACGGACTCGTCACGTCGGTTCCTCGAGCTGGATCACGGAGTGGTGGGACCGCCGGTACCGGGGGTGGTGGTCCACCCGTCGGTGCCTGTGGTTCCCTGGGAGCCGTCGTTCGACGTGCCGTCGGTCGCGCCCCCCGTGGACCCGTCGGTCTCTGTCTCACGAGGATAGATCGCAATCGGGATGACGGGGTAGACCGTCTGCTGCACGAACGACTTGTCGTCGTCGGCCGCCCCCTCGACCCACACGTCGAGCGCGAACTGCAGCGTGATCCCGTAGGTGTCCGGCGGCAGCTGGTTGATCGTCGTCTCGGGGACGAGCAGACCGCCCTGGTAGCTGTTGATCAGCAGGCCCTTGCTCGAGCGGATCGTGTCGGTGGGCACGAGCGTGCGGGGGTCGGCGCTGAACTGGAACGGCGAGCTCACCTGGTTCGAGGACTGCGCGGTCTGCGACGAGATCGACACGTTCGAGAGGAACACGCGACGCTTCTGCTTGAGCACCGCCTTCTCGTCGACGCGGGTGTCCTTGACGTTGACCGCGAAGCCGAAGGTCTTCGCGTTGTCGGCGTACCACTCGCGGGTGCGCTTGGAGTCGACGGCCCAGAAGTCGAGGATGATGTCGAGACCGTCGGCGATCTCGTACGTCATCCGCACCGAGCCGTCGTACGTGAACTGCGAGTCGAACGGCATCTCCACCGTCCCGGTCGCGGGCGTCGCGTTCGGAGCGGGGGTGGCGGCGACGTTCTCGCTCGTCCCCGAGATGGAGTTGAAGGCTTCGACGACCTGAGCGCACCCCGAGAGCGACAGCGCAGCCGCGGCGGCCAGGGCGGCGACGCCGAGCCGGCGACGGGCTGTGGGACGGATGGACATGCGCGAACCTCGTTCGGTGTGAAGGATGGAGGGCACCGGCGGCGGGGTTCGGGTCGCCGCCGCCAGTGCCACGTCTACACCGTAGGCGCGGAAACCCTCGCTCACCGGTGACTTCGCGAAGCCTCGCGCTGGTCTTTACCGGACCTTGAGGTTCTTGAGGTTCAGCCGGATGCCGCCTGCTGCGCGATCGCGACCGTCACCGTGTCGGTCGCGGTCTGCTTCGCGTACTCGTCGGCTTTGGGTTTGGTCTGCACGAGGAAGTCGTACGTGAACTGCAGCGTGACGTAGGTGGCGCCCTCGGGGACCTGACCGACGTTGAACGTCTGCGAGTAGCTGTAGGGCTTCAGGACGAGGTAGCCGTTCTTCACGCTCGCCTCGTCGATCTGCGGGTCGAGCGCGGGGAAGGTCTCTTCGGCGTTCGCGGGGACCGCGAGCATCGTGGCCTTCTGCAGGTACACCTTCTGCCCGTCGTTGGGCGTGATGGTCGTCACGAGCGACAGACTGACGGGCTTGACCGCGTTCGCCGTCCATCGGTCCATCCGCAGGTCCGACCAGTAGTTGACGGCGACACTCACGGCGCCTGCCGTCAGGTCCCGCTGCGTGGACCCGCTCGAGAGGTCGTTCTCGACCGGAGGCGCGACCACGACCGGCGAGCTCGACACCGCGGCCGGGGCCGTCGGGGTCGGGCTCTGCAGGGCCCACGGAGACGGGCCACATCCCGACAGCACGACCGCGCTGCCGACGAGCGCCGCCGCGGCGGCCAGACGCATGGTTCTCATCCGCATCATGACCCCTCCCTGCGGTGCGGTCAGTCTACAAGTGCGGATGCCGCTGCCACCCGATGCGGATGTGTCGACCCGTGACACTGTTTACCTGATCGAAACCCGCTGTAGTTGCTCTTCCTGAGCGATTCCTGAATACTGGCAATGTCCAACCAACGGGGGGCGGCCGGTTGGATCTTCTTTTGCCGTCTGCGCCCCGAACTCACGACGACCGAAAGAAGCACCATGAAGCACAAGATCAGCAAGGCTGCGGCGGCTCTCGCCGTCGCCATCGCGGCGGTCTTCGCGGCTCCGGCCGTCGCGAGCGCCTACACTCCGACCCCCGCCGGCCCCGAGACGATCACGATCACTCCCGGCGGCACGGTTCCCGTTCAGTTCACCGGCTTCGAGCCGGGCGAGCAGGTCACCTTCACCCTGACGGGTGAGGGCGTCGGCCCCGACAACCTCGCCTTCGTCTCCTTCGCTGTGACCTCCACGTCTGTCACGAAGGACGCGAGCGAAGACGGTGCAGCCACGGCTACGGTCACCCTCCCCGACGACGCGACCGGCACCTACACGCTGGCCGCGGTGGGCTCCGAAAGCGGCGCGGCTGAGCCCGTGACGATCGCGCTCGCCGCTCCGGCAGGCGGCGACGGTGGTTCGGACGGCGGCAGCGCCGGCGGCCCCGCCCTCGGTGACACCGGTTTCGACGGTGACGCACTCCTCGGCCTCTGGGTCGGCGGCGGCGTCCTCGTCCTCGCCGGTGCGAGCATCGCGGTCGCGACCTCGGTGCGCCGCACGCGTCGGGCATAAGGCACTCGCGAACCATCGCAACAGGAGAACCCCCGGGCCACGGCCCGGGGGTTCTCCTGTTCTCGCGTCATCCCCGCTCAGTCGTCGGCCGCGCCCAGTTCCCGTCGGGCGCGCGTCTGCTCGGCTCGCGCTGCGAGCAGATCGTCGGCCGGGTAGCCCACTTCGGTGAGCGTCAGGCCGCGCGCGGCGAGCACCTTCACCTCGTTCGTGCGGACCAGCTCGTCGCGGATCTCGGCGACGCGGTCCACGCTGATCCGCCCCTCCCCGACCGCGACGCAGGCGCCCACGAGCGCGCGCACCATGCTGTGGCAGAAGGCGTCGGCTTTCACCGAGGCGACGAGGACGCCGGACTCCTCACGCCGCCAGCCGTACTCGAGCAGCGTCCGGATCGTCGTCGCCTCCTCGCGCGGTTTGCAGTACGCCGCGAAGTCGTGCAGGCCGCGCAGGCTGCGGGCTGCGGCATCCATCGCCGCCACGTCGAGGTCCGCCGCGACCCACGTCGTGCGGCCGCGCTCCAGCGGGTCGTACCCGGTGACGCGGTCGGCGACGCGGTAGGCGTACCGACGCCAGACGGCCGAGAAGCGCGCATCGAAACCTTCCGGCGCGACACCCACACGGTGGACGGCGACGTCCGGGTAGGGACCGAGCACACCGTTGATGCGCGCGGCGAGCGCCTCGGGTTCGGGACGTCGCCCCGACAGCAGCCGGTGCTCCTGCCCCTCGGTCAGGTCGAGGTGCGCGACCTGCGCCGACGCGTGCACCCCGGCATCCGTCCGACCCGCGACCACGAGCCGCGGGTCTCCGCCGAGGATGCGGGCGATCGCCGCCTCGAGCGTCCCCTGCACGGTCCGCAGGCCCGGCTGCCGCGCCCAGCCTCGGAAGTCGGTGCCGTCGTAGACGAGATCGATCCGCAGGCGCACGGTGTCAGCCTATCCGCGCCGGTCAGACTGCCGCGTCGACCTCCGCGCGCGTGGGCGGGTTGGCGCCGGGTCGCGACACCGTGATCCCCGCCGTCACGACGGCGCGGCGGAGCGCGCGCGGCAAAGCGTCGGCGTCGCCCGCGAGCAGTCCGGGGTCGTCGACGAGGCTCGTGATGAGGCTCGCCATGAACGCGTCGCCCGCGCCGATCGTGTCGGCGACGTCGACGACGAGCGGCGCGACCTCGACGAGACCCGACGGCCCGAGCGCGAGGGCGCCCTCGCCGCCGCGGGTCATCACGACGATCTGCGACCCCCGGGCGGCGATGGTCTCGAGCACGCGCGCGGCGGGCACACCCGGGTAGAGCGCCTCGGCATCCTCATCGCTCAGCTTCACCAGCGTCGCCGCCGCGAATGCCCGCTCGGCGACCGGCCGCGGGTCGGGTCCGACGAGCGCCGGCCGCACGTTCGGGTCGACCGTCACGACACGGCCCGCCTGCCGTGCGCGTTCGAGGGTCGCGAGCGCGACCTCTCCCCCGGGCTGCAGGAACAGCGCGATCGATCCGGAGTGGACGACGGATGCCGCGACTGCCGCGTCCGCTGCGGCGTCCGCCTCGAGCGCCCACACGATGTCGAAGTCGTACTCGGCCGAGCCGTCGGCGCGCAGCCGGGCGCGGGCGGTGGAGGTCGCGGCATCCGTCCAGGACGCCTCGTGGACGACCGCGCCCGACGCGGTCACCTGATCGGCGATCCGCCGGCCGCGGTCGTCACGGCCGAGGCGCGTCAGCAGGGTCGCCGGCACGTCCTGCCGCGCGATGCCGACGGCCACGTTCGCGGGACTGCCGCCGACGAACTCGGCGTCACCGCCGTCCCGTTCCACGATGTCGATGAGCGCTTCGCCGAGGACGAGGACGGCGTGCCGAGAGGTCATGCCCTCACTTTCGCACGTCGCCCGCGGGCGCGCACGTCGATGTCAGCGGACGACGGCGGTGACGGTCGGCAGGTGCGAGAGGAGCTCCTGACTGATCGACCCGAGCAGGAAGCGGGCGAGCGCACCCCGGCCGTGAGTGCCGACGACGACCATGCGGGCGTCGGCGGCGATCCCGGCCAGCACCTGCGACGGATAACCGCGCTCGACGCGGCGGACGATGCGCAGGTCGGGGTAGCGCGACGACAGGCCGGCGACGGACAGCGCCAGCACCTCCTCGGCCGTCGACTGCATGTTCGCGAGGTAGAGGTCGGGGTAGACCTCCATCGCGTTCCGCGGCGTGTGCAGCGGCGTCCAGACGTTCACCGCGATGAGCGGCTCGCCGAGCCGGTCCGCCTCGGCGGCGGCGAACTCGATCGCGTGCTCGGACACCTCGGACCCGTCGATGCCGACGACGATCCCCGCCCCCTCCCCGAGATCGCGGTCGGGGACGACCACCACGGGGCACTTCGCGCCGGCCGCGATCCGGATGCCGTGCACCCCGCGCGCCGGACCGGTCCCCGGTCCCCGGTAGTCGCTGCCGATGACGAGGAGCGCGGCGTCCGCCGCGGCTTCGATGAGCTTGGTGACGGGGTTGCCGGATTCGACGCGGGTCGTGACCGGGACCCCGGCATCCGTCACCCGCGCCGCCTCGCCGTCGAGCAGACGCTGCGTCGCAGTCTGCGCCGCACCGAGCACCTCGGCCTCGCCGACGGCCCCGACCGCGCCGCCGACGACCGAGACGAGCTCGACCGCCTGCCGGCGCTGGGCGGCACGAGTCACGGCCCAGTCCACGGCACGGCGCGACACCGGGGCACCCGTGACTCCGACGATGATCTTTCCGGCCATGCTGCACGTCCCTTCTGGGGGCGACGCGCCTGCCGGATCGCGGTGACGTCTGCGGGCGCTCGTCCGTGTCTCGGTGATGCCAACCTATCCCAGCCACGGGCGAGGCGGGAAGGGGCGGGCCCGTTCAGGATGCCGACCTAGACTGGATGCCGCGAATCGCCCGCTCGCCTCGAGACCCCTCCCCCGCTTCGACATGACTCGACCTTCTTCCGCGCGCCTGCCGGGCCTCGACGGACTCCGCGCCGTCGCGGTCCTGATGGTCGTCGTGTACCACCTGTTCCCGGCGCTGCCCGCCGGGTTCCTCGGTGTCGACGTCTTCTTCGTGATCTCCGGGTTCCTCATCACGACCCTCCTCCTCCGCGAGCGCGACGAGCACGGCCGGATCGGCCTGGTGGACTTCTGGCGGCGGCGGGCCCGCCGGCTGCTGCCCGCGATCGGGGTCGTCGTCCTCGTGACCGCGTCGCTCGCCTGGATGGTGGGCGGCGACATCCTCGTGGGCCTCGGCGGTCAGCTGCTCGGGGCGACGACGTTCTCGTACAACTGGGTCGCCGTCGCGAACGGGTCGTCGTACTTCGGCGGCGGGCTGGATTCCTCCGCCCCCGAACTGCTGCGGAACCTCTGGTCCCTCGCCGTCGAGGAGCAGTTCTACCTGCTCTGGCCGCTGCTGCTGCCGCTCGTCCTGCGGCTGCGACGCGGCCGGGTGCCCGTCGCCGTCGGGTTGGCGGCGGCATCCGTCCTGGCCGCGGTGCTCCTCGCCGGCAGCGGCGCGACCCGCGTGTACTACGGCACCGACACGCACGCCTTCGGTCTGCTGCTCGGCGTCGCCCTTGCGTTCCTGCGCCCGGCGGAGCGCCGCGGCGGCATGCCTGCCGTGGTCGGCGGCGCGGCGATCGCCGGGGTCGTCGCGCTTGCGTTCGTGACGCCGGGCGACGGGATCGAGACCTTCCCCGGGCTTCTCGTCGCGGCATCCGTCCTGACCGTCGTGGCGATCGCGGCAGCCGTGCGCGCGGGATCGCACCTCGGACGGGCGCTGGACGTCGCGCCGCTGCGCTGGATCGGCGAGCGGTCCTTCGGGATCTACCTCTGGCACTGGCCTCTCGTCGTCATCCTGACGGTCGCGACCACGCGCTCCTCCCCCGACGTCGCCGTCCCGGTCGAGGTCGCGCTCCTCACCCTGGCGCTCACGCTGGTCGCCGCCGAGGTGTCGTTGCGCTTCATCGAGCAGCCGGTGCGCCGGCTCGGCTTCCGCGCGTCGCTCCGGTCCGTCGGGCGCGCGTTCCGCGGCGGCCCCGTGCGACGCCTCACCGCCACGGCCGCGATGGCCACAGGGCTCCTCGTCGTCGCCGGCACGACCGCGGCGGTCGCCGACGCGCCGACGATGGCCTCGAGCGAAGCGGCCGTACGCGACGGACGCGCGGCGCTCGACGCGGCTTTCCCCCGGTCGGATCACGCGACGCTGCCCGGCGCCGCCCTCCGCAGCGACGACGCCGTGCTGCGTCCGGAGTGCCCGTCCGCGCACCTCAGCGACGACGAGGGACTCTGCACCCCGCCGGACGGCCGCCCCGCTCCGCCCGCCTCCGTCCGTGTCGCCGGAGCGCGCGTGACCCTCGTCGGAGACTCGGTGATGCTCGCATCCGCCGGCGGCCTCCTCGACCGGATGCCGGGCGCCCAGGTCGACGCGAAGGTGTCGCGCTCGATGGGGGCCGGCGTCGCGATCGTCGACCGCCTCGCCGCCCGCGGACAGCTGCGCGACTACGTCGTCGTGGGTCTCGGCACGAACGGACCGGTGGACCCCGACGACCTCGCGCGCCTGAAGAAGGATGTCGGTCCCCACCGCACGCTCGTGCTCGTGACCGCCCACGCGCCCCGCGACTGGATCCCGGGCGTCAACGAGGAGCTCGAGCCCTTCGCTGCGCACACCCCCGGCGTCGCGATCGCGGACTGGTCGGCGGCGATCAGCGGTCACGAAGACCTGCTGGCGGGCGACGGCATCCACCCCGGCGTCCGCGGCGGACAGCGCTACGCCGACGCCGTGGCCGACGCGATCGACGGCGTCGAGAACAGCCGCGCGCAGCTGCGCTACCGCGTCGAGCTCGCCCAGTGGGCCGTCGCCCAGACCTTCGACACCGCGCGCTGACCCCTCGGGACCGTCCCCCGCCCCCGCGCCCGCCGCCCCGCCGCGCCGCCGCGCCCGCCGAGCGGCGCCGCCTCTGCGTCCACATCATGTGCTCCGAACGAGGGCACACGTTCTGGACCGTGCACAGCGTGTGATGTCGTTGCGAGCACATGATGTGGCCAGGGAAGCGGCGGCCCCACGCACCCGCGCGGGTACGAGAAAGGGCCCGCCCCGAAACGGGGGCGGGCCCTCGGATTCCCTCCGGGGAGGGAGCCTTACTTGGCCTCGTCGGCCTTCTCGTCGTCGGACGCGACGGCGTCCTCGGCGATGGCTTCGGCAGCAGCGCCCTCCTCGGGCGACTCGGCACCGGCGTCGGCGACGTCCTCAGCGGGCGTCTCGACCTCGGTCTCCTCGGCAGCGGGCTCCTCGGCGGCCGGCGCAGCGGCGGCCGGAGCAGCCTTCTTCGTCGACTTCGCCTTCGGGGTGACGGGCTCGAGGACGAGCTCGATCACGGCCATGGGCGCGTTGTCGCCCTTGCGGTTGCCGACCTTCGTGATGCGGGTGTAGCCACCCTCACGCTCGGCGACCAGCGGCGCGATCTCGGCGAAGAGCTCGTGCACGACGGACTTGTCGCCGATGACCGACAGGACGCGACGGCGAGCGTGCAGGTCGCCGCGCTTGGCGAACGTCACCAGGCGCTCGGCGAACGGACGCAAGCGCTTGGCCTTGGTCTCGGTCGTGGTGATCGACTTGTGCGTGAACAGCGCGGCAGCGAGGTTCGCAAGCAGAAGACGCTCGTGGGCGGGGCCGCCACCGAGGCGGGCACCCTTCGTGGGCTTGGGCATGTCAATTACTCCTGGAAAGAAATTCAGTCAGTGGACCGGGGCGAACCGGAGTCCGCTCAGACGGTCTCGTCGTCGTAGCCGCCGTAGAAGTGCGCACCGTCGAACCCGGGGACCGAGTCCTTCAGCGACAGGCCGAGCGAGACGAGCTTGTCCTTGACCTCGTCGACCGACTTCTGACCGAAGTTGCGGATGTTCATGAGCTGCGTCTCCGAAAGGGCGACGAGCTCGGACACCGTGTTGATGCCCTCGCGCTTGAGGCAGTTGTACGAGCGGACCGACAGGTCGAGGTCCTCGATCGGCATCGAGAGCTCGTTGGTCAGGACCTCGGCGACCGGCGCGGGGCCGATCTCGATGCCCTCGGCCTCGACGTTCAGCTCGCGGGCGAGACCGAACAGCTCGACCAGCGTGCGACCGGCCGACGCGACGGCGTCGCGGGGGCTGATCGACGACTTGGTCTCGACGTCCAGGACGAGCTTGTCGAAGTCGGTGCGCTCACCGGCACGGGTGGCGTCGACGCGGTAGCTGACCTTGAGGACGGGCGAGTAGATCGAGTCGATCGGGATCTGACCGGCCTCGGCGTACTCGTTGCGGTTCTGCGTGGCCGAGACGTAGCCGCGGCCGCGCTCGATCGTCAGCTCGAGCTCGAACTTCGCCGAGTCGTTGAGCGTCGCGATGACCAGGTCGGGGTTGTGGACCTCGACACCCGCCGGAGCGGAGATGTCGGCGGCCGTGACCTCGCCGGCGCCCGTCTTGCGCAGGTACGCGGTGATGGGCTCGTCGCGCTCGCTGGAGACCACCAGCTGCTTGATGTTGAGGATGATCTCGGTGACATCCTCCTTGACACCCGGGACGGTGCTGAACTCGTGCAGCACGCCGTCGATGCGGATGCTGGTGACCGCGGCACCCGGGATCGACGACAGCAGGCTGCGACGCAGCGCGTTGCCGATCGTGTAGCCGAAGCCCGGCTCGAGGGGCTCGATGACGAATCGGCTGCGGAAGTCGCCGACCTTCTCCTCGGTCAGAGTGGGACGCTGTGCAATGAGCACTATGTGTTCCTTTCAGTCACGTGACCGCTATATGACACGTGCAGTTGGTGAAGTGTTGAGTTGTGACCGGGATGCCGGGGCGCGACGCACGTCGCACCCCCGGCATCCGTCGAGGATCAGACGCGGCGGCGCTTCGGGGGGCGGCAGCCGTTGTGGGCCTGAGGCGTGACGTCCTGGATCGAACCGACCTCGAGGCCGGCGGCGGTCAGCGAACGGATCGCGGTCTCGCGGCCCGAGCCGGGGCCCTTGACGAAGACGTCGACCTTCTTGACGCCGTGCTCCTGCGCCTGACGCGCAGCGGACTCGGCGGCCATGCCGGCGGCGTACGGGGTCGACTTGCGCGAGCCTTTGAAGCCGACGCCACCCGAGGAGGCCCAGCTGATGACCGCACCCGAAGGGTCGGTGATCGAAACGATCGTGTTGTTGAACGTCGACTTGATGTGGGCCTGGCCCAGCGCGATGTTCTTCTTCTCCTTGCGGCGCGGCTTGCGCGCAGCGGACTTGGCCTGTGCCATGTGAGTGTTCTCCTAAACCTGTGGCGGCCGCGCTTTAGCGCGCCTTCTTCTTGCCGGCGACGGTGCGCTTGGGACCCTTGCGGGTACGCGCGTTGGTCTTCGTGCGCTGGCCGCGCACGGGCAGGCCGCGACGGTGGCGGATACCCTCGTACGAGCCGATCTCGACCTTGCGGCGGATGTCTGCGGCGACCTCGCGGCGCAGGTCACCCTCCACCTTGTAAGTGCCTTCGATGTGGTCGCGGAGAGCGACCAGCTGGTCGTCGGTGAGGTCCTTGACGCGGATCGACTCGTCGATGCCGGTCGAGCTGAGGATCTCGACGGAGCGGGTACGGCCGATGCCGTAGATGTAGGTGAGGGCGATCACCACGCGCTTGTCGCGCGGGATGTCAACGCCGGCAAGACGTGCCATGCGATGTCTCCTAGGAGTAAGTGGAGGTGTGGAGCAGGATCGGTGCCCGGGCCTCCGACCCGAGGTGTCCCCCGCTGAGCGGGTTCTGATCCTGCCGAGATGTGTTCAGTTGTGAGCCTGCGAGGCCGCGCCGGGGCGCGGCATCCCATCAGCCCTGGCGCTGCTTGTGACGCGGGTTCGACTTGCAGATGACCATGACGCGACCGTGGCGGCGGATGACCTTGCAGTGGTCGCAGATGGGCTTGACGGAGGGGTTGACCTTCATGATTTTCCTGATTCGCTGTCTTCGCCGACGCACACGGGTGTGCGGGGCGTTACTTCTCGACCGGTCTCAGCGGTAGCGATAGACGATGCGACCGCGCGTGAGGTCGTAAGGCGAGAGCTCCACGACGACACGGTCTTCGGGGATGATGCGGATGTAGTTCTGCCGCATCTTTCCGGAGATCGTGGCCAGGACCTTGTGACCGTTGCTCAGCTCGACGCGGAACATCGCGTTCGGCAGAGCCTCGGAGATCACACCCTCGATCTCGATGACACCGTCTTTCTTCGCCATACGCTCGCTTACAGTTGGCAGACCGGTCGGTCTGCGGTGAGTGGGGATTGTGGTGACACGCCGAAACAGGCGCAACGCACCAAAGATTTAGTGTACGTGATATCGAGGCGACCCGCCACTCGGCGTGTCGCCGCCGCGCGCTCAGCCCGCGATTGTTCTTCGCCGAGTCACCATCCACGTGCCGACTCACCATCCGATGGCGCGCATCTCGCTGGTGATTCGACGCACCGATGGTGATTCGACGCGCCCATGGCTTCCTGCACAGCCCGATGGATGCCGCGGACGTCCCCCGACGGCTGTTCCGCATCGCGCGGGCTTGGACGGGAGGCGAGGGTGAGCGGATGGACTTCGACGACGCCGTGTGCCGGATCGAGACGCGTCCCGCCCTCCTCCGAGGGGGGATGACCCGCCGCGACATCGCGACGCTGAGCCACGGAGATCTCCGAAAGCTCGCGCGGGGCACGTTCGTCGCATCGGAGACGTGGGATGCGGCGTGGCCCGCCGAACGCCATCTCCTGCAGGTGGCGGCCTATGAGCAGCGCCGGCGCGGCGGCGTCGTCTACTCCCACCTGACCGCTGCGCTGCTGCACGGACTGCCTCTCTGGGGCGCCCCGCCGACGCATGTGCACGTCTCCGGCACGCAGCACAACGGGGCGGTCTCGCGAGGGACACCGTATGTGTCCCGCCATCGATGCGCCGTACCCGACGTCGACGTGGTCTCATCGGGTGGCCTCGTCCTCACCGCGCCCGCACGCACCGTCGCCGACGTGCTGCGGACGACGCCCCGCGACACCGCGATCGCGATAGCGGATGCCGCGCTCCGCGCGGTCGCGTGGGACGCACGGCAGCGACTCTACGACGCCGATGCAGCCGAATATCTCCGCGCCGAGATCGCGCGACGGTTGACCACTGGCGCTCGCGGGGTACGTCAGGCGCGCGAACTCCTGGAGCTCGCCGACGGGCGCTCGGAGTCCGCGGGAGAAAGTGTGAGCCGCTTGCGCCTGCACGACCTGGGATTCCGGCGGATCAGGCTTCAGGTGTCGGTGGGGCCCTACTTCGTCGACTTCGGCCTCGATGACGCCGCGGTGTGGGGCGAGTACGACGGCGAGGTGAAGTACCGCGACGTCGCCATGCGGCACGGGCGGGCCCTGGAGGATGTCCTGCGAGCGGAGAAGGAGCGGGAGGACTGGATCCGCGGGCTGACCGGGCGTCGCGTCATCCGCTGGACGACCGCCGACATCCGCTCCCCCGGCGGTCTGCGCTCGAAGCTCTACCGGTTCGGCGTGTTCCCCACCCCGAATCACCGCCGAAACGCCGAATCACCACCCGACGGCGCGCATTCGGGTGGTGACGGGGCAACCGAGTGGTGACTCGGCGAGTGAGCGCCGCTTCGAGATCACCGAGCGGACAGTCGCGAGAGGATGTCGGCCTGCGGGTCGTACGTGACCGGGACGACCTCGTCGTTCACGACGAGCGTCGGGGTCCCGGTGGCGCCTTCCGGCAACTCCTGCGACTGGGCGAAGCTCTTGTACTCGTGGTCCTTGATCGACTTCTCGAGCTCGGCGGTCACGTTCACGCCGGCATCCTTCGCGATCTGGATGAGCTCGTCGTCGGTCAGGCCGGGCGTCTGCTCCTGGGGCCGCTCGTCCCACAGCGCACGGAAGAAGGCGTAGGCGTTGTCGGGGTCGGCTTCGGCGACGGCGTACATGGCGGATGCTGCACGGCTCGAGTACTCGGTGCCCTGGGAGAGCCGGTCGAGGATCGTGACCGGGTGCACCTCGAGGGTGATGCTGCCGTCGTCGACGAGGCCCGAGATCGTCTTGCCCTCCGTCTCCTCGAACTGGCCGCAGTACGGGCACATGAAGTCCACGTAGGTGGCGACGGTGTCGGGCCCGTCGCCGAAGGTGATCGCACCGGTCTCGCGGTTGATGCCGCTGGCCTGCGGGACGGGTCCGGGGCCCGACGCCTGCGAGTTCAGCACAGCGACAACGGCGACGACACCCACCAGGACCGCCACCACCGCGACGCTGATCCAGATCGCGAACCAGTTGGTCTTACCCGTGGCCGTCGCCATGTGCGTGTCCTCCTCAGGAGATGGGGGTCGGGGTGATGCCGAAGGCCGCGAGTCCCGCGGCGCCGCCGTCGGGGGCCGTCAGCACCCAGATACCTCCCTCGTGCACCGCGACGCTATGTTCCCAATGGGAGCCGTCCTGGCCGTCGACCGTGCTGACGGTCCAGTCGTCGTCCTCGACGAGGGTCGCCTCGTCCCCCGCGACGATCATGGGCTCGATCGCGACGCACAGCCCCGGCCGCACCTCGGGTCCGAGGTCGGCGACGCGGTAGTTGAAGACCGTCGGGCCCTCGTGCATCTTGCGGCCGATCCCGTGTCCGACGTAATCGCGGAGGATGCCGTAGCCCTCCCCCGACCCCTCGACGTAGGACTGCACGGCGTCGCCGATCTCGCCGACGCGCGAGGCCGAGGCGAGCGCGGCGATGCCGGCCCACAGCGAGCCCTCGGTCACGTCCGACAGCCGCTGACGACGTTCGACGAGCTCGGGACGGTCCGGGTCGGGCACGACGATCGTGATCGCCGAGTCCCCGTTCCACCCCTCGAACTGCGCGCCGCAGTCGATCGAGACGATGTCGCCCGGCTGCAGGACCCGATCACCCGGGATGCCGTGGACGACCTCCTGGTTGACCGAGATGCACGTCGTGTGGTGGTAGCCGCGCACCAGCTGGAAGTTCGATTCCGCCCCGCGGGCGAGGATCGTGCGCTCGGCGATGGCATCGAGCTCCGCGGTCGTCACACCCGCGCCAACCGCCGGACGCACGGCATCCAATGCCGCCGCGGTGATGAGACCCGGTTCGACCATCGCGCGCAGCTGCGCGGGCGTCTTGTAGATGGAGCGGCGGAAGACCATCAGGCGGTGATGCCGCGTGCCGCGAGGGCCGCCGTGATGCGCTCGGTGATCTCGTCGAGCGACCCGACGCCGTCGATCTCGTCGACGATGCCGCGCTCGCGGTACACGTCGAGGATCGGCGCCGTCTCGGACTCGTAGATCGACAGGCGCTTCGCGATCGACTCCTCGTTGTCGTCGGCGCGGCCCTGCTCGGCCGCGCGACGCGAGAGGCGGGCGATCGACTCGTCGCGCGGCACCGAGAGCTCGATGACCGCGGTGAGCGGTTCGCCCCGCTGCTCGAGGAAGCCGTCGAGGTGGCCGACCTGGGTCAGGTTGCGCGGGTAGCCGTCGAGCAGGAAGCCGTGCGCGGCATCCTGCTGCGACAGTCGGTCGCGGACGATCTCGCTCGTCAGCTCGTCGGGGACGAGGTCGCCGGCGTCGATGATCGCCTTCACCTTGAGCCCGAGGTCGGTGCCGTCCTTGACGTTCGCGCGGAAGACATCGCCGGTCGAGACGGTGGGGATGCCGAGCCGTTCGGCGATGCGGGCTCCCTGCGTCCCCTTGCCCGAGCCCTGCGGGCCGATGATCAGGAGGCGGGCGGGATTCTGCGTCATCGGAGGAGTCCTTCGTAGTGGCGCTGCTGGAGCTGGGCGTCGATCTGCTTCACCGTCTCGAGACCGACACCGACGATGATGAGGATCGACGCGCCACCGAACGGGAAGTTCTGGTTGGCGCCCACCGTCGCGAGGGCCAGGAGCGGGAGCAGGGCGATGAGGCCCAGGTAGATGGAACCCGGCAGGGTGATGCGGGTGAGGACGTAGTCGAGGTACTCCGCCGTGGGACGCCCCGCACGGATGCCGGGGATGAACCCGCCGTACTTCTTCATGTTGTCGGCGACCTCGACCGGGTTGAACGTGATCGCGACGTAGAAGTAGGTGAAGCCGATGATGAGCAGGAAGTACACCGCCATATAGAGCGGGTGGTCGCCGTTGACGAAGTTCGCCTGGATCCACGACACCCAGCCCGGCACGCTGCCGTCGGCGGCGGGGTTCGCGTTGAACTGCGCGATGAGGGCCGGGATGTACAGCAGCGACGAGGCGAAGATGACGGGCACGACGCCGGCCATGTTGACCTTGATCGGGATGTACGTGTTGCTGCCGCCGAGCGTCCGGCGCCCGACCATGCGCTTCGCGTACTGGACCGGGATGCGGCGCTGCGACTGCTCGACGAACACGACGAGCGCGACGGTCGCGATGCCGACGGCCAGGACCAGCAGGAAGATCTCGAAGCTGCGGGCGACCGCGATGCTCCACAGCGCCGACGGGAAGGTCGCCGCGATGGAGGTGAAGATGAGGAGCGACATGCCGTTGCCGATGCCGCGCTCGGTGACGAGCTCGGCCATCCACATGATGAGGCCGGTGCCGGCGGTCAGCGTGACGATCATGAGCAGCTGCGCCCACCAGGCCTCGTCGGTGAGGAGCTGCTGGCACTCGGCCACGCCGGTGATGCCGAAGAGCTGACCCGAGCGGGCGACGGTGACGAGGGTGGTCGACTGCAGCAGCGCCAGCGCGATCGTCAGGTAGCGGGTGTACTGGGTGAGCTTGGCCTGGCCGGCCTGGCCCTCCTTGTACAGGGTCTCGAAGTGCGGGATCACCACGCGGAGGAGCTGCACGATGATCGTGCCGGTGATGTAGGGCATGACGCCGAGCGCGAAGATCGACAGCTGCAGCAGCGCGCCGCCCGAGAAGAGGTTCACGAGCGAGAGCAGGCCCTCGGTCGACCCGGACTGGTCGAGGCAGGTCTTCACGTTCGGGAAGTCCACGAACGGAGCCGGGATGTGCGCGCCGAACCGGTAGATGGCGATGATGCCGAGCGTGAAACCGATCTTCCGACGGAGATCCGGAGTGCGGAAGACCCGCGCGATGGCGCTGAACAAAGGGATTTCCTCCAGTGGGATGCCGGGCGCGCCGGAGCTCGCCGCATTCCAACATACGGCAACAGGGGCCGGAGGTTATCCTCCGGCCCCTGGCACGTGATTACTTGATCGAGCCGCCGGCGGCAACGATCTTCTGCTCGGCCGAACCCGAGACCTTGTCGACGGAGACCGTCAGCGCGACCGAGATGTCGCCGGTGCCGAGCACCTTGACCTTCTCGTTCTTGCGCACGGCGCCCTTGGCGACGAGGTCCGTCACGGTGACGTCGCCACCGTTGGGGTACAGCTCCGCGAGCTTGTCGAGGTTGACCACCTGGTACTCGACGCGGAACGGGTTCTTGAACCCGCGCAGCTTCGGCGTACGCATGTGGAGGGGCATCTGCCCACCCTCGAAGCCCACCTTGACCTGGTAACGAGCCTTCGTACCCTTGGTACCGCGGCCCGACGTCTTACCCTTCGAGCCCTCACCGCGACCGACACGGGTCTTCGCGACGTTGGCACCGGGGACCGGACGCAGGTGGTGGACCTTCAGCACGCCGGGGCGCGCCGCATCCTTCTTCGGGGCAGCCTTGTCGGCAGCGGGCCCAGCCGCAGCCTTCCGGGTTGCCGGCTTCTTGGCCTTGGGCTCGACGGCCTCGACCGTCTCGTCCTTCTTCTCAGCCATCAGTCGATCTCCTCAACCTTCACGAGGTGCGCGACGGTCTTGATGTACCCGCGCGTCTGCGCGTCATCGGGACGAACGACGGAGTCGTTGATCCGCTTCAGACCGAGCGAACGCAGCGTGTCACGCTGGTTCTGCTTCTCGCTCACCTTGGACTTGACCTGGGTCACCTTCAGACGAGCAGCCATCATGCACCCACCTTTGCAGCCTTGGCGGCGTCAGCCTCGGCACGGACCAGACGCGCGGGGGCGACCTGGTCGAAGTCGAGACCACGACGCGCAGCGACGGCGCGCGGCTCCTCGAGCTGCTTCAGCGCTGCGACGGTCGCGTGCACGATGTTGATCGTGTTCGACGAACCCAGCGACTTCGACAGCACATCGTGGATGCCGGCGCACTCGAGGACGGCGCGGACCGGACCACCGGCGATGACACCGGTACCGGCAGCGGCCGGACGCAGCAGCACGACACCGGCAGCAGCCTCACCCTGGACGGGGTGCGGGATGCTGGAGGCGACACGCGGCACGCGGAAGAAGTTGCGCTTGGCCTCTTCGACACCCTTCGAGATGGCGAGGGGGACCTCACGCGCCTTGCCGTAGCCGACACCGACGAGACCGTTGCCGTCACCCACGACGACGAGCGCCGTGAAGCTGAAGCGACGACCGCCCTTGACGACCTTCGACACGCGGTTGATCGTGACGACGCGCTCCAGGAACTGGTTGTCGCCGCGGTCGCGCGAGTTACGGTCGCGGGTCTGGCTGCGCTCGCGGCCACCGCGGCGCGGCTCGCGCTCGCGCTCGGCGGGCGCCTCGGCCGTAGCCGCAGCCGCAGCGGGCTGCTCGGTCGCGGTCACTTCGTTCTCCTTGTTCTCGGTCACAGGTTCAGACCTCCTTCGCGAGCGCCGTCGGCGATCGCAGCGACGCGGCCCGCGTAGCGGTTGCCGCCGCGGTCGAACACGACCGTCTCGATGCCGGCAGCCTTCGCACGCTCAGCGACGAGCTCGCCGACCTTGCGGGCCTTGGCGGTCTTGTCACCATCGAACGTGCGCAGGTCGGCCTCGAGGGTGGAGGCCGATGCGACGGTGAAGCCCTTGCTGTCGTCGACCAGCTGGACGAAGACGTGGCGGGCGGAACGGGTCACGACGAGACGCGGACGCGCCTCGGTGCCCACGATCTTCTTGCGAAGACGGGCGTGACGACGCGAACGTGCGTCGGACTTCGACTTGAGAGCCATGGTTACTTACCACTCTTTCCGGCCTTGCGGCGAACGACCTCGCCCGCGTACCGCACACCCTTGCCCTTGTAGGGCTCCGGCTTGCGGATCTTGCGGATGTTGGCGGCTGCCTCGCCGACGGCCTGCTTCGAGATACCGGCGACGGTGAGCTTGTTGTTGCCCTCGACGGTGAGCGTGATGCCCTCCGGCGCCTCGACCAGGACGGGGTGCGAGAAGCCGAGTGCGAACTCGACCGCCGTGCCCTTCTGAGCGACGCGGTAACCGGTGCCGACGACCTCGAGGCCCTTGGTGTAGCCCTGGGTCACGCCGATGATGTTGTTGTTGATGAGGGTGCGGGTGAGCCCGTGGAGAGCACGCGACTCGCGCTCGTCATCGGGGCGGGAGACCAGGACCTGGTTCTCCTCGACCTTGACCTCGATGGGCTGTGCCACGGTGAGGTTCAGCTCGCCCTTGGGGCCCTTGACGGCGACGTCCTGGCCGGAGACCGTGACGGTCACACCGGCGGGGATGTCGATGGGAAGACGTCCAATACGCGACATGTCAGATCACCACACGTAGGCGAGGACTTCCCCGCCGACGCCCTTCTGCTCGGCCTGGCGGTCCGTGAGGAGGCCAGAGGAGGTGGACAGGATCGCGACCCCGAGGCCACCGAGGACCTTGGGAAGCTCGTTCGACTTCGCGTACACGCGGAGACCGGGCTTGGAGACGCGCTTGATGCCGGCGATCGACCGCTCGCGGTTCGGGCCGTACTTCAGGGTCAGGGTGAGCGTCTGGCCGACACGGGCGTCGGAGACCTCCCAGCCGGAGATGTAGCCCTCCTGCTGGAGGATCTCGGCGATGTGCGTCTTGAGCTTCGAGCTCGGCAGCGCGACGGTGTCGTGGTGCGCGGAGTTCGCGTTGCGCAGACGGGTCAGCATGTCTGCGACCGGGTCTGTCATCGTCATAGGTGTTGTCCTTTAGTCATGAGGTTTCGACTGCCGTTACACGACAGGCGACCTTCTATGAATGAGCGATATTCAGTTGTGCAGTCGTTCGGCCCCGGAGCACGCCCCGAGGCCGAACGATCGATCTTATCGGATCACGCCTGAGCGTCCGCCGACTTGAACGGGAAGCCCAGGTGCTTGAGCAGCGCCCGACCCTCGTCATCCGTCTTCGCCGTCGTGACGATGGTGATGTCGAAACCGCGGACGCGGTCGATCTTGTCCTGGTTGATCTCGTGGAACACGGACTGCTCCTGGAGACCGAAGGTGTAGTTGCCGTTGCCGTCGAACTGCGTCGCCGACAGTCCGCGGAAGTCGCGGATGCGGGGCAGGGCGAGGTTGACGAGACGGTCGACGAACTCCCATGCACGGTCACCGCGGAGGGTGACGTGGGCGCCGATGGCCTGGCCCTCACGCAGCTTGAACTGCGCGATGGACTTGCGGGCCTTGGTGACGACCGGCTTCTGGCCGGTGATCTTGGTGAGGTCGTCGACCGCACCATCGATCACCTTGCTGTCGCGCGCAGCCTCACCGACACCGGTGTTGACGACGACCTTCACGAGACCGGGGATCTGCATGACGTTGGCGTAGCCGAACTCGTCCTGCAGAGCCTTCTTGATCTCGGTCTGGTACTTCTGCTTCAGGCGGGGCTGGATCTTGCCAGCCTCCGCGGCAGTTGCGTTGCTCATGTTCAGAGGTCCTTGCCGCTCTTCTTGGCGTAGCGGACGCGGACGGTGCGCTTGACGCCGTCCTTCGTCTGCTCCTCGACGCGGTGGCCGACACGGGTCGGCTTCTTGGTCGACGGGTCGACCAGCGCCACGTTGGAGATGTGGATCGGGGCTTCCATCGTCTCGATGCCGCCCGTCTTGGTGCCGCGCTGCGACTGGCCGACGCGGGTGTGCTTGGTGACGTAGTTCACGCCCTCCACCACGACGCGGTTCTGCTCGACCAGGACCTCGAGGACCTTGCCCTGCTTGCCGCGGTCGCCGCCCTTGTCCTGCTTGCGGCCACTGATGACCTGAACCAGGTCACCCTTCTTGATGTGCGCCATGATCAGATGACCTCCGGTGCCAGCGAGACGATCTTCATGAACTTCTTGTCGCGAAGCTCACGACCGACCGGGCCGAAGATGCGGGTGCCGCGGGGCTCCCCGTCGTTCTTCAGGATGACGGCGGCGTTCTCGTCGAACTTGATGTACGAGCCGTCGGGACGACGGGTCGACTTGACGGTGCGGACGATGACGGCCTTGACCACATCGCCCTTCTTGACGTTGCCGCCCGGGATCGCGTCCTTGACGGTCGCCACGATGACATCCCCGACACCGGCGTAACGGCGGTTGGAACCACCGAGAACGCGGATCGTGAGGAGCTCCTTGGCGCCGGTGTTGTCGGCGACCTTGAGGCGAGACTCGTTCTGGATCATTGCTTACTTCGCCTTCTCGAGAATCTCGACCAGGCGCCAGCGCTTGGTGGCGCTGAGCGGACGGGTCTCGTTGATGAGGACGAGGTCGCCGATGCCGGCGGTGTTCTGCTCGTCGTGAGCCTTCACCTTCGACGTGCGGCGGATGACCTTGCCGTAGAGGGGGTGCTTCACGCGGTCCTCGACCTCGACGACGATCGTCTTGTCCATCTTGTCGCTGACGACGTAGCCACGACGGGCCTTACGGTACCCACGGGCGTTGACGTCGCGGACGTCGTGCTCGGCCGACTCGTGACCAGCGGTCACGGGCGCCGTAGCGGCATCCTTCTTCTCAGCCATCACTCGGCCTCTTCCTTCGCGGCCTCAGCGGACTCGTCCGCCTTCTTGGCCTTGCTCTTCTTCGCCTTGGTGGCCGTCTCGACCGGGGCGGGGGTGGCACGGATGCCGAGCTCCCGCTCGCGGATGACGGTGTAGAGCCGCGCGATGTCGCGCTTGACCGCACGGATGCGGCCGTGGCTCTCGAGCTGGCCGGTGGCCGACTGGAAGCGCAGGTTGAACAGCTCTTCCTTGGCCTTGCGCAGCTCCTCCACGAGGCGCTGGTCTTCGAACGTGTCCAGCTCGCTCGGGGCGAGCGTCTTGGTGCCGACGGCCATTACGCGTCGCCCTCCTCGCGCTTGATGATGCGTGCCTTGAGCGGCAGCTTGTGGATGGCACGGGTCAGGGCCTCGCGAGCGAGCTGCTCGTTGACGCCCGCGACCTCGAAGAGGACGCGACCCGGCTTGACGTTGGCGACCCACCACTCGGGCGAACCCTTACCGGAACCCATGCGGGTTTCGGCCGGCTTCTTGGTGAGCGGACGGTCGGGGTAGATGTTGATCCACACCTTTCCGCCACGCTTGATGTGACGCGTCATGGCGATACGAGCGGACTCGATCTGACGGTTCGTCACGTAAGCGGGCGTGAGGGCCTGGATGCCGAACTCACCGAACGTGACCGCGGTGCCGCCGGTGGCGGCGCCGTCACGCTTCGGGTGGTGCTGCTTGCGGTACTTGACCTTGCGGGGAATAAGCATCAGGCAGACGCTCCTTCTGCGGCGGGGGCCTCGCTGCGCGGGCCACGGCGACGGTCGCCACCGCGGTCGTCACGACGTGACTTCGGCGCGTTGGCCTGCTCGCGAGCGAGCTCCTTGTTGGTGAGGTCGCCCTTGTAGATCCAGACCTTCACGCCGATGCGGCCGAAGGTGGTCTTCGCCTCGTAGAAGCCGTAGTCGATGTTCGCGCGGAGGGTGTGCAGGGGCACACGGCCTTCGCGGTAGAACTCCGAACGGCTCATCTCGGCGCCGCCGAGGCGGCCGGAGACCTGGATGCGGACGCCCTTGGCACCGGCGCGCTGCGCACCCTGCAGGCCCTTGCGCATCGCGCGGCGGAAGGCCACGCGGGCGGAGAGCTGCTCGGCGATGCCCTGCGCGACCAGCTGAGCGTCGGCCTCGGGGTTCTTGACCTCGAGGATGTTCAGCTGGATCTGCTTGCCGGTGAGCTTCTCGAGGTCGGCGCGGATGCGCTCGGCCTCGGCGCCGCGGCGGCCGATCACGATGCCCGGGCGGGCGGTGTGGATGTCGACGCGGACGCGGTCACGCGTGCGCTCGATCTCGATGTTGCTCACGCCGGCACGGTCGAGCGACGTCGTCAGGAGGCGACGGATCTTGACGTCCTCCGCCACGTAGTCGGCGTAGCGCTGCCCGGGCTTGGTGGAGTCCGAGAACCAACGCGACACGTGGTCGGTGGTGATGCCGAGGCGGAAGCCGTACGGGTTGACCTTCTGTCCCATTACTTGCTCGCCTTCTTGGTCTGGGCAGCCGGGGCGGACTCGGCGACCTCGGGGGTCGAGAGCACGACCGTGATGTGGCTGGTGCGCTTCTTGATCTGGAACGCGCGACCCTGGGCGCGGGGCTGGAAACGCTTGAGCGTCGTGCCCTCGTCCACGTACGCGTTCTTCACGTACAGGTCCTGCTCGTCCAGGAACTCGTTGTCCTTGTCGGCCTTCACACGAGCGTTCGCGACCGCAGCGGCCACGAGCTTGTAGATGGGCTCGCTGGCACCCTGGGGAGCGAACTTCAGGATGGCGAGAGCCTCCTGAGCCTGCTTGCCCTTGATGAGCGCGACGACACGACGAGCCTTCTGAGGGGTCACGCGGATGTGCTTCACGCGTGCGATGGATTCCACCATTTGTACTCCTCCTCTTCCTCTCTCTGAGAGCGTCGCCGCGTCAGCGGCGACGGCCCTTCTTGTCGTCCTTCTCGTGGCCGCGGAAGGTGCGGGTGGGCGCGAACTCGCCCAGCTTGTGACCGACCATGGTCTCGGACACGAACACGGGGATGTGCTTGCGTCCGTCGTGCACGGCGATCGTGTGACCCAGCATGGCCGGGATGATCATCGAACGACGCGACCAGGTCTTGATGACGTTCTTGGTACCGGCTTCGTTCTGCGAGACGACCTTGCGAAGCAGGTGCTCGTCGACGAAGGGGCCCTTCTTAAGGCTGCGAGGCATCTTCCTCTACTCCTACTTCCGCTTCTTGCCGGCGTTGCGACGGCGAACGATCAACTTGTCGCTTTCCTTGTTGGGGTGCCGGGTACGACCCTCGGCCTGGCCCCAAGGAGTGACGGGGTGACGTCCACCGGAGGTCTTACCCTCACCACCACCGTGCGGGTGGTCGACCGGGTTCATGGCGACACCGCGGACGGTCGGGCGGATGCCCTTCCAACGGTTGCGGCCGGCCTTGCCCCAGTTGATGTTGGACTGCTCGGCGTTGCCGACCTCGCCGATGGTGGCGCGGCAGCGCGCGTCGACGTTGCGGATCTCACCCGAGGGCAGACGCAGCTGCGCGTACGGGCCGTCCTTCGCCACGAGGCGGACGGACGCACCGGCCGAGCGTGCCATCTTCGCGCCGCCGCCGGGGCGGAGCTCGATGGCGTGGATGACCGTACCGGTGGGGATGTTGCGCAGCGGCAGGTTGTTGCCGGGCTTGATGTCGGCGCCGGCACCCGACTCGACGATGTCACCCTGCGACAGCTTGTTCGGGGCGAGGATGTAGCGCTTCTCACCGTCGAAGTAGTGCAGCAGCGCGATGCGCGCGGTGCGGTTGGGGTCGTACTCGATGTGAGCGACCTTGGCGTTGATGCCGTCCTTGTCGTTACGACGGAAGTCGATCACGCGGTACTGGCGCTTGTGGCCACCACCGATGTGACGGGTCGTGATGCGGCCCTGGTTGTTGCGACCACCGGTCTTCGCCAGCGGGCGAAGGAGCGACTTCTCGGGCGTCGACCGCGTGATCTCAGCGAAGTCGGCGACCGACGAACCGCGACGACCGGGGGTCGTGGGCTTGTACTTGCGAATAGCCATGTCTCTAGTCCTCTATCCCAGCTGTCAGCCGACGGCCGTGAAGATGTCGATGGTGCCCGACTTCAGGCTCACGATGGCGCGCTTGGTGTCCTTGCGCTTACCGGTGCCGAAACGGGTGCGGCGGGACTTGCCCGGGCGGTTGAGCGTGTTCACCGACGCGACCTTGACGCCGAAGATCTTCTCGATGGCGAGCTTGATCTCGGTCTTGGTGGCGCGCGGGTCCACGAGGAACGTGTACTTGCCCTCGTCGATGAGCCCGTAGCTCTTCTCGGAGACGACCGGCTTCAGGATGATGTCGCGCGGGTCCTTGTTGACGGCGGTCATGCCGAGACCTCCTCGGTGGAGCCGGCCTTCGCAGCGACGAACGCGTCGTAGGCGGCCTTGGTGAAGACGATGTCGTCGGAGACGAGCACGTCGTAGGCGTTGAGCTGGTCGAACGTGAGCACGTGGACGTACGCGAGGTTGCGGACGCTCTTGACGCTCAGCTCGTCATCACGCGTGATGACGACCATGACGTTCTTCGTCGGCGCGAGCTGAGCCAGAACCGCGGCAGCAGCCTTCGTCGAGGGCGCACCCTCGATGCCGAACGAGTCGATGACGTGCAGACGCCCGCCGCGAGCCCGGTCGCTGAGCGCGCCCAGGAGGGCGGCGGCGACCATCTTCTTGGGGGTGCGCTGCGAGTAGTTGCGCGGCTTCGGTCCGTGGACGATGCCACCACCGGTCATGTGCGGCGCGCGGATCGAGCCCTGACGGGCGTTACCCGTGCCCTTCTGCTTGAAGGGCTTGCGGCCGGCACCGGAGACCTCACCGCGACGCTTGGTCGAGTGGGTGCCCTGGCGAGCCGCCGCGAGCTGCGCGACGACGACCTGGTGGATGAGGGGGATGTTCGTCTTGACGTCGAACAGCGCGGCGGGCAGCTCCACGGAGCCGGCCTTCTTGCCGTCTGCCTTCACGACGTCGAGCGCGAGAGTCGAGTCAGCCATGTTCAGGCACCCTTCACTGCGTTGCGGACGTAGACGATGCGGCCACGAGCACCGGGGACGGCGCCCTTGACGAGCAGCAGACCCTTCTCGGCGTCGACGGCGTGCACCGTGAGGTTGAGGACGGTCACGCGCTCGCCACCCATACGGCCGGCCATGCGCATGCCCTTGAAGACGCGGCTCGGGGTCGACGAGGCGCCGATCGAACCGGGCTTGCGGTGGTTGCGGTGCGCACCGTGCGAAGCGGAGACGCCCTTGAAGTTGTGACGCTTCATGACACCGGCGAAGCCCTTGCCCTTGCTGGTGCCGACGACGTCGACCAGCTGGCCGGCCTCGAAGGTGGCGTCGACGGTGAGCTCCTGACCGAGTGAGTAGTCAGCGGCATCCGCCGTGCGCACCTCGGTGAGGTGACGACGCGGGGTCACACCGGCAGCCTCGAAGTGGGCCGTCTGCGGCTTGTTGACCTTGCGGGGGTCGATCTGGCCGGAAGCGATCTGCACGGCGTTGTAGCCGTCGCGCTCGGGCGTGCGCACCTGGGTCACCACGTTGGGGGCGACTTCGATGACGGTGACGGGAACGACCTTGCCGTTCTCGTCCCAGACCTGGGTCATGCCGAGCTTGGTGCCCAGCAGGCCCTTGGAAACCTTGGAGTTGATGTCAGCCATGATGATCGACCTCAGAGCTTGATCTCGATGTTGACGTCGGCCGGGAGGTCGAGACGCATCAGCGAGTCGACGGCCTTGGGCGTCGGGTCGATGATGTCGATGAGGCGCTTGTGGGTGCGCATCTCGAAGTGCTCGCGGCTGTCCTTGTACTTGTGCGGCGAACGGATGACTGCGATCACGTTCTTCTCGGTCGGAAGGGGCACCGGGCCCACGACCGTCGCGCCCGCACGGGTCACGGTGTCGACGATTTTGCGTGCCGACGAGTCGATGACCTCGTGGTCATACGACTTCAGGCGAATGCGGATCTTCTGTCCCGCCATTGTCTGCTCACTCTCTTTCTCGCGTCGTACCTCGAGGGCATTGGACGCACGGGGCGCTTGCGCGCCGGGCACTTCTCCCCGCCCGGAGGTGGGGGATCCGTCACCGCTGTTCTGATGTCAGTCCGCAGGAGACCTGCGGCATCCGCTTCCCCTCGCACGCACGCGTGCGCATCCGTTTCCGGAGTGGGTGTGGGGATGTGATGTTCTGCTGCCCGCGGCCTAGGCTTCTCGCCTATGCACTGCCCTGGCAGTGATCCCGCGCAGAGCGCAGGAATGTGGAACCTGTACAGTCTACGTGCCGTTCGGGCGTGTCGCAAACCCGGGCGTGTCGCGCCGCCGGGTACGCTCCCCCGCCGCCGTCAGTGCGCTGTGCGTCCGGGCGCCACGACGGCGCTGAGGGTGCGGAAAAGGATCTGAATGTCCTGCATGAACGACCAGTTCTCGACGTAGTAGAGATCCAGGCGCAGGGCATCCTCCCACGAGAGCGTGGAGCGTCCGCTCACCTGCCAGAGGCCGCTCATTCCCGGCTTCACCCGCAGCCGGCGGTGGGCGGCGTCGTCGTACAGTGCCACCTCCGCCGCGCGTTGCGGCCGGGGGCCCACCAGACTCATGGTCCCCACGAGCACGTTGAACAGCTGGGGCAGCTCGTCGATCGAATGCTTGCGGATGAGGCGCCCGACCTTCGTGATCCGCGGATCGTCCGTCACCTTGAAGAGCGGACTGTCGCTGGTCCCCTGCAGGTCGAGGAGGCTCGCGAGCTGATCGTCGGCATCCGCCACCATCGAGCGGAACTTCAACATGCCGAACTCGTCACCGCCCAGACCGACCCTGGGCTGACGGTAGATGACGCGGCCGGGGGTCTCGGACCGGATCGCGATGGCCGTCACCAGCATCACCGGCGAGAAGACCAGGATGAGGACGACCGAGCCGAGCAGGTCGAACGTGCGCTTCGCGAAGCGGCGCACGCCGTCCAGTCGCGGGAACTCCACGTGCACGAGCGGCAGCCCCGCCGCCGGTCGGGAATGGATGCGGGGGCCCGCCACGTCGGTCAACGCGGGGGCGACGACGAGGTTGCCGCTGCGGTCCGCGACATCCCAGCCCAGCTGACGCATCATCTCGGGGTGCACCTCGTCCGCCCCGGCGACGATGATCGTGTCGGCGTCAGTGGCATCCATCGCCTCCACCGCGTAGGCGAACCCGCCGACGACGGGGACGTCGCTGATGGTCTGGCGTCCGCGCACGTCGGTCACGACCCCGACGATGTCGAAGCCGGAGGAGTCCGCGCGCCGGATCGCGCGGATGATCGAGCCCGCCTTCGCGGGCTCCCCCATCACGAGGGCACGGTAGACGTACTTCGAGCGACGCTGCTGCGCCCTGAGCCACAGGCGCCACACCCATCGGGTGAAGATCAGCGCGACGAGACCGACCGGCATGGCGACGAGGAACAGGCTGCGCGAGACCTCGATGCGGAGGAAGAAGGCGATCGCGACGAAGAGCGCGAACACGGCCACCGTCGCGTTGACGAGGCGGCGATACTCCTGCTCGCCACTGCCGACGATGTTGCGATCACGCGTCTCGAAGACACCCAGCGCGATGAGCCAGACGAGGCCGAGGAGGATCAGCGCCGCGACATAGGGGATGCGGGGTCCGCCGTCCCAGGTGACGTCGCGACGCTCGTCCGGCAGGACCAGCGAGAAGAAGCCCACGAGGACGGCGGCGACGACGACGGTGTCGCTGTAGACCAGGCGGCCCGCGAAACGGGCGGGCCAATCCCGCGCGGAGCGACGGGCGGGGACCACGACGGAGGCGCGGCCGAGTCGTCGATCAGCCCGCCGGATGCCACGCATCGACCGGCTTGCGACGGCACGCCTCAGCACGCGGCATCCCTGGCAACGTCCGTGAACGTCCCCGACGGCAGCAGCCGCAGCGCGGATCGGATCACGGAAATCAGCCTTCCTGTCGACGGCACAGCCAGGTCGAACCGCCCCGCGCGTCGACTCGCGCCGTCGACGACGTGTGCTGTGAATCTCACAGGATGCTACCAAACCGGCCGCATTCGGCCAGGCGTTGGATCAATGGCAGGTGTCGGTAACGGTCGTCTTCGTCTCGTTGATCATCGGCGTCGTCCACACCGAGAGCGGTCCAAAGTCGCCCTTCCCGGTAAACGTCGCGGTCACCGTGAAGGCGCCGTCCGGGCGCAGCCGCGCCTGGAACGGCTCGACGACCCGGCCGAGATCGACGTTGCCGGTGCGGAAGGCCGACGCGCCGCCCGTGGTCTCGGCGGAGGCGAGTTCCATCCCCGGAGGGGCGTACATGTAGACCTGGGTCCCGAAGTACGCCGCCCGCTGGCTCCGACTCTGGACGTATCGCGGAAGACCCTCGGCGTCCGCCTGACTGATGTCGAGCGAGACCGTCGCGGTCGTCGTCAGGGTCGTCACGCCGTCGGCGCACGACATCGTGGATTCGACAGCGGTCTTCGTGTAGTAGTCGATCTTCGAGGCCGACACGTTGCGGAAGAAAACGCCGTTCACGGTCTCCGCGGTGTTGTCGGTGGGAAGGATGCCGGAGAGGCGCCCCGAGCCCGCGATGATCTTCTGCGTGTCGGGGTCTTCGCTCCAGGCCAGGATGCTGCCGGCGTCGATGCTCTCACCCACGGCCCACGCCATGTCCTTGATGTTGAAGTCGCCCCCCGCGATCTTGTCGAAGACCGCGCTCGCGACGCCGGCGAAGAACGCGTCGGACTTGAGGTCAGGGTCGGTGTACGGGTCCCACCACCGGTAGACGTCACTGAGGAGAGTCTTGACGGCGTTCTTGTTGTCGAGCGTCTTGCCGTCGACCTCGATGGGACCGGTCGCGAGAAGCATGCGCTGGAGGGCGATGGGATCGACCGAGATGACGCCGTCGATGTGCGTGTCGTCGATGTCGCGGTTCCAGAAGGCCTTCACCATCTCCGCGACCCCCGGCCAGTCGGGCTGGGAGGGCGCGAGGTTGATGTAGCTGCCGTAGCGGCTGCCGTAGAGCGCCTTCGCCGACTCCGAGATGTCGAGGTCGACCGTCTCGCCCTCGACGAAGGATGCGCTGCTGGCCTGTCCCGCGATCTCGAGGTCGCCCTTGTCTGCGGTGATGAGCGTCTGCGAGGCCGAGCTGCCCCCGAGCGGCAGCGCTTCGGCGTTGTTCTGGAAGACGAGCAGGTAGTTCTGCTTCTCTTCCGCGCCGAGGAGCTTCGGAAGGAGCGTGAACATGGGGCCGGCGGCATCCGCCACCTCCGCGACCTGATCGACTCCCGAGCGGACCGGTCCGATGAGGGCGTCCGACGCGGCGACACCCTTCAACTCGGAGCTCAGCTTGGAGATCTCGGGAGCGGCCGCTTCGATGAGCGGCAGGGCACGGGCGAGGATCTTCCCCTGGCCGTCATCCTGCATCTTGAAGACCGGCCCGCCGACGTCGTTCGCGAACACGTCGAGGGTCTCCGCCGCCAGACGCACGCCGCGCAGGTTGTCGCCCGCCCCGGGGATGAGCTCCGCCATGCGCCAGACCGGATCGGCTGCGGCACCCGCCGCATCCGCCGCACCGGACGACAACTTCGGGATGGCGTCGGAGACGTTCCCGCCGTCCTGGATGGAGGTGACGGCGGCCTGCGCCGACTCGAGACCGTTCTTGGCGATGACGACCTTGATCACGAGCCACACCGCGAGGGCGAGGAAGAGGACGACGACGATCAGGATCACGCGGCCGACGATGCGACCGCGCGACGTCCTGTGGGTCTCGTCGCTGTCGTCGCGGTCATCGGGCGCGGCGGAACGTCCGGCCGCGGCCCGCTCGGCCGCTTCACGCGCGGCGCGTCGGGTCTCGGGAGGCATGGCTCACATCCTAGCCAGCGGGTGTCTGGGAGACCGTCGGCGCGGGCGTTGCACCGGCGGGCTCGAGTGAACTCTCGACGAACTGCGGCCGAACCGTCACCGGAATGGTCGCCACCCCGTCGACGGGCTCGATGGTCTTCGTGGCGCCCGTCATGGTGGTCACCGTCACCGCGACATCGCTGCGGACGGTCATCTCCGCCTTGCCCTTCGGAGCCCACACGACGCGCACGGCATCCTTCTCGTCACCGAAGCGCACCGAGTGGACACCCCTCGCCGTCTCATCGGCGGCGAGGCTCCGACCACCGATGCGAGCGATCATCAGAGCCTGCGCGTACCCGACGGGCTTCGGCTGGAAGGCGGCCACGCCGGAGGCCTTCTGGTAGTACATGCCGAAGTTGCCCTCGTGCTTCGCGGGGCTCGGGTCGTCGTTGATGAGGTCGTACCAGAAGAACTTCTCAGCCCCGCTCGCGAGCGCCGTGACCGAGGTCCGCACCAGGTAGTCGGCCTGCGCCGAGACGGTCCGGCCGCCGGTCTTCGACGAACTGCCGAGCTCCGTGATCCAGATGGGACGGGTCGTCTTCCCGTTGTCCTTCATGCTGCGGTTAGCTTCGTCGATGATGCCGGCCAGCGACTCCGGGTCACTCGACACCTCGTACGGGTGGAAGCTGATCGCGTCCGCGTACTTCAGGCCACCCGCGCGCCACAATCCGTCGAACCACGGTGCGTCGTAGCGCGCGGTCGAGCCGGCGATGATCGGCAGGTCCGGGTCAACCTTCTCGACCGCATTGTGCACGGAATCGAGCAGGGGGACGTAGCACGAGGGCTTCGTGCCGCAGGCCGTCTTGTTGAAGCGCGTGTGGTTGAACTCGTTGAAGACCTCGAGCCCGACGAGGTCGAATCGCTCGGCAATGGCGGCTGCATAGTCGCCGTAGGCCTTGATCGCCGCTTTGCTCGTGGGCACCTTGCCATTGCCGTACAGCTCGTTGCCGTAGTTGACGATGCCGAGGAGGTGGATGCCGCGGGCGTGCAACCGGTCGAACCCGTCGACGTAGTGGTCCGCCCAGTCGTACTGGCCCTTGGTCGTCTCGTTGAAGCGCCACAGGACGTCGTTGCGGGCCAAGCCGATCCCGAGGGATGCCGTCAGGTCGGCGGCGTCGTCGTAGAGGTCGTTCTCGACGTGGAGCCCCACCCCGAACCGAGGGTCGGCGGCGATGGTCGTGCCCTCGTAGTCGATGACGCCGAGCAGGGTCGTGACGGTGCCTGCGCCCGTCTTCACGGCCACGCTGTAGTACCCCTCGTCCAGGCCCGTCAGCGGGACCGCTTCGAGCGCGTGGGACGCGTCGAGCGCGCCCTTCGCTGCGACCTTGCCGCCGGCATCCGTCGCGGTCCAGGAGATCTGCCCGGCCGGGGCGCGGACCGCGAGCATCGGGTTCGACGCCGGCAGGATGAGGGACCGGTTGACGATCGTGTCCTTACCGCCGACCTTCTCGAATGATGGGTTGGGGACGACGTTCTTGCCGTCGGCGCCCACCAAGGAGACATCGTCGATGCCGAGCCCGGCGACGGGGCCGTCGAGGACCACGCGGATCTCAGCGGTGTCCGCATCCGCCGGCGCGGTGAAGGTTCCCGTCACCGTCGACCACGCTGCATCCAGCTCGGACAAGGCGATCCGCTGGTCGCCGATCTCGATCGACGCATCCACCGCCTGAGGGAGGGGCGAAAGGGACCGCGCCTGTGCGGAGAACTCGTACGACGCACCGGCGACGACAGCGACCTCGACGGCGAGCGCCGTCGTCCTCTGATCGATGACCGGTGCGTCGATGTACGCGGCGACCGCGCCGTCAGCAGCCTGGCCGACCTGGGGGACGACCCGAGCGACCTTCGTTGTGGAGGCGCGCTCCCACGAGCCGAAGGGACCCACCGCGACGACCGATTGCGGTGCGGCGACCGGGGTCGGCGTCGGGGTGGGTGTCGGAGTGGGAGCCTGAGTCGACGCCGAGGGGGTGGAGCGCGTTTCGGGCGCCGGCGCCGACCCGCTGGTCGTGAGCGCGACCGCGGTCCCGGTGAGCGCCCCGACGAGGACGATGGCCGCGCCGATGTAGATGGTTCGCCGGCGGATCTGCATGGCGATGCCCCTCCAAGGGTGTGGGAAGTGAGCGTCCATCATCACAGACGCGGCTGCGAGCGCAGAATCGACGCGGATGCCGGGCCGTATGATCTGTGCGATGTCACCTGCGCCTCTCGTCTCCATCGTCGTCCCCGTGCACAACGACGAGGGCACCATCGAGGCGGCCCTCGCATCGTGCCTCGCCCAGACCCTCCGGGAGATCGAGGTCGTCTGCGTGGACGACGCGTCCGACGACGGCACGGTCGCCGTCGTCGAGAGGATGCAGCGGACGGACGGGCGCATCCGCCTCATCCGCCATGAGGAGAACCGGTCGGCGCTGCAGGCACGGCGCAGCGGTGTGATGGAAGCACGCGGCGACGCGATCCTGTTCCTCGACGGCGACGACGAGCTCGAATCCCGCGCTGCGGAGGTGACGCTCGCGGCGATGCAGGGCTCCGGCGCCGATCTCGTGCAGTTCGATGTGACCGTGGTCGACCGGCATGGGAACTCCGGCGGCGCCTTCGAGCGGCGCCTCGCACCTCAGCACGACTCACTGCGGAGCAGTGCGGTCGTCACGGGCCTGTTCCCCGCCGACGCGCCGGCCCGCGGGCAGCTCTGGAGGTTCCTGTTCCGCACCGCGCTTCTCCGAGCCGCGCACGCCCACATTCCGGAAGATGTCTCCCTGGTTCGCGTCAACGACCTGCCGCTGATGTTCCTGGCCGCCGCGCTGGCACAACATTTGGTCTCCGTCCCGGAGAAGCTGTACCGCTATCACCTGGGTCGGGGTGGGAGCGGTCATCAGGTCGACACGATCGAACGGGCCAGGTTCTACGCCGCGGCAATCGACTCGGTGGACATCATTCGCGACGCGGTCGCGTCCGTGGCCGCAATCTCAGGGGACGCCACCGCGGTTCACGAGGCCTATGCCGCGGCACGACTATGGACGGTCGGTTACGTGTGCCGCCAGCTCGTCGAGCGCGCCGATCCGAGCATCGTCGATTCAGCGGTCGAGCATCTGCGCACCAAGACGACCGACGATGACCTGCTCGCGGCGGCGGGCGCGCACTCCCCCAGGTCGCTCGCCGTCCTCGCACGGCACGTGGACCATCAACCCATCACGAACCGCGAGGTGCGCAGCATCCTGCTCGCGACCTCGACGCTACGGACCGGCGGAGTCACTGCGGTGCTCTCCACGCAGGCGCGGATGCTGACAGAAGCAGGATTCCGAGTCACCGTCGTCGCACGCAACAGCAACAGCGACCCCAGCTTCCTGCCCTCGGGTGTCGACTTCGTCGAGCTGGCGGGCGGAGGGATCGAGGCGCGCCTCGAGGCGTGGAGGGCGATCTGCCTCACTCGCTCCGTCGACGTCGTCATCGACCATCAGATGCTGTACTCGAGCTACTGGCCGGAGTTCGCCGCGATGACGCGTGCGTGCGGTGGCGCCACCGTCGGGTGGCTGCACAACTTCGTGGCGCGTCCGCTTCTCGACGGTGACGACCGCCTGGGGAACATCGAGAAGTTCGCTCGCGTGCTCGCACATGTCGTCGCACTTTCCCCTCTCGACGTGAGCTACCTCAAGCTTCGCGGCATCACCCACTCGTCCTACATCCCGAACCCGCCGTCCGCGATGCTCGACGGCGAACGGCGCGCTCCTCGGGCACGGCTGACGGGGCTCCACCCGATCCACCTCGTCTGGTGGGGGCGGCTCGAGGAGCGGACCAAACGAGTGAGCGAGCTGCTCGAAGTAGCGGTGCTGCTGCAGCGCCGTCACACCGCCTTCTCTCTGACTGTCATCGGCCCCGATTGGGGCGGCTGGACTGCGGCCAAGTTCAATGCCCTGGCGCGCAGGCGCGGCGTCGCCGAGGTCGTTCGCGCAGTCGGCCCGAAGCGTGGGCGAGAACTCGAAGCCGCCATCGACACCGCGGACGCCTTCCTGTCGACCAGCCTCATCGAGGGATACCAACTGACCATCGCTGAAGCGCAGTCACGGGGTCTTCCGGTGTTCATGTACGAACTGCCTTGGCTCACCCTCGTCCAGGAGAACGCCGGGATCATCTCGGTGCCACAGGGGGATGCCGCCGGTTTGGCAGATGCGATCACCGCCGTCGCCGCTGATCCGGTCCTCTTCGCGCGACTTTCGCGAGGCTCACTCGACGCAGCCGAGCGCGCAGGATCCTACGACTTCTCCGACCTCTATCGTCGCGTCGTCACCGGAGCGCCGACGGGGGCGTTCTCACCTGAGCCGACTCTGGAAGATGCACGCCTGCTGTTGGGGCTGCTCCGCTTCTACTCCGAGGCCAACCGGTCTCAGACGAAGACGGTGACCCCGCGGCGCGAACTGGCCGCCCGGATGTGGCGGCGGGTGGCGCCTCTCGGGCGCGTCGGGCTCCAACGCCTGCCGGGCTTGCGTCCGCTGGTCGCGAGGCTGAAGCGACGAATGGGCATCGCGGACTGAAGGCGAGCGTCTCAGTTCTCCGTTTGCGGGTCAGGGTCAGTCGGCACAACGGGTGGAATCACTACCTCCGATGGTTCTGGAAGCGGCGCAATCGGCGTCTCCTCCGGCTCCGCCGACTCCTCGGGCTCCGGCGTCTGCGCCGGAGCGGGAGGGGTAACGATAGGCGTGGGCGATGGAAGCGCGCTCGGTTGGGGCGTGGGAGCCCCGGATTGTGGGACGTCATCCGTCGACGACTCCACGGGGGGATCTCCCGGCCCACCGGACTGAGAGCCTGGAGTCACGCCTGGCGGAGCCTCGACCTGCTGATCCGAGGTCGCCGTGTCAGCCGTGAGCTCGCGCAGAACCTCGACCGACTTGCTGACGCGATCCCCTTGTGCCCCCTCAGCCCACAGGGTGTATGTCCAACTCGGCGCGGAACAGGGGTAGGGCACGACGAAAGCGGTCGCCGACGACGGGAGATCGCGCTCAACGGAACCCTCCATCGACCCGACGCCCTCCACAGCAGAAGCCAGAGCGACGGTCGATGCGCCTGTCGTGCTCCAGCTGAGCTGGACCACTGATTCGCTACTCGGTGAATCACATGCCGCATCTTCCGGCCTGGACGAAAACGCTTCGATTGAAACGAGCTCTGCAGCGACAGGCTCGCGCTCCCCGCGCGGGGCGCCCAAGGCGCGATCCGGCGCAGCAGCCAGAAGCGCAACCGCGGCTCCAGCCGCCGCGGATAGCACGATGACCCCTCCGGTGATGATGAGACCCAGGATCCGACGCCGGTTCTGTTGACGCGCAGACCTTCGATGAGAATCTCGACGCATGGCCGCGCGTGAGGGCCGACCATCGCTAACGTTCACCGTCGCTGCAGCGAGCCAATCGTCGATGGAGGCCGAGCTCGCCCGCCCCACGGGTTCCGCGCGGGTAGCTTTGCGGTCGGGGTCGGTACCCTCCGCGCCGATGAGCCCAGGCCGAGTCCCCTGAGTCGATCCGGTCGCAGGAGACTCCTTCGCCCTCAGCGCATCCGGTTTCGCGGCGTGTGCTGCTCCGACTGCGGACGCCCCCGGCTGCTTCGTCCATTTCACATAGTCGGCGATGACCTCTTTCGCGTCTCCGTCTGCACGGAGCTCGCCCTTGTGGATCCACAAGACGCGATCGCATGTATCTCGGAGGGAACCGGCAGAGTGGCTGACGATCATCACCAGGCCTGCGCTCTCGCGCAGTTCGCGAATCCGTTGCTCGCTTTTGACTTTGAAGCGCCGATCGCCCACAGAGAGTGCTTCGTCGATGAGGAGAATCGAGTGCGCCCGCGCCGAAGCGATTGCGAACCTCAGGCGAGCACCCATTCCCGAGGAGTACGTTCGCATCGGGTGGTAGAGGAAATCGTTGAGTTCCGCGAAATCTGCTATCTCGCCAACGTGCGCTGCGGCTTCCTCGGGCGTGAAACCCATTGCGAGCAGGCCGAGCTTGATGTTGTTCTCGCCGGAAAGCTCCGGCACGAGAGCCGCGTTCACCCCGAGGAGAACCGGCCGGTCCGCAGCCCAGATGGCCCCTTTTGAGGTCGGTATGAGACCGCTCATCGCTCGGAAAAGCGTGGACTTACCGGAGCCGTTGTGGCCCACAACGCCGATCGTTTCGCCCTCTGACGCCGTGAACGAAACCCCGCGAACAGCCGGGACCGTGATCTGCTCGCGGCCTCCGCGAAACGCACGCGCGTTGAGAATCGCATCGCGCGAGCTCATACGTTTGCCGGAAGCGTAGACGCGATAAGTGACATGTGCGTCTTGCGCCACGATCATGGGACGCACCTTCGCGGGTTCGCTCGACGCGCCAGGGTGGATCAGATCAGTCACTGAGGCCATACTTCGCCTCCGCTCTCCAGAAATAGATCACGCCGATCCCGAACGCCAGCAGGGCCCAAACAGGAGCCGCGATCACGGCGAGTAGGGGCGCCGGGTGGCCCACGATCATGACGTCTCGAACGAGGGCGATGTAGTCGTAGGTGGGAATCAGGTGGGCAATCGTCAGCAACACCGGGTTGTCCGCGAAGATCACATCGACTTGAAAGAAAATGCTGCTGACGTAGAACAGAATTCGATTGATTGTCGGAATGAACTGCTGTACGTCTCGCGCCCAAACTGACAGGCGCGCCACGATGAGCGCCATGCCCAGATTGAAAAGCGCCATCATGGCCAGAATCGGAACGACGAGCAGCCACGTCCAGGAGATCGGCACCCCCAGGATCATCAACAGGACTGCAAGAAGGACGACGATCGGGATCAGCCGAAGAGTCTCCTCGATGACGGTGGCGAGCGGGAGAAGAATCCGGGGGAATCCGAAACTCTGGACGAGCTTCGCATTCCCGGTGATCGCGCGCGCTCCCTTCCCGAAGCACCCCGTGAAGAACTCGAAGATGAAAACACCGGTGAGCAGATACGGCACCCAGTCATCGGGACGGGCTGCCCCTGATAGCAGGACACCGAAGATCGTGCCGTAAATGGTTGCCGTAAGAAGTGGCTTCAGAACGATCCATAGCACTCCCAATCGGTTTTGCAGGAGCGACCCGATGAGCCGGTGACTCGCCAGGGTCGCCGCAAACCTACGACGACGCCAGGCTTCGAGTAGATACTCTCCGAGGGGTGGCCGGCGGCCAACAAGAAGCAGGCCAGCTGCAGGAGCGTCAAGGCGTGCATCCATGCCAGATCTCGCCACCTCTCGTTAGCAGGACCGATTGCGCGACGAGCGGCGCATACTCGCGAGATGATACTCGGCCTGCCTGACAAGCCCGGCCGGTGCGCGAACGGCGTGCGCTCACGCGACAGCGTCCATGGCCGCACGGATGGTCCGTGTCAAGTGTGCGACGTCCGCTCGGGCCGCAGCGATGGCCGGCGCCAGACTGTCCAAATGATCGGGCAGCCTGTCTGCGAACTCGGCGAACTCCTCGTACCGCCCGACGAGACCCCCGAGCCCGGCCGCCGTCAGCAGACGCCCGATCTTCTGAGGATCACTGCCCGAGCCCAAGGGGAATGCTCCCTCCGTCGCTCCCATGATCAATCCGTGCGCACGATCGCTCACCACCGCGAGCGAACGCGAGTAGACGGACCGGACATGAGCGTCGAGCTCATCGTGCTTCATGCTCGCCGCGGCGAGGTACTCCCCTCCGAGAGCCTCCGCCAATCGCACAGCCCTGGGCGCATCGCGCGCTACTTGCGCGAGAGTGACGATCTTGCGCCCTGTGGCGGAGCCCAGCGCACGCATGTCCGAAAGCCACTGGTCCCCGGGCCACGGTCGATCGAATCTCATGGTCACGGCGATGAGATCCCTCGCGGATCGAGGTGACCATGCACCGACATCAGTCCCGAGAGAGTAGGCCCAGTCCGGGGCGAACTCGCCGAATCCGGCAGCGTCACGCGATCCCTGATCGCGCCACGAGAACACCGTGGCTCCTCGGAACGATGCGTCGAACGCCACCGGCCCGAGTTTGCTCACATCCTTGACGCCGATACCGGCGACGATCAGGGCGCCGCCTGCGCGGAGCACCCTCGCGCATTCCGCCGCGCGCCGCGGCACCGGAAACACACCGGGCTGAGGGTTGATCTCGCCCGCGTTGAAGGCGTGCACCGGTCGGGTGGATGCTTTCTCCGCCTTCACCCACTCCGCTCTGTGGACGTAGTAGGTGATGTCCGCCGCGTGGGGGAAACCCGCCTCGTAGTCCGTTGTGGGCGTGCCGAGAAAGACATGGAGGTGGCGGTCGGGACCGCGGAGAGCCTCCAAGTACGCGACTCTGAGAGCAGAGTCACCGAGATTGTCATCTTGGCCCGCGAGGTGCGCGAAGACGTTCTGAGTCGCTTTCGTGTTCACTACGCCGCAGTCTATTCTTTGTCGAGTGTCGCCCACGTTCCCGCTTCGCTTGCTGAGCGCTCATCGCAAGCGACGGAGGACGCTGGACCCCGAGCCGGAAACCGGCCTTCGAGTGCTCGTGTCCGGAAGGCCGCCAACTCACGCCGCCGCGCAGGTAGATCAGCTCGTCGGTGACGACGCGGCCGGCGAAGCCCCGACGGGAACGGCCCTCGAGTTCCGGGCGGTGATCCGCGATCCGCGAGACGTAGATGTCATCCATCTGCTGTCACCCGACGCGGTCATCGGAGGTCCACGGACTGCAGCCGGTGAGCGTCTGCGGCGAGCCACCGCTTTCGCGTCCCACGTTCGCCGTCATCGCATCGCACTCGTCCAGACGGTGACCGCATCGAAGACACGTACGCCTGCCGAACGGATGCTCGACAGCGCCACCACCTTCTTCGCAGCGCGGTCCGCTGAGCAGCCGACACCGGACGTTCATCGGACTCGCGTCATCCCCCAGAGTCACCTCGGTGACCGATTCCTCGGCTACCCCCGAGCTGACGCAGTCTCCGGGCGAGCCGTCATGCTGACGTCAGGCGTCTTCGATGCGGCCTACGAGGCTCCGCTGAAAGTGTTCGCAGCCGCCGACCTGCCAGGAACGACCCTCCGCCTCGTCGGACGCGCACCGGCAGCGTTGGCCGCGTCCTTCGCTCGGAGCGCCGGGCGTAACGCCGGGAGGATCGCGCTTCGCGACGCCGCTCTCTCCGACGCGGAGAGGGTGGTCGAAATCACGGCGAGTGAGTTCGTCGTGATCGCAGCCCCGGAGGATCCGCTCTCGTACGCGACGATGATGCTCGCAGTGTCGTTGGGCCGGCCCGTCCTCGTGGAAGAGACCGCGGAGACAGCGGCCCTCGCAACCGAGATCGGCCCCGAATGGATCCGAACTCACCCGGGACGCTTGACCATCGCCACGCTCGAGGCATCCGTACGCGCCATGCGCGCCGAGACGTTCACCGAAGCCCCTCGGCTGTCCTCGCGAGCTCCCAACCCCGTCGCCGCGATGTATCGCGACCTTTACCGCGCGGCCGCATCCGCGGCGCGGCGCTGAAAATCACCGTCGATTCAGGATCTTGATGCAGCCCGCTCCCCTTGTTTCCGTCGTGATCGCCGAGTCGGACACCCGACGCGTCGAGACGGCACTCCGATCGTGGCGGGATCAGGATCTCGAGGCCCTCGAGATTCTGTGGATCGTCGACGAGACCGTCGTCGACCCTGATCTCGATCGCGTCCGCGGAGCCGACGATCGTGTCCGAATCGTTCGCGTCCCCCCGAAGACGTCGGCTGCTTCTGCCCGTCGTCTTGGTCTCGAGCAAGCAGCGGCCCCTCTGACGCTCATCGCGCGCGCCGGCGAGCACGTCCCGCCTGCGGCCGCCCGCGTCGCGGCGACGACCTCCTCAGACGACGACAGCGATCTCATCGTCCTCTTCGACGATGCAACGGGAACGACGCTCCCTCCGGTCATGGCGGAGGAGGATATCGTCCGTCATCTGTTCCCCGAAAATGATCCCCTGACCGCCGACGGGGTCCTCCTGTTCGTACGCACGGATCTGATCCGGCGAGTGGCCGACGAACTCGGCGATGGTGATCGCACAGAGCGCTTCACCGCCGGGATGTTCTTGGCCGTCGCACTGGCGGATCGCGCTTCGAGCCGCGCACTCGAGGGCATTCGCACGCCGACGTCCGGAGATCACCACGCATCCGCACCCGGACAGGCAGAGATCGCCTTCGGCGATGTGGATGCGTTCGTCACGATCGAGGGGCCGGTCAGAAAGCGCGCCCGAGAGATCGCCAACCCGGAGCCACTTCTCGAGGGGTTCCGCTCCGTGCGGCTCGCCTTCATCGCGCGCTCGATCCGCGCTCTCACATCCGACGGCGTTCCACGGCAGTTGCTCGAGGTCCTCCACGCCCGGGTGAATCCCCTCGATGTCGTTCTTGCGGCCTCGGAGTTCGTGCCGGAGTTCCTCGCCGTGCTTGCTCAGGACGGGGAACGAGTCGAACTCGCCGGGGGGCCTCGCAGCGTTCTGCTCACCACCAACATCCTGACGACGGGCGGGGTCTCAGGCGTACTCCTCGCTCAGGCCCGGATCCTGAGGGATGCCGGTCACCGGGTCACGATCGCAACGCATCGCGCGGGCAGCGACCCGTCCGCAGCCCCCGACGGAGTCACCGTCGAACACCTCACTGCCACCACGCCGCGCGACCGACTTCTGCAGTGGGCCGAGATCTGTCGACGCAACGAGATCGATACCGTCATCGATCACCGCATCCTCTACTCACGCGACTGGCCCGGGTATGCGTTGGCAGCTCGGGCTCTCGGAGCCGCGACGATCGGATGGATCCACAACTTCGCAGGCCGGCCGACGTACAACGGGAACGAGCTGCACTCCCTTCTGCAGCAGCATCTCGGCGCCCTCGCCCAACTGATCGTGCTCTCCCCGCTGGACGTCGCCTTCTGGAAGTTGCGCGGCATCGAGCGAGTCGCGTACCTTCCCAACCCGCCGTCGCCCATGCTGCTCGACACTCCTGACGACGCGCGGGCCAAACCGCGACCGGAGGGCCGCCTCGAATTGATCTGGTGGGGGCGGCTCGAGGAGCACACGAAGAAGGTGAGCGAACTCGTCGAGGTCGCGGCCCAGCTGAAAGCCCTCGGAACCAGGTTCCGGATGACCATCGTGGGGCCGGACTGGGCCGATATGTCCAGAGATCGGCTCAACGCACTCGCGTCCGAACGCGGTGTGGCGGACCTCGTCGAAGCCGTCGGCCCGCGACGTGGCGACGACCTGCTGGCCGCCATCGACTCGGCACACCTCTTCGTCAACACGAGCATCATCGAGGGATACCCGCTGACCCTCCCCGAGGCTCAGTCTCGGGGTCTCCCCGTCGCGATGTACGACCTGCCGTGGCTCGCATTCCTCCAGGACAACGACGGAGTCGTCACTGCGCCTCAAGGAGATGCACGTGCCCTCGCCGTTCGTATTGCGGAACTGGGCAAGGATGGAGAGCGGTACGAGGCGATGTCGGCTGCATCGCTGGCAGCGGCCCGGCGCGCGGCATCCGCTGATTTCGCCGATCTCTACGGCCGACTCCTGTCCGGAACGCTCCCGTCCACACACTCACCGGAGCCGACTCTCGAAGACGCGCGGCGGTCTCTGGACCTTCTGCTGTTCTTCGCAGAGAACCGGGCGCCGCGGCAGGCACCGCGACCACGCGCAGATCGACGTCTGCCTCCGGCCACGACGCGCGGTCGATTCGAGCGGAAGTTCACTCCGAGCGCTCATCGCGTGCTGGCCATCGCACCTTGGCTGCGTCCGCTGGCGCGCCGAGTGAAACACCTGCTGCTGCGGTGAACCGCATTCTCCCCGCCTCGGAAGGGCGCACCTTGCAATGATCACGAAGCCCCTCGTTTCGATCGTCATCCCCGCATACAACGACGAAGAGCACATCGCGACCGCGCTCGAGAGTTGCCTCGCACAAACCCTCCGGGACATCGAGGTCATCGTCGTCGATGACGCATCCACGGACGGCACGACCCAGGTCGTCGATCGCTTCGTCGACCGAGACTTCCGGGTCAGACTCCTGCGCCAGCCGGAGAATGCGTCGGCCCTCCAAGCGCGTCGTGCTGGAGTGATGGCAGCGCGTGCAGATCATCTGCTCTTCCTCGACGGCGATGACGAGCTGGCCCCCGCTGCCGCCGAAGTCACGCTGGAACGTGCTCGCGCGCAGAACACGGACCTCCTCCAATTCGGCGTCGACGTCGTCCGAATCGACGGGACGACGGGAGGACGCTTCGAGTCGCGCTTGCAGCCTCGACATGACCGACTGGAAGGGGATGAGGTCCTCCGCGCACTCTTCCCGGAAGACGAGCCCGCCCAGGGCCAGCTGTGGCGGTATCTGTTCCGCACCGAGATCCTGCGCGACGTCTACGAACTCGTGCCGGACGAGCTCGTGCTGCCGAGGGTCAACGACCTTCCCGTCATGTTCTTGACGGCTGCGCGCGCACGGCGGTTCGCGTCTATCCCGGATCGGCTGTACCGCTACCACTTCGGCCAAGGAAGCAGTGGGCACAAGCTGCAGTCGCTCGAGAAGGTCACGTTCTACGCAAGCGGGATCTCATCCATCGACGCCATCGGGGACATCGTCACGAGCATCGCCTCTCGCAACGCGAACGGCGGGAGGGTTCTCGACGCCTACCGATCTGTCAGAGAGTTCATCGTGGGTTACACCACGTCCTACGTCGCCCAGCACACCCCCGACGATCTTCTCGAGACAGCGTTTGCGCACCTCCGAACTCGGGCTGCGTTCCCTGACATCGTCCGCGCGGTGGCCCGCCACTTCCCGGCCAGCCTCGACGTCCTCGCCGCGAACAGCGGACGGGTCGACCTCGGGACACGATCGATCCGGAACGTGCTCATCACGACAAGCGCGCTGCGTACAGGCGGAGTGTCAGGCGTCATCCGCGCACAGGCGCAGCTCCTCACCGACGCCGGCTATGCGGTGACCGTCCTCACCCACGAAGCATCGGCACCGATCGGCGTACCAGCGGTTGACCAGGTGGAGCTTGCTCCGGGTGGCCTTGCGGATCAGCTGGCGGCATTCGTCGCTGTCTGCCGAGACCGCGACATCGATGTCGTCATCGATCACAGCATCCTCTACTCGCTCGGGTGGCCGACTTTCGCACTGGCAGCGAGAGCAGAGGGGATCGCGACGATCGGCTGGGCTCACAACTTCGCGCTGCGCCCTGTGTTGCTCGGCCTGAAGCGCCTGGACTTCCAGACCCGCCACCTGCCGGCTCTTGCGACTTTCGTGGTTCTGTCGCGACTCGACGTCGCGTTCTGGAAGCTTCGCGGGATGCCGCGCACGGTCTTCCTCCCGAACCCGCCCTCGGACATCTTCGTGGCGCAAGCTCGCCGGTCCTCGCCCCGGACCGCGCCGCGCGGGCGCCGCGCGGAGCTGATCTGGTGGGGACGCCTCGAGGAGAGGACCAAGCGACCATCCGAGTTGATCGCGGTTGCGAGCGAACTGGCCGGAAGGGGCGTCGACTTCCGCCTCCGGATCGTCGGCCCAGACTGGAACGACCTCTCAGGCAGCGACCTGGAGGTTCGTGTCGCGCGCGCCGGACTCGAGTCTCAGGTGGAGATCACGGGCTTGCTCACGGGCGGGGATCTGCAAGCAGCGATCGACTCCGCTGACGTCTTCGTGAACACGAGCGTCATCGAAGGACATCCGCTCACGCTCCCCGAGGCCCAATCCCACGGCCTCCCCGTTGCCATGTACGACCTACCTTGGCTCGAGCTGCTCGACGGAAACGAGGGCGTCGTCACCACGCCACAACGGGATGCCGCTGCCCTGGCGGCAGCGATCGTGACGATCATCTCCGATCCTCAGCGCTACGAAAAGCTCTCATCAGGATCGCTTGCGGCAGCTGAGCGTGTGCGGGCACAGGATCTGACCCCGTACTACCGAGGACTCTTCGCCGGTAAGCTGCATCACGACCACTCGCCGGATCCGACGACGGCTGATGCGCAGCAGCTCATCGACCTCGCGATCGATTTCGCTGAAGACTTCACGCAGGCGCCGTCTGATGCCACGCGCACCCTGCCTGCCGCAGCGGTCACCGCCGCCGCCCCGAGCACGAGCGGCGAGTCGGGCATCACTTCGCTGGCGGAAGCACTCCGGCCGACCGCGAACCGGCTCCTAGAGCGAATCCCGGCACTGCGACCGCTTGCTCAGACGCTCAAGCATCGTCTGTTCGAGCGATGAGCTCAGATCTCTTCGCGACATCTCGGCGCCGTCAATGTGAGGCGGGATGACCCAACGGGACTCAAGCCGGTGGCACTGATGTCATAAAGCGCTCGACGGTCTGGCAGATGATGACATCCGGCCGCTGTTCGCTGATCACCTCATCCAACATCTCAGCACTCCACACAAAGCGATGTTCTTTGAAGGCGCGCGATATCCAGAAATTCAACCCTCTCGGGTGATCCCCGCCGCTGAAAAAGCTGTTGCCGAACACGAGCACCTTCGCATCGATCGGTGCCTGCGGCGTCACCCAGTGGAGCATCCGCCCGGTGTGCCCGCTCTCTGGCCGGTGCTCACTCTGCAGGACGCGTCCCTGCGCAACCTTCTCGAGCCACGGAGATGCTGGAACAAGATCGGGCTCCGGGATCGGACGGCCGAAGAACCGAGCACCCAGATCCCCGAGGAAGACACCCGAAGGCGAGAAACGGACATCGTCCATGAATGACGCATCGGTGAGGGCGGAGATGAGCGCGCGAGCTTCCACGGCAGCCCCACGCGGCCCCAAATGCGAGTCGCCCCGAAGCCACAGATCGTTTACGCTGCGCGAATCCTGCGAAGCTTCGGCGAGGGCACTCCGGCCGCTCACATAAAAGGGCGCGTCTGCCAATTCGCGGTCGACGTCCCGCAGCAACGGAGTGACGGGACCAAGACCCGCCACGCGGCTGTCCAGCGAACTCGACTTGTCAGGTATGCAAATCTGCACGTACTCGGCGCCGGCGGCGCGGGCCCGGGAGTCGCGAGACTCGGTCAGCGTCGACCACGCCAGAACTTTGGCCCGGAGGGATGCGATCTGATCAGCTTCGGTGGGCTCCGCGTACTGGCGAATGAGGCCGTTACTCCCTCCGACAAGGAAAAGGTGACCCCCCGCGCCCACCACCGCGGAATGGTCCTCGGATAATGCTCCGATCGGCAGAGATACTGCGGAGTATTCCAGCTCGCCCGTGTGGTCGGGCGAGACGATGCCGTGGGTCACTTTTGCCTCTCTCTTCCCCTGCGGGGGTCCTCCCCTGATAGGGATCCTCCGCGCTTGAGATCCGTCACGATTCGCTACCGAGGACGAGACCGCCGCCGTTAGTAGTTGGCAGTGCGGTGACGTCGAACATCCTCTTGGAGGACGCGCGCACGCGCCAAGAATGAGTGCTGCTCTCGAACGTAATCCGATACGGCTCTGAGTGTCGCTTCGTTGTAGTACTTCGACGGACCCGTTTCGGCGATTGCGAGCAGTTCCACGGGAGACCCGAATGTAGCGACCCCGCGAGGGAGCACAGCCGCGGGAAACAGATCATCCAAGCCGTCCACACGATCCGTCAGCAGACGGCCCCCGGAAGCGAGAACGTCGAAGACGCGATTCGAAACGAACCCAAGTTCGCGCATGTCCGCCCAGTGATCGTTCAGCGACCACTGGGCGCTTCGATAGAAGCGTCGCAGTTCATCGTTCGGTACGTAAGTACCGGCGATGTTCGACCCATCGACGAATCCCTCCCACCCGTTTCCGTAGATCACCACAGGAAGACCGGCGTTCGCGGTTTCACACGCTGCTGGCCGATACTGCTTCCGAGAGTTTCCGACCATCAGAAGCTTGTCCGCGACCGCAGGTACCGAGTCGTCCTGGATGAAGAACAAGTCAGGATCCGTGCACTGCAACAGGGTGTCGACTTGGATGCCCCACTGATCCATCATCCGCCCGCCCCACGAGGTGCTGGCCGCGTAACGAAGGTCGTAAGACGCGAGCTCCTGCGGCGTCACCTCGTCCGGATGGCTGATCACCCAGATGACGCTCGTCGCTCCCGCCGGGAGGGGCGCTGTCCGCAGGCCGCGGAGGTTGACCACGACCTGGTCGGAGTTCGCTGTTTCGCGGTCAATGTTGGGCCCGTAATCGACCGAAACCCGTTCGCCGAGTTCGCGTAAAGCACGTGCGAGCGAATTGGCGAAATGGAAATCTCCCCAAACCAATGACCGTTCATCTGCCGGTGCGGCCATCTTGATGGACCACCTCAGGGGAGATTGCGGCCTGTCTCCGATGACCAGCGCGGGCTGCTCTGACGGGAGCTGCCACCGTGCGCGGGACCATCTCGACGGTTCCAGGGGAATGGAAAGCGATGAGAACCCCTCAAACGCCGGGATGACCCCCAGCGTCGCAGCCGCTTCAGTGGAGCCCGACGGAGCTTCGTCCCAAAGGTCGTGGAACATGAGCACGTCATGTTTGGATTCGGGTTTCGGGGTGAAGAGCGACGGCTCGCGTGCTTGAACGGCGTTGCCGAGATCCACGATCACGGGCTTCGCCTCCGCCGCTGCCGCACGCTGCGACATGTCGATGTCGGCCCATAGCTGGCGCAACTTGGTATTGAAACCGTTGATGTGGCGCATTGTGGTCGTTCGCATGAGGAACGGAACAGTGGCGCCGGGGACACTCACGTGCGCGGAGACCCCCGTGGCCCAGTCGGCAGGCAGTCCGGCCAGCAGCCCGATCGGATCTCTGCCGTTGGGCGCGTACACCACACCTGCGTCCTGGATCAGACGACGCCTGTCCAGGACCACGGGGTGCACGACCGCCGCGTCAGTTTGGTGGAGACGATCGATCAGCTCGACTATCTGCCCATCCATGTGTGCCGTTTGAGCATTGGTGACGTAGACGTACTCTCCTCGCACAGCGCGCAAAGCGTGGTTAAGGCGCAGCGCGGGCCGATCGTTCACGCCGACGGCAGGCATGACGCGCACATTCATGACCGAGAATTCTGCGAGCAGAACCGATTGCAGTACCGGCCACGCATGCGATGTGGGGAGGAGAAGTATCTCCGCATCCGCAGCCCCGACGTGCTGTTTGAGGTCGTCGAGAGTAGCTCGAGCCTCATCGAACGTCCTCACACCGTCGACCACGATGCTCACCAGACCCGGTTCGCATTCAGGGAGCGAAGCATCCGCCCATCGCCGACGATCGCGGACGTAGAAGTTCCACGCGATCGACTCTGCTTCGCTGATCCGGTTGGGGTCCTGATCGTCTTCGCTGTACTTGACGCCCACGTAGGGAACCTGATCCAGCTCAGCTGCGCCGACCAAGGACAGGATGAGGTCGTAGTCCACAGCGCGGCGAAGATCCTCATCGAACCCGCCGACCGACATGATCAGTTCCCGCCGCGCGACTATCGCGGTCTGGTCGATCGAGTTGGCGACCAACAAAGATTCAGGTGTCGCCGGAGTCGTCCTAAACAGTGACGCTCCGTTCAGAGAAACCTCGACGCAACTGTAAGCCGCCTGACCTCCGCTTAGCTCGAGGTGGGCGACCATGGAGAAGAGGAAGTCCGTCTCCCACTGCTTGTCCGAATCCAAGAACGCGATGTACTCACCCTTGGCGCGCGCGAGGGCAGCGTTCCGAGCGGCACTCACTCCACGGTGCGGCAGCTCCAGGGGAATGACGCGTGAATCTGTCGCGGCGACGGCATTGACGACCTGAAGTGTGTCGTCAATCGACCCGTCGTCAGCGATCAGCAATTCCCATCTCGGGTAGGTCTGGTCGAACACCGATTGCATCGCGGCACGAAGCTGCCCAGATCGATTCCAGGTGGGCAGAATGATCGATACGAGCGGCAAATCCTCGCCTCGCGCACGGAGGGCTTCGCGCGCCTCCTCGAGAGCGTCGGTTTCAGGTGGCGCAACGCGACTGCCCCGAGTCGGTGCCAGCACGTGCTCGCGTTCTCTCCAACCGGATACGTGGCTGCGCAGGAAGGAACGTACGTCGTCCAGCGTGATGCCGCTTCGCAGCGAGCCTGAGGAGCCGTACGGAAGAGGGGAGTCCGATCCGGCGTCACGAAGGAAGCCGGTGAGTGGCCCATACTCAGCGTCAACGACATCATCCCGGAGATGCGCGGGATCGAAGAGCGGCGAGGTCGATTTAGCCCACAGTCCATCCTCGTTCTCGAGATAGGACAGCAACGGGTCTTTCTCGACCTTCGACCACGTGCCGCGCATCATCCAGGCGGGCTGGAAGAGGGGGTGAGGACTGAAACCCGCCTTCCGTCCACGGTTGAGGTAATGCTTGATGGCGTCGTCCAATGAACGGAACTGTCCTGCAACTTCGCTCTCGTACCACTCCTGATCGAAGACGAGCGAAGCGCGGATCTTCTTCACATCGGCCTCGCGCGTGTCGGGCGCAGGTCGATCAGGTGCCTTCGCTCGAGCCGATTTCCGCGACGGGACGCCCCTCGGGGACCCAAGCCTCCGATTGAGCCGAGTCTCAAAGTTCTTCGCAGCCGCGAGGATCCGCAGACTCAGTGCCCGCCGTGTATCGACGACGACGAGCACGAGGGCGATCTGGAGCACGACGGCGATGAAGGTCAGCCACGCCGGGGCAGCGAACGCGACAAGCGACGCCATTGCGACGAGGAGACCAGCGATCAGAACGAGGACTGCGCGACGTTTATCTTTCATGACTCCTGCTCTCCAGGGGTATTCAGCCGGCGGTATTCGGGGTCCGAGCAGTATCCGAGTCCGCTGTTCTTCAGAAATGAGGTGTCGCTGAGCGCGTTGTGTTCACGTGCGCGGAACGGATAATTCGATCGCGTGTCGCGAAGGAAGGACCGAACTCCTTCCATGTGCTCGCCCAGCCTTGATTCCGCCTCACTCAGTAGCTGGGTCGCGCCCAGGCCGTATGGATCGAAGCGCAAGGTGTCGAACTTGAGCAGAGGGAGCCGTGCGTTCATGAGAAAACGATCGGCAAGAGCGATGGCCGGATTGAAGGAGCGGCGTTCCTCGTCGGTCACGAGCCGGACGTCGCTGACGACTTTGCCCTTACCCCCGGGCACGAGACGCACATCAGCCTGATACGCCCGTCTCCGCATCGCGAGATCCAGCTCCGCGGCTGTCGGCTGGAGATAACCTCCGGCGCTGAAGCCGGCATCGGTCAGCACGGTAGTGAGGCCGACTTCGTATTGCATGATGACGGATTTACGTTGCGAAACGGGCACCATCTCGCGCCAGAAACCTTGGAATGCGTTCGAACGGGTCACTGCGTTCGTGAAGCTGACGAAGAAGCTTTGAGCGTGCCCGCCGTGGTTCTCAGACCAGGTCATGCCCAAGACGTCCAACGTCTGAGCCTGGCGGCTGTCGAGTATCGAGTCGAGAGGGACGATAGGACCGACGAAGGTGTCGTTGACGAGAAGGAGCCGGTCGTAGGCGGCGTAATCACCGACGACGTCCAATCCCCATTTGTAGCTGTAGAAGTCGTAACCGTAGTTGGTGCGATTGATCCACTCGACGTTGCGGGGCAAGTCGACGTAATCGGTTGACTGGATCCCTGACGTCGACACCACAATCACCCGGGTCGCCGCCCGTGAGTAGTTTCGAAGAGCGTCCAGGGTGTGCTTGCGAAGAATCGAGTGCGCGTCGAAATGCGCCATGACCACCAGCAATGACATACGTGACCTAACCCGCCAACTTCTCGCGACACGTTGCTCGCACGTCACAACGCGATCCTGCTCGAGCGACACCAAGCCGGTTGCGCCCCCCAGCCGGGTTAGCCTACTACTGTGTCGCCGGGAGCCTTCGCACCGTGCTGATGCGTAGCGAGTTCGAGGAGGATCGGCGCAGATGTCGCTCGCAGACGATCGTGAGGTCAACCCTCATAGCCCGCAGCACTCATCGAACCCGTTGGCGAGTTCGTTCCTGGAAGTGCGCGCTGTCGACGCGCCGCCACGACTCAACTTGGTGCTTCTCGAGTTTCATCCAGAAGCAATGTTCGCGGGCGTGAAGACGGCCATCGAGGTCGCGGCGGTCACCGCCGGCCTCCTCGACGTGGCCGTCAGGCTGATCCTGTTGACGCAGGAGCGGCTCGACCCGCCTGCGCGAGCGGAATACGAGCGAGAGCGGGTCGCGAAGCTCTCTTCCGTCTTCGACGGCGTGAATTGGGAAGTCGTCTGTGGATACGAGGTCACCGACACCAGCTTCGGACGAGACGACATTTGGGTGGCTACCCACTGGATGACCGCACACGCACTCGACGTATCGGCACAGGCGGGGAAGCTCTCATGCGATCAGGTGATCTATCTCGTGCAGGATTACGAGGCCGAGTACTTCGCAGGCCCGCACGAGCGAGCGTTCGCAGAGTCCACCTACTCGGCGGGCTTCGCATTGCTGGTTAACGGTACTCAGGTGGCGCGATTCTTGACGGCTCGTGGCCACCATGTGGATCGGGCTCAGATCTTCGCCCCCCAATTCGACACCTGGAACCTGCAGCAGGCCGCCGCGCGACGGTTTCGCGAGCCAGTTCCGCGGTTGCTCTTCTACGGCCGACCGTCGAAGCCGCGAAACATGTTCGATCTCGGCATCGCCGCTCTGACAATGACAGCTGAGAGACTTCGTAGCGAAGGACGCACGGTTTCATTCGTGATGGCCGGCGAGGAGGGCGAAGACGTCTCGCTGGCGCAGGGGACGGTGATGCACAACCTCGGCGTGCTCGACCGATCGTCATACTTCAGTGAGCTCTCACGGGTAGACGTCGGCCTGGCCCTCCAGGCGACGCCACACCCGAGCCACATGCCGTTCGATCTCGCCATGACAGGGTCGGTCGCCGTCACGAATGAGGTCGATGGATCCCGCCACACGATGCACCCGCGAATTGTCGCCGTGGAGGGCTCGCCCCCTGCTCTCTGTGAGGCGCTGCTGAACGCTGTGACGAGCGCGCGGAACGGCGCACCCCGGAGCGTCGGCTATCTTCCCCCTCGAGACGGCAGCCTCGGCGCTCCTTTGCCGGATGCGATTCTTGCCACGCTCTCGGGGATGGGCAGAGCTCCCGCGCGGTGAGCATGACCGATCGATCAGTATCGTTGTCAGATGCGCAGCGCCGGTGACGATCTCACGTCGTCACTTCGCCCCACCCGCACCCTCGTCTCCGCGACGGGCCCGGCCGGCAACATCGGCGACGCGCTCATCCGACGCGAGGCGGTCCGCTGGGCGATAGGCACGTCCGACGAGCTCATCGTCTACGTCGGTGAGGCTCCCGACACCTGGCTGCTCCAGCTCGGCCTGCCCTCCGGCACCCGTGTCCTCCGCTCCAAGCGAAGCGTCGCACGGTGGCTGTGGCTGATCGCGACGGCGCCGCGCCGCCCGGTCCTCGTCTTCGAGTCAGGCGAGATCCCGCTCGACCGCGGCAACGTCCTGCGTGAGCTCGTCTTCCTCGCCGAGACGCTCCTCATCCGCCTCAAGGGCGGCGTCGTGGTCCGGCCGCCCCGCGGCATCCGTGCCCCCACCCAACCGGCCACCGCCATCCATACGTTCGCCGCCCGCCTGTCGCAGTTCGCCCTCTGGCGGGATGCCGCGAGTGCGGCCCTCGCCGGCGGCAGCCGCGTCGTCCCCGACATCGGGTTCGGCGCCGGCATCCGTCCCGGCGTCCCGTGGGAGAACCGCCGCGACCTCGTCGTCAGCCTGCGCGGGACGCGACCGATGCCGAACGGGGACTGGATCGAGGCGGTCCGCGGGTTCGCCGCATCCGAGGGCCTCCGCATCCGCACCGTCGTCCAGGTGCGCGAAGACGAGGAACGCTCCCGCGACCTCGCCGACGCCCTCGGCGGAACGTTCGAGCCGTGGGGCGACACCGACCCCGTCACGCATGAAGCCCGGCTCCGCGAGCGCTACGACGACGCGCGCCTGGTGATCAGCGATCGCATGCACGTCCTCGTCCTGGCCGCACTCTCGGGCGCGGCTCCGCTGGAGCTCGTCCCCTCGCCGACGCACAAGATCACGGCGGCCTTCGCGACGATCGGGCTCGCCGACACCACCGCGGACGCCGCGACGATGACGGCGACCGAGATGCTGGAGCGGATGCGGCGGCAGACCGACCGCATCGACGAGATCACCAGGCGCATCGCGGCCGCCTCCGCCGACCTCACCCGCATCGAAGACGAGATCCGCACCGCTATCCGGACGGCACGGGCGTGACCGGCGCCCGCGTCCTGTTCCTCTCGCACACGCACGTCTTCGGCGACTTCCGCGTCGGCAGCCACCACTACGCCCGCGAACTCGCCCACCTCGGCGCCGAGGTCGTCCACCTCTCCACCCCGATCTCGCTCGCCCACCGCCTCACCGGACGCATCCCTCGCGCCGTCTCGTCGGCCGTCCCGCGCCACGCGCACCGCGACGACGACGGCGTCACGCACCTCGTCCCCCGCACAGCCCTCCCCCGCCCCTGGGGAACCTTCCGCGACGCGCGGGCTCTGGCCCGCGCCGGGATCGAGCCACGGTTCGACGCGGTCCTCATCGACCAGCCGCTGCTCTGGGACGACAGCGTGCGCGGACTCAGCGACACCCTCGTCTACCGCCCCACCGACCTCTACCCCGACGGACTCAAGCACACCCTGCAGGACCGCATCCTCGCGTCCGCGGACGCCGTCGTCGCAACTTCCGGCGCCGTCCTGCGCGGTCTCGGCCACCTCACCCTCCCCTCGCTCGTCATCGAGAACGGCGTGGACCTCGCGGCGTTCGCCGATCCGCCGACGGATGCCGACACCCGCCCGGCGACCTGCGTGTACGTCGGCGCGCTCGACGCCCGCTTCGACTGGCAGCAGCTGCACGCCTGGGCGAGCGCCCACCCCGAGGTGCGCTTCGTCATCGCCGGACCCCGCCCCACCCCACCGGCGCCCCTGCCTTCGAATGTCGAGCTCGCCGGCCCCGTCCCCTACGCCGAGCTCCCCGCGCTCCTCCGCGGCGCCCGCGTCGGGCTCCTCCCTCTCTCCGACGACCCGTCGAACGCCGGCCGCAGCCCCATGAAGCTGCACGAGTACCTCGCCGCCGGTCTCGCCGTGGTCTCCCGCGAGACCCCCGGCATCCGCAACGACATCGACGCAGGCGTCCACACCTACGCCTCGCCCGCGACGGCCGACGCGGCGCTCGCGGCTGCGCTGCGGCATCCCTCCCCCAACCTCGCGGGTCGCCGCACGGCGGAGAACCACACCTGGGCGGCGAAGGCCGGCGAGCTCGCGACGTTCCTCAGCGGCCTCGTCGCGGACTGATCGCCCTCAGCCGAGCACGTGGGTCAGGGTCTCGGCCACGACCCGCGCCGTCCGATCCCAGTCGTACGCGTCAGACGGTGCCGCCACGGTTCGCGCAGAGTGGGCCGCCTCGGTCATCGCCGCCGCCCACTCGTGCGCGTCGTGCGCATCGGACACAGCCCACCCCCGCCCCGCCACGATCTCGGCGACGGCGCGGCAGCCGCTCCAGTGGATCACCGGCGTCCCGCTGGCCACCGACTCGAGCGCGGGCAGCCCGAACCCCTCGAGCAGCGACGGCATGACGGTCGCCACCGCGCCGCGGTACAGCTCGGCCAGGCGCGCGTCGTCGACCCCCGTCGTCACCCCCACCTGCTCGGCCACACCCCGCTCCGCCGCGAGCCGACGCACCTCGGCCTCCTCGGCCGCAGGAACGACCGTCCGGACCCGGATGCCGGGGGCCACCGCCGCCGCACGCAGCACGACATCGAGGTTCTTGTGCGCCCGCGTGTTCCCGACGAACAGGACGTACGGATCGGATGCCGCCTCCCGCGGCCCCTCGGGCGTGAACGCCGCCGAGCATCCGTTGCCGGCGTTCACGACGCGCACGCTGTCGTCCCGGAGCCAGGCCCGGATCGCCTCGGCCGACGTCTCGGAGACCGTCAGGACGACCCCCGCCCGGCGGACCACCCGACGCACCGGACCGTTGTAGTAGGCGAGGAACTTCGCCCGACCCGGCCAGGCCGTCTGCAACTGGATGAGGTCGTGCACGGTGAGCACCTGACGCGGGGCGCGCAGGAGCGCGCCGTACCCGGGCGAATAGACGACGTCCGCCGGCGCGGGTCCGAGCACGCGCCGGAAGGCGTCGAGCGGCGCGTAGGGCGTCCCGTCGAGGCCCAGGTCCCGCCACGGCACGTCGAGACGCCCGAGTACCTCGCGCGCGTACCGGCCGATCCCGTGGGCGCCCCGGTAGCGGTCGTCGACGAAGAGCGCGGTCATCCGACCTCCCGTGCGACCCACGCCGCGATCTCGGCCTCGAACACCGGCCGATCGAACTCGTATGCCCGGCGGACGCAGGCGTCGCGGTCGGCCGCCGCGGCCCGCTCGACGGCAGCGGCGAGCTCCGTCGCCGACCACTCGTGCACCAGAGCCCCGGTGACGCCGTCGACGACGCTCTCCGCCACTCCCCCGACCGCGTTGCCGACGACGGGAGTCCCGGTCGCCATCGCCTCGACCGGCATGATGCCGAAGTCCTCGACGGCGGGGAACACGAGCGCGACAGCGGCGCGGTACAGCGCCGCCAGCAGGGTCGACGACGGATCCCGGACGATCGTCACCGGGTGCCCGCGGTCCTCCGCGTACGCCCGTAGTCGCGCCTCGTCGGCTCCGCCGCCCGCGAGGACCACCGGCAGCCCCGACGCCACCCCGGCGTCGATGACGAGCTCGAGCCGCTTGTACGGCACGAACCGGGACACACCCAGCAGGTAGTCCGCCGGCAGCGTCGCCAGCACGCCCTCGGTCTCATCCGTGGCACGCGCCTGCGCGAACCTCGCCACGTCGATCGGCGGGTGGATCACGGTCGCCTCGCGGTCCCACGCCCAGCCGACGCGCTCCGCGATGAACGCGCTGTTCGCGGCGATCGCGACGGGCTCGGCCGCCCGCCGCCGGTCGAGCGGCTTGAGCATCGCCGACGCCGCGCGCGCGAGCGGCCACTGCCCGCGCCCGTCGAGCTCGGGCACCCAGATGTACCGCGCCGGCGTATGCGCGTACACGAGCTTCGGCGCCTCGGCGGCGCGCCCGCCGAAACGGGCGTGGTGGGAGAAGAGGTGGCTGCTGCAGAGCACCCAGTCCGCATCCCGCTGCGGCAGCATCCGCCACGCGAACGGCATGAGCGGCAGAGCGGCCGCCTTGCGTCCGCGCAACGGCGTGCGGGCCAGCAGCGTCTCTTCGACGCCCTCGAAACGCCCGCCGCTCTCGTCCCACAGGCACCAGCGCTCCGCGTCGGGGAACACCTCGCCCAGCACGGCGAAGACGTTCTCGGACCCGCCCCGCGGCGACAGCCACTCGTGGACCAGGATGCCGCTCACGATGCGACCCGCTTCACCTGCGTCATCCGATCCTCACCGTCCGACGTTCATTCTGTCAGACGCGCCACCTCCGGCCGGGCACAGCAGAGGGGCCGGATGCCGCAGCATCCGACCCCTCGCAGGGATCACTCGTTCCCGATACGCCGATCCACGTTGTCGCGGACCTCGTCGACCTTCGCGTCGACCGAGTCGGGAGCGACCTTCTTCACGAAATCGGCCGCGGCGTCGAGGACCTTGTCGCTGACGTCCTCGGCCTTGTCCGACTTCAGGTTCCGGTCGATCTCCTCCTTGTGCTGCTCGAGGAACTGCTTGCCCTTGTTGACCACATCGTCGATACCCATGGGATCCCTTCCGTCTCGGACCGCGGATGCCGCGGCGCGGTCAGTCTAAGACCGCCCCCACCCGATCGCACCCCCTTGCAGGAACGACGAAGGGGCCGGGCCCGAAGGCCCGACCCCTGTCGGTGAGTCCGAAGGACTTACTTGAGGATCTTGGTGACGGTACCGGCACCGACGGTGCGGCCACCCTCACGGATCGCGAAGCCGAGGCCGTCCTCCATGGCGATGGGCTGGATGAGCTCCACCGTCATGTCCGTGGTGTCACCGGGCATGACCATCTCGGTGCCCTCGGGCAGCGTGATGACGCCGGTCACGTCCGTGGTGCGGAAGTAGAACTGCGGGCGGTAGTTCGTGTAGAAGGGGTTGTGACGGCCACCCTCCTCCTTCGAGAGGATGTAGGCAGTGCCCTCGAAGTTGGTGTGCGGCGTAACCGAACCCGGCTTCACGACGACCTGGCCACGCTCGACGTCGTCGCGCTTGAGACCACGGAGGAGCAGACCACAGTTCTCGCCGGCCCAGGCCTCGTCGAGCTGCTTGTGGAACATCTCGATACCCGTGACCGTGGTCTTCTGCGTCGGGCGGATGCCGACGATCTCGACCTCGGAGTTGATGGCGAGGGTGCCACGCTCGGCGCGACCGGTGACGACCGTGCCACGACCGGTGATCGTGAAGACGTCCTCGATCGGCATGAGGAAGGGCTTGTCCTTGTCGCGGACCGGGTCGGGGATCGACTCGTCAGCGGCGTCCATCAGGTCGAGGATCGACTGGACCCACTGCTCGTCGCCCTCGAGAGCCTTGAGGCCCGAGACGCGGACGACCGGAGCGTCGTCGCCGGGGAAGCCCTGGCTGGACAGCAGCTCGCGGACCTCGAGCTCGACGAGCTCCAGGATCTCCTCGTCGTCGACCATGTCCGACTTGTTCAGCGCGACCATCAGGTAGGGAACGCCGACCTGCTTGGCGAGCAGAACGTGCTCACGCGTCTGAGCCATCGGGCCGTCGGTGGCGGCGACCACGAGGATCGCGCCGTCCATCTGAGCGGCACCGGTGATCATGTTCTTGATGTAGTCAGCGTGACCCGGGGCGTCGACGTGTGCGTAGTGACGCTTCGGGGTCTCGTACTCGACGTGCGAGATGTTGATCGTGATACCACGCTGGCGCTCTTCGGGAGCGGAGTCGATCGACGCGAAGTCACGCTGCACGTTGGTGGCCGACGGGAACTTGTCGGCGAGCACCTTCGAGATGGCAGCGGTGAGCGTGGTCTTGCCGTGGTCGACGTGACCGATCGTTCCGATGTTGACGTGCGGCTTGGTCCGCTCGAACTTGGCCTTGGCCACTGGGTCCTCCTCAGGACTGTCGTGTAGTCATCCGGGCGCTGGATTGCGACCGGGCTTCTACGGGGATGTTGTCAGTGTAGTTGACGTGACGATATTCAGTTTGGGCGGATGCCGGGGGCCGGGCCCCCGGCATCCGAAGAACGAGTGTTACTCGCCCTTGGTCTTCTGGACGATCTCGTCGGCCACCGCGCGCGGGACCTCGGAGTAGCTGTCGAACTCCATCGCGTAGACCGCGCGGCCCGAAGTCTTCGAACGCAGGTCACCGATGTAGCCGAACATCTCCGACAGGGGGACGAGGGCGCGGACGATCTTGATGCCCGCTCCGTCCTCCATCGACTGGATCTGGCCACGACGCGAGTTCAGGTCGCCGATGACGTCGCCCATGTACTCCTCGGGAGTACGGACCTCGACGGCCATCAGCGGCTCGAGCAGCACGGGGCTGGCCTTGCGGACAGCCTCCTTGAAGCCCATCGAACCCGCGATCTTGAACGCCATCTCGGACGAGTCGACGTCGTGCGACGCGCCGTCCATGAGGATCGCCTTCACGCCCACCATGGGGAAGCCGGCGAGGACACCGACCTGCATGGCGTCCTGGAAGCCCTGGTTGGTCGGCTCGATGTACTCGCGCGGGATGCGGCCACCGGTGACCTTGTTCTCGAACTCGTACGTCTTGTCGGCCGTGACCTCGAGGGGCTCGAGCGCGAACTGGATCTTCGCGAACTGACCCGAACCACCGGTCTGCTTCTTGTGCGTGTAGTCGTAACGCTCGACGGTCTTCTTGATCGTCTCGCGGTACGCGACCTGCGGCTTGCCGACGTTCGCTTCGACGCGGAACTCGCGCTTCATGCGGTCGACGAGGATGTCGAGGTGCAGCTCGCCCATGCCCTTGATGACCGTCTGACCGGTCTCGGGGTTGAGCTCGGTGCGGAAGGTCGGGTCCTCCTCGGCGAGCTTCTGGATGGCGACACCCAGCTTCTCCTGGTCGGCCTTGGTCTTCGGCTCGATCGCGACCTCGATGACGGGCTCGGGGAACGTCATCGACTCGAGGACGACGGGCTCGCTCGGGTCGGCGAGGGTGTCACCGGTGGTGGTGTCCTTCAGGCCGATGACCGCGTAGATGTTGCCCGCGGTGACCGCGTCGACCGGGTTCTCCTTGTTGGCGTGCATCTGGAAGATCTTCCCGATGCGCTCCTTCTTGCCCTTGGTCGAGTTGATGACCTGCGCACCCGAGTCGAGCTGACCCGAGTAGACGCGGATGTACGTCAGGCGACCGAAGAACGGGTGCACGGCGACCTTGAAGGCCAGCGCGGCGAACGGGTCGTTGGCGTCGGGGTGACGCTCGATGACCTTCTCCTCGTCCTTCGGGTCGTGCGCCTCGATGGCGGGCACGTCGAGGGGCGACGGCAGGTAGTCGACGACCGCGTCGAGCATCGGCTGGACACCGCGGTTCTTGAACGCGGAGCCGCAGAGCACGGGGTAGAGCTCGCCGGCGACCGTCATCTTGCGGATGGCGCCCTTGATCTCGGCGATCGTGAGCTCCTCACCACCGAAGAACTTCTCGAGGAGCTCCTCGTCGCTCTCGGCGACGGTCTCCAGCAGCTGCTGGCGGTACTCCTCGGCGCGGTCCTTGAGGTCGGCGGGGATCTCCTGCACCTCGTACTTGGCGCCCATGGTCACGTCACCCTTGGCGTCGCCGGGCCACACCAGTGCGCGCATCTCGACGAGGTCGATGACGCCGACGAAGTCGTTCTCGGCACCGATGGGCAGCTGCAGCACGAGCGGCTTGGCGCCGAGGCGCTTCACGATCGTGTCGACGGTGAAGTAGAAGTCCGCGCCCAGCTTGTCCATCTTGTTGACGAAGCAGATACGGGGGACGTCGTACTTGTCGGCCTGACGCCACACGGTCTCGGACTGGGGCTCGACGCCCTCCTTGCCGTCGAAGACGGCGACGGCACCGTCGAGGACGCGGAGCGAGCGCTCCACCTCGACCGTGAAGTCGACGTGACCCGGGGTGTCGATGATGTTGATCTGGTTCTTGTTCCAGAAGCAGGTGACGGCGGCCGACGTGATCGTGATGCCGCGCTCCTTCTCCTGCTCCATCCAGTCGGTGGTCGAGGCGCCGTCGTGGGTTTCGCCCAGCTTGTGGTTGACACCCGTGTAGAAGAGGATGCGCTCGGTCGTCGTCGTCTTGCCGGCATCGATGTGCGCCATGATGCCGATGTTGCGGACCTTGTTGAGGTCGGTGAGCACTTCTTGTGCCACGGGGTGTCCTTACGTGTAGTGACGGATGTCGCGGGGCGACCGGCCGGGGGTGACCCGGCCGGCCGCCGAGGTGCTGATTACCAGCGGTAGTGCGCGAAGGCGCGGTTCGACTCGGCCATCTTGTGGGTGTCCTCGCGGCGCTTCACCGCGGCACCGAGGCCGTTCGAGGCATCCAGGATCTCGTTCTGGAGGCGCTCGGTCATGGTCTTCTCACGGCGACCCTTCGCGTACGAGACGAGCCAGCGCAGCGCGAGCGTGTTCGCGCGGTGGGGCTTGACCTCGACGGGAACCTGGTAGGTCGAGCCACCGACGCGGCGGCTCTTGACCTCGAGGGTGGGGCGGACGTTGTCGAGCGCCTTCTTGAGCGTCGCGACGGCGTCCTGGCCGTTCTTCGCCTCGACACCCTTGAGGGCGTTGTAGACGATGGCCTCGGCGATGGACTTCTTGCCGTCGACGAGGATCTTGTTCACCAGCTGGGTGACGATCGGAGCACCGTAGACCGGGTCGTTGACGACGACGCGGCGGGGTGCGGGTCCCTTACGAGGCATCTAGCTCAACCCTTCTTGGCGCCGTAGCGGCTGCGAGCCTGCTTACGGTTCTTGACAGCCTGGGTGTCCAGGGCGCCGCGGACGATCTTGTAACGCACACCGGGGAGGTCCTTCACACGACCACCGCGGACGAGCACGAGCGAGTGCTCCTGCAGGTTGTGGCCCTCACCGGGGATGTAGGCGGTGACCTCGGTCCCGTTGCGGAGCTTCACACGGGCGACCTTGCGCATCGCCGAGTTCGGCTTCTTGGGCGTGGTCGTGTACACGCGGGTGCAGACACCCGCCTGCTGCGGGTTCGCCTTCAGGGCGGGCGCCTTGGTCTTCGAGACCTTGGGCGAGCGACCCTTGCGAACCAACTGCTGAATGGTTGGCACGTTCTCTCCTTGTCGATCTGCGCGCGGCTCGCGCCGGGCACAGGTGCTGCACGGTGACAGCGTTCGTGGTTTCACCACAGATCCATCTGCACGCCGCGACCGCGACGAACGGGAGTGATGGATATGCCGTGGGGGTGGCCTGTTCGCAGGCCCTGTCCCTGGTGCGCTCGCCTCGCCTGTCCCGTGCCGGGGCACGTCGCATGGCGCGCGTGTGCGCACACCCGATCAATGATACGCGGGATGACGAAGTCGGGTCAAACGAGGGCGGACTTCACCGCGAGTGCTCAGGTGCGGATCGCCGCCGGTCAGGAACCGGCATCCGTCCGCTGCAGTCGGAGCGCCGCATCGCCGAGGAGGAAGCGCTCGGCCACCTCCGCCGCCCCGCCCGGCTCGACCTCGACGTCCGTGCCGAGGGGACTGGGCAGCAGGATGCCGTTGGTCGAGCCCAGGTCGACGATGCGCCACACCTCGCCGCGCCGCTCGAGGCGGGCATGGGTCTTCGACACGGTCCGCGTCGGGTCGGCGATCGCAAGGAGCTGGGCGCGGGGATGCGCGGGATCGGCGACGGGGTTGCGCCCCAGGATGACGACGTCGCCCGACAGGTCGGCGGTCGAGCCGTCGGGGAGCACGAGCTCCCACCGCGGGTGCCCGCGACGCACGACGACGGTGCGCTCGAGGTCCTCGCCCCACGGCGCGGGGGCCGATTCCTGCTGCTCGCGCTCCTGCGCCGAGACCGAGGAGCTCGCCGACACGGGAGCGCCCGCGGCCGGCGAGCCGGGGATGGCGGAGACCTCGCCGGTCAGCTCGGGGAAGACGTCGCGTTCGGCGCGGTCGGCGCCGAACGCCGGCGGGCGCAGACGCGTGACGGGCGCCTCGTCGCGCCCCGGCACCGACGAGATGATGCCCGGCGCGGCGGCGACGGGAGGGCTCGCGTCGCGGGGCGCGGGAGGTGCGGCCTGCGGAGGGAACGGCGTCTGCGGCGCGGTCGTGGACGTGTCGGCGACTGCCGGCAGCGCGCTGCCGGAACGCATCGTCGGCGTCGGAGCGGTCGAGTCGGGCTGCTCCCCCGTCGCCTCCGGCTCGGCGCCGAGCGTCGACGCATCAGCGGGAGCCGCTGCGGCGGAGGTCTGCGGCGCCCAGGGCTGGGGCGCGACCGGTGACGCCGGGGCGGCCGCAGGACCCGGCCGCGCGTCGTCACCCGGCGCAGGGGCGGGCGCCGGGAAGGGCGGCGGCGGCAACGGCGGGCCGAAGTCCGTTCCGACCGATCCGAACGGCGCGTAGGGAGGCGACGCGGGCCGCGCCACCGGATCGGGATGCAGATGGGCGGGTCGCGCGCCCCGCCACTCGGCCGGACCGAACCCCACGATCGTCGCCCAGACCGGGAACAGGAGCGCCCCGACGACGGTCATCCCGCCGCCGTACCCGAACCCGGGGTTCAGCCGGTGCACGGTCAGGATCAGGAGGATCCAGACGGCGATCGGGCCGACACCCGGCACGAGGACGAGGAGGGCGAGCCACATCGAGAACCCACCCCAGCGCAGCAGCACGGCGATGTTGAGGACGGGCACCCATGCGCGCCAGGGCTCCTCGCCCATCTTCCGGAAGGCGGCCGAGAGCGCCAGGGCGACCCACACGTACACCGCCGCGCCGAGGACGAAGGCGAGCAGTCCCAGGACGACACCCGCACCGCTGTCGACACCCGTGATCATCCCCCCACCCTAAGTGAGCAGGACCGGCCCCCGCGGAAGGCAGCGGAGCCGCGTCAGACCCCGGGAAGACCGTCGCCCGGGTCGAACGGGGCGTCGAGCGAGCGGGTCAACTCGTCGAGCAGTGCCGCGATCTGCGGCTCGACGTACTGGGCCACGGCCGTCTGGATCCGGAGGCGATGCCGCAGCAGGATCGTGCAGACCTCGCGCCCCACCATGCTCGCGTACTCGTCGGCGAGGCGGACCTCCTGACGGAGCGCCGCCTTCGCGTCCTCGGTGAGCGGAGGGAGCGCGGGCACCGCGGCATCCGCTTCATCCGCCAGACCCGCGATCGTGAACAGGAAGGGGGCGCCCGGGACGGGATCCGGGTCCATCGGCAGGCCGTCGAACTCGGGCTCGAGCCCCTCGGCGGGCCGGTAGGTGCGGGACCGGTTGCGGTCGGCCTGCTGGTCCAGCTCGGCCTGCAGCATCGGGAGGTTGCGTGCGGTGTAGTGCGCGACGGCGTTGTCGACGATCGTCTTGATCCGGGTCGACAGACCGTGCTGCACCCCGTGCGGCACATCGGACCCGAGACCCGCCGCCGAGAGGACGGGAGACCCGAGGCACCGTCGGCAGGGAGCGACCCGGCCGCGGTGCGTGGCCGGCTCCCAGCGCGGCAACCAGCGCAGCCAGGCCTCGACGGCCTGGTCCACTTGCGTCTCGAGCGAGCGCTCCACGGCTCCATTGTCGCGGAGATCCGCGCCGATCGGGGCATTTCCGCCGTGCCGGATGCCGTCGCCCGTCACTCCTCGTCGTCGTCGTGCTCCCACGGCCACTGCGGTCTGCTCGCCCGCGTGCGCCCGAGCGCGATCCCGGCCCACGCCGCGACGGCCGCGGTCACCGCCAGGACGAGGAGATACCACGACACCGCGAAGTCGCCGACGGCACCGACCGCCACCGCGGGGTCCGACCCCGTCAGGATGCCGCCGGCCGCGATCCCGACGAGATAGCCGGCCAGCGTCGCGGCCGCCACCCAGAGCGCCCCGACGTAGCGGCCGCGGCGGACCGCTCCGTATCCGGTGGTCGCGAAGACGAGGGCCGCGAGGAGCATCGCCGTGATCCCGGCGCCCTGGCCGAGCGCCGGCTCGGCGAGGACGTCGGTGTCGGTCAGCAGGCTCGTGAAGCCGAAGCCGAAGATCGCGAGCGCCGCGAATCCGATCGTCGCGAAGAACGCGGCGATCGGCGGCGCGACACCGGCGGACGGCGACATCGGCCGCGGCCGCCTGTCAGTACTGCTGGAGCTGCGGGCCGGCCTCAAGGGTGCGCTCGTACTCGCGCTGGGCCTCGTCGTTGAGCTCGATCACCCGACGACCGCGACGCGCGACCCACGCACCGAACCACACCGTGATCTCACGACCGAGGACGAACGCGATGACGGCGAGCGGGGCGAGGAGCTGCTCCCCCATGAGCTGGGCAGCCTGAGACGGTGCGATCGACCAGAACGGCGCCTGGAACAGCTGGCCGAGCAGGTGACCGCCGTAGGCTGCGGCGCCCACGAGCAGCCCGAAGACCACCCACAGACCCCAACGACCGCGGTTGATGAAGGCGCCGAGGATCCAGAAGCCCAGGAAGAAGACCGCCACCGGCACCCAGAACGCCCAGGTGGTGAGGATCTCGAGGGTGCGGCTGCCGAGGTCCGCGAGCGCGATCGACTCGTCGAGCGCTGCGAGGCCGAGCGTGGCGGCCAGGTAGAGGAGCGCGAACACCAGCGCGGCGACGAGACCGATGGCGCCGGCGGCACCGCGGTTGCCGCGTGCGCGCGGTGCCTCGGGGGCCTGCACGAAGATCGGCTGCTGCGAGTAGACCGCTGTCGGCGCGCCTGTGGCGGCGGGCTCGCTCGAGGTCACCGTCGTCGGGGTCTGGTCGGCGTGCGAGTAGGCCGCCGTCGCGACGGCCGGGGCCGCCGCAGCAGCGGCGGGAGCCGCGGTCGTGGCGGGCTCCGGGGCGTCGTCGTGGCGCGCGGGCGCGTCGACGACGTCGGTGTGGGCGGTGGATGCCTCGGAGTCCGTCTCCGTCGCCGCCGGACGGTACAGCGGCTCGCTCTCGACGGCGGAGGCCGTCACGGGCGCGTCGGGCTCGCTGTACTTGCCGTAGTCGATCGACAGGTCCGAACCGCGGTCGGTCGCGGTGAAGTCCGCGTCACCGCGCGGGCGGTCCTCGGCGGTGCGCGAGGCGGCCTCGGCCTCGGCGAGGCTGTCGTTGGCGCTGCCGACGACGTGGTCGACGTCGCGGGGCTCGCCGGTGGACGTGGGCTCCTCGACGGGCTCGCCGTAGGCGGGCTCACGCGTCGGTTCGTTCCGCTCGCCGAACTGGGGGTCGCTCATGGCGGTGTCACTCCTCACGCGGAGGCGTGCGCCACCGCTCCAGCGAGCGTATCGTCGGCGCCCCCAGCCGCCGCGGAGGCGCCCCGACGTGTCTCGACGCCGCGTCCGGGTCGAGACGTATCGTGGACCCCATGTCGAGCCGACGCCCCCGCATCCGCCGTGCGCTCGTCGGCGCCCTCGCCGCCCTCACCCTCGCGGGCGCCGTGACGGCCTGTGCCCCCGAGCCCGACGCGGTGCCGCCCGCGCCGACGGATGCGGCATCCGGAACCCCCAGCCCGACCGTCACGCCCGTCGCCATCGCGGAGTTCCCGTTCGGCCCGTCGACCTCGACCACGCCGCTGCCGAAGGACTGCGAGAGCATCCTGACCCCGGGCATCCTGGACACCCTGCAGGGCATCCCGCTCAATGCACCGGGCATGGGCGGCGGCATCCGGCCCGACAGCAGCCGCGTGTGCGTGTGGGCCGACCCCGGCGCAAGTCGCACGAGTCTCGTCACCGTCGTGGGCTACTCCCCCGAACGCGAGGCCCGCGATGCGCTCTACCTGCTCGGTGTCGACGAGGGCTACACCTGCTACGAGCCGGACGAGGGACTGCGGTGCGAGAAGAGCGGCACCGACGAGCTCGGGCTCCCCGTCGGGCGCACCGTCTACTGGCGCGACGGGGTGGCGATCGACACGCAGTACTCCAACCTCGCACCTCAGGGGTACACGGCGGCGATCGTCCGGTCGATCTGGGGCTGAGCGCTCAGCCTGCGCGTGACCAGACCGCGGCGGCGACACCGTCCGCGTACTGGGTCGGATGCCACGCCTGCTGCGACGTCGACACCCACTGCCCGCCGCCGGCCTCGATCGTCTCGAGCAGGTCGCCCTCGGTGCGCGAGCAGCGCACGCGGTCACCCTCGGGGGCGCACTCGAACCCGAGCGGCGGCAACGCAGCCGTTGCGATGGCCCCGGCATCCGGCGGCACGGACGCGACCGTCGTGGAGATCTCGCCCCGCCCGGAGGTCCAGGTGCACGTGACGAGCACCTGCGGCTCGAGGGCGGCAACGAGGTCGGCGGCCGTCGACACCGGCGCGTCCGTCGAGGCGACCATCTCGGCACCCTCCGTCCAGCGCAGACCCGCCCACGCCGCTTCGTTGTAGAGATCGCGGCAGCCGAGAGGGGCCGAGGTCGCCGCAGCGGATGCCGTGGGTTGCGGCACCCCCGCGGCCTCGGAGATCCATCGCGAGGCGGCGGGGAACATCGGCACGGCGAGCACCAGCAGCGTCACGACGATCGCCGCGCTCACGACGCCGACGAACCACGCGAAGCCGGCGTTGCGCCCTCCCACCCCTGCCATGCCCCCAGGGTAGCCGCCCGGCCGGACCGATCCGCGCCGACGACGCCGAAGGCCCCCGGGAGATCCCGGGGGCCTTCGGTCAGACGATCACACCTCGATCAGTTGTTCTCGCGACTTCGTCGCTCGACAACTTCAATCGGCTCGGCCGAGCGAGCAAGCTCGCTCGTCTCTCACCTCAATCAGTTGTAGCTGCCGGGGGTGAAGTCGTCGGTCGAGAAGCTGTCGAAGTCGACGTAGCTCAGGTCGGCGTCGCTGTACGCGCCGTCCGAGGCGAAGATGCGGTTGGGGTACCGCTCGCTCTTGGCCTCCTCCGTCGCCTCGACCACGACGTTGCGGTACTTCGCAAGGCCGGTGCCGGCGGGGATGAGCTTTCCGATGATGACGTTCTCCTTGAGGCCGACGAGCGGGTCGCTCTTGCCCTCCATGGCCGCCTGCGTGAGGACGCGGGTGGTCTCCTGGAACGACGCGGCCGACAGCCACGACTCCGTCGCGAGCGACGCCTTCGTGATACCCATCAGCTCGGGGCGACCCGATGCGGGACGCTTGCCCGCCGCGACAGCCTCGCGGTTCATCTGCTGGTAGCGCTTGAAGTCCACCAGCTCACCGGGCAGCAGGTCCGTCTCGCCGTGGTCGACGACCGTGACCTTGCGCAGCATCTGCCGCACGATGACCTCGATGTGCTTGTCGTGGATCGGCACACCCTGCGAGCGGTACACGCCCTGCACGCCGCCGACGAGGTACTTCTGCACCTCGCGGGCACCCTGCACGCGCATGACCTCCTTGGGGTCGAGCGTTCCGACCTGCAGCGGCTGACCGACCACCACGCGCTGGCCGTCCTCGACGAGGAGGGTGGCGCGCTTGAGGACCGGGTAGACGTGCGGCTCGTCGCCGTTGTCCGGGGTCAGGATGACCTTCTTGGCCTTCTCGGTCTCATCGATCTTGATGACACCGTCGGCCTCGGCGATCGGGGACGCACCCTTGGGGGTACGAGCCTCGAACAGCTCCTGGACACGGGGCAGACCCTGGGTGATGTCGTCCGCCGATGCCGAACCACCGGTGTGGAACGTACGCATCGTCAGCTGGGTACCGGGCTCACCGATCGACTGGGCGGCGATGATGCCGACGGCCTCACCGATGTCGACGAGCTTGCCGCTGGCCAGCGAACGGCCGTAGCACTTGGCGCACACACCGACGGCGGAGTCACAGGTGAGGACCGAGCGCACCTTGATGCTCTCGATGCCACCGGCGACCAGCTTGTCGATGAGGACGTCACCCACGTCGTCGCCGGCCTCGGCCAGGACGGTGCCCTGCGCGTCGACGACGTCGGCGGCGAGGGTACGGGCGAACACCGAGTTCTCGACGTTGGCGTCACGCACGAGCGTGCCGTCGGTGCCGGGAGCGGCGATCGTGAACTCGAGACCCTTGGTCGTGCCGCAGTCCTCCTCGCGGATGATGACATCCTGCGAGACGTCGACGAGACGACGCGTGAGGTACCCCGAGTCGGCGGTACGGAGGGCCGTGTCGGCCAGACCCTTACGGGCACCGTGCGTCGCGATGAAGTACTCCGCCACCGACAGACCCTCGCGGTACGAGGAGATGATCGGACGGGGGATGATCTCACCCTTGGGGTTGTTCACCAGGCCTCGCATACCCGCGATGTTGCGGATCTGCAGCCAGTTACCACGGGCACCCGAGCTCACCATGCGGTTGATGGTGTTGTCGGACGGGAAGTTGTCCCGCATCGCCTTCTGGACCTCGTCGGTCGCCTCGGTCCAGATCTTGATGAGCTCCTGACGACGCTCGGCGTCGGTGGTGAGACCCTTCTCGAACTGGCCCTGGACCTTCGCGGCCTGCTTCTCGTAGGCGGCGACGATCTCCTTCTTGTTCGGCGGCGTGAGGACGTCGCTGAGGGCGACGGTCACACCCGAACGGGTGGCCCAGTAGAAGCCGGCGTCCTTGATCCGGTCGAGGGATGCCGCGACCTCGGTCTTCGGGTACTCCTCGGCCAGCTTGTTGACGATCTGCGACAGCTTGCCCTTGTCGGCTTGCTCGCGGACGAACGGGTAGCCCTTGGGGAGCGTGTCGTTGAAGATCGCCTGACCCAGCGAGGCATCCACCAGACCGTGGCGCTCGTAGCCCTCGGGCGCTTCGCCCTCGAGGAACGTCAGACCCGGGACGCGGATGCGGACCTTGGCCTGCAGGTCGAGGGTGCCCTCGTCCTTGGCCAGGATCGCCTCGCCGACGGAGCCGAACACACGGCCCTCACCGGCAGCACCCTCCTTGATGGTCGTCAGGTGGTGCAGACCGATGATCATGTCCTGCGAGGGCAGGGTCACCGGCCGGCCGTCCGACGGCTTGAGGATGTTGTTCGAGGCGAGCATCAGCACGCGGGCCTCGGCCTGAGCCTCGACCGACAGCGGCAGGTGCACGGCCATCTGGTCACCGTCGAAGTCCGCGTTGAAGGCGGCGCAGACGAGCGGGTGGAGCTGGATGGCCTTGCCCTCGACGAGCTGCGGCTCGAACGCCTGGATGCCGAGACGGTGCAGCGTGGGCGCACGGTTCAGCAGCACGGGACGCTCGCGGATGATCTCCTCGAGCACGTCCCAGACCTCGGGACGGGTGCGCTCGACGGCACGCTTGGCGGCCTTGATGTTCTGCGAGTGACCGAGGTCGATGAGGCGCTTGATCACGAACGGCTTGAAGAGCTCGAGCGCCATCTGCTTGGGCAGACCGCACTGGTGCAGCTTCAGCTGCGGGCCGACGATGATGACCGAACGGCCCGAGTAGTCGACGCGCTTGCCGAGCAGGTTCTGGCGGAAACGACCCTGCTTACCCTTCAGCATGTCGCTGAGGGACTTCAGGGCGCGGTTGCCGGTACCCGTGACGGGACGACCGCGGCGGCCGTTATCGAACAGGGCGTCGACGGCCTCCTGCAGCATCCGCTTCTCGTTGTTGACGATGATCTCGGGAGCACCGAGGTCGATCAGGCGACGGAGACGGTTGTTGCGGTTGATCACGCGACGGTACAGGTCGTTCAGGTCGCTGGTGGCGAAACGGCCACCGTCGAGCTGGACCATGGGACGCAGCTCCGGCGGGATCACCGGGACGACGTCGAGCACCATCGAGGCCGGGCTCATGCCGGTCGACAGGAACGAGTTGACGACCTTGAGGCGCTTGATCGCACGGATCTTGCGCTGGCCCTTGCCCTCGGAGATCTGCAGGTGCAGCGACTCGGCCTCGGCGGCCAGGTCGAACGCCTCGAGGCGACGCTTGATCGACTCGGCGCCCATGTAGGCCTCGAAGTACTGACCGAAGCGGTCCTGCAGCTCCTGGAAGATGTCGTCTTCCTGCTTGAGCTGACCGACCTCGAGATTGCGGAACTCGTCCCACATCCGCTCGAGCTTGGCGACCTGCTCGTCGCCGCGCTTGCGGATGGTGGCCATCTCCTTCTCGGCGGCGTCCTTGGCCTTCTTCTTCTGGTCGGCCTTGGCGCCCTCCGCCTCGAGGGCGGCGAGCTCGTCTTCCAGCTTCTGCAGGCGGTCGGCGACACGGGCGTCGCGACGGTCGGCGATGTTCTTGATCTCGAGGCGGAGGTTCGCCTCGTGGGTCGGCAGGTCGCGGTGGCGTGCGTCCTCGTCGACCGAGATCACCATGTAGGCGGCGAAGTAGATGACCTTCTCGAGGTCCTTCGGCGCCATGTCCAGCAGGTAGCCCAGGCGCGAGGGGACGCCCTTGAAGTACCAGATGTGGGTGACGGGGGCGGCGAGCTCGATGTGGCCCATGCGCTCACGACGGACGGAGGACTTGGTGACCTCCACGCCGCAGCGCTCGCAGACGATGCCCTTGAAGCGGACGCGCTTGTACTTGCCGCAGGCGCACTCCCAGTCGCGGGACGGTCCGAAGATCTGCTCTCCGAAGAGGCCGTCCTTCTCGGGCTTCAGCGTGCGGTAGTTGATGGTCTCGGGCTTCTTGACCTCGCCGAAGGACCAACGACGGATGTCGTCGGCGGTGGCGAGACCGATACGAAGCTGATCGAAGGTGTGTGACTCGAGCACTGATTCTCCTGTGTCGGAATTCTGTTCGTTGCCGGTACGGGTCAGATCTCGTCGATCGACGTCGACTCGAACCGGGTGGAGATGTTGATGCCGAGCTCCTCCGCTGCGCGGAAGGCCTCGTCGTCACTGTCGCGCAGGTTGACCTCGGTGCCGTCGGCCGAGAGGACCTCGACGTTCAGGCAGAGGGACTGCATCTCCTTCATGAGGACCTTGAACGACTCCGGGATGCCGGGCTCCTGGATGTTCTCGCCCTTGACGATGGCTTCGTAGACCTTGACGCGTCCCACGATGTCGTCGGACTTGATCGTCAGCAGCTCCTGCAGTGCGTATGCGGCACCGTAGGCCTCGAGCGCCCAGACCTCCATCTCACCGAAGCGCTGGCCACCGAACTGGGCCTTACCGCCGAGCGGCTGCTGGGTGATCATCGAGTAGGGGCCCGTCGAGCGTGCGTGGATCTTGTCGTCGACGAGGTGGTGCAGCTTCAGGATGTACATGTAGCCGACCGAGATCGGAGCCGGGAACGGCTCGCCGGAGCGACCGTCGAACAGCTTCGCCTTGCCCGAGCTGTCGATGAGACGCTCGCCGTCGCGGGTGGGGTTCGTCGAGTCGAGCAGACCCGCGATCTCCTCCTCGAACGCACCGTCGAACACCGGGGTCGCGACCTTCGTGCCGGGCGCGGCCTCGCGGGCCTGCTCGGGCAGCTTCGCAGCCCATTCGGGCGAACCGTCGACCTTCCAGCCCTGCTTCGCGACCCATCCGAGGTGGGTCTCGAGGACCTGACCGAAGTTCATTCGACCGGGGATGCCGAGCGGGTTCAGCACGACGTCGACCGGGGTGCCGTCCGCGAGGAACGGCATGTCCTCGACGGGCAGGATCTTCGCGATGACACCCTTGTTGCCGTGGCGGCCGGCGAGCTTGTCACCCGCGGTGATCTTGCGCTTCTGGGCGATGTAGACCACGACGCGGCGGTTGACGCCCGAGCCGAGCTCGTCGTCGCCGTCCTCGGCGTTGAACTCCTTGACGGCGATGATCGTGCCCTGCTCACCGTGGGGCACCTTCAGCGAGGTGTCACGGACTTCGCGGCTCTTCTCGTTGAAGATCGCGCGGAGCAGGCGCTCCTCGGCCGACAGCTCGGTCTCACCCTTGGGCGTGACCTTGCCGACGAGGATGTCGCCGGGACGCACCTCGGCGCCGATGCGGATGATGCCGCGCTCGTCGAGGTCCTTCAGCAGGTCGGGGCTGACGTTGGGGAGGTCACGGGTGATCTCCTCCTTGCCGAGCTTGGTGTCGCGCGCGTCGACCTCGTACTCCTCGATGTGGATCGAGGAGAGCGTGTCGTTCTTCACGAGCTCCTGGCTGAGGATGATGGCGTCCTCGAAGTTGTGACCCTCCCACGTCATGAAGGCGACGAGGAGGTTCTTGCCGAGGGCGAGCTCGCCGTTCTCCGTGGCGGGGCCGTCGGCGATGACCTCCCCGACCTCGACGCGGTCGCCGGCCGAGACCACGACGCGCTGGTTGTACGAGGTGCCCTGGTTGGAGCGGTCGAACTTGCGCAGGAAGTAGTCCTGCGTGCCGCCCTCGTCGAGCTGGACGGTGACGACGTCGGCCGAGACCTCGGAGACGACACCGGCCTTCTCGGCGGTGAGGACGTCACCGGCATCGATGGCCGCGTAGCCCTCCATACCCGTACCGACGATCGGCGACTCGCTGCGCAGCAGCGGGACGGCCTGACGCTGCATGTTCGCACCCATGAGGGCGCGGTTCGCGTCGTCGTGCTCGAGGAAGGGGATGAGGGAGGTCGCGACCGACACCATCTGGCGCGGCGAGACATCCATGTAGCCGATCTCGTCGACCGGGAACAGGTCGACCTCGCCACCCTGACCGCGACGGGCGAGGATGCGGTCGTTGACGAACGTGCCGTCGGCGTTGAGCTCGACACCGGCCTGCGCGACGACGTAGTCCGCTTCTTCGGCGGCCGTCAGGTAGTCGATCTGGTCGGTGACCTTGTTGCCCACGACACGGCGGTACGGCGTCTCGATGAAGCCGAACGCGTTGATGCGCGCGAACGACGCGAGCGAACCGATGAGGCCGATGTTCGGGCCTTCCGGGGTCTCGATCGGGCACATGCGGCCGTAGTGCGAGGGGTGGACGTCACGGACCTCGACGCCGGCACGCTCACGCGAGAGACCACCGGGGCCGAGCGCCGAGAGGCGACGCTTGTGGGTCAGACCCGCGAGCGGGTTGTTCTGGTCCATGAACTGCGACAGTTGCGAGGTTCCGAAGAACTCCTTGATCGCGGCCACGACGGGGCGGACGTTGATCAGGGTCTGCGGCGTGATCGCCTCGATGTCCTGCGTGGTCATGCGCTCGCGGACGACGCGCTCCATGCGGGACAGACCGGTGCGGACCTGGTTCTGGATGAGCTCGCCGACGGCGCGGATGCGACGGTTGCCGAAGTTGTCGATGTCGTCGACGTCGAGGCGGATCTCGGCGGGCTTGCCGGCGCGGACGCCGTCGTAGCTGACGTCACCGCGGTGCAGGCGAACGAGGTACTTGATCGTCGCGACGATGTCCTCGACGGTCAGGACGGAGTCGCTCAGCGGCTTGTCGATGCCGAGCTTCTGGTTGATCTTGTACCGACCGACCTTGGCCAGGTCGTAGCGCTTCGGGTTGAAGTAGAAGTTGTCCAGCAGCGCGCGGGCGGCCTCGGCGGCGACCTGCTCGCCCGGACGGAGCTTGCGGTAGATGTCGCGGAGCGCGTCCTCCTTGGTGAGGATCGTGTCCTTCTCGAGGGTCTCCTCGATCGAGCTGAAGCCCGCGAACTCCTGCATGATGTCTTCGCTCGACAGGCCCAGGGCCTTGAGGAAGACGGTGACGGACTGCTTGCGCTTGCGGTCGATGCGCACGCCCACCTGGTCGCGCTTGTCGATCTCGAACTCGAGCCAGGCGCCGCGGCTCGGGATGACGCGCGCCGAGACGATGTCCTTGTCGGAGGTCTTGTCGGGCGTCTTGTCGAAGTAGACACCCGGCGAACGCACGAGCTGCGAGACGACGACGCGCTCGGTGCCGTTGATGATGAAGGTGCCCTTGGCGGTCTGGAGCGGGAAGTCGCCCATGAAGACCGTCTGCGTCTTGATCTCACCGGTGAGGTGGTTCATGAACTCGGCCTCGACGTAGAGCGGGGCGGCGTAGGTCTTGCCGCGCTCCTTGCACTCCTCGATGGAGTACTTCTCGGGCTCGAGGTAGGGGTTGGTGAACGAGAGCTGCATCGTCTCGCCGAGGTCCTCGATCGGCGAGATCTCCTCGAAGATCTCCTCGAGGCCGCTGATCTCGGGCACATCGGTGCGGCCGGCGGCCTGCGCCTCGGCGACGCGTGCCTTCCACGCCTCGTTGCCGACGAGCCAGTCGAACGACTCGGTCTGCAGCGCCAGAAGGTCGGGGACCGTCAGCGTGTCGGAGATCTTGGCGAACGAGAGGCGGGATGCCCCGCGGCCGTTCTTGGTGGTGGTGGTGGAAGTTGCGTTGCGCGCAGCAGCCAAGGGAATTACCTCCGTGAGCCCGGGGAGGGCTGGTTTTCCTTGTCGTCAGGTGGAGTACTCCCGCATCCGACACCTGCGGCGCGCGCCGACGGGAACCGTCGGGGGCGCAGGCACAAGCCGACCACCATATGAGGGCAAGTAGAGGGGAGCGCAACTACCCACTATAGGACGGACGACGCGCCGTGTCCAGTCGGATCGTTGACGACTTTCGGATGCTGCGGTATAACTCACGCCCGGTCGGCGCCGCTCAACCCCCGGCTCCGCCGCTCAGACCCACTGCCAGGTCGCGAGAACGGACATCGCGAGCGCGTCGCGATCCTCCTGCGGCACGTCGACGCTCGAGGAGAAGGTGACGATGTAGGTCTGCCCGGCGTCGACGAGGTAGTACTGGTCGATCACGTACGGGACCTCCCCGGTCGACACGGTCGCCGTGAGGTGCGCGGACTCGGAGCCCGCCGCGGTCACCCGGTCGAGGGTCTGCACGTCGGTGGCGCCGGCGCCCTCGAGTTCGTCGATGCCGCTCTGCTCGACCTGGTCGGAGGTGACCTCGCCGCCGGGCGAGACGAGGATGTTGACGTTGTCGGGGTAGTCGTCGTCGTCCTGGAGGTCGGCGGCGAACGTCGTGGGGTCGAATCCGTCGGGGGCGCCGTCGGGGAAGCCCCAGCCGTCGGGGAGGCGGAACGTGTACTCGTCGGTCGCGACCTCCGCGCCGGTGGCGGGGGCGAACTCGACGGCCTCCGTCTGCTGCGGCGAGACCTCCTGCGTTTCGGCGGGCGGAGCGGACTCGGCGGTGCATCCGGTCAATCCCACCGCGGCCGCCGGGCCCAGGGCGGCGGCGAGCGCGAGGGCGACGGAGGCGCGACGGAACGACATGCAGCCGACCCTACGGGCCGGCGGCGATCACCGCCGAGGGCTTGCGCTGCGGAGCCGAAGGTGAGAACCGGGTCGGGCCTGGGCGAGCGCCGCGCGTCCCGCGGCGGTCACCACGCCGATCACGGGGTACCCGCCGGTCACCGGTCCGTCCGTCCCGAGGACGACCGGCAGACCGTCCGGCGGCACCTGGACGGCGCCGGGCAGCATCCCCTCGCTCGCGAGCTCCCGGGAAGCGGCATCCGCCGTCCGCGCCAGCGGCGGACCGTCGAGACGGATGCCGACACGGTCGGCGCGGGCGCCGACGACCCACGTCGTCTCGAGGAACGCCCGCCGCGCCGCCGGGGTGAACCAGTCGGCGCGGGGACCGGCGGCGACGGGGACGTCGATGACGGTCGGCGGCGGCGTCCACGGCCACAGGTCGACGGGTGGGACGGGATGCCGGGCGGCGTCCGCCGTCGCGATCCCGTCGCCCGCGCGCAGCGGCGCCGGCCCGAGACCCGCGAGCGTGTCGGTCGCGATCGATCCGACGACGGGGTGCCCGGCGACGCCGCCGCGGATGGCGAGCAGGGCGCGGACCCCGGCGCGGAAGGTGCCGATCGACAGGTCGGTGCCGGCGGGCCAGAGCACCGGGCGATACGGGTCGACCTCGCGCCCGGCGACGTGGACGCTCCCCCACGCCCCGGTGACGGCGATCCAGAGATCACGGGTCGCGGTCGCGCGGAAGCCGCCCAGGGTCACCTCGATCGCGGCGGCGCCCGGTACGTTGCCGACGAGCCGGTTCGCGGCGGCGAGCGCCGGGCGGTCGGCAGCGCCGGAGCGTGCGACACCGTCGGCGAGCGCGCCGGGGCGACCGGCATCCTGCACCGTCGCGAACGGGCCGGGGTCCTGCACGACGGCGGCCGGGCGGGCGGCCGGGGGGACGGCGGGTGCGGCCGGGCCCGCGGTGAGCGCAGCGGCGGCGACGCGTCGGAACCGCACGCGGGTGCCGGGGCGCAGGAGCACGGGGGTGTCGGTGAGCGGGTCGAACAGGGGCGCGGCGGTCGTCCCGATGAGCTGCCAGCCGCCGGGGGTCTCGCGCGGGTAGGCGCCCGTGAACTCCCCCGCGAGGGCGACGGACCCCTGCGGTACTCGTGCGCGGGGGGTCGCGCGGCGGGGCACGTCGATGCGCCAGTCCGCGCTGACGAGGTACCCGAACCCGGGGGCGAACCCCGTGAAGGCGACCGTCCAGCGCGCCGCGAGGTGGCGCGCGACGAGCTCCCCGGCGCCGATGCCGAGCAGCGTCGCCGTCTCGTCGAGGTCGGGGCCGTCGTAGACGACGGGGATCTCGATCTCCTCCGCAGGCGCGGGTTCACCGGGGGCGGCGGGTGCGCCGGCGGCATCCACTCCCTCGATCCACCGGCGCGCGGCCGCGAGCGGGAGGACGGCCGGGTCGACGTGGATGAGCACCGTCCGCGCGCCGGGGACGAGATCGCGCACCCCGCGGGGCCGGCTCGCCACCAGGGCGGCGTGGAACCCGAGCACCTCGGCGAGCGTGTCGACCTCGACGAGCAGCGCGCTGTCGCCGAACGGGCGGATCACCACGGCGCGCGCACCTCGACCCCTGCGGCGTCGAGCGCCGCGCGCACGGCACGCGCCATCGCGACCGAACCCGGGGTGTCGCCGTGGAGGCAGAGGGATGCCGCGTCGACGGCGAGGATCGAGCCGTCCACCGCCTCGACGTCGCCGCCCGTCGCGAGGCGCACGGCGCGCGCGGCGACGACCGCGGCGTCGTGCAGCAGCGCGCCCGGGTCGGTGCGCGGCACGAGGGTGCCGTTCGGCAGGTACCCGCGGTCGAGGAACGCCTCGAGGAGGAACGGGATGCCGCGCCTCGCGGCCGCGCCGGCGATCGCCCCCGGCATCCCGAGCAGCGGCAGCGCACGGCCGAGGTCCGCGGCCACGTCGGCGACGGCGTCGGCGACCGCCTCCGCCGTCTGCGGATCGGCGGAGACCGCGTGGTAGAGCGCCCCGTGCGGCTTGACGTAGCGGAGGTCCGCACCGGCGGACACGAGGGCGGCGATCTGCGTCCGTACCTGGTCGCGGAGGACCTCGGTCGGGACGGCGAGCCGCACGCGCCCGAACCCGGCACGGTCGACGAAGGACGGGTGCGCCCCCACGGCGACGCCCCGCGCCGCCGCCCGCCGGACGGCATCCCGCATCGAATCGGCGTCGCCCGCGTGACCGCCGCACGCGACGGAAGCGCTGGAGACGACGGCGAACATCGCCTCGTCGTCGGCCGTCGGCACGCCGTCGACGGTCTCGCCGAGGTCCGCGTTGAGGTCGATCGCCGCCATGAGGCCACGCTAGCGGCGGGGAACGGTGAACGGCGGGCGAAGGATCCGGTCAAGCTCTGGCCGCGACCGGACCGGGGCCGTAGCGTCGGGATGTCGCCGGACGACCGTTCCGGCGGGAAGGAGCGCCACTGTGGCGTACATCACCGTGGGGACCGAGAACTCGGTCGACGTCGACATCTTCTACACGGATCAGGGGTCGGGACAGCCCGTCGTGCTGATCCACGGCTTCCCGCTCAACGGGGAGTCGTGGGGCAAGCAGCAGGCCGCCCTGCTCGAGGCCGGCTACCGCGTCATCGCCTACGACCGGCGCGGGTTCGGCGCCTCGACGAAGACCGCGTCGGGCTCGGACTACGACACCTTCGCCGCCGACCTGCACGCCCTCATCGAGGAGCTCGAGCTGACCGACGCCGTCCTCGTCGGCTTCTCGATGGGCACCGGGGAGATCGCGCGCTACCTGTCGCGCTACGGCGCCGACCGCATCGCCAAGGTCGCCTTCCTCGGCTCGCTCGAGCCGTGGCTGCTGAAGAACGACGAGAACCCCGACGGCGCGGGCGACCAGGCCTTCTTCGACGGCACCGCCGCGGCCGTCGCCGAGGACCGGTACGCCTTCTTGACCGGCTTCTTCCAGGACTTCTACAACCTCGATGACTACCTCGGCACCCGCATCTCGCAGGAGGCGCTCGACGCCTCGGTCGCCGTCGCGAACCAGGCCGGCAACGCCGCGATCGCCGCCGCCCCGCTCACGTGGGCGACGGACTTCCGCGGCGACATCCCCGCCGTCACCGTGCCGACGCTCATCCTGCACGGCACCGCCGACAACATCCTCCCGATCGACGTGACCGCTCGCCGGTTCCGGGAGCTGCTGCCCGACGCGACGTACGTCGAGATCGAGGGCGCCCCGCACGGCCTGCTCTGGACCCACGGCGTCGAGGTCAACGAGGCGCTGCTCGCGTTCCTGCAGGACTGAGCTCCGCACACGGCGTCCGGGACGGTGTTCCGTCCCGGACGCCGTGTCTCGATCCGATGGTGGAACCGGCGGACGGGTCGTGTCACGATGAGGGCACGAGCGAGGGGGTCGCGATGACGGATGCCGCAGTGCAGGAGACGTCGACGGGCAAGAGCATCGTCATCGATCACGGGATGAGGTGGCGCCTCGCCCGCGACCACCAGCGGACCAAACAGACGGGGCTGTGGGTCGGCGGCATCCTGATCCTGCTGGTCTACGGCTTCGGGCTGTTCGCGCTCAACGGGAACGTCCGCTCCGTGGTCATGGCCGCGTTCTGGGGCCTGCTGATCGCGATCGGTTTCGTCGCGATCCGCCACCTGGGCACGCAGAAGCTCACCCGCGTCATCGAGGGGCTCTACCCCGCCGGCGACCGACTGACCGTCGCCGTCACCGAGTCCGGCCTGACCGTGACCACATCGGCCACGAGCCTGACGGTCGCGGCATCCGCTCTGTGGCGCATCTCGACGGGGCCGCACTCGGTCAGGGTGCGGGTCCACGGACTGACCGGGCCGGCGATCATCCTGCCGCGCGAACTGCTGGACGACGCCGACATCGCGCGGCTGCGCGCGATGGCGCCCCGCATCCGTCGGGGCTGACGCGCCGGGGTCGTCTCGCCCGGATCAGCCGACGACGAGCGCCCCGGGCATGCGGGTGCGCATGACGGCGAGCGCGTCGGCGCTGTGGTCGACGAGGACGGCGTCGCGGCCGAGCGCATCGGCGACGGCGCCCGTCGTCCCCGAGCCCGCGAACAGGTCGAGCACGCGGTCGCCCGGACGGCTCGACGCCTGCACGATCCGCCGCAGGATCCCCTCGGGCTTCTGCGTCGGGTAGCCCGTCTTCTCGCGGCCCGACGTGGGCACGATCGTGTGCCACCAGACGTCCGTCGGCAGCTTGCCGCGCGCCGCCTTCTCGGGGGTCACGAGACCCGGAGCCATGTAGGGCTCCCGGTCGACGGCATCCGAGTCGAAGAAGTAGGCGGACGGGTCCTTCACGTACACGAGGATCGTGTCGTGCTTGCTCGGCCAGCGCTTGCGGGACTTCGCGCCGTAGTCGTAGGCCCAGATCAGCTCGTTGAGGAAGCAGTCCCGGCCGAAGACGGCGTCGAGCATGACCTTCGCGTAGTGGGCCTCGCGGTAGTCGAGGTGCAGGTACAGGGTGCCGTCGTCCTTCAGCAGCCGCCACGCCTCGCGCAGCCGGGGCTCGAGGAAGCCCCAGTAGTCGTCGAACCGGTCGTCGTACAGCCGCAGCGCGCCGCGCGTGCGGGCGTAGGACGTGCCGCGGAACCCGCCCTTGACGGGGCCCGCCGGCGGGGCGGGGGCGTCCGGGTCGGGCACGAGGTGTGCGGTGTTCAGTCCCGACCGGGCAGGCCCGGCGCCCGGGGCGCGCGGATCCGGGGATGCCGACGCCGCGGCATCGGCTCGGGACTGAATACGGAGCGCGGACTCGATCGCCCGCTCCTGCGTGCGGCCGGTGTTGAACGGCGGGTCGAGGTAGACGAGCGCGAAGGAGGCGTGCGGCAGGCGCCGGGCGACCTCGAGGTTGTCGCCGAGATGGATCTCGACGGTCACGGGACGCGGCGCAGCCAGGCGTCCGTCGAGAACTTCGACTCGACGAGCGCCTCGGCCTCGGCGTACTCCTCCTCGGAGATCGAGCCCGGCTTCGCACCGTACAGCGACGTGAACGTCTCCTTGAAGCGCTCGATGATCTCGGCGCGCGGCAGCCCGGTCTGGCTGCGCAGCGGGTCGACGCGCTTCGCGGCAGACGCCGTGCCCTTGTCCGAGAGCTTCTCGCGCCCGATGCGCAGGACCTCGGTCAGCACCTGGCCGTCCATGTCGTAGCTGAGGGTGGCGTGGTGCAGCACTCCCCCGTTGGCGAGGCGCTTCTGCGCCGCACCGCCGATCTTGCCCTTGGACGAGGCGATGTCGTTGAGCGGCTGGTAGGTCGCGTCGATGCCGAGCGAGCGCAGCGCGTGCAGCACCCAGTCGTCGAGGAACGCGTACGAGTCCGCGAAGGTCATCCCCGCGACGAGGGATGCCGGCACGTACAGCGAATACGTGACGATCGAGTTCGCGGCCATGAGCATGGCCCCGCCGCCGGAGATGCGGCGGACGACCTGGAAACCGTGCTTCGCGGCCCCCTCGGGGTCGACCTCGTTGCGGTACGACTGGAACGAGCCGATGACGACGGCGGACTCGTCCCATTCCCAGATGCGCAGGGTCGGCGTGCGGCGGCCGTCGCCGACGCGCGTCGTGAGCACCTCGTCGAGGGCGAGGTTCATCGCCGGCGAGACCGCCTTCTCGTGGACGACGTCCCACTCGAACTCGTTCCAGCCGGGAGCGACGATGAGGGCGCGGCGCACCGCCGTGGCGACCGACTCGGGGGTGAAGCCGAGCAGCTGCGCGCCCTCGGGCAGCGCGCCGCGGACGGCGGCGGCGATCGTCGCGACGTCCGCCTCGACGGGGAGCCCGGTGACGGCCGCATCGATGTCGGCGAGCGCGTCGTCGGGCTCGAGGAAGAAGTCGCCCGCCAGGTGGAAGTCCGCGATGCGGCCGTCGGCCACCTCGAGATCGACCACGACCAGCTTGCCGCCAGGGACCTTGTACTCGCCGTGCATGGTCCTATTCTCCCGTGTCCGCGGCCGGCCCGGTCGCGTCGGCGCCGGAAGCGGATGCCGCGTCGCGCCGCGCGATGCGCGCGTCCAGCCACGCGAGCAGGTCGGCGCGCACTTCGGCGGCGCAGTGCTCGTTGAAGATCTCGTGCCGCGCGTCGGGGTAGACGAGGGTCGTGACGTCGGTGAGTCCCGACCGGGTGCGGTAGGCGTCGGCGAGGCGGTGGACGCTCCGCGGGCCGCCGACGGGGTCGTCGCGCCCGACCATGAGCAGGACGGGCAGATCGACCCCGAGGTCGCGCTTCGGCTTGCCGAGGAGACGCACGGTGTCGGCCGGGCCGAACAGCGTCGGCAGCGGGACCGTCGTCGTGAGCGGGTCGTCGAGGAACGCGCGGCCGACCGCGGCATCCGTCGACAGCCATTCGACACCCGTCGCGTCGGCACCCGCCCAGCGCTTGTTGAGGGGCGCGGCGTTGAGGGCGCCCGGCCACAGGAGCGACGACCCGGAGAGCACCAGCGCGTCGTAGGCGCCCGGGTCGGCGTTCACGAGCTTCTGCGCGAGGAACGACCCCCACGAGTGCCCGAGGAGCACGAGCGGCAGGTCGGGGTGGCGACCCCGGATGATGCCGGTGACCTGCCGGCACGCGGCGATCGCGGCGCGCAGACCCCCCGGCCCCAGGCGGCCGAGACGGGAGTGGTCGCCGTCGTGCTGGCGCAGCCCGGTGCGGCCGTGGCCGCGGTGGTCGTCGGCGTAGACGGTGAACCCGTCGGCGGTGAGCGCCGCGATGAGGGCGGCGTAGCGGCCGGCGTGCTCGCCGACGCCGTGGAGCAGCTGGACGACGCCCCTCGGCGTCCCCTCGGCGGGGTGGACGTCGTAGACGATCGCGACGCCGTGTGCATCGATGAACTCGGGCATGGCTCGAATTCTAGGGCCGGTCGGATGCCGCGCTCCGAGCCGTTAGCCAGACTAATGAGCTATGCTAATGAAACATGATCGACGCGACCGGTGACCAGACCCAGGACCTGGCTCACGCGGCATCCGATTTCCGCATGGCGACCTTCCGGCTCGCGCGGCGCCTGCGCTCGCAGCGCGCGGTCGACACGATGAGCGACGGCCAGTTCGCCGTGCTCGCGGCGCTCAAGGTGCACGGTCCGCACACGCTCGGCGAGCTCGCGGAGCGCGAGCGGGTGTCGGCGCCCTCGATGAACCGCACCGTCAACTGCCTCGAGGAACTCGGCTACCTGAGCCGCACGCCCGACGAGAACGACCGCCGCAAGGTGGTCATCGAACTCACCGACAGCGGACGGGAGGTCGTCGTCGAGACGGTCCGGCGGCGCGACTCCTGGCTGGAGCACGCGTTCGAGGACCTGACCGCGACCCAGCGCGCGACCCTGGTGAAGGCCGCCGCGATCATGCAGGAGGTGGCCGAGCGATGAGTTCCGCGATGTTCCGCTCCTTCTCCGTCTTCAACTACCGCGTCTGGTTCATCGGCGCCCTCGTGTCGAACGTCGGCGCGTGGATGCAGGCGACGGCGCTCAGCTGGGTCGTGCTGACGCAGCTCACCGACAACGACGCGACCGCCATGGGTGTCACGATGGCGCTGCAGTTCGCGCCGCCCTTGCTGCTCGTGGGCGTGACCGGGCTCGTCGCCGACCGCTTCGACCGCCGCAAGCTACTCTTCGTGACCCAGGGCTCGCTCATGGTGCTCGGGCTCACGATCGGCGTGCTGCTCCTGCTCGGCGCGATGAACCTGTGGACGATGTACGCCTTCGCGTTCGCGCTCGGCGTCGTCGCCGCCTTCGACAACCCGACTCGGCAGGCGTTCGTCTCCGACCTCGTCGCGCGCGAGAACGCCTCGAACGCGGTCGCCTTGAACGCGGCATCCTTCAACACCGCCCGCATGATCGGACCCGCCGTCGCCGGTCTCGTCATCGTCGCCGTCGGCACCGGCTGGGTGTTCCTCATCAACGCGCTGACGTTCCTCGCGATGCTCGTGGCCCTCGTGCTCATCCGCCCCGCGGAGCTCGCCCCGAGGCCGAAGCTGCGCAGCGCCGCGCGGATGGCCGACGGGCTGCGCTACGTCGGCGGCCGACCCGACCTGGTCGTGACGTTCATCATGGTGTTCCTGCTCGGCGCGTTCGGCATGAACTTCCCGATCCTCGCCTCGACCATGGCTCTCGAGTTCGGCCAGAACGCCGACGGCTACGGCGTGCTCAGCTCGATCCTCGCGATCGGGTCGCTCGCCGGCGCCCTGCTCGCGGCGCGACGCGACCGCGCCCGGCTGCGTCTGGTCATCGGCGGACTCGGGCTGTTCGCGATCGCCTCGGTGCTCTCAGCCGCGATGCCCGTCTACGTCGCCTACGCCGCGACCCTCATGTTCATCGGGTTCGCGACGGTGACGACCCTCACCACGGCGAACGGCTACGTACAGACGACGACCGAGCCGGCCCTGCGCGGGCGCGTACTCGCGCTCTACATGGCGATCCTCATGGGCGGCACCCCCTTCGGCGCCCCCATCGTCGGCTGGGTGGCCGACGCGTTCGGACCGCGCGCTGCGATCCTCCTCGGTGCCGCGGCGGCGCTGGTCGCCTTCTGCGTCGGCGGCGGCTGGCTGCTGTTCTCGGGACGCCTGCACCGCCACGAGACGCGCCGCTTCGCGATGACGATCGACGAGACCCGGCCGATCAGCGTCGTCGCGCCCGAGGAGTTCAGCGACGAGGTCGCCGCGACGACGCCGATCCGACTGCCCGAGGACGGTGAGGTGGCGCAGCTGAGGTCGGGCGCGCTGAGTTAGGGCGCGGCGCTGGCGGCAGTTCCGGGGACGCGCAGTGTCGGGTCGGCGTGCGTGCGGCGACGAATCGGGTCCCCGGAGCAGGGGGCGCGGGGACTCCAGGGACGCGAAGTGTCGGGACGGCGTGCGCGAGGCGACAAAACGGGTCCCCGGAGCGGATGCCGCGGCCCGACGCGCGCGGTCGACACCCGGGTCGCGACGAGGAAGAGGGCGTCCGCGATGACGATGTGCATGCCCTGGACTCACGTCGGCACCCCCAGGCCCACCCCGAGTGCCAGGTGGACGGCGACGACGATCGCGACGGTCGTCCCCGCCCGGTGGCACCCGCCGCCGGCACCCTAGGTTGACGTGCGGGGGAACCGACGGGCCAGGCTTCGACTCGTCGGCTCGGGGCCCAGCGACTTCGGGGGAAGTCAGGGCCCCGACTCCCCCACCACTCGGAGGGCACTGTCAAGGGGTCGGATGCCGCCGGTCGCCGCGCGTACCGTCGCGGCCATGAGCGACGCATCCCCCACTCCCGAGCAGGACGACCCGACCGGCGGCGACGAGACGACCGAACAGCAGCTCGACGCCGACAACGCCGTCGAGCAGGACACCCTCAAGACGCTCGACCCCGACGACTCCCCGGCCTGACCCGGCGGTCAGGCCTCGCGGGTGATGAGCACCCGCACCTCGAGACGGCTCTTGAACGGTCCCGCGTACACCCCGCGCAGCGGCGGCACGTCGTTGTAGTCGCGCCCGCGGCCCACCGTGACGTGTCGGTCGCCGATCTCGGCGTCGTTGGTCGGGTCGAAACCGTGCCACGAGCCGGCGTACCACTCGATCCAGGCGTGCGACTCGCCGACCACCGGCACACCCACCTCGGCGGTGGGGTTGGGGTGCAGGTACCCCGAGACGTACCGGGCCGGGATGCCGACCGAGCGCAGCGCGCCGAGCGCGATGTGCGCCATGTCCTGGCACACGCCCTTGCGCTCCGCCCATGCCTCCGCACCGGTGGACTGCACCTCGGTCGCGCCGGGCACGTACTCGACGGCCTCGCCGATGGCCGTCGCGATGGCGAGCGCCGCGTGCGACGGGTTCTCGTGCTGGGCCGCGATGCCCGACGCGAGCGCCGCGACCTCGGGATGCGGATCGGTGCGGCGCGTCTGCGACAGCATCTCGACCGTGCCGATCGACCGCTGCGCGTCGCGCGAGAGGGCCTCCCACGACATGTCGGGGTGCGTGAGGGGCCGCGCGCGCACCTCGACGAGCGAGCGCGCCGTGATGTGCAGCGCCGAGTGCTTCGCCAGCACGTCGAACGCCGCGACCCGCGTGCCGAAGTAGTCGACGTAGTAGTTCACGTTCGTCGAGGGCTCGATGTCCAGCTGCGAGCTGAGGACGAACTGGCTGTCGCTCGTCGTCGGCAGCATCCGCGCCTCGTTGTACGACGCCCCGACCTCGCCCGGGTAGTCGAACCCCGTCGTGTGCTCGATACGCAGCCGCTTCATGAGGTCTCTCCGATCCAGCTGGGTTCGGCCTGGGTGGGGAAGAAGCGCCCGCGGATCGCCTCGGACGCCTCCCGCGTGACAGCCTGCACGCTGTGCATGTGCTCGGGGAGTTCGGCGAGCACCTCCTCGATCGGCCGGTACTCCAGTTCGTTGCGGATGCGGCCCAGCGCCCGCAGCACCGTGTTGGAGTGTCCGACGCGGTCGGCGACCGGGTCGATCGCGCTCATGCACTGCTCGGCGGTGCGGATGGAGTGGATGATCGAGCGCGGGAACAACCGGTCGAGCAGCAGGAACTCGGCCGCGTTCTGCGAGCTCGGCATCCCCCGGTAGGTGCGCAGGTACGCCTCGTACGCGCCGCAGGAGCGCAGGATGGTGGTCCAGGACGGACCGGATGCCTCGGTCAGCGACCTCGTCGCCAGCATCCGCGCCGTCATGTCGGTGCGCTCGATGGCGCGGCCCAGGGTGAAGAACTGCCACGGCTCGTCGTGACTGGTGGACCCGTCGGTGACCCCGACGGCAAGCGCGGCCCGCTCGCGCACCCACTGGAAGAACTCGTGGGTCTTCTCGTCGTTGAGCCGTCGCGGCATCCGCGAGTACGTCGTGTTCAGCGTCTCCCAGAGCTCGGTCGAGACGATCTCGCGGGCGCGGCGGGCGTTCTCACGCGCGGCCTGCAGCGAATAGGCGATCGATGACGGGTTGGTGCGGTCGACGGCGAGCACGGTGAGCACGTCGCCGCGGGTGACGGGCGCGTCCGTCCGCGGTGGCACGGTGCCCATCACGCCCATGAGCGAGCGGCAGGCGGTGTCCTCGTCGATCCACGGGTCCTCGAGCAGGAGCTGCAGGTGGACGTCGAGGATGCGGGCGGTGCCGTCGGAGCGCTCGATGTAGCGCCCGATCCAGAACAGGCTCTCGGCGATGCGGCTCAGCATCCGTCCTCACCTCCCGCGGTCTCGCGTCCCTGCTGCTGCTGCTCCTGCTGCTCGGCCGTCGCGCGGGGCCGGTCCTGCGGCGAGTGGTCCGGCTCGTCCTGGGCGTCGTAGATGATCGGGATGGCGGAGGTCGCCGTCGCCTGCTCGGCGACGAGGCCGGCGAGGGACTGCGACTGCCCGTACTCGCCGCGGTTCGGCGCGTCGCCGCCGACGATCCACGTGTCCTTCGACCCGCCGCCCTGGCTGGAGTTGACGACGAGCTGCCCCTCGGGCAGTGCGACGCGGGTGAGCCCGCCGGGGAGCACCCAGACCTCGTCGCCGTTGTTGACGGCGAACGGTCGCAGGTCCGCGTGGCGCGGCCGCATCCCGTCGTCGACCAGGGTCGGGATCGTCGAGAGCATGACGACCGGCTGCGCGATCCAGCCGCGGGGGTCGGCGAGGAGCTTCGAGCGCAGGGCGTCGAGCTCGGCGGGGCTCGCGTCGGGGCCGACGACGAGGCCCTTTCCGCCCGAGCCGTCGACGGGCTTCACGACGAGCTCGTCGAGGCGGTCGAGCACCTCTTCGAGGGCGCCCGGGTCCTCGAGCCGCCAGGTGTCGACGTTCTTGAGGATGGGCTCCTCGGCGAGGTAGTACCGGATGAGGTCGGGCACGTACGTGTAGAGCAGCTTGTCGTCGGCGACGCCGTTGCCGACCGCGTTCGCGATCGTGACGTTGCCCAGGCGCGCGGCCAGCATGAGCCCCGGGGCGCCGAGCATCGAGTCGGCGCGGAACTGCAGCGGATCGAGGAAGTCGTCGTCGACGCGGCGGTAGATGACGTCGACCCGGCGCGGACCGCGCGTGGTGCGCATGAAGACCTTGCCGCCCTGGCAGACGAGGTCGCGCCCCTCGACGAGTTCGACGCCCATCAGGCGGGCGAGCAGCGTGTGCTCGAAGTACGCGGAGTTGTAGACACCGGGGGTGAGGACGACGACGTTCGGATCGTCGACACCCGGAGGCGCGGAGTTGCGGAGCGCCTGCAGGAGCTTGTTCGGGTAGTCGCCGACGGGACGCACCCGCATTGAGACGAACAGCTCGGGCAGCGTCTGCGCCATGACCCGCCGGTTGGAGATGACGTAGCTCACGCCCGAGGGCACACGGACGTTGTCCTCGAGCACGCGCATCTCGCCGTGCTCGTCGCGGATGAGGTCGATGCCGGCGACCTGGATGCGGACGCCGTTGGCCGAGCGGATGCCGGCCGCCTGCCGGTAGAAGTACTGCGACGACGCGATCAGCTTCGCCGGCAGCACGCCGTCGCGGACGACGTGCTGGTGGCCGTACGCGTCGTCGAGGAACGCCTCGAGCGCACGGACGCGCTGCTGCACGCCCTTCTCGATGCGCGACCACTCGTCGTAGGCGATGACCCGGGGCACGGCATCCAGCGGAAACGGTCGTTCCTCGCCCGCGAAGTCGAACGTGACGCCCTGTGCGAGGTACGAGCTCGCGAGGGATTCGGTGCGCCCCCGCAGCTCTTCCTGCGTCATCTGCGCGAGGGCCTGATAGAGCTCGCGGTAGGTCGAACGTGACTGCGCCGCCTCGCCGGGATGCGCCACGTCGGCGAACATCTCGTCGAACGCGGGGACGCCGGAAGGGGTCTTGCGCGGCGCCAGCGTGGAGCCGTATCCGTCGAAGAGGTCACCCATGCGACGAGCCTAATCCGGGGGGTGTTGCCGGAGTGTTTCGCCCCGCGGGTCAGCCTTCGAGGGCGAGGCGCAACTGCTCGACGGCCCAGTCGATCTCGGTGGCGCGGATGACCAGCGGCGGCGCCATGCGGATGGTCTGCCCGTGCGTGTCCTTGACGAGGACTCCCCGCGCGAGCAGCCGCTCGGCGACCTCGCGGCCGGTGCCGACGGCCGGGTCGATGTCGACGCCCGCCCAGAGGCCTGCGACGCGGATCGCGGTGACACCCGACCCGAGGAGAGGTTCGAGCCGCGCACGCAGGTGATCGCCGAGCGACAGTGCTCGCTTCTGCAGGTCGCCGGTGCGGAGCAGGTCGACGACGGCGAGACCGACGGCCGCCGCGAGCGGGTTGCCGCCGAAGGTCGAGCCGTGCTCGCCGGGGTGGATGACGCCCAGCACGTCACGGTCGCCCACGACGGCGGACACGGGGAGGATGCCGCCGCCCAGCGCCTTGCCGAGCAGGTACAGATCGGGGACGACACCCTCGCGCTCGCACGCGAACGTGGTGCCGACCCGCCCGAGGCCGGACTGGATCTCATCGGCGATGAACAGCACGTTCGCCGCGGTGCACGCCTCGCGGACGGCGCGGAGGTATCCGTCCGGCGGGATCACGACGCCCGCCTCGCCCTGGATCGGCTCGATGAGGACGGCGGCGGTGTTCTCGTCGATCGCGGCGGCCAGGGCCGCGGCATCCCCGTAGGGCACGATCTCGAACCCGGGCGCGAACGGCCCGAAGCCGTCGCGGGCCTGCGGGTCGTCGCTGAAACCCACGATGGTCGTCGTGCGGCCGTGGAAGTTGCCCGCCGCGACGACGATCTTCGCCGCCCCGTCGGGTACCCCCTTCACGCGGTACGCCCACGCCCGCGCCACCTTGATGCCGGTCTCGACGGCTTCGGCGCCCGTGTTCATCGGGAGGACCATGTCCTTGCCGGCGAGGGCGGCGAGCGCGTCGGCGAAGGCGCCGAGGCGGTCGTTGTGGAACGCCCGGCTGGTGAGGGTCAGTCGCCCGAGCTGCTCGGTCGCCGCGGCGACGAGGGCGGGATGCCGGTGCCCGAAGTTCAGGGCCGAGTACGCGGACAGCAGGTCGAGGTAGCGCCGCCCCTCGACGTCGGTGACCCACGACCCCTCACCCTCGGCGACCACGACGGGGAGGGGGTGGTAGTTGTGCGCCACGTGGGCTTCTTCGGCCGCGATGAGATCTGCGGACGGGGTCGTCTGGGGCCGGACGTCGGTCATCGCGCACCTCCGCGCAGTTCGAGCGTGCAGCACTTGATGCCGCCGCCGCCGAGCAGGAGCTCGGACAGATCGATGGGGACGGGGATGTAGCCGCGCTCCTCGAGCTGCGCGGCGAAGCCGGTGGCGCGGGGCGAGACGAAGACATGGAGGCCGTCGCTGGCCGCGTTCAGCCCGAAGACGGCACCGTCGGCATCCGACACGTGGATGGCGTCGGGGTAGCGCTCGCCGAGCACCCGCTGCGACGCCTCGTCGAACGCGGACGGCAGGTAGGCGATGTTCGCCCGCTCGACTCCCGTGGGGCCCTCGACGGGATCCAGGACGGTGATGGCCGTGTCGAGGTCGTAGAACCGCGGATCGACGAGGCGCAGTGACACCACCTCGCGCCCGAAGACCTCGGCGAGTTCGCGGTGACTGTCCCCGACCGACCGGAATCCGGTGCCGGCGAGGATCGTGTCGCCGACGAGCAGGAAGTCACCCTCGCCCTCCTGCACCTCGACGGGCTCGACGACCTCGAAGCCGTGGGCGGCGAACCAGTTCATGAAGGGCCGCTCCTCGCCGCGGCGCTCGTCGACGCGGAAGCGGACGCCCAGCGCGCGGCCGTCGACGATGAATCCGCCGTTCGCCGTGTAGACCATGTCGGGCAGCCCCGGCACCGGGTCGATGAGCTCGACCTCGTGCCCGAGCGCGACGTAGCCGTCGTACAGCGCCTGCCACTGCCGCACGGCCTTCGCGGTGTCGGTGGGGTTCGCCGGATCCATCCAGGGGTTGATCCGGTACGACACCGTGAAGTGCTCGGGGCGGCACATGAGGTAACGGCGGCGCTGGGCGGTGCGCACCGGCGCGGTCTCGTGCTGCGTCGTCATTCTCGCTCCTCGTTCCCGGGGCGGCGGACGCTGTCCAGAGGCCCGACGGAGCTTGCAGAAGCCGACGAATCGGGCACGCCGGGACCCATCATGCCAGGTCGACCCGCACGGACGGCGGTGGACGGGCGGCACGGCTACATGCCGATGAATGACAGGATGCAGAGCATGGCCAGACGCACGGGTGAACAGACGAAAGCCCTGCTGCTGCGCACCGGCATGCAGATGCTCCTCGAGCGCGGGGTGAGCGCCGGCGTCCAGCACATCCGGCTGCAGGACGTGCTGCGTCGCGCGGGCCTCACGACCGGTGCGGCGTACCGGCTCTGGAGCGACCAGGCCGACTACCACCGCGAGCTCGCCGTGGCCATGATGCGGATGCGGGTGGCCGGACCGGCCGACGCGATGCGTGCCCAGGTCGAGGAGCTCATCGGCGAAGAGGTCACCGGCGAGGAGATCATCCGCCAGGCGGCCCGGCAGCACGTCCTCGCCGCGGAGCTGTCCACCGAGGACCCGACCGATCTGCTCGAGGCGCAGTCGTTCCGGGTGGCTTTAGCGCTGCGGACGGCTGCGGACACGTGGCCGGAGCTCACCGAGGCCAGCCACGAGCGTCACCGCGAGTCCATCCAGGCCTTCACCGAGCTCTACCAGTACCTCATCGACGCCTACGGGATGCGCATGCGCCAGGGGCTGACGATCGACGATTTCGCCGAGGCGATGGCGGCGATGGCGGAGGGCTTCGCCATCCGGTCCCTCGAACGGATCCCGCACCCGACGTTCCGTCTGTCGGGCACGGACGGCACACCGACCGGCGAGTGGACGCTGCTGGGGCTCACGGTGCGCGCGCTCGTCGACTCGTTCATGGTGCCGCGGGAGGATGCCGACCCCGACGCCCACGCCCGTCGTCCGCACTACTCCTGAGCCGCCGGGACGAAAGATGCCCCGGATCGAGGACGCCGGGTCCTCGATCCGGGGCGACACTCCCCCCAGAGTGTTGTCGTGCGCCTCCCCCAGAAGCGCACGAGGACAGTCAACAGGGTGGACGGACGCCGCACCAGAAAGATAAGTTGTTTTCTTCTTCGGATGGATAAACTCCTCGTCGGCCGCCCCGCCGGTCTCAGATGACGGCTTCGCTCCACCGGTCGGGGTTGCCGAAGCGGTGCGCCGTGATCGTGATCGACTGCTCGCGCAAGAATGGGAGCAGTTCGATCCGCCCGGCCTGCGTGACCTCGTCGGCGTAGACGGCCAGATCCGGATCGCCCGAGATCGCCGCGGCGAGCGCGGTGCGCACCTCGCCCGCCTGCGCCGGCGGCCCCACCAGGCGCACCCGGTCGGCCCGCGCGGGGACGCCCTCGGCGCGGGGCGCCGCCATCCGCGCGATCCAGTCCTCGTCCGATTCGACGAACACCGCCACCTCGAGCGCCCCGAGCGCCTGTCGCACGGTGGCGGGCACCCCTGCGGGCGTGCTGACGGTGAACGTCGAGCGGGCGCGGACGGCGGCGATGATGGCGCGCACGAGGGTCTGCGGCGCGGCATCCGTCGTCGATCGGATCTCGACGCTCGCCGGACGGTACCGGAAGAGATTGCGCTCGACGCCCAGGTGCGAGACGTCGACGACCTTGCCGAAGGTGCGGTCCCACGCGACGGCGTCGGACAGCGCCGCACGGCGCAGCCACTCGAACGCCTCGTAGCCCAGGGCGGGCTGGGCCGCCTCGATGACGTCGGCGATCGACGAGTCGAGCCCCTTGAGGTGCAGCGTCGACGACGCCGCCACCCCCGCCGTCGGCCGCCAGGACCCGAGCCCGACGAGGTGGTTCGGGCCGCCGGCTTTCGCGCCGCCGCCGACGGAGGACCGCTTCCAGCCGCCGAACGGCTGACGCTGGACGATCGCGCCCGTCGTGCCGCGGTTGACGTAGAGGTTGCCCGCTTCGACCCGGTCGAGCCACAGGGCGAGGTCGTCGGGATTCTGCGTGTAGAGCCCCGCGGTGAGGCCGTAGTCGACCGCGTTCTGCAGCTCGATCGCGTGCTCGAGCGACCGCGCGCGCATGACCCCCAGGACGGGGCCGAAGAACTCCTCGAGGTGCACCCGCGAGCCCGGCTTCACCCCGGTGCGGATGCCGGGGGTCCAGAGCCGTCCGCCGTAGCGCTGGTGCGGCAGTTCGCGCGGCTCGACGAGCCACTCCTCGTCCTCGTCGAGGGTCGTCAGCGCCCAGGCGAGCTTGCCGGTCGGGGCCTCGACGAGGGGGCCAACCTCGGTCAGCGGGTCCTCGGGCGCGCCCACGCGGAGCGAGGTCGCGGCATCCACCAACTGACGGCGGAACCGCTGCGACCGTGCGACCGGACCGACGAGGATCGCGAGCGAGGCGGCGGAGCATTTCTGTCCGGCGTGGCCGAACGCCGAACGGACGAGATCGGATGCCACCAGGTCCAGGTCGGCCGAGGGCATGACGATCATGGCGTTCTTGCCGCTCGTCTCGGCCTGCAGGGCGAGGTCCGGACGCCACGAGCGGAAGAGCGCGGCCGTCTCGAAGGACCCCGTGAGGACGACGCGATCCACCGACGGGTGGGTGATGAGCTGCCTGCCGAGGCCCCCTTCGTCGAGATCGACGAGGGCGAGGATGTCGCGGCCGACGGCGGCGCCGTCCAAGGCCTCCCAGATCGCCTCGGCCACCACCGCCGCGCAGCGGCGCGCCTGGGGCGCGGGCTTGAAGACGACACCCGAGCCCGCCGCGAGGGCGGCGAGCGCACCGCCGGCGGGGATCGCGACCGGGAAGTTCCACGGCGGTGTGACGACCGTCACCCGGTCGGGCACGAAGACGGCACCGCTCACCCGGTCGAGCTCGCGCGCGGTCGCAGCGTAGTAGCGGGCGAAATCGACGGCTTCGCTCACCTCGACGTCGGCCTCGGCGAGGGTCTTGCCGGTCTCGGATGCCGCGACCTCGATGAGCTCGGCGCGGCGACGTTCGAGCGCGCCGGCCGCACGGAGGAGGACCTCGGCGCGATCGGCGGCGGGCAGCGAGCCCCACGCGCCGGCCGCCGAACCCACGCGGCCGAGCATGGCTTCGAGTTCGGACTCGGTGCCGATGCGGGCTGCGGCGATCGCGGCATCCCCCGCCGTCGACGACGGGACACGACCGAGGATCTCGCGCGCCCACGCGCGGTTCGCGGGGAGGGCGGGGTCGGTGTCGGCGGCGTTGCAGAAACCGGGGGCGCCCGCGGCGGCGGCGCTCTCGCGCGGCGAGAAGACGGCGGTCTCGACGAACGCGTCGCCGGCGAACCCACCGGGCAGGCCGGCCGGATGCGTCTCGTCGGGGTCCGCCGGGCGCGCGTCCTTCGCGGCGATGCCGAGGACGGCCTGCGTGAGGGCGGCGTCGTCGGAGGGCGCGGGGGCCGCGGCATCCGTCGTCACCGTCACCTCGTCGGCGGCTGCGGCCGTGCGATCCTGGCGGCGCCGGGGTCCGGTCACCAGCGTGCGGTCGGCGGACCGGTCGATGGATGCCGCGAACCGGTCGCGCTCGCGCACGAACATGGCCCGGTCGTAGGCGAGGTCGAACGCGGCGGAGAGGAAGTTCTCGCTCGAGGCGTTCTCCTCGAGCCGGCGGACGAGGTAGCTGATCGCGACGTCGAACTCGTCCGGCCGCACGACGGGGACGTAGAGCAGCACGTGCCCGACCTCGCGGGCGACGGCCTGCACCTGGCCCTGCGCCATGCCGAGGAGCATCTCGACCTCGACGTCACCCTGCACCCCGCGCTCGCCGGCGAGCAGCCACGCGTACGCGATGTGGAAGAGGTTGTGTCCGGCGACGCCGATCCGCACCGCCTCGGTGTTCTCCGGGCGCAGCGCCTCGTCGAGGCAGCGCACGTAGTTCGCGTCGGTGTCGAGCTTGGAGTCGTAGGGGGCGGTGGGCCAGTCGTGCATGACCGCGTCGACGTGTTCCATCGCGAGGTTCGCACCCTTGACGAGGCGGATCTTGATGCGGGCCCCGCCGGCCGCGACGCGCTCGCGCGCCCACGCGGTGAGCGTTCGGAGGGCGGGGAGGGCGTCGGGCAGGTAGGCCTGCAGCACGATGCCGGCCTCGAGGCCCTTCAGGCGCGGGTCGTCCAGCACCCGCATGAACACGGCCATCGTCAGGTCGAGGTCGCGGTACTCCTCCATGTCGAGGTTGAGGAACGTGCCGTCCTCGGCCGCCGACAGGTAGAGGGGGCGCAGCCGCTCGGCGACGCGATCCACGATCTCGTCGAACGCCCACATCGAGAGGTGGCTCGCGATCGCCGAGACCTTCACCGAGACGTAGTCGACGTCGTCGCGCCGGACGAGCTCGTGGATCCCCTCGAGGCGTCGGAGGGCCTCGGCCTCGCCGAGCACCGCCTCGCCGAGGAGGTTGAGGTTGAGCCGCGCCCCCGACTCGCGCAGGGTCTGCAGAGCGGGACCGAGCTTGTCGGGCCGGGCGTCGACGATGAGGTGACCGACCATCTCGCGCAGCACGCGGCGGGCGATGGGGACGACGGGCGTCGGGAGGACGGGGGCGACGACGCCGCCCGTCCGCACGGCTGCCCGGAGGTACCAGGGCAGGAAGGCGGGGGCGAGCGGCGCGACACGCTGCAGGTTGGTGGCCGCGGCGGTGAGGGACTCCGGTCGCATCACCCCGTCGACGAAGCCAAGGGTGAACGGCAGTCCGTTCGGGTCCTTCAACACCCCCGCGAGACGCTCGGCCGACGGGTCGACGGTGACCTCGGCGGATTCGGCGACCCAGCGCTCCGCGAGGGCGATGGCCCGCTCGGCGAGGTCGGAGGAGGGCGCTTGTGGCGCGACAGAGCTGTCCGACATGACGCTCAGCCTATGCGCGCCTCCGGCCGCCGGGGAGGGACACGCTAGGGCCAGATACTGGGCGCCTCGGCACGGGTCGAGGGAAGAGCGGATGCCGCGGCCCAGTCGTGGATCCACTGCGGGATCTCGGGCAGGGTGTCGGGCCGGTGGAGCGCGTCGAACAGCTCCTCGAGCGGCACGATGCCGCCGGACTTGCGCAGGAACCGGACACGCAGGACCATCTCGGCGTAGATCTCACCGTCGACGACGGCGCGGTGCATCTGGAAGACCGACTTGTCGTCGTGGCCGATGATCCGCGTCTCGACCGTGAAGCGCTGCCACAGCTGCAGGGATTTGCGGAACGTGACCGTCTCGCTCGCGACGACGCCGTACCAGCCGCGCTCGTCCATCGTCTGCCAGATGCCGGTGCGGGTGAGCAGGTCGAACCGGCCGAGGTCGAACAGCGAGGCGTAGCGCCCGTTGTTCATGTGGCCGAGCAGGTCGATGTCGGTCGGCAGGGTCCGCAGCCGGATCCGGCCCACCGCGTCGGGCGGGAGGGGCCCGCGGCGGCGGTACAGCACCCGCGCGCGCATCAGGGTCAGCAGGGTCCGCCACCACACGTTCACGAGCGGCCAGCCTAGTCATGGTCACACGTACAGTGCGGCATCCGTTGTCGCTCTCCGACAGTCGACGGGCCGTGCGCGCGGGGGCGACCCTGTCGATTTCACGATCCGTCGGGCCGTGCGTAGAGTCTGGCCATGGACCCCGAACTCCAGACCGACATCGTCGTCCGTCCCGTTCGCGATGTGGATGCCGAAGCTCTCGGTCGCGTGCATGCGACGTGCTGGCACGAGACCTACGACCACCTCATCAGCAAGGCCGCGCTCGAGAACGTGTCGGCCCGCCGCCTCGCCGAGCTGTGGACGCACTGGGCCCAGCAGGGTCCCGATTTCCGCATGGTCGCCGCTCTCGTCGGCGGCGAGATCGTGGGATTCGCCGGGTCCGGCCCCGCCCGCGACCGCGACGCGCCCCGCAATCGCGAGCTCTACTTCATCTACCTGCTCGACGCCTGGCACGGCACCGGCATCGGCCAGCGCCTGTTCGACGCCGTCGTCCCCGACGATGACACCGAGCTGTACCTGTGGGTCGCCGAGGACAACCCCCGCGCCCACCGCTTCTACACCCGCAACGGGTTCGCCCTCGACGGAGCGAGCCACACCGAACCCTTCCTCGGCGAGACGCTGACGGAAGTCCGCTTCGTGCGCTGACGCACGATCGCGAGACTCGACGGCGCGGCATCCCGTTTCGGATGCCGCGCCGTCGGCCGTTGCGCGGACGTCAGCGGCTGCTGACGTTGCCGAAGAGCCGGGCGATCGGCGCGACGACGAGCGGGCGCATGGCGACGTAGGCGGCGACCGTCACCGCGATCGACAGGACGAAGAGCCAGAAGCCCGTCCAGTTGTCGGCGTAGGCACCCGGGTCGACCGAGCCCTGCGCCGCGTACATGTGGTTCAGGTTGCGCAGCGCCCCGGTCGAGAGCACCAGCAGAACATGGACGGCGATGAACGCGACGAAGTAGAGCATCGTCGGGAAGTGCAGCTTGCGAGCCCACTCGACGGGGTAGACGCGGTTCAGCGTCGCCGCCTGCTTCGGCCACATCGCACTCATCCGGTATCCGGTGAGCGCGGCGACGGGTGCGGCGATGAAGATCGTCGTGAAGTAGGCGAGCTGCTGCAGCGCGTTGTAGTTGACCCACCCGTTCTCGGTCGGCCAGTCGAGGGAGACGTACTGCAGAGCGGCGGACAGCGCGTTCGGGAACACCTCCCACGAGGTCGGGATCACGCGCATCCACTGCCCGGTCGCGAAGAGCAGGACGACGAAGATCAGGCCGTTGGCCAGCCACAGGATGTCGAGGGCCTGGTGCAGCCACAGCGTGAGGCTCATGCGGCGCTTGCGGTCCTTCTTGGAGATCCACATGGCGGCCGGGCGCTTCTCTGAGCGGACCTGCAGGCCGGTGCGGATGATCAGCACCATGAAGAACGCGTTGAGGAAGTGCGACCAATTCAGCCAGGCGGGGAAGCCGACGGGCGCGCCCTCGAGCAGGTGGTACTCGCCGGGGTAGGTCGTGAGGAAGTCCTGCATCGGCTCGAGGCTGAGGATCCAGCGCACCGCGAGCACCGCCATCGCCGCGGCGTACAGGATCGCACCTCCCCCGAGGACGACGACTCCCGCCCACTGCGCCTTCGTGAACGGACCGATGCGCGCGGGTTCCGGCCGGGGCGCGGGGCGGCGGGCGACGCCCGCGTGCGCGAGCGGGCGCTCGGCGAGCGGGGGGCGCGGGGCGTCGGGGGTGGGCTCCGGCTCGGGCGCCGGCGCGGGTGCGGGGGCTGGCTCGGGTGCGGGGGCGCGCTCCAAGGACGCCGAGACTGCAGGCTCGCGCCGAGACTGCGGCGCGAGATCGCTGTCTCGGCCCCCACGTGCAGTCTCGCGGGAGGTGGGGGGCGGGGCGGGCGTGGTCTCGGCGGGAGGCCAGGCGTCGCCGCCGACGGCGCGCGGAAGGCCGCGGCGGACCGCGACGGATGCGGCGACGGGCGCGCTCTCGGGGATTGCCGGCCGCGGGTCGTCGGCGGGGTGGGGCGCTGATGCCGCCGCGGATGCGGTTGCGTCCGAGTCCGGGCGACGCTCGGCCTGTGCTGCGCCTTCGGCCGTCGCCGGGCCGGTGGATGCCGGCGGCCAGGGCTCGCCGCCCGGGGTTCGCGGCAGTCCGCGTCGTGTCGCGGTCGCGGGGGCCGAGGCGTGGTGCGAGGCGACCGCATCCTCCGTTGTCGTCGACCCGGAAGCCCGTGTCGCGGACTCAGCCGACGCTGTCGTCGCGGAGTCGGTGGGCGGCGCCACTTCGTCGGGGACCGAAGCCGCGCCCGCATCGGCGAGCTGAGCCGCAGCTGCATCGGCGACCGGTGCCGCGGCTGCGTCGGCGACCGGAGCCGACCCTGCGGGCGGCCAGGGGTCGCCGCCGGAGACGCGCGGGAGCCCCCGACGCACGGAACGCGCGTATGTCGCCATCCGCTCCTACTTCTTCCCCGCCTCGAGCGCCGCGATCAGCTGCGGCACGACGGTGAACAGGTCCCCGACGACACCGAAGTCGGCGATGTCGAAGATCGGTGCGTCTCCATCTTTGTTCACCGCGACGATCGTTTTCGCCGTCTGCATGCCCGCCTTGTGCTGGATGGCACCCGAGATGCCGAGAGCGACATACAGCTGCGGCGACACCGAGACACCGGTCTGGCCGACCTGGTACGAGTAGGGGACGTAGCCCGCGTCGACCGCGGCGCGCGAGGCTCCGACCGCTGCGCCGAGCACGTCGGCGAGCTGCTCGACGAGGGCGAACTGCTCCGCCGAGCCGAGCCCGCGTCCACCTGAGACGACCTTCGCGGCGCCGCGCAGCTCGGGACGGCTCGAGACGGCGACCGCCTCGTCGAATCCGGTGATGGTCGCGGCGGGAGCGCCCGAGGCGGCGACTTCGAGGGGCGCGACGGCCGGCGCGTCGACCGCGGTCGCCCGGGCGTCGACGGATCCCTGGCGCAGGGTGACGACGAGCGGGCCGTAGGTCGCGGCGGCCGTCACGTTGTAGGCGCCGCCGTAGACGGAGTGGTGCGCGAGCACGCCTTCGTCGTCGCGCGAGACGCCGACGGCGTCGGCGCAGAGGGCGGCCGAGGTGCGCGCCGCGAGGCGGCCCGCGACATCCCGACCTTCGATCGAGTTCGACACGAGGATCGCGTCGGGCTGCACGAGAGCGGATGCCGCGGCCACCGCGTCGACGACGGGCACGGTCAGTGCCGTGTCGGCGCCGCCGAGGCCCGCGGTGAGTACTGTGGTCGCGCCGAGGGCGCCGGCTGCGGAGGCCAGGTCGCCGTGGCGGGACTCGTCGGCGACGATCACGGCGACGGGGGTGCCGATCGAGGCGGCGGCGCCGAGGAGTCCGGCCGCCGAGGCGGCGAGGTCGCCGGCGGGGGTCACGTCGAGCCAGACGAGGACGGAGTCGGGGGCGAAGTCGGTCACGATGGTCTCCTCGGTGCTCACGCCAGGCGGTTCTCGATGAGGAACGCCGCGAGCTTCTCGCCGGCATCCCCCTCGTCAATGATCTTCGTGCCTGCCTGGCGGGGCGGCTTCTGCGCGACGGCGGTCATGATCGACTGCGGAGCGGATGCCGGGTCGACGTCGACGTCGAGATCGGCGAGGGAGAGGGTCTCGAAGGGCTTCTTCTTCGCCGCCATGATGCCCTTGAAGTTGGCGAAGCGGGCGTCGGGGAGTGCTTCGGTGATCGAAATGACGGCGGGGAGCGCAGCCGTGACCGAGGCGGTGCCGAAGTCGGTGGCGCGGGTGCCGCTGACGGTGTCGGCGGAGATCTCGACGGCCGAGAGGGCGGTCGCCTGGGGCACACCGAGGTGCTCGGCGAGCATCGCCGGCAGGACGCCCCCGGAGCCGTCGGTCGACAGGTTGCCGGTGATGACGAGGTCGAATCCGGTGCGGCGGAGTGCGGCGGCGAGGACCCGCGCGGTCACGCCGAGGTCGGCGCCGCGCAGGGCGTCGTCGGTGATCTGGACGGCGGAGTGAGCCCCCATCGCGAGACCCTTGCGAAGGGAGGCGGCCGCGGCATCCGATGCCATCGTCATCACGACGACCTCCGTGCCCTCGTTCGCCTCGGAGTAGGTGAGGGCGGCTTCGAGCGCACGCTCCCCGATCTCGTCGAGCACGCGCTCGGACGCGTCGCGCGCAGCGAGCCCGGTCTCGAGGTCGAGCGTGCGATCACCCCAGGTGTCCGGCACTTCTTTCAGCAGGACGACGATCTTCATTGACTCCTCCTCGGCATCGTGTCGAGTCTACGGTCGGGGCCGGGGTGGATGCCGCGCGCGGGGCGCGGTGCGGTGGGCGCGAGGGGGTGGGCGGGGGGGCGGTGGGCGCGGGGCGCGGTGCGGTGGGCGCGGGGGCGCGGTGCGGCGGGATGGGCGCGGGGGGGGCGCGGTGCGGCGGGATGGGCGCGGGGGGCGCGGCGGGTGGGCGCGAATTCGGAGATGTGCGTCGGATTCGGATCAGGTGCGAGGTGTCGATCCGAATCTGGCGACATTCTCCGATTCCGGTCGGGGCGAGGATCGGACGTCGGGTGGCGCCCTCGCCACGGATGAGAGGACTCTCATTTTCTGGGTGTGCATAACGTGTGTTCTGGGCCCGTTTTGCCGGGGTGGATGTCGGTGGCCAGTGGCAGAGTGCAGGTATGACGGATGCGGCGGAAACCCCCGGTGGCGAGGACTATCTCGCCACCTTGGCGGGGGTCGTTGCGGACGTCGATTCCGCGGCCCGGCGGATCGCTGCCGCGCAGATCGAGGAACTGCGCGCGCTGGCCGCGGCGGGGCGGTTGGCCGAAGCGCAGATCGCGCAACGCAACGCCCGCGTGCAGGTGCATGACATGGCGTTGCGGTCTATCGCGGCGGAGGTCGGCGGAGTCATGCGGGTCACCGATCGGACCGTGCAACGCCGGATCGGTGAGGCGCGGACGTTGATCGAAGGGTTTCCCGCGACCGTCGAGGCGTGGGAGCAGGGCCGGATTGTTCGGGGCCACGCGATCGCGATCGTCGAGACCGGGACGAGTCTGCCGGCCGAGATGTGGGCGGAGTTCGAACAGGTCGCGATCACCCGGTGTGAACGGGACACCCCCAACCGTGTGCGGGGAGAGTTGGAGATCCTTGCCCACCGGATGCACCCGCGCTCGTTCGCGGAGCGCCACGAGGAAGCCGCCGCTGGGCGGTGCGTGCGGATCGTGCCCGGACGGGACGGGATGAGCGACGTGGTCGCAACCGTCCCGACGGTGATCGCCGAAGGGATTCACGACCGGCTCACGCAGCAAGCTAGGGCGATCATCGACACCCCCGACGAACGCATCGCTGGGCGCGGAGGTGTCGGCGTCGCATTCGGCGAAGCCGTCACGACGCACAGCGACAGCGACAGCGACAGCGACAGCGACAGCGACAGCGACAGCGACAGCGAGGACGCTGGCGCCATCGTCGCCACCGACAACCGCTCCACCGACCAGGTCCGCGCGGACGTGTTCGCCGACCTGCTCCTCGCCGGGACACCAGCCCTCGACGACACCCGCGACACCACCGCCGGTCCCCTCGGTGCGATCCGCGCCCGCGTGCAGATCCTCGTGCCCGCCGCGACCCTCACCGGAGAAGACAACGGACCGTGCGACCTCGCCGGCCGGTCCGCCATCGATCCCGCGACCGCCCGCACCCTCGCCGGCGCCACCCACATCTGGGAGCGCCTGTTCCACGACCCGACCACCGGGGTCACGGTCTCCACCGACTCTTACCGGGTCCCGTCGGGGATGCGCCGGTTCCTGCAAGCCCGCGACCAGCACTGCAGGTTCCCCGGATGCCGCATCGCCGCCATCCGCTGCGAGGTCGACCACACCCACGACCACGCCCTCGGCGGCCGCACCGAACTCACCAACTTGGCGCACTTGTGCCAACGGCACCATTCGATGAAGCAATTCACCGCGTGGAGGGTGCGACAACTGAAGGGTGGAGTCCTGGAATGGACCTCACCCCTCGGCAGGATCTATAGAGAAGACGCACCGACACCGGCCGTCGCCTTCACCCCTGCCGCACCACCGCCACCCGCAGCGACAGAGCCCGCACCGTTCTGACCCGGGGCCAGACAGGCGCGACCCAGCGCACTCGAGTCCCGATGAACGCGGGCGCACCTCAGGTAATGATCAGTGCACCACCTCGCGCAGGCACGCACGCATGCACGACGGCCAGCCGCTCTCGACATCGCCGGTGACCACCGCGACGATGTGCCGCGCGGGAACCCACCCCGACCCCGGCATCCGCCGATCAGCCGCGACGCACCGCGGCGACGACCTCGACCTCTACCAACTGGTGCGCATACCCCAGGGCGGCCACCCCCATCAGGGTGCTCGGCACGTCGTGCTCACCGAACGCCGCGCGCACGACCTCCCAGTCCGCGACCAGATCCCGCCGCTCCGACGACGCGACGAGGACCCGCGTCGAGGCGACGTCCGCGATCCCGGCACCCGCGGCATCCAACGCGACGAGCATGTTCTCGACACAGCGCCGCGCCTGCCCCGCCACATCCCCCAACGCGACCGTCGACCCGTCGTCCGCCAGCGGACAGGCCCCCGCCAGCGCATCCGACCGCACGAGATGCACGGCGCTCATCGGTGCCGGAACTCCGGCGCCCGCTTCTCCCGGAAGGCCGCCATGCCCTCCTTCTGATCCGCCGTGTCGAACAGCCCCGCGAACGCCTGCCGCTCGAACCGCAACCCCTCGGCGAGCGTCGACTCCAGTGCGACGTCCAACGCCGCCGTCGCCGCGTACAGCGCCGGCAGCGGCTTCGACGCGATCGTCTCGGCCGTCCGCTGCGCCTCCTCGCGCAGCTCCGCCGCGGGGACCACACGCGACACGAGCCCCGCACGATCGGCCTCCTCGGCGGTCAGCTGCCGCCCCGTCAGCACCAGCTCCGCCGCCTTGAACGACCCGATCGCTCGCACGAGACGCTGCGTGCCACCCAGCCCCGGGATCACACCCAGGTTGATCTCGGGCTGACCGAACCGCGCCGAATCCGCCGCGAGGATGATGTCGCACATCATCGCCAGCTCGCACCCACCACCCAGCGCGTAACCCGCCACCGCGGCGATCGTCGGCGTCCGCACCGCCGCGAACCGCGACCACTTGCCGAAGTGGTCAGCGAGCAGCATCTCACTGCCGCTGAGCGCCTCCATTTCCTTGATGTCCGCTCCCGCAGCGAACGCCCGCTCACTGCCGGTCACGACGATGGCGCCGATCCCGGCATCCGCGTCGAACGCCTCCGCGGCATCCACCAGGTCGTGCATCACCTGCGCGTTCAGCGCGTTCAGCGCGTCGGGCCGGTTGAGGGTGATCCACCCGACGCGTCCGCGCGTCTCGGTGACGATGGTCTCGTAATCGGTCATGTCGACATGCTCGCAGACGGATGCCTCCACCCGCGCGACACGCTCCGTTCACCCACCGGCCACTCGGCGACACGCCCCAGACACCCGGCGCCGATAGGACGGAGGAGCGCACCTCGCGCAGCACCCCGACCACGAGGAATCCGATGCCTTCGCACGCCTTCCGCAGCACCGCTCGACGCGCCTTCGCGCTGGGCACCGTCACCGCCCTGACCTGCACACTCGCCGTCGCGGCCGCCACCTCGGCCACAGCGGCCGTCGTGCCCGACCCCGCCCGCACGTCCGCCGAGGGCGTCTTCGACGCCTCGGCCGCCGAGATCGTCGCCGCCCACGGCGACCGCCTCTTCGTTGTCAACGCCGAGGCCGGCGTGGTCGACGTCCTCGACGCATCCGACCCCGCGCAGCCCACCAAGCTCTTCTCGATCACCTCCGATGGCGTCGCGAACTCCGTCGCGATCCGCGAGGACGGCCTCGGCGTCGTCGCCATCGAGGCGACCGACAAGACCGCGCCCGGTCACCTCGTCTTCTTCGACGCGGATGCCGCGACCGCCGACACCGCTGTGCTCGGCACCGTGCAGGTCGGCTCCCTCCCCGACATGGTCACGATCTCGGCGGACGGCACGTACGCGGTCGTCGCCAACGAGGGCGAGCCCGCCGACGACTTCAGCAGCGACCCCGAAGGATCGGTCGGTGTCGTCGCGCTGCCCACCGGCAAGATTGCGCCCGACCAGAGCGCCGTCCGCATCGCCGACTTCCACGCCTTCGAGGCCGACGGCGCGCTGGACCCCGACGTCCGCGTGTTCGGCCCGACGCCGGAAGCCGACTTCCCCGTCAGCCGCAACCTCGAGCCCGAGTACCTCACCGTCGACGGCGGCACGGCCTACGCGACCCTGCAGGAGGCGAACGCGATCGCCACGATCGACCTCGCTTCGGCGACCGTCACCGACATCCACGCCCTCGGGTTCAAGGACCACAGCCTCGAAGCGAACGCCCTCGACCCCAGCGACCGCGACGACAGGGTCGAGCTGCGCACCTACGAGGGACTCAAGGGCATGTATCAGCCCGACGCGATCAACTCCTACACGGCGGGCGGCAGCACCTACCTCGTCACAGCCAACGAGGGCGACGCCCGCGAGTGGGGTGACTATGCCGAAGCGGCGCGCGTGAAGGACCTCGGCGACGACGGTCTCGCCCCCGTCTGCGACGACAGCCCGGCCGCGGCATCCCTCGGTGACGCCGACCTCGGCCGGCTGAACGTCACCGTCGAGAACGGCTTCGACGAGGATCGCAACTGCTACGAGGAGCTCTACGCGTTCGGCGGCCGCTCCTTCTCGATCTGGAGCACGGACGGCGGGCTCGTCTGGGATTCCGGCTCGGGCTTCGAGGACATCACCGCCGCCGCCGACCCGGCGTTCTTCAACTCGAACCACTCCGAGTCGAACCTCGAAGGCCGCAGCGACGACAAGGGTCCCGAGCCCGAGAGCGTCGTCATCGGTGAGCTGAGCGGGCGCACCTACGCGTTCATCGGCTTCGAGCGCGTCGGCGGCATCGCCGCGTACGACATCACCGACCCGGCATCCCCCGACTTCGTCACCTACGTCAACAACCGCGACTTCTCGCAGTCGGTCGAGGACGGCGGCGACCTCCCGACGGCCGGCGACCTGGGGCCGGAGAGCATCGCCTTCATCCCGGCCGACTCCTCGCCCACCGGCATCCCGATGCTGGCCGTCGGCAACGAGGTGTCGGGGACGACGACGCTGTTCGCGATCGAGGACGCCCTCGACCCGATCGACATCGACATCCTGACGATCAACGACTTCCACGGGCGCATCGAGGCGAACGACGACGAGGTCGGCGCTGCCGTCCTCGCGGGTGCGGTCGACGCCGCCGAGGCCGAGAACCCGAACACGCTGTTCGTCTCCGCCGGCGACAACATCGGCGCCTCGACCTTCACGTCGTTCATCCAGGACGACGAGCCCACGATCGACGCGCTCGTCGCGGCGGGCCTCGACGTCTCCGCTGTCGGCAACCACGAGTTCGACCGCGGCTTCGCCGACCTCACCGACCGCGTCATCCCGCGTTACGGCAGCGACGAGCTCGCGCTCGGCGCGAACGTCTACGAGAAGGGGACGACGACCCCGGCGCTCCGCGAGTACAGCGTGAAGACCGTCGACGGCGTCCGCGTCGCGTTCATCGGCACGGTCACGACGGACACGGCCACGATGGTGAGCCCCGACGGCGTCGCCGACATCGAGTTCGGCGACCAGCTCGCCGCGGCGAACCGCGTCGCGGCGCGCATCGCGGACGAGGACCTCGCCGATGTCACCGTGCTGCTGACCCACTCGGGCACGGCGACCTCGGACGACTGCAGCGTCGTGGCATCCGACCCGTCCGACTTCGGGAAGCTGGCCCGCGGCGCTTCCGACGAGATCGACGCGATCGTCTCGGCGCACACGCACCAGACCTACGCGTGCGAGGTCGCCGGCCCCGACGGCGAGGCGCGTCCGGTGATCCAGGCCGCCCAGTATGGGACCGCCATGGGCCGCCTCGCCCTCGAGGTCGACCGCTCCAGTAAGGAGCTCCTGTCGATCACCGGCGCGACCGAGGTGCTCGCCGAGGGCGGGTACGCCGCCGATCCGGAGGTCGCCGAGATCGTCGCCGACGCCGCGGCGTTCGCCGACGAGGAGGGCGCGACCGAGGTCGGCCGCATCAGCGGCGACATCCTCCGCGGCGGCACCGAGGGGTCCGACCGTGGCGTCGAGTCCTCACTCGGCAACACCGTCGCCGACGTGTACCTGTGGGCGGCCTCGAACGATGACTACAACGGCACCCCCGCGCAGATCGCCCTCATGAACCCCGGCGGGCTCCGCGCCGACCTGCTCTACGGCGAGGACGGTGTCGTCAGCTACCGCGAGGCCGCCGACGTGCAGCCGTTCGCGAACACCCTCGTGACGGTGCCGCTGACGGGCGCGCAGCTGAAGACCGTCCTCGAACAGCAGTGGAAGGCCGACGGCGAGCGCCCCAAGCTGCACTTGGGGGTCTCCGAGGGGTTCTCGTACGAGTACACCGAGGTCGCACCGCTCCCCGGCGAGAGCGTCGGACGCGCGGGAGAGATCGTCTCGATGACGTACCGGGGCGAGCCGATCGAGCCCGATGACGTCGTCACGGTCGTGACCAACTCGTTCCTGGCCGCCGGCGGCGACGGCTTCTCGGCCTTCGCCGAGGGCACCACCCCCACCGACACCGGTCGGATCGACCTCGCCGCCACGGTCGATTACTTCGCCTCGCGCGACGTCGTCGACCCGGCGCCGCTCGGCCGCGCCGTGGAGGTGACGCAGCCGACCGAGCCCGGCGAGCCGACCGAGCCCGGCGAGCCGACCGAGCCCGGCGAGGAGACCCCGTGGGCGACCGTCACGCTCAGCGCGACGACCGTCGAGCAGGGCGACTCGTTCCGCGTCGAGCTGACGGGGCTCACGCCGGGGCAGCGGGTCGGCGCGACGCTGTTCAGCGACCCGCTCGTGATCGACGGGATTCCCGCGGCGGATGCCGAGGGGCGCCTGGCGTTCACCGTCACCGTCCCGGGCGACTTCGCGACCGGTGCGCACACCCTCGTGCTGAGCACGGCGGGCGAGGACGACATCCGGGTCCCGATCACGGTCGTCCTCGCGGGAAGCCTCGCGAGCGCGGGTGGCGACGCCGGTCCGCTCGTCGCACTCCTCGGCGGAGCCGGCATCCTGCTCGCACTGGGCGCCGTCCTGGTGGTCCGCCGCCGGCAGCGGGCCTGACCCCCAGTCAGGTGCTCGCCGCGCTCAGCCGTCCCAGCGACGCAGCAGCGCGGCGAGCGCCTGACCGCCGCCGATGCACATCGTGACCACGGCGTACTCCGCACCCGTGCGCTGCAGGGTCAGCGCCGCCCGGACCGTGAGGATCGTCCCGGTCGCCCCGACCGGGTGACCGAGCGCGATCGCACCGCCGTACGGGTTCGTCCGCTCGGGATCGAGCCCGGTGTCGCGCATGACGGCGATCACCTGGGACGCGAACGCCTCGTTCAGCTCGACGCTCGCGATGTCGGCCGAGGTCAGCCCCGTCTGCGCGAAGAGCTTCTTCAGCGCGAGCGTCGGGGCGTACCCCATGATCGCGGGGTCGAGCGCGGCGGTCGTGACCGCCTCGATCGTGGCGAGCGCCGACAGCCCCTCGGCCCGCACGTCGGACTCGCGCATGAGCACGGTCGCGGCGGCGCCGTCGTTGATGCCCGAGGCGTTCCCCGCGGTGACCGTCCCGTCCGTCGTGAACGCCGGTCGCAGCCGGACGAGCGCCTCGAGGGTCGTGTCGGGTCGCGGATGCTCGTCGGCGGTCACCTCGACCGGCCGGCGTCCGGTGGTGGTCGTCGGGCCGATCTCCTGCGCGAACGCCGCGCGGGCGGCATCCGTCGCAGCGCGTCGTTGCGATTCGACCGCGTACGCGTCTTGCTCCTCGCGCGTCACACCGAACCGCTCGGCTACCGTCTCGGCCGTCGTCCCCATGTGCTTCCCGCTGAAGGGGTCGGTGAGCATGGCGAGCGTCCCGTCGAGCAGGCGCCGGTGGCCGAGCGTCGCCCCCGACCGGGCGTCCATGTCGTAGAACGGCATCCGCGTCATGTTCTCGGCGCCGCCCGCGACGGCGACGTCGATCCCGCCCCAGCGCAGCTCCTGCGCGGCCGACCAGATCGACTGCAGACCCGACCCGCACAGCCGGTTCACCGTGAACGCGGGGGTGTCGTCGGCGAGGCCCGCCGCCAGCGCGATGCGGCGCGCGATGTAGGCGTCGCCGGCGACCTGACCGATCGTGCCGATCACGACCTCGCCCACCCGCTGCGGGTCGACTCCCGACCGGCCGAGCGCCGCCGTCACCGCCTGCGCGCCCAGCTCGTGCGCCGGGGTGTCGCGGAACGCGCCGTCGAACCGGCCGACCGGGGTGCGCGCGCCGGCGACGATCGCGATGCGCTCGGCAGAGGTCACCCCGCGGCCTCCTCCGGCCGCTCCAGCGCCTCGACCTCGGCGGCATCCGGAACGTAGCCGTCGATGTGCCGCTCGGCCGCGCCGTCGTAGGCGGACAGGGGACGGATGAGGGCGTTGGATGCCTGCTGCTCCATGATGTGCGCCGTCCACCCCGTGATCCGGGCCGCGATGAACAGCGGCGTGAAGGTGAGAGTGTCGAAGCCGATCAGACTGTACGCGGGACCCGACGGGTAGTCGAGGTTCGGGTAGATGCCCTTGCGCGAGACGAACTCGGACTCGAGCGTCTCGTACAGCTCCGCGACGTCCCGGCGGTCGTAGTGCGCGACGAGCGCGTCGAGCGCGGCCTTCATCGTCGGCACGCGCGAGTCGCCCCGCTTGTAGACGCGGTGCCCGAAGCCCATGATCTTGCGCTTGGCGGCGAGGGCCTCGTCGAGCCACGGCACGACCGCGTCGGCGGTTCCGATCTCGTCGAAGATGTGCATGACGGCCTCGTTCGCGCCGCCGTGCAGCGGGCCCTTGAGCGCGCCGATCGCGCCGACGACCGACGAGTAGAGGTCGCTCAGGGTCGACGCGATCACCCGCGCCGTGAAGGTCGACGCGTTGAACGAGTGCTCGGCGTAGAGGATCATCGAGCGGTTGAAAGCGTCGACGACGACCTCGTCGGGCTCCTCGCCGAAGGTCATCCAGAGGAAGTTCGCGGCGTACCCGAGGTCCTCGCGCGGCTCGACGATCTCCTCGCCGCGGCGGCGTCGCTGACCGTACGCGACGACGGCGGGCAGGATCGCGAAGAGGCGGATGCTGCGGTCCAGGTTCTCGGCCGGTGTGCCCGCGGCATCCAACACATTCGCGATCCCCGCCGTCTCGAACGAGCCCAGCAGACTGATCACCGTCCGTGCCTCGTCCATCGGGTGGGCGGCCGTCGGCATCGCGTCGATGAATGCGCGAACGTCCTCGGGAAGGGCCCGGTTCGCCCGCTCGACCGCCTGCAGCTCGGCGAGCTGGTCGGCCGTCGGCAGCTCGCCGTGCCACAGCAGGTAGGCGACCGCCTCGAACGACTGCGTCGCGGCGAGCTCCTGCACGGGGTAGCCGCGGTAGAGCAGCGAGTTCGTCTCGGGGTTGACCTTGCTGATCGAGGTCGTGTCGGCGTAGACGCCGGCGAGACCCTTCTTGATGTCGGGGTCGGTCATGCTCGCTCCTGTTCCTCGACCGTCAGCGGTCGATCCGGAAGGTGAAGACGTTCGTGTCGAAGTGGTTGTACGACTCGTAGTCGATGAGGTCGTACAGGTCGGCGCGGTGCTGCATCTCGCCGAGCCGGGACGTGAGGTGCCCCTCGTCGATCAGCGTATCGAGCGCACGCTCGGCCGCGCCCATCGCCATCCGCAGGAGCGACACCGGCCAGATGACGATGTTCACCCCGACGTCCCGCAACTGGTCGACCGTGAACAGGTCGCTCTTGCCGAACTCGGTCATGTTCGCGAGGATCGGCACGTCGACCGCCTCGCGCACCGCCGCGAACTCCTCGAGGGTGCGCATGGCTTCGGGGAAGATCGCATCGGCGCCCGCGTCCACCAGCTTGCGCGCGCGGTCGGTCGCGGCATCCAGTCCTTCGACGGCGCGGATGTCGGTGCGCGCCATCACGAGGAAGTTCGGGTCGCGGCGCGCGTCGACCGCGGCGCGGATGCGCTTGAGCGCCGTGTCCTCGTCGACGACCGCCTTGCCGTCGAGGTGGCCGCAGCGCTTGGGGTTGACCTGGTCCTCGATGTGCGCGCCGGCGATGCCGGCGTCCTCGAGGGTCTGGATCGTCCGCGCCACGTTCATCGGCTCACCGAAGCCCGTGTCGGCGTCGATGATCGCGGGCAGCTCGGTCGTCCGGGCGATCTGCTGCCCGCGCGCGGCGACCTCGGTGAGCGTCGTCAGTCCGATGTCGGGGAGCCCAAGATCGGCCGAGAGCACGGCTCCCGAGATGTAGACGCCCTCGAACCCCTTCCGCTCGATCAGCCGCGCCGACAGCGGGTTGAAGGCGCCGGGGAACCGCAGCAGCTCCCCCGAGGCGAGCCGCTCCCGGAACAGGCGGCGCTTCTCGTGCGCCGGCGTCTGCGCGTACAGCATCAGCAGGTCCCTCTCTCGATGCGACCGCGTTCCGAATTCAGCCCCGACGGATGCCGGGGGTCGCCGCCCGCCCCGGATTCACGCGGCTCCGCTCCCCCACGCCGATCCTTCCCGGCCAGCAGGGACTGAATACCGAACGCCCGGCCGACGACACTCTCCATCAGAACAACCCCGTCGGCGCGGGTGCGCTCTCGAGGACGCCGGGCGCCGCGACGAAGTCGAGCTGCCGCACCTCCTCGGCGGTCAGCTCGGGCAGGCGCTGCACGAGCGCGAGGAACCGCTCGATCTCGGCGGGCTCGAGCACGGGCTCGGCCAGCAGGCGGAACTTGCGGATGTAGTCCTCGCGGGCGAACGGCCGGGCACCCAGCGGGTGGGCGTCGGCCACGGCGATCTCGTCGACGACGGTGGAGCCGTGGGCGAGGGTGATCTCGACGCGACCGCCGAACGCCTTCTCGGCGGGGTCCTCCGAGTGGTAGCGGCGCGTCCACTCGGCATCCTCGGCGGTCGTGACCTTGTGCCACAGGGCGACGGTGTCGGGCCGTCCGGCGCGCGCGGGGGTGTACGAGTCGACGTGGTGCCATCCGCCGTCCTGCAGCGCGACCGCGAAGATGTACGGGATCGAGTGGTCGAGCGTCTCGCGGGATGCCGCGGGGTCGTACTTCTGCGGGTCGCCGGCGCCCGAGCCGATGACGTAGTGCGTGTGGTGGCTCGTGTGCAGGACGATCGAGGCGATGTTCGCGGGGTCGCGCAGCTCGGGCCGCTCGGTGCCGAGCCTGCGGGCGAGGTCGATCCACGCCTGCGCCTGGTACTCGGCCGAGTGCTCCTTCGTGTACGTGTCGAGGATGCCGCGCTTCGGCTCGCCGGCGGCGGGGAGCGGCACCTCGTAGGCGGCGTCCTTGCCGTCGAGGAGCCAGGCGATGACGCCGTCCTCGCCCTCGTAGATCGGCGACGGCGAAGTCTCGCCGCGCATCGCGCGGTCGACGGCTTCGACCGCCATCTTCCCGGCGAAGGCGGGGGCGTGCGCCTTCCACGTGGAGATCTCGCCCTTCCGCGACTGCCGGGTCGCGGTGGTGGTGTGCAGCGCCTGGGCCACGGCCTGGGAGATCGTGTCGACATCGAGGCCGAGGAGGGTTCCGATGCCGGCGGCGGCCGACGGGCCGAGGTGCGCGACGTGATCGATCTTGTGCTTGTGCAGGCTGATCGCCCGGACGAGGTCGACCTGGATCTCGTACCCGGTCGCGAGCCCGCGGACCAGGGCTGCCCCGTCGGCGCCGACGTGCTGCGCGACCGCGAGGATCGCGGGGATGTTGTCGCCCGGGTGCGAATACTCCGCCGCCAGGAACGTGTCGTGGTAGTCGAGTTCGCGGACGGCGACGCCGTTGGCCCACGCCGCCCACTCCGGGCTCGTACGGGTCTCGTTCGGCACGCCGAACACCGTGCCGCCGTGGCCGCCTGTCGACACCGGGTGCGACAGCGCCTGCGAACGGGCTGCGCTGACGGGACGACGGGTGAGGGATGCCGCGGCCACCGCCGCGTTGTCGATGACCCGGTTGACGATCATGTCGACGACGTCGTCCTCGACGGCGACCGGATCGACGGCGACCTGCGCGATCTTGTGGGCGAGCTGCTCCTCGCGGGGCAGCGGCTCGTCGCTGCGGTAGACGCGGACGTGGTGGGTGACGGTCATGTCGGTTCCTCCGGGGTGTCGGACAGGGAGTCGAGGATCGAGGCGAGCGCGTTGTGCAGGTGCACGTGCGTCGCGTGGGCGGCGAGGTCGCCGTCACCGGCGGCGATCGCGCCCGCGATGAGGCGGTGCTCGGCGACCGAGGCGGCGAGGCGTTCGGGGTTGTCGCGAGCCAGGCGCCGCACGCGCACGAGGTGAGTGCGGACGGTGCGCAGCGCCGAGGTGAGGTAGTCGTTGCGGACGGCGGCGTCGAGCTCGGCGTCGAAGCGGGCGATGAGCGCGTAGTACGCGTCGGCGTCGGATGCCGCTCCGCCCGACGCCTGCGTCGCTGCGAACTCGGCGGCGAGCGCAGCGAAGACGGAGCGATCGCCCGCTCGGGCCGCCAACCGGGCCGCGGTCTCCTCGAGCGCGCGGCGCACGGCGAACAGGGCCTCGATATCGGAGGCATCGATGCCGGCGACGACGGTGACCCGCGGGGACGCCTGCTCGACGAGCCCGTCGGCGGCGAGTCGGCGGAGTGCCTCGCGGAGCGGCGTCCGGCTCACGCCGAGTCGTGCGGCCTGCTCGACCTCGGCCAGAACGGCCCCGGGAGGCAGCGTCCCGTCCTGGATCTCGCGCAGCAGCGTCTCGTACGCGCGGACCCCGGCGTACCGCGCGGGTGCATCCGTCATGATCTCAGTGTATGCACAGTGGGCCTGCATGGAGGCGTTGACGCAGTGGATCCCCGCCTTATGTATACACAGGCGTCACGCCGACATCCCACGACGCGACAGCCGTGAGGACCGCGCCGAGGCTGCGATCAGCGGCATCCGGATCCACCCTCGCCACGGCGAGCGCGGCGATCACCAGCGACGCACAGACCTCCGAGAGAGCGGCGCGCGAGGCTGCTGAGATCTCCGGCCGCGCGGAATCCACACCCGCGGCGATCGCGGCACGGAGCTCATCGGTGTACGCCGTGACGAGCGCGCGCACGTCGGGGTCGTCGTCGACGACGGGCGCGCATGCGGCGTTGAGCAGCAGGCATCCCGCCTGGGCCCGCGGAGTTCCGCTCGCGATCGCGGCCCGCATCTCGGCGATGTACAGCGCGAGGGCCTCGGTACCGGCATCCGGCTGCTGCAGGCGCCCGATTCGAGAACGTACGACCTCGTCGAGGTACCGCGCGACGACGGCCTCGAACAGCCCCTTCTTGCTGCCGAACGCGTGGTACAGGCTCGAGCGCTTGAGCCCCGTCGCCGCTTCGAGTTCCGCCACACCGGTCTCGGCGTACCCGCGCGCCCAGAAGACGTCGCGCGCAGCGCGGACGACGTCGTCGCGGTCGAATGTCGCCGCGCGTCCCATGTATGCCCCTCTCAGCCGTCGGTACTATATTAGACCGATCATTACAAAATGACGCCTTGGAGGAGAACATGCGCGCAGTCACCCACCCCGTCTTCGGCGAACCGGCCGACGTCCTCGAGACCACGGAGCTCCCCGACCCCACCCCCGGTGCGGGAGAGGTCCGGGTGCGGCTGCTCGCCTCGCCGATCCACAACCACGACCTGTGGACCATCCGCGGCACCTACGGCTTCAAGCCGGAACTGCCCGCCCGTTCGGGCACCGAGGCCGTCGGTGTCGTCGAGGAGCTCGGCGAGGGCGTCGAGAACCTGCAGGTCGGTCAGCGCGTCGCCACCGGCGGCACCTTCGGCGTCTGGGCCGAGCAGTTCATCGCCCGCGCCGCGACCCTCATCCCCGTCCCCGAGGGCCTTCCCGACGAGCAGGCCGCTCAGCTGGTCTCCATGCCGTTCAGCGCCATCAGCCTCATCGACTTCCTCGACGTGAAGCCGGGCGACTGGATCGTCCAGAACGCCGCGAACGGCGCCGTCGGCCGCATGGTCGCGCAGATGGGTCGCGCCCGCGGCCTCAACATCCTCGGCCTCGTCCGCCGCAGCGCCGCCGTCACCGAGCTCGCCGAGCAGGGCATCGACCGCGTCGTCGCCGTCGACACCGACGACTGGCGCGACAAGGTCGCCGAGATCACCGGCGGCGCCCCCATCATCGCCGGCGTCGACTCCGTCGGCGGCGAATCGAGCGGCCACGTCCTCTCGCTCCTCGGCGAGAACGCCACGCTCGTCGTCTTCGGCGCGATGGACGCTCCCGTCATGCAGCTCGCCTCGGGCCCGGTCATCTTCCGCCACATCACGATCAAGGGGTTCTGGGGAAGCAAGGTGAGCACCGAGATGGATGCCGCCACGCGCGGCCGGCTCTTCGGCGAACTCGCCCAGCACCTCTCGTCCGGCGTCCTGACCCTGCCGGTGTCGGCGACGTTCCCACTCGAGCAGGCGCGCGACGCCGCCCGCGCAAGCCTGACCGCCGGCCGCGTCGGCAAGGTTCTGCTCCGCCCGTGATCCCCGACCCGCGCGCGGCCACTGCGCCGCGCGCGGGTAGCGTGGTCGGGTGACAGAATCCTCCCGCTATGTCGTGGCCACCGACGGCGCCTGCAAGGGCAATCCCGGACCGACGGGCTGGGCGTGGGTCGGCGAGGACGGCCACTGGGCGGCGGGCTCGATCATCCAGGGCACGAACAACATCGGCGAGCTGATGGGCCTCCTCAAGGCGATCGAGGACCATGCGGATGTCCGCGAGCTCGTCGTGCAGGCCGACTCCAAGTACGCGATCGACACGTATGAGAAATGGATGGACGGTCACCGCCGCCGCGGGTGGAAGACGTCCACCGGCGCGCCCACGAAGAACGTCGACCTGCTCGAGCAGCTGATCACCGCGCGCGACGCTCGCCGCGCTGCGGGCCTTCCCGACGTCGTCCTCGAGCACGTCCGCGGACACCGCGGTCACGTCCTCAACGAGTGGGCCGACGAGCGCGCCGTGCGCGGCGCCGAGCACGCGGCATCCGGCAAGGAATCGGCGTGGTCGTCGCTCGGCGGCCTGCACGAGAAGCTCGACGTGTCCGAGGCGCCGAAGAAGAAGCGCTGAGGCGCGCGCCGGTGCGGGCACGGACCGCGGAGTCTTCGCCGAGGTCGAGCTCCGCAACCGGTTCCGACCCGCGACCCCCGCGAATGCTCCGCGGTTGTTGCCGCGGCCGTCAGGTGTCCGCGGCGCTCAGCAGTTCGGCCAGCCGATCGAACGCCGGCCGCTGCCCCTTCACGACCCGCTCGCGCGCGCGATCCAGCGGCATCCATTCGGCGCGGTCGACCTCGGGGAAGGATGCCGTCCGACCCGATCGCGGCGGCCACTCCATCTCGAACTCACCGAACACGAACCCCACCGCCTCGAAGCCCGCACCGTCGGCGACGAACACCGTCACCCGCTTTCCCGACGAGTACGCGAACGTGCCGAGCTCGGCGTAGTCGGCCTCGGGAGGTGCGACGCCGAGCTCCTCGCGGAACTCCCGCTTCGCGGCATCCAACGCCTCTTCGCCGTCCTCGAGTTCACCCTTCGGGACCGACCAGGCACCCTCGTCCTTCGACGCCCAGTACGGCCCGCCCATGTGAGCGACGAACGCCGACACCTCGCCCCCACCGTCGAGACGGTAGAGCAGGATGCCGGCGCTCTGCGTGGCCACGAACGGGCGGCGCTCGTCAGATCAGACGGGACTTCGGCGAGACGGAGTACGTCTCCTCCGGGTCGGTGACCGCCACCGGCGCCAGCGCCTCGTTGATCGCGGCGTACGTGTCGTCGTCGAGCTCGATCCCCGAGGCCTTCACCGTGTCCTCGAGCTGCTCGGGACGCGACGCCCCGATGATCGCCGCGGCGATGTTCGGGTTGTGCAGCACCCACGCGAGGGCGAGCTGCGGCATCGTGATGCCCGCGCCCTCGGCGATCGGCTGCAGCCTCTGCACCGCGGTGAGGGTCTCGTCCTTCATGAAGCGCTTGATCATGTCGGATCCGCCCTTCTCGTCCGTCGCGCGCGAGCCCTCGGGCGCCGGCTGACCGGGCTGGTACTTGCCCGTCAGGACGCCCTGCGCCAGCGGCGACCAGACGATCTGCGAGATGCCGAGCTCCGCAGAGGTCGGGACGACCTTGCCCTCGATGACCCGCCACAGCGCGGAGTACTGCGGCTGGTTCGAGATGAGCTGGAAGCCGAGCTCCTTCGCCAGCGCGTGCCCGGCGCGCAGCTGCTCGGCGGTCCACTCGCTGACGCCGATGTAAAGCGCCTTGCCCTGACGGACGATGTCGGCGAAGGCCTGCATCGTCTCCTCGAGCGGGGTCTCGTAGTCGTAGCGGTGCGCCTGGTAGAGGTCGACGTAGTCGGTGTTCAACCGCTTCAGCGAACCGTTGATGCCCTCGAGCAGGTGCTTGCGCGACAGACCGTGGTCGTTCGGCCCCTTGGGACCGGTCGGCCAGTAGACCTTCGTGAAGATCTCGAGGGATTCGCGGCGCTGACCCTTCAGCGCCTCGGCGAGGACGGACTCGGCCGCCGTGTTCGCGTAGGCGTCGGCGGTGTCGAACGAGGTGATGCCGAGGTCGAGGGCCTTGTGGACCGTCGCGATCGCCGCGTCGTTCTCGACCTGCGAGCCGTGGGTGAGCCAGTTGCCGTAGGTGAGTTCGGTGATCTTGAGGCCGCTGTTGCCCAGGAATCGATAGTTGACCATGCGTTCGACGCTACTCTCGCGCCCCGGTCGACTCCGCGGGCCTTGACAGGGTTACGCCGCCGGCGGAATCGCCTGCGGAGTCAGACGGATGCCGCCGCGGCCTGATCCTCTTCGGTCGCGACGAGCTGACCGCACGCGCCGTCGATCTCCTTGCCGCGGGTGTCGCGGAGGGTCGTCGGGATGCCGGCGTCGTTGAGCCTGCGGACGAACTCGTTCTGCACGTCGACGTCGGACGAGGTCCAGATCGAGCCGGGGGTCGGGTTCAGCGGGATCGGGTTCACGTGCACCCAACCGCGACCGCGCGCGTTGAGCTTCTCGGCGAGGAGATCGGCGCGCCAGGCGTGGTCGTTCATGTCTTTGATGAGCGCGTACTCGATCGAGACGCGACGCCCGGTCTTGTCGAAGTACTCGCGCGCGGCGTCGAGGGCCTCATCAACCTTCCAGCGCGAGTTGACGGGGATCAGCTCGTCGCGCAGGTGGTCGTCGGGGGCGTGCAGCGACAGTGCGAAGGTGACCGGGATCTCCTCGGCGGACAGCTTGCGGATCGCCGGCACGAGCCCGACGGTCGAGACCGTGATGCCGCGGGCGCTCATGCCGAGCCCGTGCTTCTTGTCGACCATCGTGCGGACGGCCTGCATGACGCGGGCGTAGTTGGCGAGAGGCTCCCCCATGCCCATGAAGACGATGTTCGTGACGCGCTCGTCCTTGTGGCCGACCTTGCGGGGATCGCCCAGGCCGCCGTCGGCGATGAGGCGGTTGGCGCGGACGACCTGGTCGACGATCTCGGCCGCCGACATGTTGCGGGTGAGGCCCGCCTGGCCGGTGGCGCAGAACGGGCAGTTCATGCCGCAGCCGGCCTGGCTCGACACGCACAGCGTGATGCGCCCGGTGTAGCGCATGAGCACGGACTCGACGAGCGCGCCGTCGTGCAGGCGCCACAGGAACTTGATCGTGTCGCCGCCGTCGGTCTCGAGCCGGCGCACCTCGGTCATGAGGTTCGGCAGCAGCCCGCCGACGAGCTCGTCGCGATTCGCCGCCGGCAGATCCGTCATGTGGGCGGGGTCGGACGTGTAGTGCTGGAAGTAGTGCTTCTCGAGCTGCGCGGCGCGGAAGCCCGGCATCCCGAGCTCCTTCAGCTTGTCGACGCGCTGATCGTGGCTGAGGTCGGCGAGGTGCACGGGCGGCTTGCCCCGCTTGGGGCTCGCGAACTGCAGGAGCGGGCGGCCCTCGGCATCCTTCGCCTGCGTCCACCCCTCGGTCGCGGGACGCACCTGCTTGGGCGTCGTCGAGCGCACGGCGGACATGCCCTCGGGGCGCGCGGGAGTGGACTCGGTCATGCCTTCCAGGCTACCGGCGGCGGGCTGGGCGGATGCCGGGCGGCTCAGTCCTTCAGCCGGCGGGCGAGGCCGGCGATGTCCTCGGGTGTCGTGCGGCAGCATCCGCCGATCAGCCGTGCCCCCGCCTCCACCCAGGCGTCGACGTCGGCGAAGGTGGCCGTCGCGTCGCCGTGCCACGAGCGCGAGGGGGCGTCCCAGACCTCGCCGCTGTTCGGGTAGACGACGGCGGGCGTCGTCGGCGGCATCCGGTCCAGCACGCGGGTCAGTGCGGCCGGCGGGCAGCAGTTCGCTCCGACGGCGACGGCCCCGGGCGCAGCCGCGGCGGCCGCCAGCGCAGCGGCGAGCGCGTCGTCGCCGTCGAAGGCCGTGCTCGCGCCCGACAGCGAGATCCACGCCGGGATCCCCACGCCCTCGAGCGCGGCCGCCAGCGCCTCGGCCTCGGCGGGCGATGCGATCGTCTCGACGGCGAGGAGGTCAGGCCCCGCCTCCGCGAGCGCGAGCAAGCGCCGGCGGTGCCACGCGGTCAGCTCGGCCACCGACAGACCGTACGCACCGGTGTACTCGCTGCCGTCCGCGCGCACGGCACCGAAGGGACCGACGGATGCCGCGACCCACGCCCGGCCGTCCGACGCCTCGCGGGCGAGGCGAACCGAGGTGGTCAGCAGCGCATCGACCTCGGCGGCATCCCGCCCCGCCACGGTCAGGTTGTCGTACCCGAGCTGGTAGGAGGCCGTCGTGACGACGTCGGCGCCGGCCTCGACGAACGCGGCGTGCACGTCGCGTACGTCACCGGGCGCGTCGATGAGCACGCCCGCCGACCAGAGCACTCCGCTGAGATCGTGGCCGCGGGCCTCGAGCATCGTCCCGAGCCCACCGTCGAGGACGAGCGGACGGGTGGCGATCGCGACGGCGACATCGGGCATGCGGTCACTCTAAGCCGCCGGCCGCGGGCCGCCGAAGGCGGATTACGCTGAACGGATGAGCACCGCCCGCATCCGTCCCATCTCCGTCGACGACGCGGGCGAGGTGCTCACCCTGCAGCGGGCCGCCTTCGTGCAGGAGGCGCTCATCTACGACGCCGTCGACATGCCGCCGCTCACGCAGACGCTCGACGAGGTCCGCGCCGAACTCGAGGACAACCTCGGATGCGTCGCCCTCGACGGCGAGCGCATGGTGGGCTGCGTGCGCGCCCGCGTCGACGGCGACCTGCTCCTCATCGGTCGCATCGCGATCGCACCCGATCAGCAGGGCTCGGGCCTCGGGACCGCGCTGCTGTCGGCGGTCGAGGAGCGCGGCCGCGAGGCCGGCGCCACGACCGCGGAGCTGTTCACCGGCTCGCTCAGCGAGGCGAACCTGCGCCTCTACGAGCGCGAGGGTTACGAGGAGAGCGAGCGCGTCCCCGGCGACGACGGCACCGCGCAGGTGTTCCTCCGCAAGCAGCTCTGAGCCGCCCGCGCACCGAGCGTTCATCCGCGTCCGGGAGGATGGACGGATGACGCGCATCGCTTTTCTGGACGTGGACGGAACCATCCTCGAGCACGGGACGGCCATCGCCGACTCGACGATCACCGCGATCCGGACGGCACGCGAGAACGGCCACCTCGTCTACCTCTGCACGGGACGCGCCGCCGGCGACATCCACCCCAAGGTCCGCGAGATCGGCTACGACGGCGCGATCACCAACGGCGGCGCCTACGCGGTGCGCGGCGACGAGCTGCTGTTCGCCGACCCGATGCCGCGCGAGGACACCGACCGGCTGATCGCCTACTTCGAGGCGGAGGACATCGACTACTTCCTGCAGTCGAACGAGGCCGTCTACGCGAGCGAGGGGGTCGGTGCGATGCTCGACGAGTACTTCGCCGAGCGCCGCAGGCGTCACCTCGAGGACGCCCGCCGGCTCGGACAGACCGATGCCGTCGACCCGGAGCCGATCGTCACCTACCGCCCCGTCGGCGAGGCGGACCTGGACGCCATCGCGAAGACCACGTTCATCAGCGAGCGCTCCGACAGCGTCGACAAGGCCCAGGCCGACCTCGGCGAGCGCTTCCACGTCATCCCCGGCAGCATCCCCCTCCCCGGTGGATCGAACGGCGAGATCGGCCTGCGCGGTGTGAACAAGGGCTCGGCGATCCTCCGGGTCCTCGACACGCTGGGCCTCGACGCCGCCGACGCGATCGGCATCGGCGACAGCTGGAACGACGCCGAGATGTTCGACGTCGTCGGCACGCCCGTCGCCATGGGCAACGCCGACCCCGCCCTCAAGGAGCGCGCCGGCAACGTCACCACCGACGTCCTCGACGACGGCGTGTGGAACGCGTTCGTGAAGCTCGGCCTGGTCTGACGCGCGGGCGCGCGTTTGCGCGTTGACGGCCGCGCGTCCGGCCGTGGGTCTCAGTCGAGGAAGATGTCGGGGAACAGCTCGGCGTCGGGGGTGCCGGGCGTCGCGGCGTAGCGCGCGAAGTCCGTGACACCGGCATCCCTCAGCACGTCCTCGACGATGAGAGTCTGCCCGGTGTACTCACGCGCCGGCTTGCAGAGCACCTCGTACGCGGCGTCGGCGTAGACCTCGGGCGTACGGCTGACCTTCATCATCCGGTCGCCGCCGAGGGCGAACTGCACCGCGGCCGTGGCGATCGTCGTCTGCGGCCAGAGGGTGTTGGCGGCGACGCCGTCCTTCGCGAACTCGGCCGCCATGCCGAGGGTCGCCATCGTCATGCCGTACTTCGCGAGGGTGTAGCCGGTGTGCGCGCCGAGCCACTTCGGCGACAGGTTGAGGGGCGGCGACAGCGAGAGGATGTGGGGGTTCGCGGCATCCTTCAGGATCGGGAGCGCCGCCCGCGACAGCATGAACGTGCCGCGCACGTTGACGTCCTGCATGAGGTCGTACTTCTTCGCGGCGAGCTCGAGCGAGCCCGAGAGGTCGATGACCGAGGCGTTGTTGACGACGATGTCGATGCCGCCGAACTCGCCCTGCGTCTTCATGACGGCCTCGGTGATGTCGCCGTCGTCGCGGACGTCGCCGACGATCGGCAGCGCACGACCCCCCGCCGCGCGGATCTGCTCCGCCGCCGAGTGCACCGTGCCCTCGAGCTTGGGATGCGGGGTGTCGGTCTTGGCGAGCAGCGCGATGTTCGCGCCGTCCCGCGCGGCGCGCAGCGCGATCGCGAGGCCGATGCCGCGGCTGCCGCCCGACATGAGGATGGTCTTTCCGGCGAGGGTCATGGGTTCTCCAGTGGGTCAGGAACGGCGCGAACGGGATGCCGCGGCGAACGCGGCGATCCGCGTCGCCGCGTCGGGGGTGTCGAACGCGGCACCGATCGTGCGGGCCTCGTCGTCGAGGTTGTCGGCGAACGGGCGCCCGGCGCCGGTGCGGACGAGGCGCTTCGCCTGCCCGAACGCGCCGGTCGCGCCGTCGAGCCAGGCCCGCGCGATCTCGTCGGCACGCTCCCCGGGCTGGTCGACGACCTCGGCGATGAGCCCCCACTCGAGCGCGGTGGGCGCGTCGATCGTCGTGTCGGTGAGCAGCAGCTGCATAGCGCGGCGCTGTCCGACCGCCGCCGGCAGCAGCGTCGAGACGCCGAGGTCGGGGGTGAGCCCGATGTTCGCGTACTTGCTGACGAACACGGCGCGCGGCGACGCGACGATGTAGTCCGCCGTCAGCATCAGACCGAGCCCGCCGCCGGCGACCGCTCCCTGCACCGCCGCGACCATCGGGATCGACGACTCCACGAAGGTCCGGATGCCGTCGTGGATCACTCCGGCCATCTCGGTGATCGCGCCGCCGCTGCCGCCGGAGGTCGCCATCTGCACGACGTCGCCGCCGGCGCAGAACGCCGGGCCCGCGGCATCCAACACGATCGCGCCGACCGTGTCGTCGCGCGTCAGCTCGTGCGCGAGGTCACGCCAGCGCGTGCCCATCTCGAAGTCCATCGCGTTCAGCGACGCGGGGCGGTGGAAGGTCAGCCGGGCGAGGGCGCCCTCGCGGCGCAGCAGGATCGAATCGCTCATCGGGTCTCCACTCACTTCGGGGCCATGCGGATCGAACCGTCGAGACGGATCGTCTCGCCGTTGAGATAGCCGTTCTCGACGATGTGCTGAACGAGCGCGGCGTACTCGTCGGGCCTGCCGAGCCGCGCCGGGTAGGGCACCTGCTGGCCGAGCGACTCCTGCGCCGCCTCGGGGAGCCCCGCGAGCATCGGGGTCTCCATGATCCCGGGCGCGATCGTGCAGACGCGGATCGCCGAGCGCGCCAGTTCGCGCGCGATCGGCAGCGTCATCGCGTGCACACCGCCCTTGCTGGCCGCGTACGCGGGCTGCCCGATCTGACCGTCGAAGGCCGCGACCGACGCGGTGTTCACGATGACGCCGCGGTCCCCGGATGCCGTCGGTTCGGTCGCCGCCATCGCCGCCGCCGCGTGGGCGATGACGGTGTAGGTGCCGATCAGGTTGATGCGGATGATCCGCTCGAAGTCGGCGATCGGGCTCGGCGAACCGTCGCGGGTGAGGACCTTCGCGGGCGGCGCGATCCCGGCGCAGTTGACGGCGACGCGCAGCGGGGCGACGGCGGATGCCGCGGCCACGGCCGCCTGCACCTGCGCGGCATCCGTCACATCGGCGGCGGCGAAGGTCCCGCCGAGGTCCGCGGCGACGTTGGACCCGGATGAGGTCGGCAGGTCGACGATGACGACGTGCGCACCCTGCGCGGCGAGGCGGCGGGCCGTGGCGAGACCGAGTCCGCTCGCCCCGCCGGTGACGAGGGCGGATGCTGCGGCGATGTCCATGCGCTCTCCTTCGAACGGGATCGGGTTCCACCCTACGCGCGACTGGGTGCCACGGCAGCAGGATGCCTCCAGGCTAGCCGTCCGCGACGGTGGGCGACAGGATGGAGGGATGTCCATCCCCCCCGCCGACGCGCCCGTCCCCCCGATCGTGCGCCGCCTCGCGCGCGATGCGGCACTCCTGCCGGTGTGGGAGAACAAGCTCGGCGGGCAGACGTTCCGCACCGATGACGACCGCTTCATCAAGATCGGTCCGGTCCATCTCGAGACCTCGATGGCGGATGAGGCGGAGCGGATGGCCTGGGCAGCTCCCTACGTGCGCGTGCCGACGGTGATCGAGCAGGGCGACGACGGCGAAACGGAGTGGCTCGTGACCCGCGCCCTCACCGGCCTCTCGGCGGTCGATCCGACGTGGGTCGCGCGGCCCGAGACCGCGGTCCGGGCGATCGGCGAGGGCCTGCACGCCCTGCACGAGAGCCTGCCGGCGGCATCCTGCCCCTTCGACTGGACCGTGCCGTCGCGCGTCGCGAACGCCGCGGCGCGCGGGGTCGTCGTCCCCGACGAGCTGCGCGAGGCGCCGCCGATCGAGCAGCTCGTGGTCTGCCACGGCGACGCGTGCGCGCCGAACACGCTGATCGGGGACGACGGCCGGTGGAGCGGCCACGTCGACCTCGGGCAGCTCGGCCTCGGCGACCGATGGGGCGACATCGCCGTCGCTGCGATGAGCACCGGCTGGAACTACGGCCCCGGGTGGGACGGCCTGCTCCTCGAGGCCTACGGCGTCGCGCCCGACGAGGAGCGCATCGCTTACTACCGCGACCTCTGGAACGCGACCTGACCCGTCAGCGCACCGCGCCGTCGAAGACCACAGCGGCTGCGAGATAGCCCGCCACGACGACGGACGCCGAGACGAGCGGCACCCACGCGAGGTCGCGCCGCTACCAGCCGCGACACCCCCGCGGGCGCTTAGGCTCGACCGGTGAGCGAACGGACGAGCACCGGGTCCCGCATCCTCGACGTCGCGTGGGACGACCCGCGCGCGGCGGCGCTGCGCGACGAGTTGGATGCCGACCTCGGCGCCCGCTACGACGGGTTCCACGGCGACGAGCCCGCCGAGCGAAAGGCCGCGCGCTCCCGCGCCCTCGCGATGCACCCCGACGAGATCGTCGCGACCCTGATCGCGGTGGATGCCGACGGCACACCGACCGGCCACGTCATCCTCCGTCGCCTCGGCGAGGAGTGGGAGATCAAGCGCCTCGTCGTCACCGAGGCGGCCCGGGGCCGCGGCATCGCTCGCTCCCTCATGACCGCGGCGCTCGACCGGGCTCGCGCGGGCGGCGCGGAGCGCGTCATCCTGCAGACCGGCATCCCCCAGCCGGAATCGGTCGCCCTCTACGAGTCGCTCGGATTCACCCGCATCCCGGTGTACGAGCCGTACGCCGAGACGATGCCACGCTCGATCTGCTTCGCCTACGCGTTCTGACCGGCGACTCACATCCAGACGACGCGGAACGAGCCGACGGCCACGGCGACCGAGATCGCGACGGCCACGATCGCCAGCGCGCCGACGACCGCGACCGCGTCCCGGCGGGACAGCCGCGACGTGCGGGCCCACGTACGTTCGACGGGCGCGCCGAACCCGCGCGCCTCCATCGCGGTCGCGAGGCGCGTGCCGCGACGCACCGCGAAGACGAGGAGCACGAACGCCATCGAGAAGAACCGGCGCACGGCGTTCCGGTCCCCCACGCCGCGCGCCCGCCGCGCGAGGCGCATGGCCCGCCAGTCGTCGACGAACAGCCCGAGCGTGCGCGTCCCGGCGAGCACGCCGAGCACGAGTCGCGCGGGCAGCCGCACGATCTGAGCGAGCGCCGCGGCGAGCTCGATCGGGTCGACGCGGCTGAACAGCAGGACCGTCGGGAGCGCGAGCGCGATGACCCGCACCCCGACCGCCACCGCGAACCCGATCGACGCGTCGCTGATCGTCGCGTACCAGAACGAGGCGTACACGCGTCCGCCCGGCTCGGCGTACAGCAGCATGCTCAACCCGGCGACCGGCATCAGCACGAGCACCGGCGCCATCCGCCGCAGGGCCGCCCCGAACCCGATCCCGGTCAGCGGGATGCACAGCACCATCAACACGATGGCGACACCGGCGCTGACCGCGTCGATCGTCGTCAGCAGCGGGATGGCCAGGACGAAGGCGAGAAGGATGCGGACCGCCGGGTTCACCCCGTCGAGCCACGCGTCCCGCCTCGCGGTCCCGGTGTCGGCCGCCGCGAGGATCATGACGCCACCGCCGCGAGCTCGATGTGCCGTCCGCCGAGCAGCCGCACCGCGTCCTCGTCGTGCGTCACCGCGACGACCGCGCGCCCGTCGGCGACCTGCGCCTGCAGCAGCGAGACGATGCCGGCCCAACCGCGACGGTCCTGCCCGAACGTCGGCTCGTCGAGGACGATGACCTCGGGCGACGTGGCGAGGACGGTGGCCACCGACAGCCGCCGCTTCTGACCGCCCGACAGCGTGAACGGATTGGCGCGCGCGAGCGCGGCGAGCCCGAGCTCGTCGAGCAGCCGGTCCACGACGGCGTCGATCTCGCGGGGCGGGCGCCGGAGCGCGCGCGGTCCGACCTCGAGCTCTGCACGCACCGTCGAGGCGAGGAACTGGTGCTCGGGGTCTTGGAACACGGTGCCGATCCGGGTGAGGAGCTCACGCGAACTCCAGCGGGAGGGCCGCGCCCCCCGACGCCCCGCGGGCACGGTCCCCGCCTCGACGGTCCCGGCGAACTCCGGCAGGAGCCCCGCGAGGGTCAGCGCGAGTGTCGATTTGCCGACGCCGTTGGGTCCGGTGATGACGGATGCCGCCCCCGCCGCCACCTCGAGGTCCAGTCCCTCACGCACCGGCGTCCGCCCGTCCCGCGAGACGGCCAGCCCCCTCGCCCGAAGGGCGGCGGAGACGTCCGTCGTCACGGCCGGCAGCGCGGGCAGGTCGACGGGGTGACCGGGCAGCCAGACCCCGGCCGCGAGCAGCGTCGCCGCGTGTCGGGTGAACACTTCGGCGGGTGTTCCGTCCGCGAGCAGACCCCCCTCGGCGTCGAGGACCACGACCCGCGTCATGAGGTCCACCCACACGTCCGTTCGGTGCTCGATCACGACGAGGGTGGCGTCCGTGGCCTCGACCGCGCGTCCGACCGCGGCGCGCACCTCGCGGACCCCGACGGGGTCGAGGTTGGCGGTCGGTTCGTCGAGCAGCAGCAGACCCGCGTCCATCGCGAGGGCGCCCGCGATCGCGAGGCGCTGCTTCTGGCCGCCCGAGAGCCGCGCGGTCTCGCGGTCGAGCGGGACGTCGAGGCCGACGGCGTCGAGCGCGGCGCGCACCCGCGCCGGGATGCGTTCGGGCGGGACGCCGAGGTTCTCGCAACCGAATGCCACGTCGTCGCCGACGCGGGAGAGCACGACCCCGGCGTCGGGATCCTGCAGCACGAGGCCGACACGGCCGCGCTGCGTGCTCGGGTCGGCGCCGTCGATCGTCATCCGACCCGACGCCTCGCCGTCCTCGTCGCCGCCGAGCAGCCCCGCCATCCCCGCCAGGAGCGTCGACTTGCCCGCGCCCGATGCACCGAGCAGGAGCACCCGCTCGCCGGGGGCGATGTCGAGGTCGACGTCCGCGACGGCCGGTCGGCGGCGGCCCGCGTAGCGCCACCCCCAGCCGCGTGCGCGGAGTCCGGCCGGGCGGGACCCGGTGGTCAGACCTCGTCCGCCTGTTCTCGACCCGCGGCGAACCGGCTGAGGGCACCGGTCTTCGCGAGAGCCCGGACGAGCAGCCAGCCCACGACGCCGGCGAGCACGACGCCCGAGACGATGATCGTGCCGAGGTAGATGAGGTTGAACTCGAGCGTCTTCAGGATGTTCGGGGTCGAGCCGAAGAACAGTTCGAAGATCCACGCGGCGACGCCCGCGCCGACGCCGGCGAGCGCGGCCACACCGATGCCGAAGCGGCGGTAGAGGAACACCGCGAAGATGAGCTCGGCGCCGAGGCCCTGGACGAGGCCCGACAGCAGCGTCGACGGGCCCCAGATGTTGCCGATCGTGGCCGAGACGGCCGCAGCGACGACCTCGACGAGCAGCGCGGCGCCGGGCTTCCGGATCACGAGACCGCCGATGACACCGCCGATGAGCCAGATGCCGACAGCGAAGCCGCCGAGGCCGGGGGTCGCGGCATCCATCACCTCGAACCAGCCGTAACCGACCCCGTTCCAGAACCAGAACAGCAGGCCCACCGCGACGCCGAGGACGGCGGCGACGACGATGTCGACGACACGCCAGCGGTAGCGGTTCGGCGACGTGGTGGTCCGGGTCTCGGACGTGGACGCGACAGCGTGCATTTCTCTCTCCTCCCTGCGCCGGCATGATCCGGATCAGGTTCGACGGTCGAAGCGTGGATCGCTTCCTCTCAGCCCGGCTCACCGGACTCCCGTGGTTGTGCGTCGAGTATAGCCACAGGGAGAGCGCGCTACCGTTGTCCGGTGACCGTGGACGACGCCGATTCCCGCACGCGCCGACGCCGGCGCGGTGCGACGCCTGCCTCCCCTGCCGCCGATCACCGTGCGCTCGGGTGGGTCGACGAGGAGGGGCGTCCGGTGAGCGCCTCCCAGGCTCAGCCCGCGACCTTCGAACTGCTGCCGCCCGAGCGTCGGCGGCGCGGCATCCCGCTCGCCGTCCTCGGCATCCCGGCCCTCGCCGTCCTGGCGGTCGTGACGGCCTACACCAGCGCCATGCTGCTCTGGCCCCTGAACAACGTGACGCCCTCGGCGACGACGACCGACGCCGCCGCCCTGACGGGGGCGCCGAGCGCGATCGCGTGGCCCGCCGAGGGCGAATCCGCCGTCGGCATCACCGGGTTCGCTGCCGCGGCCTCGTCCGAGACGCCGGCGCAGATGGCGAGCACGACCAAGCTGGTGACCGCCCTCGTCATCCTCGACCAGGCGCCCCTCGCCGTCGGCGAGCAGGGTCCCGAGTACGCGTTCACGTACGCCGACCGCCTGGAGTACTGGGACTACGTCGGGCAGAACCAGTCGGCGCTCAACGTCCCCGACGATGGCTCGCTGACCCAGTACCAGATGCTCCAGGGCATGCTCATCGCCTCGGCCAGCAACTACGCCGACCGTCTCGCGACCGACGCGTTCGGGTCCGTCGAGGAGTACGTCACCGCCGCGAATGCGTGGCTCGCCGAGAACGGGCTCGACGGCATCACGGTGACGGATGCCTCCGGCTACGACCGCGGCAACGTCGCCACCCCGGCGGCCATGGTCGCCCTCGCCGAGGAGGCGCTCGCCAACCCCGTGATCGCCGAGATCGTCGCCACGGAGACCGCGGAGCTGCCCGGCGCGGGCGAGTTCGAGAACACCAACGCCCTGCTCGGCACCGACGGCGTCGTGGGTCTGAAGACCGGCAGCTACGCGGGCTACTACAACCTCGTCGCCGCGCGGACGGTCGACCTCGGCGGCGGCCCCACGGCGCTGTTCGCCTCCGTCGCCGGCGCGCCGACGGACGGCGCCCGCGTCGATGACACCGAAGCCCTGCTCGACGCCGTCGCGCAGGAGGCGTCCGTCACCTCCACCCTCCCCGCCGGCACGGTGGTCGCCGAGGTCACCACGGCCTGGGGCGCGAAGACCACGCTCGTCACCGACGAGGACGCCGAGCTGCACCTGTGGAACGGTGCGACGGCAACGGCCGAGGCATCCTTCGACATCGAGGCGGATGCCGCGGCCGGAGCGGATGCGGGCACGCTTGTCCTCTCGGGGCCGGCCGACCAGGTCGAGGTGCCGGTGATCGTGAAGACCGCGATCTCCGGCCCCGACCCGTGGTGGCGCCTCACGCACCCGATGCAGCTCGTGGGCGGCGGCGACTGAGACTCAGGCGAAGCGGACGGTCTGCTGCAGTCGCGTCCGCACGTCGAAGAGCTCGTTGCCGCCGATGTCGCGCGCACCGCTGACGCCGCGGCGGAGGACCGTCGCGAGGACGCTGCGGGCGACGACGGCGACGGGCAGACCCTTCACCTTGCTGAGCTCCTCCACCGCCGTCGCGACGTCGTCGTCGGGGAGGACGACGAGCGCGGCGCTGAACCGCACCTTCGCCGCACGGCCGAGCGCGCGCGCCGCGAGCACGAGCTGCGCGACGGGAGCGCCGACGACCGCGTCGCCCTCGACCTCGCCACGGCGAGTGCGCACCGGCGCGCCGAAGTCCTCCGACAGCACGGCGTAGAGGCCGCTCGGCCCCAGCACGATGTGGTCGAGCTTCACGTCCGGGTTCCGCGCGTCGGCCGCCACGTCGTGCCACACGGTGTACCCCATGCCGAGCTCGGCGACGATCCGCGCCGTCGCCTCCTCGGCGAGCGCGTCCGCGAGCAGGCGGCGCACCTCGTGCGGCGCGCTGCGGACGAGGGCGGGATCGTACGGGTCGGTGAGGTCCACCCCGCGACCCGCCCACTCGCGGATCAGGTCGAGGTACCGCTCGCGACGCCAGCCGCCGGGCTGCCCGAATGAGCGGGCGCGCGGCCGGGTGTCGGCCTGCCGGGCAGGGGGCCGCCACATCGGGGCCGACGGATCCGGGCCGTACGAGGCGGCCTCACCGAAGCCGTGGCCGCGGTCGTACGCCGCGCGGGCCTCGGCGGTCCCCACGAGCTCCCACGCGCGCTGCACCTGCACGAACTGCGCGGCGTCGCCGCCGGTGTCGGGATGCGTCTGCCGCAGACGCAACCGGTAGGCCTTGCGCAGGTCGTCGTCGCTCGCGTCGGCGGCCACGCCGAGGACCTCGTACGCCGACGCGGAGAGGGGACTGTCGAACACGTCAGCTCCAGAGGGGGACGCTCGGGCGGAACGAGAGCGCGGTGTCGGCGGTCTCGGCGGGCACCTCGTGCAGGCGGGCCGGCTGCCAGCGCGGCGCCCGGTCCTTGTCGACGAGTTGCGCGCGGATCCCCTCGACGAGGTCGGGCTGGGTGCGGCCGAACCATTCGACGAGCGCGTACTCCTGCGCCAGGGCCGCGCGCAGGTCCGGCAGCCCGCGTGCCGAGCGCACGGCGGCGAGGGTGACGGTCAGCGCGGTCGGAGCCTGGGTCTCGAGCAGGTCCGCCGTGGCCGCGGCATCCGCTTCGGGGCGCTCGCGAAGGCGGGCGATGATCTCGGCGACCGTGTCGGCGGCGAACGCATCGTCGATCCACGCGCGCGAGGCGGCGAGACGACCGGGCTCGGGGGTCTCGTCGAACAGCATCGCGATCTCGGTCGGTGTGTCGGGGTCGGCCCGCGTGACGAGGGCGTGGCGCACGTCGCCGAGGCGGTCGGCGGGCACGAAGTGGTCGGCGAATCCGGCGTGGATCGCGTCGGCGGCATCCATCGTCCCGCCCGTCAGGGCGAGGTACTCGCCGACCCGTCCGGGCGCGCGGCCGAGCAGCCACGACCCGCCCACGTCGGGGGTGAAGCCGATGCGGGTCTCGGGCATCGCGAGTCGGGAGCGCTCGGTGACCAGGCGCACCGAGGCGTGCCCCGCCAGGCCGATGCCGCCGCCCATCGTCACGCCGTCGGCGAAGACGACGACCTGCTTCGGGTACTCTGCGATCCTCGCGTTCAGCGCGTACTCGTCGCGGAAGAACGCCATCGCCGCCTCGGCCTCGCCCGCCAGGATCTGCTCGCGCAGCGCGCGCACGTCGCCGCCCGCGCAGAAGCCCCGCTCGCCCGCGCCGTCGAGCAGGATCAGGCGGATGTCGGGGTGATGCTCCCACGCGTCGAGCGCGTCGGCGATGCCGCGGATCATGCCGTGGTCGACGGCGTTGATCGCCTCGGGCCGGTTCAGCGTGATGCGTCCGACGCTCCCCTCCGCACGGACGAGCAGACGGGATGCGGCGGGTTCACTCACCCGGGCAACGTTACCGGCCGGATCCTCGGTGCCGGCCGAGCGCGTCAGGCCTGCGCCGGCCGTGGCGCCCGGCGACGCGGCGACCGCACGGGCCCATCCGCCGCGGCATCCGGTCGCTGCACCGGGATCTCCGTCGTCACGAGCTCGACGACGTCGACCGGCTCATCGTCGGCTTCGAGGCGCAGCGCCTGAACGAGGGCGAGCCCGTGTCGCGTGGTGATGACGAGGCGCTGGAACTCGGGGTCGCCGTCGAGGTCGATCACGACCGAGGGGCGCCGCCGCCGCACGAGCACGAAATCGTCGCCGCCGGCGGAGCGCCACCGCCCCATCGCGACGGTCCGCGGGATGACGGTGCCGGGAGTCGGCACCCCGCGCAGCCAGGTCCACGGGTCGTCGACGAGCTGCACCTTCGCGATGTGGGTGCGCTCGACGCGGACGGCGTCCTTGCGGAACGACAGCGCACGCTCGGTGGCCGAGAGCGCGACCTCCAGTCGCGACGAGTCGAGCAGCAGCGTCACCATGGGATCAGTCTGCCAAACGCGTCCCGTACGACGGATGCCGCATCCGCAACGATCCGGTCTCAGCCATCCGCCTCAGCCCTGGATGCGGGGGAACGAACCGGTCGGCGGGGCGAACTCGTCGATCGCGTGCGGCAACGGGAACTGGGCCACGGCGGCGATGAGCCCGGCGACCGTCTGCTCCTTCGCGATCACGCTGACACCCAGCCCGGCGCGGCGGGCGTCCTTCGCCGTGCGGGGACCGATCGCGGCGATCACGGTGCCCGCCGGGATCTCGGGGAACTGCTCGTGGACCTGTTCGGCCACGGAGCCACTGGTGACGAGGATCGCGTTGATGCGCCCGGAACGGACGTCGGTGGCCACCTTCTCGGTGACCGGCACCCCGACGGTGCGGTACGCCACGACACTGCGGACGTCGTGCCCCGCCTCGACGAGCAGCCGCGTCAGGACCGGCTTGGCCAGTTCGCTGCGGAGCGTCAGCACCCGCATGGGCTCCGGCTCGAGGGCGATGAGCTGCGCCGCCATGCCCGCCGCCGAGTTGTCGTCGTCGGGGACCAGGTCGACGCGGTAGCCGACGGCGCCGAGCGCCGCGGCGGTCGTCTCACCCACAGCGGCGACGCGGGTGGTGGGAGGGATCACCGCACGGTAGGCGTGGAGGACGTCGACGGTCGTCGAACTCGTGAGGGTCACCCAGTCGAAGACGCCCGACGCGAGGTCGCGGAGCGCCGACTCGAGGTCGGTCGGGTCCTCGGACGGGGCGAAGTTGATGAGCGGCGCGATCACCGGCGTCGCCCCCTGCGCGCGCAGCGCCGCGGCGACGCTGTCTCCCCACGGACCCCCGCGCGGGACGAGCACCCGCCAGCCCTTGAGGGGCTTCGGTGCTGCCGCAGCAGGTGTGTTCATGGTTCGACTCTCGTGTCGGCGGTGGCCGCCCCCGAGCGAGACGGCCGACGCTCAGCGGAGGGATGCGCGCAGATGCGCACGTTCGGGACCCTGTCGTCGGCAGCATCTGCACCATCGCCGCTGCCTGCTCCGAGCATACCCCCGGTCGTCAGCGACGTCGCGGCGACGGGGTCCGCCGCACCGATCAGCGCGTGTACAGCCGGACGGCTCCCCAGACGACGAGCCCGATGGCGGCCGCGACACCGACCGCGGCGACGACGGCACCCGAGGGGTTGCGGTCCGCGAACTCGCGGGCCGAGACCTGGGCGCGCCGCGTGGCGCGGGCGGCCCGCTTGGGGACGTTCGCCTTCTCCTCGATCGCCGCGAGCGCGGCCTTCAACTCGGCGCGCGCGCGCTCGACGGGGTCCGTGATGCCGAGCGGAACGGCGGTGCGGGGCAGGTCAGAACTCATCGGCCACTTCCTTCACGATTCGGGCGTCGGTCGACAGGGCCTTCGCGGGGTTCTCACGGTTCTTCATGCGCTTGATCCGCAGCATCCCGAGGATCCCGAAGATCACCACGAGCAGCAGACCGAGCACGACGAGGATGAGCGCCGCCAGCCAGGGCGCCATCCACGAGGACAGACCGATGACCGTGAAGGCACCGATCGCCGGGAGGGTCCAGAACAGGACGAACAGCGCCAGGACGAACCAGAGGCCGACGACGCCGGCATCCTTCCCGGTCCGCGTCGCCCAGGCCTTCGCCGCGTTGATCTCGGCGACGATGAGGTTCTTGACGAGCTCGGGGAGCTCGCCGACGAGACCGAGGAGGCTGTCGTCACCCCGGTCGCGGAATCCGCGAGGCGTGCTCATGAGGCGGACGAGGACTTCTTGGTGCCGGTGCCGGAGGAACGCTTCGCGGTGCCCGAGCCGGTCGACCGCTTGGCGGAGCTCGACACGGCGTCGGCAGTCGTCTCGGCGGCATCCTTCACGTCGTCCGCGGCGTCCTTGGACGCGTCGAGGGCGGCGTCGAGCTTGTCGCCCGCGGTGCCCTTCGTGGTGGCGGCGCGGGTGATCTTCACCGCGCTGCTCCACAGCACGCTCGGCAGGGCGAAGGCCGCCGACTTGCCGAACTCGCCGACCTTGTCGACCTGCTTCTGGACGGCGGGGGTGTTGTAGACGCGCAGGTACGCGTCCTTGATCTGCTCATAGCGCTGGCGGCCCGCACGGGCCCCGAGCACGTAGCCGGCGGTGAGCCCGACGACGATTCCGATCTTGCCCTTCATGGCGATTCCTCACGTTCGAAGCGATGTGATGCCGTGGACCCAGCGTAACGGCGCATTCCGTTCGCGGCATCCACCCTTGACAGGCGGCTCAGGTGGAGGCAGCCTGCCCGCCCGCGTGCCACAGCAGGCCGGATCGGATGCGCTCCGCTTCGTCCTTCGCATCGGCGACGACGCGCGTGAGGCCGGTGCCGTCGACCCACGCGCCGACGACGCCGAGCCGCTCGTCCTGCCGGACGGCGCGGCGGACCTCGTCCCGCGCGGGTGACAGAGCGGAGGACGGCAGCGACCGCGACCAGCGGGCGCGGTGCGTCCCGCGGACGGCGCCCAGGTCGACGCCGAGCAGCTCGGCGGCGGCGGCCGTGGACGCGGCGATCGCGTCGCCGTCGGCCAGGTCGCTCGCCGGTGTCGTCACCCGGACGATGTGCGGCTCGCCCGTACGGTGCGGCCAGGTCGCCGTCGCGTGCACGACCGCGATCGCCGCCGCGGCGCCGGGAGCCGCGTAGACGGCGTGACCGCGCGGGCGGGCGTCGAGGGCCGGGGCATCGAGGACGAGCGTCACGACGTCGACGTCGTCGGGCGAGAGGACGGCTCCGTCGAGGCCGGGCAGGGAGGGCGCGAGCAGCCGGCGCGCGGGCCCCTCCGGGGTCGCGACGATCACCGCGTCGACGTCGAGCGTCTGCTCCTCGTCCTCCGCCGTCCACGTCACGGTCCAGCCGTCGTCGGTGCGCCGCAGCCCGGTGGCCGCGGTTCCGGTGCGGACGTCGACCTCGAGGTCGGCGAGGCGCTGCGCGACCGCGTCGACGAAGACCGACATGCCGCCCTCGATCGTGGCGCGCGAGGGGCCGGCGTCGCCGTCGGGCAGCTGCTGCGCGACGGCGCCCGAGAGCGAACCGGTGCGCGTGAGCGCGGCGTTCAGGCCGCGGGCGGCCCGGTCGACGTCGACCTCCTCGGGAGGGACGCCGTGGATGCCGAAGGTCAGCGGCGCGACCATCCGCTCGAGGACCCGCGGACCCATCCGGCTCTCGACGAGGGCCCCGAGGCTGCGCTGGGCGCCGATCGTCAGCGGCGGCCGCAGCCGGTCGACATAGGCCCGCCAGGTGCCCGACCATCCGATGATCCGGCGCACGCGGGCGTCGAAGGGGTTGGCCGGGATGCCGAGGATCGACGCATCCGGCAGCGGTGCGACCCCGTGAGGGCCGGCGACCCAGGTCTCGGCCTCGCGCGCCGGCACGACCGCGCCGCCGAGGCCGAGGTCGTCGAGGAGCTCCTGCAGGGCACCCGGGGCGACCCGGAAGCCGTCGGCGGCGACATCGACCCGCCGGCCGTCGAGCTCGGCGGACGCGACGATGCCACCGAGTCGACCCCCCGCCTCGAACAGGGTCACCCGGATGCCGAGCTTGGCGCACTCGAGCGCTGCGACGAGCCCGGCGACACCGCCTCCGACGACGGCGACGCGCGCACGTCGCGCCTGCGAGATGAGATCGGGGGCGGCCGCGGCATCCATGGTGTCCATCCTCCCCCACCCCGCGTGAGCCGAGAGTGGGAACATGGACGCATGGCCCTCCACATCACCGGCGACGAGGCCGCCGACGCGCTCCTCACCGACGAACCACTCGCCCTCCTGATCGGCATGCTGCTCGACCAGCAGATCGCGATGGAGACGGCCTTCGCCGGGCCGCTGAAGATCCGCGATCGCACGGGCGGGCTCGACGCCGCCGGCATCGCCGCCGCAGACCCCGAGGAGTTCGCCGCCGCGTTCGGTCAGACCCCGGCCGTGCACCGCTTCCCCGGGTCGATGGCCGGTCGCGTGCAGGCGCTGTGCCAGGCACTCGTCGACGAGTGGGGCGGGGATGCCGCTGCGCTGTGGACCGAGGGCGACCCGGACGGCGCGACCGTGCTGAAGCGGCTGAAGGCACTGCCGGGTTTCGGCGATCAGAAGGCGCGGATCTTCCTCGCGCTCCTGGGCAAGCAGTACGGCTTCACGGGAGCCGGCTGGCGCGACGCCGCCGGCGCCTACGGGGAGGAGGGCTCGTTCCGCTCCGTCGCCGACATCGTCTCGCCGGAGTCACTCGCGAAGGTCCGCGAGCACAAGCGCGCCGCCAAAGCCGCCGCGAAGGCCGCGAAGGGCTGACCCGTGGAGCGCACGGGGCGGGACGTCGGCGAGTTCGTCGCGCAGGTCACGCCCGCGACGCGCCGCTCGGATGCCGAGACCCTCGTCGCGCTGCTGCGGGAGCTCACCGGGCGCGAGCCGCAGATGTGGACCGGGTCGATCATCGGCTTCGGCGCCTGCCGCTACCGCTACGCGACCGGCACCACGGGCGAGATGCCGCTGCTCGGCTTCTCGCCCCGCAAGGCCGCCACGACGATCTACCTCGACCGGACCGACGCGCACACGGAGGCGCTCGCGAGGCTCGGGCCGCACACGACGGGCGCCGGCTGCCTCTACGTGAAGGACCTCGCGGCGGTCGACGGGACCGTGCTGCGCGGCATCCTCTCCGACACCCTGCGCCGGGTCGTCGACGACGAGCTGCCGGGCGCGACGATCACCGTCCTCGACTGACCGGCCCTTCGCGGGACGGAACGCATTTCAGCGCTTCCGCGCACCCGCCGAGCGTTCGACGAGCACCGCGACGATCCGCACCGCGCCGCGCCCGACTCAGGCGCCGCGGAGGCGCGGAGCGAGGTAGGCGTGCAGCTCGGTCAGGGCCACGCGCTCCTGCGCCATCGAGTCGCGGTCGCGGATGGTCACGGCGTCGTCGTCGAGCGAGTCGAAGTCGACCGTGACGCAGAACGGCGTACCGATCTCGTCCTGGCGGCGGTAGCGGCGGCCGATCGCGCCGGCGTCGTCGAAGTCGACGTTCCAGCCGTTCGCGCGCAGGTCGTCGGCGACCTTGCGGGCCAGCGGCGACAGGCGCTCGTTGCGGCTCAGCGGCAGCACCGCCACCTTGACGGGCGCGAGGCGCGGATCGAGGCCGAGCACCGTGCGGGTGTCGGTGCCGCCCTTCGCGTTCGGCACCTCCTCCTCGCGGTACGCGTCGACGAGGAACGCCATCATGGCGCGGGTCAGACCGAACGACGGCTCGATGACGTACGGGACGTAGGTCTCGCCGGATGCCTGATCGAAGTAGGTGAGCTTCTGCCCGGAGGCCTCGATGTGGCTCGACAGGTCGTAGTCGGTGCGGTTGGCGACACCCATCAGCTCGCCCCATTCCTTGCCCGCGAACCCGAAGCGGTACTCGACGTCGATCGTGCCGGCGGAGTAGTGCGCGCGGTCCTCTTCGGGCACGTCGAACTGACGCATGTTCTCGGGGTCGATGCCGAGGTCGATGAACCAGTTCCAGCAGGCCTGCACCCAGTGGTCGAACCACTCGCCCGCCTCGGCCGGCGGCGTGAAGAACTCGATCTCCATCTGCTCGAACTCGCGCGTGCGGAAGATGAAGTTGCCGGGGGTGATCTCGTTGCGGAACGCCTTGCCGACCTGGCCGATACCGAACGGCGGCTTCTTGCGGCTCGCGGTGAGGACGTTCGAGAAGTTCACGAAGATGCCCTGCGCCGTCTCGGGACGAAGGAAGTAGAGGCCGCTCTCGTCGTCGACGACACCGAGGTAGGTCTTCACGAGACCCGAGAACGACTTCGGCTCGGTGTACTGGCCCTTCGTGCCACAGTTCGGACAGGGCACGTCGCCGAGACCGTTCTCGGCCGTGCGTCCCTTGCGCGCCTCGAAGTCCTCGATGAGCGTGTCCTCGCGGAACCGCTTGTGACACTGGAGGCACTCCACGAGCGGGTCGGTGAAGGTCGCGACGTGACCCGACGCCTCCCAGACGCGCTTGGGGAGGATGATCGACGAGTCGAGCCCGACCATGTCACCGCGACCGCGGACGAAGGTCTGCCACCACTGCTGCCGGATGTTCTCCTTCAGCTCCGTGCCGAGGGGACCGTAGTCCCACGCCGACCGCGACCCGCCGTAGATCTCGCCCGCCTGGAAGACGAACCCGCGGTGACGGGCGAGGGCGATGACTTTGTCGAGACGGGACTGCTCGGCCACGGTGGCTCCAATGGTCGTCGTGAAGAGGGTGCGCGAGGGCGCGGACGCCGCGACACGCGGCATCCCTCAGTCTATCCGGGCCCGTTCCGGCGCTCGACGAGGGTCAGGAGACGAAGCGGATGCTGAGGGGCGGCGTGTACCACTGCCCCTGGCTCGCCTTCACAGCCGCGACGATCTCGATCACGAGGGCGTAGACGCCCACCGCGAGCAGCAGCAGGAAACCGATTCCGATGAACGACAGCGGGATGCACACGAACGCGGCGATCAGCACCGTGAGCTGGAAGTTCAGGGCGGCGGCGCTGTGGGCGCGGATGAACGGCCCCCGGTCGCGCAGCACGAGGTAGACGACGAGCGCGCCCACGAACGAGAGGAAGATGCCGCTCAGGTGGGTCAGTGTCGCCCAGAGCTTCTCGTCCTCGGGACGCAGCGGCGGAGCGGGCGGGTACGGCTGCGCGGGCGGCGGGGGCGGCGGCATCGTCATGGCGTCAGCGTAGGGGCAGGGGCGGGATGCCGCGAACCTCATCACGCGGCTGGAGTAACCGATACGTTCGACGTGGGCACGTTCGCCGTGCCGCACGAAGGACATCGAGACTCACGGGGGAACTCACACATGGATGCACTCATCGCGGGAGGCGCGTTTGTGGTCGGCGGCATCATCGTCGTCGCTGTCATCGTCTTCATCATCATCTTCATGGTGGTGCTGCGGGCCTGGTACAAGGTCGCGAAGGCCGACCAGGCGCTCGTCATCGTCGGTCGCAATCAGAAGAGCGCCTCGGGGGACTCCTCGCGCATCTCCGTCATCACCGGCGGCGGCGCCCTGGTCAACCCGCTCACGCAGCGCGCCGAGATGATCTCGCTGCGCGCGCGCCAGATCAAGATGGAGCCGACGGCACAGGCATCCAACGGCGTCACCGTCAACGTCAGCGGTGTCGCCCTCGTCAAGATCGGCTCCGACCCCGAGTTCGTCCGTCGCGCCGCGGAGCGGTTCCTCTCGCAGGACGGCGCGATCGAGCAGTTCACCACCGAGCAGCTCGAGGGTGCGCTGCGCGGCGTGGTCGCGACCCTGACCGTCGAGCAGCTCATGAAGGACCGGCAGAAGCTGTCGGACCAGATCGCCGAGGGCATCAAGAGCGACCTGCTCGCGCAGGGCCTCATCCTCGACTCGTTCCAGATCCAGGGCGTCACCGACAAGAACGGCTACATCGACGCCCTCGGCGCCACCGAGGTCGAGCGCGTGCGCCGCGAGGCCGAGGTCGCCCGCATCAACGCGGCCCGCGAGGTCAAGGCGCGCCAGATCGCCACCGACGAGGCGAACCTCATCGAGCAGACCGCGTACGACCGCAACACCGCCCAGGCCTCCGCCGAGGTCGGTCGCGCCCGAGCCGAAGCCGAGCAGGCCGAGGCCCTCGCCCGCGCCGAGCGCGAGCAGGCCGTCCTCCTGCAGCAGGCCGAGAACCGTCAGGCCCAGCTCGACGCCGACGTCAAGAAGGTCGCCGACGCGTCGCTCTACGAGCGCCAGCGCTCGGCGGACGCCGACGCGTACACGCAGGTCAAGGCCGCCGAGGCCCGCGCGCAGATCGCGGCCCAGGAAGCCGAGGCGACGCGCCTTCGCGCCCAGGCCGAGGCCGACGCGATCCGGCTCGAGGGTGAGGCCCGCGCCGAGGCGATCAAGGCCGAAGCCGCGGCCATCGCGCAGAACCAGGAGGCCCTGCTCGCACAGCGAGCGATCGAGGCCCTCGTGCCGCTCATGACCGAGTTCGCCCGCGGCTTCGACAAGGTCGGGTCGATCACGGTCCTCGGCGGCGAGGGCGCGTCGAGCCACATCGCCGGCGAGAGCGCCTCGAGCATGCGCGCCACGTTCGACGCCGTTCAGGCGGCGACGGGCATCGACCTGCGCGGCATCATCCAGGGCCAGGCCACCGGCCGCGGCATCGCCCAGGGGCTGCAGCAGGAGCAGGACGCGCAGGCTTCCGCCCCGCTGCGCCGCCGTGCGTCGGCGGAGCCCGCGGCGCCGGTCGCCGAGTCCGCGACCGCCCCGGCCGCGCCTGCCGCGCCCGCCGCGCCGTCCCCGGACGCCGTGTGACCTCAGCCGAGGGGGGCAAGTCACTCGTCGTCGACGAGCACCTGGCCCCCCGACTGGCGCGCGGGTTCCTGCGCTGGCAGCTTCGTCGCCCGTCGTGGATCCTGCTCCTGAGCGTGACCGCCGTCGTCGTGGCGCTGAGCGTGTTCCTCACCGCGACCGGCAGCGACGGTGCCGCGTGGGTGGGCGTCGCGCTCGTCGTCCTCATCAGCGCGACGGTCATCGTGTCGTGGCTGGCGGTGCGATCCTCCATCCTCCGGGCGTACCCGGTCGGCTCCGTCGCCACCGCGACCCTCACCGACGACGCCCTGCACGCCACGTCGGCGCTCGGGACGAGCGAGATCCGGTTGGCGGCGTTCCGCCGGGTGGACGCGGTCGGCGACGCGCTCCTGCTGAAGGTCGGCTCGTGGGCCGGCGGGGTCGCGGTCATGCCGCGTGCACTGCTGTCCGAGGATGAGGTCGCGCGCCTGCAGGCGGCTGCGAGGAGCTGACGCGGACGCGCGTTGCGGGGCGGCCCGCCGCTGTCAACCCCGCCCCCTGTCCGCTGCGCGGTCCGTAGCGTCGGCCGCATGACCTTCACCCCTCGCCGTGCCATCGTGACCGCTTCCGACTCCGGCATCGGCCGGGCGACCGCCCTCGCCCTCGCCGACGCCGGCATGGACGTCGGGGTCACGTGGCACTCCGACCAGGAGGGCGCCGAAGAGACCGCCGCCGAGGTGCGCCGCCGCGGCCGGAACGCCGTCGTCGCCCGGTTCGACGCGACCGACCTCGACTCGGTGCCCGGCGTCATCCGCGGCCTCGCCGCCGAGCTCGGCGGGCTCGACGTCTTCGTCAACAACGCCGGCGGCGGGACCGGCGGCCCCTTCCTCGAGATGGACATCGAGGGATGGCGTCAGGTCGTCGGCCTCAACCTCGACGGCGCGTTCGTCGGGATGCACACGGCGGCGACGCTGATGGCGGATGCCGGTCAGGAGGGACGCATCATCGCGGTGACGAGCGTGCACGGCTCGCAGCCGCGGGTCGGGTCGGCCGCGTACGTCGCGTCGAAGCACGGCCTCGAGGGTCTCGTGAAGACGATGGCGCAGGAGCTCGGCGCCAAGGGCATCACGGTCAACTCGGTCGCCCCCGGCGAGATCGCCACACCGATCAACGACATGGATGCCGAGGACGCCGAGAACACGCATCGCCCCGGCATCCCGATCCCGCGTCCGGGTAAGCCGGAGGAGATCGCGGACGTGATCGCCTTCCTGGCGTCGCCGGCGTCGTCGTACGTCACCGCGGCGACGTGGGTCGTCGACGGCGGGATGCTGCAGATGGGGCCGCAGGCTGGGTCGCACCTCGAGTCCGACGCCTGGCGCAGCGCGGGCTGAGCGCGTCCGGCAGCGTGCGCCGGGGATAGCCTGAAGGGATGGCCCCGGACGACAGACGCAGACTGACCCGGATGCCACGACAGGGCGCGATTGTCGCGGTCCTGGCGATCGCGGGTCTCGCGTCGTCGTTCATGTTCACCCTCGTGGTGCCGATCCAGTCGAAGCTGCCCGAGTTGCTGAACGCGAGCCGGGAGGACACGGCGTGGGTCGTGACGGCGACCCTGCTGGCCGCGGCCGTCTTCACCCCGATCGCGGGGCGCCTCGGCGACATGTACGGCAAGCGCCGCATCGTGCTGGTGCTGCTCGGCCTGCTCATCGCGGGTTCCGTGATCGCCGCCCTCTCCCCCGGGATCGGCGGCGTGATCGTCGGGCGTGCGCTGCAGGGTGCCGTGACGGGTGTCGTGCCGCTCGGGATCTCGATCATGCGCGACGTGCTGCACGAGGACCGGGTGGATGCCGCGATCGCCCTCATGTCGGCCACGCTCGGTGTCGGCGGGGCGGTCGGCATGCCGGTCAGCGCGATCATCACCGAGATGAGCGACTGGCACGTGCTGTTCTGGATGGCCGCGGGGCTCGGCGCTGTGGTGTTCGTGCTCGTCGCCCTCATCGTGCCGCCGAGCGTCCTGCGCACGGCGGGACGCTTCGACTTCGCCGGCGCCGCCGGGCTCGCCGTCGGCCTCACCGGTGTGCTGCTCGCCGTCTCGCGCGGCAACGAGTGGGGCTGGACGTCGCCCGCGACCCTCGCGCTCGGCCTCGGCGGGCTCGCGGTTTTGCTGCTGTGGGGCTGGTTCGAGCTGCGCATCCGCGAACCGCTCCTCGACCTGCGGGTCGCCGCGCGGCCGGCCGTGCTGCTGACGAACCTCGCCTCGGTGGCGATGGGCTTCTCGCTGTTCGGCTCGAACGTGTCGTATCCGCAGATGCTCGAGCTGCCGGCATCCGTCGGCGGATTCGGGCTCACCCTGTTCCAGGCCAGCCTCATCGTCATGCCCGCGGGCCTCGTGATGATGGTGCTGTCGCCGTTCTCGGGACGCCTCGCCCGCACGATCGGACCGCGCGTGCTGCTGATCATGGGCGCGAGCGCGCTGATCGTCGCCTACGCGTACTCGCTGCTGTGGGCATCGGAGGTGTGGCACATCCTCGTTGCGAACCTGCTCATCGGTGTGGGCATCGGGTTCGGGTACGCCGGGATGCCGATGCTCATCATGCGCTCGGTGCCGCAGAGCGAGACGGGCGCCTCGAACGGGCTGAACGCGCTGTTCCGCTCGCTCGGCACGTCGATCGCGGCGGCCGTCGTCGGCGCCGTCCTCGCAGGACTGTCGACCGTGCAGAACGGGGTCGCCGTGCCGACCCCCGCCGCCTTCCAGGTCTCCTTCGCGCTGGGACTCGGCGCCGCCGTTGTCGCGCTCGGCGTCGCCCTGTTCATCCCGCAGCGACGCGACCCGCACGAAGCGCACCCCTCGCTGCCGCGCTGACGGGGGGGCGCGGCGTCGGGCGCGGACGATGGGCGTCACGGGATGCAATGGATCTCGCGCGACGCGCCGCGGCATCCGCTCGGTGGACGGCGTGTCGGGGCGGATCTCTCGCATCCGTTGACGCCGGCTGGGTGAGGCGCGGTCGCGGGCTTCAGACGACGGGCCGCGCGCCGGGCTGGTGGCGAGTGTCAACGGATGCAACGGATCTCGCGCGACGCGCCGCGGCATCCGCTCGGTGGACGGCGTGTCGGGACGGATCTCTCGCATCCGTTGACGCCGGCTCTCAGGCGGCGCGGCGGCGGGTGCCGGTGAGGAGCGCGGAGACGACGAGCGCGAGGGCGATCAGGACCGCACCGGCCGAGAGCGCGGTGGCTCCCGTCGGGTGAGCGGCGCCGCCGACAAGGTCGCCGAGCCAGGGACCGGCGGCGATGCCGACGTTGAAGGTGACGACAGTTCCGGCGCTGGCGAGCGTCCGCGTGCGATCGGTCGCGATGCGCATCAGCATCGACTGCTGCAGCGGGAAGTAGGCGCCGATCGTGAGACCCCACACCGCGAGCGCGACGTACATGAGCGGGGTGTCGGCCGCGATGCTCAGGATGCCGAAGGCCGCCGCCAGGCCCACGAGGGCGACCACGAGTGACGCCTGGGGCCACCGGTCGGCCAACGGGCCCGCCGCGACGACACCGACGAGTCCGGCGGCGCCGTACCCGAACAGCAGCACGGGGATCTGGGCGGCCGGAGCCCCCGCCGCCACCTCGAGCAGCGGGCGCACGTAGGTGAAGGTCCCGAACTGGGCGAGGGCGAACACGAGCGCGGCGGCCGCGAAGAGCACGATGGGGAGGAGCGAGGCATCCGCTCCGGTCGGACGGTGCGCCTTCGGCAGCGCCGGCTCGGGCGTCCGCCGCGGCAGCCGGATCGCGATCGCCGCGGCGAGGGCGAACGCGACGAGCGCGAGCACGCCGAACGACCAGCGCCACGACAGCAACTGCGCGATGAGCGCACCGGCCGGAAGGCCCGCGAGCGTCGCGACCGTGCCGCCCGCCGTCACGAGGGCGAGCCCGCGCCCCAGGTGGGACGGGGCCAGCAGCGACGTCGCGTAGACGATGACGATCGCCCAGAAGAGGCCGTGCGCGACACCCGCCGCGATGCGCGTCGCGACGGCGACCTCGTACGTCGGCGCGAGCGCGGTCGCGGCGTTCGCGACCGCGAAGGCGGCGAGGGCTCCCGCGGCGACGAGCCGCCGGTCGAACCGCGCCGTCAGGCGCGCGAGCGGGATGCTCGTGACGATCACCGTCAGCGCCCACACCGAGATGAGCAGACCCACGCCGAGCGGGTCGGTCTGCAGCCCCGCGACCATTTCGGGCAGGAGGCCCGCGGGGAGCGACTCCGCCGTCACGGTCACGAAGACGGCGAGGCTGAGCAGCAGCAGCGCTCCGAGCGGGAACCGCGGCGCACTGGTGGCCGTGGTGGGGACCGAAGCGGTGGACGTGCTCATGCCTCGAGCGTAGAGTCTCACATCGATGTGAAGGTCAAGCGGCGATCGGGGACGTGATGAGGATCGGCGAGGTCACGGCGCGCACCGGCATCCCGCAGCGGATGCTGCGCTACTACGAGGAGCAGGGCCTGCTCGCCTCGGAACGCGCGGACAACGGCTACCGCGAGTACGACGACGACGCGGTGGAGCGCGCGCAGCGGGTGCGCGGCCTGATCCAGGCAGGGCTCTCGACGCGCATGGTGAAGGTCGTCCTCGACCTCGAGGCGGACTGCCGCGCCACCCGGCCCCCGTCGTGCACCCGCGCCCTCGCCGAGGAGCTCGCGGCCGAACTGCAGGCACTCGACGACCGCCTCGCCTGCCTCACCAAGAGCCGCGACGCCGTCGCGCTGTACCTCGGCCGGTCCGCGCACGCCGACCTGCTCGCGCACTAGCACGCCCGATCCTTCGGGACAGCCCCATCGCGGCATCCGACGCCTCAGGGGAGGATGGGTCCATGTCCTACGCCACCGAACGCCGCTCGAACCCGACCGCCTGGGCCGCCTTCTGGGTGGGGCTCCTCGGCCTCATCCTCATGCCGATCCCCCTGTTCATCGGGTTCTTCCTCGGCGGCGGGCTGTCGATCGTGGCCGCCGTCCTGGCCGTGATCGCGCTGTTGAAGGGTCTCGCGCGCAGCGGGAAGGGCATCGCCCCCGTCGTGTTCGCGGGCATCTTCGTGCTGCTGACGTGGGGCGGGATCTCGATCGGCGGCGGCATCGTCTGGTGACGCCGGCCTGAGCGGGCTCAGCGCCGCAGCGTCTCGCGCGCCACGGTGAACCGCTCGAGCGCGTCGAGGTCGACCTCGACGCCCAGCCCGGGACCGGTCGGTACCCGCACGTGCCCGTCCTCGAGCACGGCCGGCTCCGTCACGATGTCCTCGGTGTAGAACCGAGCGGATGCCGAGACGTCACCCGGCAGCGTGAACGCAGGGTGCGCGGCGAGCGCCGCGTTCGCGGCACGTCCGATGCCGGTTTCGAGCATGCCGCCGCACCACACCGGGATCCCCGCCGACTCGCAGAGGTCGGCGATGCGGAGCGCCTCGAGGTAGCCGCCGACGCGGCCTGCCTTGACGTTGATCACGGTCGTCGCCCCGAGGGCCAGCGCGTCGCGCGCGGCCTTCACCGAGGTGATCGACTCGTCGAGGCAGATCGGGGTCTTCAGCTGCTGGGCGAGGGCGGCGTGGTCGACGATGTCGTCCTCCTGAAGCGGCTGCTCGATGAGCAGCAGACCGAAGCGGTCGAGCTGCGCCAGGATGTCGGCGTCGGCGAGCGTGTAGGCGGAGTTCGCGTCGACCTGCAGCGGGATCTCGGGGAACGCGGAACGCACGGCATCCGTCTCGGCGATGTCGCGACCGGGCTTGATCTTGATCTTGATGCGCACGTAGCCCTCATCGAGGTAGCCGCGGACGGTCTCGACGAGCGCCGCCGGGTCGGATTGGATGCCGACGCTCACCCCCGACGGGATCGTCGCCGCCGTGGCACCCAGGTACGACGCGAACGAGCGTCCCTCGGAGCGCAGCGCCGCGTCGAGGACGGCGAGCTCGAGACCCGCCTTCGCCATCCGGTGGCCGACGAACGGATCGAGCGTCGGGGCGACCTGCTCGGGCGCGAACTCTCCGCACTGCAGCAGGGCCGGGCCGAGCCAGCGGGTCGCGACGTCCCAGGCGCCCTGCGTGTACTCGCTCGAGTAGACCGGCGCGCTCTGCGTGACGATCTCACCCCAGCCGTCGCCCGCGTCGGTCCGCGCGCGCACGACGATGACCTCGCGGTCGGTCATGGTCCCGAACGACGTCGTGAACGGCGCGACGAGCGGGATGCGCAGGATCCGCAGCTCGAGTCGGTCGAGGCGGACGGATGCGGCGGGCTGGGCGAGCGGCATGGGCTCAGGCTACGCGCGCGGCGTCACGGCCGGACGAAGAGGTAGCCCTCGCCGGTGCGGAACCCGCCCACGACGAGCCCCGCGTCGAGCTGTGCCCGGAACGCGTCGCGCACCTCGTGGCGCGCCCGGGCCGCGGCATCCGGATCCGTCCGACGGAGCGCCTCGACGTCGGTCGGGATCGCGACGGTGGCGACCACCTCGGCCGCGTCGGGCGTGGGCACCGGCGAGGCGAGGTGCCACGCGACGTGCAGCCGGTCGCTCTCGTCGCCGCTGTTGATCGCGTCGCCCATGTCGCCGTAGTGGTCGACGAGGTAGTCGGTGACCCGCGCGCCGAGGACCGCGAGGTTGAAGTGCGCGTTGCGGGCGATGAGCGGGTCGAAGGTCCAGGTGATCGTGCCGATCTCGCGCGCGAACGCCCACTCGCGCTGGTACGCCTTCAACGCCCGCCCGATCCCCCGCGCCTGCGCATCGGGGAGCACACCCGTGACGTGGGAGTGCATGCTGCGGGATGCCGGGGGCCCGAAGAACGCCGCCGACGCCGCGATCATGCGGTCGCCGTCGTACACGCCGACGACGTAGTTGCCGGAGTGCTCGAGCGCCCGCAGCAGGTTGGGCGGCATCCCGCCGTCGGGCGAACCCCAGACCGCTTCGAACACGCCACTCGCGGCGACCATCTCGTCGATCGTGTGCAGTTCGCGGATGTCGAGCCCGTCAGCCATGCCGCCACGCTACGCCGATCAGCGGCGCCAGCGCTCCAGCGTGGGCCGCAGCCGGTCGACCGCGCCGCGGACGAACTGCGGGTGCTCCCGGTACCAGGCGAGATGAGCGTCGCGGACCTCGGCGGGGTCGACGCGTCGCCCGTCGACCGTCCAGTCCGGAACCGCGTCGGCGTCGAGCCCCCACGCGTCGATCACCCAGTCCTCGCGCGGTGCGTGGACCGCGTTCAGGAGGGGTCGGCCCGGGTCGCGCGCGACACCGTCGCGGCCGAGCGCACGCAGGATCCGGTCGCCGAGCGCGAGGATCACCTCGTTGCCCGGATGGTTCACCGTGCGGACGAGGTCGAACCGGGGCTCGGCGAACAGATCCGACGCCGCGACGTCAAGGGTCTCCTCGCGCCGGCGGAGTTCGGCGAGCGAGGCGGCGGCCTCGGCGCGCACGTCGTCGGGATCGAGCCGCTCCCGCACGGGCGCCCCGGCCGCCAGCGCGAGCGTGCGGACGTCGTGGTACGCGACGAGCGGCGGCGTCTCCTCGACGCCCGGCACGTGCAGCGCGGCCTGGAAGGGGTGCAGGCCGGTGAAGCGGACGATCGGGAACGTGACTGCCCGGCCCGACGGCGGGAGGGATGCCGCGAGCTGCCGCGTCCCCAGGGGAAGCCCGTGGTAGTCGTCCTTCACCGGCTGCGCGATGAGCGCCGCGGCGCCCGCGACCACCTCGTGCAGGCGGCGGGTCGCGGCGGCATCCAGCAGGTACACGGGAGGGACGCGCACGAGCGGCAGCTCGTCGGAATCGAGGACGAGGCGCACCGATTCGGCCTGGCAGTTGCCGACGACGACCCCGTAGTCCGTGCGGGGCAGGTCGCCGAAGAAGCGGGCGTCGTGGTCCCGGGGGGCGGGGTGCGCATCGGTGATCATCGCCCGAGCGTCGCAGGCCGCATCCGTCGCCGCGACCGCTTGCGCGCGTGCCCCTCGCGAGCAAGGGGCACGCGCTCGCCACCTCCGCTGCTTAGGATCGTCGCCGTGCACCTGAACGAGACCCGCGCCTGGAACCGCTTCTACGCCGCCGGCACGCCGGTCGACATCGAACCCGTCACGGGCTCGCTCGTCGACCTGCTCGAGCAGCGCGTCGCCCAGTACGGCGAGCGCGACGCGATCGCGTTCTTCGGCCGGACGGTGACCTACGACGAGCTCGGGGCGCGGGTCGCGCGCGTCGCCGAGGGCCTGCGGAAGCTCGGCGTCGGCGCCGGCGACCGCGTCGCGCTGATCATGCCCAACGCCCCGCAGCACGTCATCGCGTTCTACGCGGTGCTGCGGCTCGGTGCCGTCGTCGTCGAGCACAACCCGCTCTACACGCGGGACGAGCTCGAGGTGCAGTTCCGCGACCACGGCGCGCGCACCGTCATCGCGTGGGACAAGGTGGCGCCGCTCGTGCAGTCGCTGCCGGCCGAGCTCGGCATCCGCGACGTCGTCTCGGTCGACGTGACCACCGCGATGCCGCTGACGACGCGGATGCTGCTGCGACTCCCCGTCGCGAAGGCCCGGGAGTCGCGCGCCAAGCTCACGGGTGCTGCACCCGGGACGATCCCGTTCGGGCGGCTCGAGAACTCTCCCGCCCTGGCCGCGAGCCATCCGCGGCCGAGCCGCGACGACCTCGCGTGCCTGCAGTACACCTCGGGGACCACCGGGGCGCCGAAGGGCGCCATGATCACGCACGGCAACCTGTGGGCCAACGCTCGCATGGGCGCCGCGTGGATGCCCGACTTCCGACACGGCGAGGGCAGCATCTGCGGGCTGCTTCCCATGTTCCACTCGTTCGGGCTGCTGCTGTCGGTCATCTACTCCGTCGAGACCGGGTCGCGCGCCGTCCTGTTCCCGACGTTCGACCCCGAACTGGTGGTGGATGCCGCGAAGCGGTTCCCCCCGACGTTCATCCCCGCCGTCCCGCCGATGTTCGACCGGCTGGCCCGGGTCGCCCGCGACGGTGACCTCGACCTGAGCCGCGTCGTGTATTCGATCTCGGGTGCGATGACCCTCACGCCCGCGGTGGTCTCGCGCTGGGAGAAGCTCGCCGGCAGCATGCTCAACGAGGGGTACGGCCTCACCGAGACGAGCCCGATCGCCCTGGCCAACCCGTTCGACGAGTCGCGCCGCATCGGGGCCATCGGCATCCCGTTCCCGTCGACCGACATCAAGGTCGTCGACCCGGAGGAACCGACCCGCGAGGTGGCGCAGGGAGAGACCGGCGAACTGCTCATCCACGGGCCGCAGGTGTTCGCCGGCTACTGGAACCGCCCCGAGGAGACGGCGGCGACATTGCTCGAAGGCGGCTGGGTGCGCACCGGCGATCTCGTGCAGCAGGACGAGGACGGCTTCGTCACGGTCGTCGACCGCAAGAAGGAGCTCATCATCACGGGCGGCTTCAACGTCGCCCCGTCGGAGGTCGAGCAGGTCGTGACCGGGACGCCGGGCGTCGCTGAGACGGCGGTCGTCGGCATCCCCCGCGGCGGTGGCGCCGAGGTCGTCACGGCGGTCGTCGTCTTGGAGCAAGGTGCCGCCTTCGACGAGGCCGCCGCGCGCGAGCTGGCTCGTGAGCGGCTCGCGGAGTACAAGCGGCCGACGACCTACGTCGTCTGGGAGGAGCTGCCGAAATCCCTCATCGGCAAGGTGCTCCGTCGTCGCGTGCGCGACACCCTTGTCGCCGACCGGCACGCGACGCGCGCTGCTGACGCGGACTGATACACCCGCGCGGAGTGCGACACAACCTCGGGTGCAGTCGATCAACCCGGTGTTCATCATCCTGCTGGCGGGCGTGTTCACGGCCGTCTGGTCGAAGCTCGGCTCGCGTCAGCCCTCGACCCCGGTGAAATTCGCGCTGGGCGTCGCCGTCATGGGTGTCGCGTTCCTGCTCTTCCTGCCGTTCGCCGGTGGCGGGGCGAACTCGACGCCGCTGCTGGCGATCGTCGGCATCCTGCTCGTCTTCACGATCGCGGAGCTGATGCTCTCGCCGGTCGGCTTGTCGGCGGCGACGAAGCTCGCGCCGGAGCGGTTCCAGACGCAGATGGTCGCGCTGTTCTTCCTCTCGGTGTCGCTCGGCACCGCGATCGCCGGTCAGCTCGCGACGCTGTACGACCCGACGAACGAGGTGCCGTACTTCGCGACGCTCGGCGGGATCTCGATCGCGATGGGCGTGCTGCTGCTCGTCTGCGTGAAGCCGGTGCTGTCGCTCATGACGGGCGTGCGCTGACGGATGCCGCGCGTCACGCGGTCGGCATCCGTCATCTCACAGGGCAGAATCGAGGGATGACGTCGCCCGCCCCGCAGCTCCACCCCGACCACGCCTGCCTCATCGTGCACGGCAAGGACAGCCCGGGGATCATCGCCGCCGTCTCGGCGATGATCACGCGGATCGACGGCAACATCGTGCAGTTCGACCAGTACTCCGACGACCCCCGGGGCGGCGCGTACTTCCAGCGCGTCGTGTTCCACCGGCCCGGCTTCGGTGCGCAGCGCCCCGCGATCGAGGCGGAGATCGCCGAGACCCTCGCCCCGTTCGAGCTCGAGTGGTCGCTGACGGACCAGTCGGTGCCCAAGCGCATGGCGATCCTGTCGTCGAAGCAGGACCACTGCCTGCTCGACCTGCTGTGGCGCAACCGTCGCGGTGAGCTGCCCACCAGCATCCCGATGGTCATCTCCAACCACACGTCGTCGGCCGAGGACGTCCGCTCGTTCGGGGTGCCGTTCTTCCACGTGCCGTCGACGCCCGGCCCCGACAAGTCGGCGTCCGAGGCGAAGATCCTCGAGCTGCTCAAGGGCAACGTCGACTTCGTCGTGCTGGCGCGGTACATGCAGATCCTGTCGCCGGAGTTCCTCGAGGAGCTCGCGGTGCCGGTCATCAACATCCACCACTCGTTCCTTCCCGCCTTCATCGGCGCCGAGCCGTACCGCAAGGCCAAGGAGCGCGGCGTGAAGCTCATCGGCGCGACGAGCCACTACGTCACCGGCGACCTCGACGAGGGACCGATCATCGAGCAGGACACGATCCGCGTCACGCACGCCGACACGACCGCCGAGCTCGTCCGCCGCGGCGCCGACGTCGAGCGCCAGGTGCTGTCCCGCGCGGTGCGCTGGCACTCCGAGGACCGCGTCATCCGCCACGGGAACCACACGATCGTCTTCTGACGCGGGGGCGCGGGGTTCCTCCGTCACAGCGTCCCGGTCAGCACCCCGCCGTCGGCGCGGAGCGCGGCGCCGTTGATCGCCGACGCACGCGGACTCGCCAGGAACGCGACGAGCGCCGCGATCTCCTCGGGTCGGATGAAGCGCTGCAGCAGCGTCGTCGTGTTCCGACCGATGACGGATGCCGCGACCGCGTCGGCCGGCACGCCCTGCGCCGTGGCGATCGACTCGATCACGGTCGCGACGCCGTCCGAGTATGTCGGCCCGCCGAGCACGGTGTTGACGGTGACCTGCGTGCCCCGCGTGAGTTTCGCGAGGCCGTTTCCGAGTGCGATCGTCGCCGCCTTCGAGACGCCGTACGGGATCATGTCGGCCGGAACGTTCACGCCCGACTCGCTCGCGATGAAGAGGATGCGGCCCCACCCGCGCTGGAGCATGCCCGGCAGCACGCGGCGCGAGAGGCGGACGCCGGCGGTCAGGTTCACGTCGAGGTATCGCTGCCACTCCGCGTCGTCCGCGTCGGCGAACTCGGTCAGCCCGAACGTGCCGGCGTTGTTGACGAGGATGTCGACCTCGGGGAGGCCCGTGAGTGCCACCGGGTCGGCGACGTCCCCGGGCGCGACGTCGACGTCCGCTCCGGGGATGAGCGCGCGGAGCCGCTCGGCCGCTGCGTGCGTGCGGGCGGCATCCCTCCCGTTGAGGATGACCGCGGCGCCTTCGAAGGCGAGGGCTTCGGCGATCGCGAAGCCGATGCCTTGCGTCGAACCGGTGATGAGAGCGCGCGTGTCACGCAGCTGGAAGTCCATCGATGATGCCTTTCACTTGACTGAGCAAGTGACGGTAGCCCGGATCACTTGACTGAGCAAGTCATGACATAGGCTCGGAAGGTGACTGCGGACGACGACCTCTCCCCCGACGACCTCGAGACCTGGTCGTCGCTGGCGACGCTGCTCGAGTGGCTGCCCGCGGCGCTGGACGCTCAGCTGCAGAGGGATGCCGCACTCACGCACTTCGAGTACGGCATCCTCTACGCCCTGTCCCGCGCCGAGGACGGGCGGCTGCGGATGAGCACGCTCGCCGGGTACGCCCACAGCTCGCTCTCGCGCCTGTCCCGCGCGGCGACCCGCCTCGAATCGCGCGGATACCTCCGCCGTGAGACCGACCCCGCGGACGGCCGTTACACCCTCACGATCCTCACGGATGCGGGGGCCGAGGCCCGTCGCGCGGCGGGCCCCGGCCACGTCGATCTGGTGAGACGGGCGGTGCTCGACCGGCTCACCGCCGCGCAGCAGAAGCACCTGCGGACGATCACCGCCCGCATCCTCACCGGCCTCGGCGATGAGCTCGGGTGGAGGGCGTGACGCAGGCTCAGGCCACGGGCTGCTGCAGATCGACGATCCAGCGCGAGCCGGGACCGTCGTAGGGCGTCTGCTCGTAGATCTCGCGTGCCGGACCGTCGAACCGCAGCCCGCGGCGCTCGATCTCGGCGACGAGCGCCTGCCACGCGGCCTGGATGCCGCTGAGGTCGGCCGCGTCGAAGCGGGTGGAGACGGCACGCGGATGCCGCGGCACCACCGCGCGCTCGAGTCCCTCGGGCACGGGCGCATCGCCGATCTGCTCCGCAGCCGCGGCGATCATGCCGTCGTCGACCGTTGTGTAGACGGCGACGCCCGGACCGACGCGCGTCGCACCCGACGCCTCGATCAGCGCGCCGACGCGCTCGAACATGCCGCCGATCTCGCCTTCGATCTGGGACATCTCGTCCACCTTCGCCGACAGCTGCACGATCGTCAGCTCGGGCAGCGCAGTCTCGGTGTACTCGGACATGGGATTCTCCTTCTCGATCGATCGGAGCCTCGTCTCGACCTCGTGCAGGCGCTGCCGGTCCGCGTCGATCTGGGCCGCGAGCTCGACCCGCCGCTCGCGCAGGAGCGCGGCGACCTCGCTCGACGACATCCCGTCGTCGAGCATGACGCCGACCTGCTCCAGCGTGAAGCCGAGGTCCTTCAGCGCGACCAGTCGATTGGCGCGGTCCAACTGCGACGCGGCGTAGGAGCGGTATCCCGAGAAGGGATCGACCCGCTGCGGGCGCAGCAGACCGAGCTGGTCGTAGTGACGCAGCATCCGCACCGAGACGCCGGCGAGGCGGGCGAACTCTCCGATACTCAACATGGTGATCCCAGGCCACAGTCTGACACCGTGTGAGGGTCAAGCCCCGCCGGGTTCAGCCTCGTGGGCCGCGTTCGTCGTGGCGATCTGAGCACCTCGTGCAGAGGCTGCCACCGAAACCTGCTCTTGCAGCCGCCGACGAACTGCCTGGCCGCGCAGAGCCTAAAACGATCGTTTCCGGTGGATGCACCCGAGATGCTGAACTCGGCGCGCCGCAGACGGTATCCAGTACTGGGTTTTGGCAGACGTTTCTAGCGCGGCTGTGGCAGGGCGGACTGGCTAGAGGCGGCCAGCGTCGCCTCTCACCTCTTGCGACGAGCGGAGACGAGCAGGCCGGCGTGAACGGCCGCGATGATCACACCGGCAACGATGAGAACCACTCCCGCCGTTGACGATCCGAGGAGCAGGCCGATCAGCGCGAAGAGAATCCCCATCGCCAATCCGCCCCACCTCTGTGAACTGGTCACGGTCGGTGGTTTTCGGGAGTCGTCGTCGGCGCGTCACGGTGTTTCAGTCGCACGAAGAGAATGAATCCGGGAATGAGGGCGATCGCACTCGCGGCGACGAGCAGCCATCCCCACAGGAGGTCGAACACGATCGCGAGGCCGAATCCCACGCCGACGCCGCCTCCTCCGATGAGGAGCAGGAGGATGACAGTTAGTCGGAGGCCCATCGGACGATGATGGCAGGGATGCCGGCGTAGCGATACGCCAAGAACGCGCCTGCGGGAGGGCCTAGCTCTCGGACGATGTCGAACGTTTTCCCCATCAGAATCGCTGAGCCACTCCGCGGTGGTGGGCAGGCCTATCGGTGCGGCGAATTCTGGTCAAAGATAGTGACCCCATCTGGGAGTTCTTTCGCATCTTTCGTCAGAGTCGCCGGCAACACAGGGCAATCTACTCGTTGACCGTTTACAGTTTTGCTGTCGAGATCGATGGCCATGTCGACGCAGACAAAGTAGACGTACAGATGTGGACCAAATCCCACACCGTCTGTCGTGCCTATACGCACGAACAGTTGCACAGTGCCGCTAGCGCGCCCGGAGATCACGCTGAGCACGATCGGGTCGCGGACTCCCGAGGGCGGGAAATCAGCGAAACGCGCATCGAGTTCCGCGGCGTCGACATTCTGCGCGAGGAGCCAGGGCAGACCAGCGGAGCCCCTGTTCGCGGACGCCTCGTCCAGGGTGATCCCATTAGCGCGGACGAACTCATCCACGTCTCCAAACCGCCCATCCGCGAGTGTCAACTTCGCATCGTCGATAAGCGCGTCGACGGAGTAGATGATGCCCTTCTGCAGACCTATGTCTGTCGGGTCCGCGGCACAGCCAGCGACGATTCCAGTCAGGAGCGCGACTGTGAGTGCGAGCGGGAGGCGAGCTTGCCAAGACGACCTCCCGGCAATCCCTCGCTGCAATCTCACGCGAACATCATTGCGCAAGGCAGCGAGTCTGCCGAAAACGATCGTTTTCGGCACGCCCGACCGAAGCACCGCAGACGTGTGGAGTTGACCAGTCAGTGGCGGGTGTTTGTGATCGTTCCGTGTCGCTAGTTGCCGATGATGAGGATGCTTGCGGCGGCTTCTATGACGTCGTCGGTGATGGTTTCGAGGTCGTTGATTTTCAGGACCCGGTTGATCTGTGGGAAGAGGCGTTCCAGCAGCCGGAAGTTGCCCCGGGTGATTCGTTCGATCGCTGCGATGGCCTGAGCGTCGGTGAAGTCGTCTGGGTCAAGGTTTCGACCGAGGTGCTTCCAGTGTCTTTGGAGCACGAAGAGTAGTTCGTCGCGTCCGAGCGCCCGGTAGTGATGGGAGAACCCGAGGCGGCTGTAGAGCTGGGGATAGTGACGGAACCGTTGGTCGATGCCGGGCATGCCGATCAGAATGAGCGCGAGGTGTGTGCGGTCATGGCGGTCGCGGAGCATCTCGAGCGCCACTGGGGTGAGCCGTTCGGCTTCGTCGATGATGAGGAGTTCTACGTACACGGGGCCGCCCCCGATGTGGGGTCCGTGAACCTTGCCGGTCGCCAACTGGTGCTCCCAGACGCAAACGTCGACTCTGCTGTGCCAGTGATCGATATCCCGCATCATTTCTTTGGGACGGGGTAGGACCTGGGGGGTGTAGAAGACGGTGCGGGATCGGTTGGCGAGGGCGTAGTGGTGGGCATCTTCATCGCCGCGTGGGCCCCATCGGGTGATGTACGGCTCGAGGGCATCCCAGTTCGCGTATCGGCGGGCGGATTGGGTTTTGCCGACGCCGGCCTCTCCATGACAGATGCCGATCGTCTTCTCCTTGCGGACCGCGTTGGCAAACTCGGCGAACCGGCGGTGCTCCTTCGTCACGATGAATGTCTGGCTCATCACTCGTCCTCTTCGTAGGTGCGCAGCCGGCTTCGATGCGGCGGCGGCGGGAGCGGGAGCGGGCGAATTTCGGTCCGGACCGCCGCGGTCGGGATGCGCTCGTTGATGGCTTTGCGGAGTTCGCGGCGGCGGGCGCGCCGGGCGGATTCGATGCCGCGAAGACTGAGTCGCACGTTCGGGTGGTCTTCGTCGACGGCCACGCAGATGAACGTGTCGCGGTCATAGACACGGATCTCGGAGATGTCCCGAGGGTCGTACCGGATGGTGACCGCGTGCCCGACGAAAGGGGCGAGGGTGGGTGCGAGGTAACGCTGGCCCTGGAAGTGGATACCGTCACGCTGCACCACGCGATTCTTCGGAACCGTTAAGAGGAGTGTGTCGAGATCCTCGAGACTGCGTGGCATGCGCGGAAGCCAACCGTCAGCCACCCATGCGTCGCGTGGGGATGCCCCGAGCTCGGAGTGGGTTCGGCCGTTGTAGGTGGTGATGAACGCGCCGATGGCACGGTCGAGCGCGGGAAGGTCCAGCACGGGTGTCGGAGCGCGGTTGGCCGGTCCGAGGTGGCCGGGGAGAGTAGCGAGGAGTTCGGTGTTGATGGTGCCGAAGAATCGCTCGACCTTGCCCCGCCCCTGGGGGCGGCCGACGATCGAGTGGATGATGCGGATGTGCAGGCCGATGGCGGTGCGTTCGAGGTGGTTGCTCGTGAAGTCTGACCCGTGGTCGACGTGCAGGATGTCGGGGAGACCGCACATTGCCCAGACCGGGTCGGTCTTGCGCCAGATCGCTTGTCGGAGCGCGAGCGCCGTGTTGGCGGCCGAAGGTGCGCCGGTGAAGACGGTGTACCCGCAGATCGCACGGGAGTAGTCGTCCATCACCGTGGTCAGCCACGGCCGGTCGGGCCTTCCGTCAGCCCCGATGATGAGGATGTCCAGCTCGCTGTGGTCAGCCTGCCAGGTCTGATTGGGCCGGTCGGCGCGGCGGCGCAGGACGAGTTCGTGCCGGTCTCGATACGACGCCGGCCCCTCCAACGCCAACGTCACCAGCGCAGGATCCAGCGCCCGCACGATATCTCTCACGGTCGCGTAGCTCGGCGGAGAGGCGCCCCGCCGGTTCGCGTCAGCGACGGCAAGCCGGTGCAGCGTCGCGAAAGCCGGCCGTGGTCGTGTCAGAGCGAGGCGTTCTACGAACGCCACTGTTCGGACGTCGGTTCGGCGCGTTCCCTTGTCGACGCGCGGGCGAGGCTCCAGTCCCGAGATGCCGTCGTCCCGGTACCGTCTGTTCCAGCGCTGCAGGGTACGGATGCTGATTCCGGTGTCGCAGGCGAGGGTGGCAATCGGGATCTGATCCTCGACGTGCAGTCGAAGAATTCGCCACCGCTCCTCCGCGTCCATCGCGCGGCGGCTACATTGCGGCGCTCTCGCGAGCGGCGTGGGCTTGCTGGTGACGATAGAGAGTTGCGCGGCTCCATCCGACCAGGCGTGCTGCGTCTTCGGCGGTGCGTCCCTTGGCGCGCGCCTCCCGCGCCAGCTCGAGCTTGTCGGCGATCACCGACGGGTCCGATACTGGTCGGCCGAATCTCGTCCCGTTCTGACGAGCGGCCGCGATGCCGGCAGTGACTCGCTCGACGATCAGTTCCCGCTCGTACTCCGCGAGAGTGGCCAGCATGTTCAGCATCAGCCGCCCCGTCGAGGTCGCTGGATCAATCCCGTCTGAAATCGACCGCACATGCACGCCACGCTCGCGCAACAAGTTCACCGTATTCAGCACATCGATCAGAGACCGCCCGAGACGGTCGACCCGCCACACCACGACGGTGTCTCCCTCGGCAGCATGCTCGATGAGCTTCTTCATCCCGGGGCGCTCCACCGCCGTTCGACTGCCCGACGTGACGTCGGCGAACACGTCGCGTTTCTGCACGCCCGCTGCAACGAGAGCGTCCAGCTGAAGCTGCGCATCCTGACTCGTCGTGCTGACCCGCGTGTACCCAAGAAGCCTCACACGACCAGTGTGACTCAGAAAACCCTGCCGCGCATGCGTGTAAGACAGTTTTCGGCGAGACAAGTTTTCGAGACAGTCTGCTCCGGATGATCCTGCGGACGCCAACTGCGTCTGCGCGGTCTCCGATCATGTCTCGAAAAGCTGTTGCTTTCCGAGACGCGATGGGTGTTGCAGTTGGCAACCAAATCCGTGCACACTTGCGGGCATCTTCAGCGGCGGGGTATAGCGGGCGTCATAAATAGAGGCTTGGAGATTCTTGTCCGATTGGTAGAGGTTCCGCCCGCTGCCCGGCCGTCTCACGGGCAACCGAAACACCTCGCAACGTTGAGCTGTCCGGTCACTCCAGAGGTTCGATGAGCGTCGGGTCGGTCGGGTCGGCAGTGCGCGTGTTGTTGACTTTCCGGTCCACGTCGTAGCTGGTGATCGTTCCCGCAACCCGGTCGGATTCGACGGTGAGCAGCTGCACCATGTCAGCCTTGGCGGCGTCGTCCACCTTCTCCAGGGAGAGGTACTCGTCCCACACTTCGGATTCGAGGAACACCGGCATCCGGTCGTGGATTTCCCCCACGCGTCCCGTGCCGGCCGGGTCATGATCGATGTGGAAGCAGCGCCGCGGTCCGGTCGCTATCGGCGGGAAGCTCGGTATGCCTGCATCCACCGTGCACGCCGTGCTTGTTCGCTACCTGCTGCACCGGCTGCGTCAGGGGACGCGGCAACGTTGAGGAGTGTCAGTATCCGGTGACTCTCTTGGCAGCGTGGTAACGCGCCATCAGTCGAGGGATGTCGGCCTCTACGAAGCGGTAGAGGTCCTCCATCTCAGCAAGTCGGGCGCGTCGGGCGGGTTGATCCTCAGGCAGCAGATGGAGTCCTTGCCGACTCATGGCGAGCAACCGGACTGCTTCCGCATGCTGCGCGATCATCACTGCCTCCCAGGCGTTCGGGGCAACTCGGTAGTAGGTGCGCCGATCTCGCTTTCCAGCTCGTTCTACGAACCCGATCCGCATCAGGAGGTGGACCGTTTGGTTGATACCCCCTGCGCTGGCATGCAGCGCATGCTTCAGTCCTTCAGAGGACTGCTCGGCAGGTTCGCAGACCAGCAGCCACGCGAGCATTCTGCCCGCCGCGCGTGGCACGGTGGCATCCATAGCCATGCCGAAGCTTTCGATGAACTCGGCGATGCCGTCATCCATACCTGAATCGGCCGGCTCGGACGACGCATCCGCCGCACGCGACGTTGCGTGCGTCGGATGGTCGCGACCTCCAGGCCGCGCCTTCGGTGCCCCCGCCCTACTGTTCATACGTTTCAAATAGTGTATGAAGAATCAACCAGGTCGGCTCTGCATCGTGAACTGCTTCTCGAGTTCGTGCTTGTGGTCATCGTCGAACCCACGGCCGACCGTTTAGGTGCCGCCATCCTTGAGTAGTTCTCCCACAGTTACGGAATGAGGACGGCGCGGCCCTGCACTTCACCTTTGTGCAGCCGTTCTAGTGCCTCATTCGCCTCCTCGAGCGGGTGCCGCTCGAGGACCGTGTGGATCTTTCCGTCGCGGGCGAGAGCAAGAACCTCGACGAGCTCGTTGCGGCTGCCCCACGTGCTGGTCGTCATGACGGCCTCGGCAGCCATGTCGAAGAATGAGAAGCGCGTTCCCCCGCCAGCCAGCCCGACAAGCACGAAGATGCCTTCTCGGGATAGTGCGTGCTGCGCCAACGAAATTGTCGCGTCTACGCCCACGAAGTCCAGTGCCGCTTCCACCCCACCCTCACCCGCGGCGGTGCGAACCTGGTCCAACACATCGCCCGCGTTTCCGTCGATGACAGCCTCGACGCCGAGGCTGGCCACAAACTCTCGCTTGTCCTGCGCGGTTTCCACCACGATGATCGACGCCTGAGTCAGAAGCTGCAGAAACTGAAGAGCGTGCTGACCCAACCCGCCCGCCCCGATGACGAGAACACTTGACCCCGGCACGAGTGACGGAAGGACCTTCTTCACCGCCCGGTAAGGAGTGAGGGCGGCGTCCGTGAGCGCCGCAGCCTCGACCAGATCGAGCCCGTCTGCGGGAACAAGATGACGTGTGGACGGGACGATCATGTACTGCGCATAGCCACCATTCGGGCCAATCCCCCCCAACGTTCAGTGCCGCAGAGCTGCTCCTCACCACCCAAGCAAAACGCGCAGCGACCGCATCCCCATCCCCCGAAAACGACGACCGGATCTCCGGGAGCGTAGCCGTCAGCTCCCGGACCCAGCTTCTCGACCCACCCAGAGTTTTCGTGCCCAAGAATGAGTGGCAGACCAGAGGGTATCGATCCGTCGACCAGATGAAGATCCGAATGGCAAACGCCGGCCGCGGCGATCTTGACAAGCACCTCCCCCGCACCCGGTTCAGGAGTTGGAACCTCTTCCATTGACAGAGGCTCCCCAACAGCACGCAATACTGCAGCTCTCATCGCATCATCACCTTTCGAATTGGTTGGCAGAACAAAATCCGTTTGCGGGGGCCAGAAAGAGGCGAGCAGTCATGCTGTCGGGTGAATCGCCCCGGGTCTCGTGGAGGGTCTGAAATCCCGAGAGGATGAGACCTATGCCAGCACCGAGGAAGTATCCGCCGGAGCTTCGTGAGCGTGCGATGCGGCTTGTTGCCGAGGCCAGGAAGGAAGATCCGGAGCTGTCGCTGAACGCGGCGGTAGTCCGGATCGGGCAACGTGTCGGGGTCAACGCCGACACGTTGCGTGGCTGGTGCAAGCAAGGCCGCGATCGACGCGGGCGAGCGCCCTGGGACGACGACCAGCGAGGCGCAGCGCATCAAAGCGCTCGAGGCCGAAGTGCGCGAGCTGAAGCGTGCGAACGAGATGGCGGATTCAACCGGTCAACGCAACGGGTGCTGTGAGATGAAGCAGGCGCTGATCTCGGGAGGCATCGATTGCAGGGCAAACATGGTCATCT
>NZ_JBFBOP010000006.1:0-218901 GCF_040686395.1 Microbacterium sp. NPDC080220
GCCACCCGCTACGACAAACTCGCGATCACCTACCGGGCCGCTGTCATCCTCAACGCCGTCATCGCCTGGACCCGGCAATTGTCAGACATGCCCTACCTCTGGGCCTCGCCGAGGCGCGCTCCGGGCGTGAGCTCGGCGCGGAGACCGCCGCCGGTCGCAGCCCGGGCAAGAGCGCGACCCAGCGCAGGTGCCTGCTTGAACAAATTGTGACCGGCCACGAAAAGAACAGAGCCTGCCTCCCACACGGCCACGCCGTCCTCACTCCACGGGAGGTCGGTCACCCAGCAGTGAAGGAAGTCGCGCGGATCTGGGTGGAGACCGGGCAGCGCCCGTGTCACGTATTCGCGTGCGCGTTCGTCCAGCGATCGAATCGCCGCCGGGTCGATGAAAGTTCCGTCGTCGCGGACGCCGACGGTGTCGCTGAGTCCGACCGAGTAGCTGCTGTTGCCCGGTAGCGGCGTCGCGTAGACGCCGACTTCGCCGAAGACGCCGCTGCTGTCCTGCAGGCAAGCGACTCGTGCCGGGGCGGCGGCTTTCACGTCGAAGGTCAGCCGGACATGTGCGGCGAGGCGAACCGGCAGCGACAGGCCGACGCTGCGTGCCAGGCGGGCGGTTTCGCGGCCGGCGCACACGACCACTTTGGAGTAGACAGCCCGGTCGGTGACGCTGCGCACCTCGACCGTCCCGTCGGCGCGGGGATCGATGGAGATGACCTCACCGGTGGTGACCGCACCTGCGAGGGCTCCCGTGAGTCCTGTGATCGCGGCTCGGGTACGGATCGCACCGCCCGACTCGTCGAGCACCGCTGGCCCCGAGTACCCAGCGAGCAGCGGCATCCGCTGGGCGACCTCGACCGCGTCGATCTCGTGCGCTTCCACGCCGCCGACCTGGTCGAGCACCCGCAGCCGCGCCAGGGCGCTGTCTCCGATCGCCAGGACACCGTCTGACGAGACCAGCTCGACGTCGAAGTGTTCGGCCCACTCATCCCATACGCCGCGGCTTTCGCGCGCGAAAGCGACGAGTCGCGGGTCGTCGTGGGCATGCCGGAAGATCCGCGCCTCGCCCGCGGACTGACCCATCCCGGGAAGACCAGCCTCGTACAAGCGCACCGGCACGCCCTGCTCCCGCAGCGCGTACGCCGTTGACAGCCCGACGATCCCGCCCCCGATCACTGCTACGTCGGGTGAACGCGTCGTGGCAACGCCGTCGTCAGTTCCTGTCATCGCGGTTCCCCGATCTGTTGGTGACTAGCGATAGGCCGCAAGAAAAGGGCCGCTGCCACGACGTCAGCGGGCTGAGTAAGCCCGAAGTCACCGCGCGCAGCGACCCGAGCCCTTCGTGGGCCAGTACTCCCGGTCTGTGGTGTCAGGCGGGGAGTTTGGAGCCCAGGACGTCCAACTTCTCGATCGTCGGCTCGCTGAACAGTTTGCCGGTCTGCTCGCCGAGAGCGGTCGCAACCGCGCCAGACAGGTGCGCGTCGCGGCCGGCGTCATCGGGGAACACGTCGAAGATCCCGAAGGAGGACGGGCCGAGACGGATCGCGAACCACCCGATGGTGGCCGGCTCCTCCTCGACGAGTCCTCGCCCGATGCCGAGGAATTCCTGGACCTCGTCTTCCTTGCCGGGCAGGGCCTGCAGCCTGACAAGCAGTCCCTTCGTCACGCTCATGACGTCACCTCTCCCTGGGTTGGACTGCTCGCAAATCTCGCCACGATCGTGTCGCAGAACGCAGGCAGGTCATCGGGCGAGCGGCTGGTGATCAGGTTCCCGTCCACCACAACGTCCTGGTCGACGACGTCAGCACCGGCGTTGCGCAGGTCTGTGCGGATGCTCGGGAACGACGTCAAGGTGCGACCTTCGACCACACCCGCCTCGATCAGCGTCCACGGTCCGTGACAGATCGCCGCAACGGGCTTGCCGCTTTCGACGAACTCGCGGACGAAGGAGACCGCGTCGGGGTCAACCCGGAGTTGGTCGGGGTTCACCGTGCCGCCCGGGAGAAGCAGGGCGTCATAGTGGGCGACAGAGGCACCCGCGACCAACCCGTCGACGGTGAACGTGCCTGCTGCATCCAGATCGTTCTCACGGGCCTGACTCTCACCGTCGTGGATCGACAGAACCTCGGTCTGTGCACCAGCCTGCTCCAGCGCCTCGCGGGGCTTCTCGAGCTCGACTCGCTCGACCCCGTCGGCGGCGAGAATGGCGACTCTCCTGCCCTGCAACGTCTCGGCCATATCAGTTCGCCTTCTTCTCGGTCGACATCCCGGGCTTGATGAGAACCTTGGTCCAACCCTTCGACCGGGCGTCGAAGTTCTTGTAGGCATCGGCAGCCTGGTCCAGCGAGATCTCGTGGGAGACGATCCACGAAGGAGTCGCCTTGCCGGCGGCGATCAAGTCCCGCAGCTGGCGGTTGTACCGCTTGACCGGGGCCTGACCGCTCCCCAAGGTCTGACCCTTGAACCAATGCGTTCCGAAGTCGATGGCCGCCTTGCCCTGCTTGGCGAGGTCGTCCTTGGCTCCGGGGTCCTGGGGGACGAACACGCCGACGGTGCCGATTTCCCGGTGAAACGCACCGCGTTGATGAGCATGTTCATCGTAGCGGCGATGTCCTCGTTGCCTTGAGGATCGTGGGCCTGGTAACCCACGCATTCGCAACCCCGGTCAGCTCCCAGCCCCATCGTCTCGTCGAGCACAGCTTGCACCGGATCGACCTTGGAGTCATCGATGGCGATCGCGCCGATCTGCTCGGCCAACGCGAGCCGGTCAGGGTGACGATCGACCACCATCACCTTCGCGGCGCCCTTGATCATCGCGGACAGGGCGGCCATCAGCCCGACCGGACCCGCCCCGGCGATGACAACGCTGTCGCCCGGGACCACGCCGGCCATCTCTGTGGCGTGGTAGCCGGTGGGGAAGATGTCGGAGAGCATGACGTAATCGTTCTCCTTCTCCTCCGCATCCTCGCCCAGGCGCAGCGCGTTGTGGTCACCGAAAGGCACACGGAGCAGTTCCGCTTGGCCACCGCCGTAGGGACCCATGTCGGCGAAGCCGTAGGCCGCACCGGCGAATGATGGGTCGGGCTGGGTGGTGATGCAGTAGTTGGTCAGGCCGCGTTCGCAGTTCTTACAGAATCCGCACGAGATGTTGCACGGGAGCACAACCCGGTCTCCGACCCTGACCTTCTCCACACCACTACCGACCTCGATGACCTCCCCCATGTTCTCGTGACCGAAGGTCCGGCCTACCTCGAAGGAGGTCCGTCCCTCGTACATGTGCAGATCGGAGCCGCAGATGTTGGTCGTCGTCACCCTGACCAGCACATCGGTAGGGCGCTCGATCTTCGCGTCCGGGACGTCCTTCGTGCTGACCTGACGGGACCCCTCGTACACCACTGCCTTGAGGTCCACTCCGATCCGATGTGTTGCTCGATGCTTCTCTGGCAGGGCCACGACAACGCCGGCACTCCGCGAGACAGCGAACGCACCCACGAACCACATGTCAAGGGGCTTCCCGACCACTCCACGCGACCCGCAGTGATCTCACCGACCGAGAAGTGCTCGAACTGCGGCCTCACTCGGAGCCGGAGATCGTCGCGATAGTTCTTCTTCGTCCCGTCCGACAACTCGCGCAGCTCCAGATCCTCGAGCCACAGGTCAGCGAGGTCTCGGAAGGAGCTACTGAGGTCGAGGAGACCGCCGGCTCCAAACCCGGGCCTGTCGAGGAGACGCTCCTTCAAACGGGCTCGAGCCGCCGATTCGGTGCGAGCAGCACCGGTGAGTCTGCGCAGGCGCCCGTCGGCGTCGCAGATGCGCGCAAGGCCCACGTAGGAGGTGCCGCGCCTGGTGACGCTGATGGTCCCGTAGGAGCCGATCAGGGTGCGTGGCCGTCCGCCGTTCATGCTGCACCGCCCGCGTGGCGCTGCTCGTCAGCCTGTTCCGTGCGCTCGACCCAGGCGTCTACCTCGCTTTTGCGAAACCTCAACTGGGTGCCGACACGGAATCCCTGCGGCCCGCACCCCCTACTCCGCAGGTCGTAGATCGTCTGAACGGAGACCTTCGACTCGGCGGCAAGCTCAGCCAACGAGACGTAGTTGCCGAGTCCCGACTGTGAGGTGCCACCGCTGTCCATACAGCGAAAGTGCGCGGGGATTGCCGCGTACCTTGCAGATAGCTCTAGGAGCTCGAAAGCGCCCTGCGGCTACTCGGCGAAGTGTCCAGTACTCGACTACCAAACATTCAAACCCCCTGATCGGGGAGTGAAGTTTCGGTGCTTTACCGGGAGTTTTGGTGGACCTGAGGGGACTCGAACCCCTGACCCCCTGCATGCCATGCAGGTGCGCTACCAGCTGCGCCACAGGCCCTTGGTCGCCGCTCGCGGCAACTCATTCAGCTTACTACACGCCGAGGAGTGCTCTGAACACGAGGCGACATCGTCACTCGCTCGGAGTGGGCTCCGCGATCGTCACGGGGATGACCGGGCAGTCCTTCCACAGGCGCTCGAGCCCGTAGAAGACCCGCTCCTCCTCGTGGAAGACGTGGACGACGAGGTCGCCGAAGTCCAGCAGCACCCAACGCGACTCGTCGCGCCCTTCGCGGCGCAGACGCTTCTGCCCGGCCTCGAGCATCTTGTCCTCGACCTCGTCGGCGATGGCGGCAACATTGCGCTCGCTGTTTCCCGTCACGAGGAGGAACGCGTCGATGAGCGGGAGCGGACCGGAGACGTCGAAGGCGACGAGATCCGTGCCGCCCTTGCTGTCGGCGGCGGCGGCGGCCACCTGGACGAGTTCGTGCGTGTGCTCTGCAGCGACCATCAGAAACTTCCGTTCACAAGGATGAGGACGAGCACTGTCGCGATGGCGAGCCCGAGGGCTCCGGCGCAGATCGCGAGTGTCATCATGAGGCGGCTGCCCTTTTCGGGCGCCGGGGGGCGGATGATGTCATCCGCACTCTTGATCGTACTGATCGCGGCCGACGCGGCGATCGGGGTGGGCGACGACGCCGGCGGGAGTTCCCCGTCCATGAGGGCGGCGTCGGCATCCTTCCCGTCCGAGACCCCGGGGGCTCCACCGGTCGAGCCGAACGTGTCGGGCAGCTGATAGCTGCCCGTGATGATCAACTCACCGGTACCGAGGATCGGGACTGACAGCGAGCCGGTGTCGGACGTCTGCGACAGGATGAGGGCGTTCGGCGCGGAGGCGGACCCGCTCCCTCCCCGGGTCAGCAGGTGGTCGAACGACGGCGGCAGTTCGACGTGCGCCGCCCCGTCCTCGAGCAGCTGCGCGCCGAGATCGGGCGCGACGACGCGCGCCGGCTCCTGCTCCTCGTCGTGCGCCTCCGTCTCCTTGCGCTCCGCGGGTTCGGCGGCGGCGGCGTCGGCCGGTTCGTCGGCATCCGCCTCTGCGGGCGCGTCGTCCTGTGCGCGCTCCTCCTCGGCGAGATTCTCGTGCTCCGCGGACTCGTCGCCGTGGGCCGCGGGCTCCTCGTCGTCGACATCGTGCGCGTCCTCGTCGACGGCTCCGTGCGCGTCCTCGTCGACGGCTCCGTGCAGCGGCTCGGCCTCGATCTCGTCCGCGGGCTCATCGACAGCAGGCTCGTCCGCCGCTGCAGGCTCCTGGAGGTGTTCGATGTCCTCAGCGTCGACGACGTCGGGAGCATCCTCGGGCGCCTCATCTCCGGCGTCGGCCTCGGTCTCCGAGGTGGGGACGTCGCCGGTGTCGGTCGGGATCACCTCGACGGTACCGGTGCGCAGCTTCTCCAGCAGACGCGCCTGTCGCCGCGTGACGGGACGCGCGTCCGGGTCGAGGTCGGAGAGATCGTCGAGCGCGATCGGCGTCCGCTCGGGCGCGACCTCGGCTTCGTGGGCGGCGGCCGCCTCGGCCGCTTCCTCCGCGGCGGCATCCGACATCTCGGCATCCGCCTGCGCCTGCTCGGGGGTGATGATGGGCGTGGATGCCGTGTTGCGCAGCTCGCGCAGTTGGCGCCGGGTGAGCGGCGGAGTGCTCGGCTGGTCAGGTGTGCTCATGCCTTGCTCCGATACAGGTGATGCTTCGCGATGTATTGGACGACGCCATCCGGGACGAGGTACCAGACGGGGTGTCCACGGCTCACGCGAGCGCGGCAGTCGGTGGAGGAGATCGACAGGGCGGGGATCTCGAGCTTACTGACGTCCTCAGCTGGCAGCCCGTCGACGCTGAGCGTGTGCCCCGGACGCGACACCGCCACGAAGTGCGCGAGCTCCCACAGCTCGGCGACGTCGCGCCATCCGAGGATCTGCGCGATGGCGTCGGCCCCGGTGATGAAGAAGAGGTCGGCGTCGGGCCGCTGCGCCTTGAGGTCCCGCAGGGTGTCGATCGTGTAGGTCGCCCCGGTCCGGTCGACGTCGACGCGGCTCACGGTGAACATCGGGTTGGATGCCGTCGCGATGACGGTCATCAGATACCGGTGCTCCGCCGAGGAGACGCCCGACTTCTGCCACGGCTGACCGGTCGGGACGAAGATGACCTCGTCGAGATCGAACGACTGAGCGACCTCGCTCGCCGCCACGAGGTGGCCGTGATGGATCGGGTCGAACGTGCCGCCCATCACACCGATACGCGGTGCGCGCGTGGTTGCCATGGACACGGCCTCAGTGGTGGCCGTGGCCCGCCTGCTGCACGGGGTTCTTCGCGGCGTACGCCTCGGCCTTGTGCGCGTGGCGGTTGGCCACGTTGCGGTACGACACCGACACGAGCGCGAGCAGCAGGAACAGCACGAGGGCCACCACACCGTAGACGAAGGTCGTGGCCATGACGTTGCCGCCCTGGTGCTCGGCCTCCGCCGCAGCGGAAACGATGGTCGTCGCGAGATTCATTCGGGCTCCGTTCGAGGGGTCGGGTGCAGGAACAGTTTAGGTGGTCAGGAGCGGATCTGCCCGGCGCCCCGCGCCAGCCACTTGGTGGTCGTCAGCTCCGGAAGGCCCATGGGGCCCCGCGCGTGGAGCTTCTGCGTCGAGATGCCCACCTCAGCGCCGAAGCCGAACTCGCCGCCGTCGGTGAAACGGGTCGACGCGTTGACCATGACGACCGCGGCATCCACCTCGGCGAGGAACCGCTCCGCGGCCGCGTCGTCGGCCGTGATGATCGACTCGGTGTGCTGTGTCGAGTAGCGCCGGATGTGCGCGAGGGCCTCGTCGAGGTCGTCGACGACACGCACCGAGATGTCGAGGCTCATGTGCTCGGTCGCCCAGTCGGCCTCCGTCGCGGGGACCACATCAGCCGCCAGGGCCGCGGAGGCGTCGTCGCCGTGGACGGTGACCCCCTGGGCCTGCAGAGCGGCCACCACGGGCGGCACGAGGCGCTCGGCGGCGCCCCGATGCACCAGCAGAGTCTCGACGGCGTTGCATACGCTGGGGCGCTGCACCTTCGCGTTGACGGCGATGTCGGTCGCCCACTCGAGCGGAGCCGATTCGTCGAGGACGATGTGCACGACGCCCGCACCGGTCTCGATGACCGGCACCGACGACTCCGTGACGACCGTCTCGATCAGCTGCGCGCTGCCGCGCGGGACGAGGACGTCGACGAGTCCGCGGGCGCGCATGAGCGCCCGCGCGCCGTCCCGACCGAAGTCGTCGACGGTCTGGATGGCCTCGGGGTCGACGCCGGCCTCGGCGAGGGCGCCGCGCATGACGGCGATGAGGGCCGCGTTCGAGGACTGCGCAGCGCTCCCGCCGCGAAGGACCACGGCGTTGCCCGACCGCAGCGCGAGGGCGGCGATGTCGACGGTCACGTTGGGGCGGGCCTCGTAGATCGAGCCGATCACCCCGAACGGGACGGACACCTTCTGCAGGTGCAATCCATTGGGCAGGACGCGCTCATCGAGCACGCGACCGACGGGGTCAGGGAGCTCGGCGACGTCGCGCACGGCGGCAGCGAGGGCGCGCACCCGCTGATCGTCGAGCGTCAACCGGTCGAGCAGGCCGGTCGAGAGGCCGTCGGCGCGGCCGCGCGCGAGGTCCTCGGCGTTGGCGGCGACGATGGGCGCGATGTTCGCCTCGATCGCGGCGGCGATCGAGCGCAGGAGGTCGGCCTTGGCGGCATCCGTCAACAGACCCAGGGACCGGGACGCGGTGCGCGCCGCGTGCATGCGCTCCTGGGGGGTGGTCGCGGTGATCGTCATCCGCCAAGTCTAGAGCGGACGGATGCCGCCGCTCCCCCCGTGTCAGGCCTCGGGAACCCGCACGGACCCGGTGATCGACGGCGCGGCGGGATGCGGGTTCGGCGCGAACCACGTGCCCACCTCGTCGCCGCGGAGCGCCGCGTGCACGAGATCGGCGCTCGTGACGAGCACCGCGATCCCCGCAGCGGACGCGAGCCGGGCCGCCGACACCTTCGTGGCCGCTCCCCCGGTTCCGACGCTGTTCACGACGACGGAGCCGAACTGGTACCCGGCGAGGTCGTCACCGAAGTCGACGCGCGTGATGGGGACGGCGCCGGGCTCGTCGGGCGGGCGGGTGTAGAGCGTCTCGATGTCGCTCAGCAGCACGAGTGCGTCGGCCCCGATCAGCTGGGCGACGAGGGCGGCGAGCCGGTCGTTGTCGCCGAAGCGGATCTCGTGGGTCGCGACGGTGTCGTTCTCGTTGACGATCGGCAGGATCCGCAGACCCAGCAATCGCTCCATCGCGCGTCGCGCGTTCGAGCGGTGCGTCGGGTTCTCGAGGTCGCCCGCCGTCAGCAGGACCTGACCCGCGACGATCTCGAACGGGCGCAGCGCCTCCTGGTAGCGGTAGATGAGGACGTTCTGCCCCACCGCGGCGGCCGCCTGCTGCGTGGCGAGGTCGCTCGGACGCGCGTCGAGGAGCAGGAACGGCATGCCGGTGGCGATGGCGCCGGAGGAGACCAGCACGACCTCGGTGCCGCGCGCGTGCGCCTCGGCGAGGGCATCGACGATCGGTCCGATCTTGCCGGCGTTCTCACCGCTGATCGAGGACGACCCGACCTTCACCACGACACGGCGTGCGCCGGCGAGGCCCGCGCGGTCCTGCAGCGTCACGACGCGTCCTCGTCCTCCCCGCGGGCCGCGAGGCGCTCGGACTCGAGCTCGGCGCGGGCCTCGGCCTTCGCATCCATCCGCTCGTGATAGCGGTCACGGCGCTGGGACGTCGTCCGACGCGGGTTCAGATCGAGTCGAGGGTCGGTGCCGCGCGGCGCGGTCATGAGCTCGGCCGCGGACCCGAGGGACGGGTGCCAGTCGAACACGATGCCGTCACCGGGGCCGATCACGACCGTCGACCCGGCCTGCGCGCCGGCCTTGAAGAGGCCGTCCTCGACGCCCAGCTTCTCGAGGCGGTCCGCCAGGAATCCGACGGCCTCCTCGTTCTGGAAGTCGGTCTGCTGCACCCACCGCACCGGCTTGTCGCCGAGGATGCGGTAGATGTTGCCGTACGTGCCGCCCTCGACGCGGATCTCGAAGTCCTTCGTCGATCCCTTCGGGCGGATCACGACGCGCTCCGGCGCGGGCGCGGCAGCGAGGGCCGCGCGGTGCTCCTCGACGATCTCGCCGAGCGCGAAGGTCAGCTGACGCAGACCGTCGCGGCTGACGGTCGAGATGTCGAACACGCGGAAGCCGCGCGCTTCGAGCTCGGGCCGGACGAGGTCGGCGAGGTCCTTCGCCTCGGGGACGTCGAGCTTGTTGAGTGCGACGAGCTGCGGACGCTCCAGCAGGGGCACCTGGCCCTCGGGCACGGGGTAGGCCCCGAGCTCGGCGAGGATCACGTCGAGGTCGCTGAGAGGATCGCGACCGGGCTCGAGCGTCGCGCAGTCGAGGACGTGCACGAGCGCCGTGCAGCGTTCGACGTGACGCAGGAACTCGAGTCCCAGACCCTTGCCCTCACTGGCACCCTCGATGAGGCCGGGCACGTCGGCGACGGTGTACCGCGCATCGCCGGCCTGGACGACCCCGAGGTTCGGGTGGAGCGTCGTGAACGGGTAGTCGGCGATCTTGGGCCGCGCGGCGGAGATCGCCGCGATCAGGCTCGACTTGCCGGCGGACGGGAAGCCCACGAGGGCGACGTCGGCGACCGTCTTCAGCTCGAGGTGGACATCCCCCTCCCAGCCGGGCGTGCCGAGCAGCGCGAAGCCGGGGGCCTTGCGCTTGGGGTTCGCGAGCGCCGCGTTGCCGAGACCGCCCTGCCCGCCCGGCGCGACCACGAAGCGGATGCCGGGGGTCGCCATGTCGATGAGGGTTTCACCGTTGTCGTCTTTGACGACCGTGCCGACGGGGACGGTGAGCTCGAGGGGCTCGCCGTTCGCGCCGGAGCGGTGGTCACCCATGCCGAACCCGCCGTTGCCGGCCGAGCGGTGCGGCGAGTGGTGGTACGACAGGAGCGTCGTCACCTGCGGGTCGGAGACGAGGACGATGTCACCGCCGTGCCCGCCGTTGCCGCCATCGGGGCCGGCGAGCGGCTTGAACTTCTCGCGTTTGACAGAGACGCAGCCGTTGCCGCCCTTGCCCGCGCGCAGATGCAGCGTCACGCGGTCGACGAACGTCACCATGCGATGTCTCCTATCAGGGGAAAAGACGAGGGGCGGGCCGTAGCCCGCCCCTCGTGAAGGATTGCGTCCGATTACTCGGCGACCGACACGATGTTGACGACCTTGCGGCCGCCCTTCGTGCCGAACTCGACCGCGCCCGCGGCCAGCGCGAACAGCGTGTCGTCGCCACCGCGGCCGACACCGGCGCCCGGGTGGAAGTGGGTGCCGCGCTGACGGACGATGATCTCGCCGGCGAGGACCTGCTGGCCGCCGAAACGCTTCACGCCGAGGCGCTGTGCGTTGGAGTCACGACCGTTACGGGTGGAGCTTGCGCCCTTTTTGTGTGCCATCTCTCGTGTCCTCTCGGCTTCTTACTTGATGCCGGTGATCTTGACGCGCGTGAGGTCCTGGCGGTGGCCCTGGCGCTTCTTGTAGCCGGTCTTGTTCTTGAACTTCTGGATGACGATCTTCGGGCCGCGCTCCTCGCCGAGGACCTCGGCGGTGACCTTGACCTTCGCGAGCTTGTCGGCGTCGGTCGTCACGGCGTCGCCGTCGACGAACAGGACGGCGGGGAGCTCGATCTTGTCGCCGACCTTCGCCGCCTGACGATCGAGGACGACGATGGTGCCGACCTGGACCTTCTCCTGACGGCCACCGGCGCGCACAACTGCGTAAACCACTTCACACCTTGTTTCTTCTGTGGAGCGCTCGGCTCCGATTGTCTGATGAGACTGGAAGTCGTGGTGCGGAAGCCAGGCTCTGCGTCGCAACTGCCTGCGACACGTGACGCACCAAGGAGCCAGAATACCCGATCGCCGCAGTGAGGGCAAAAGCGCGGCCCGGCGCGCCGCGGCCGGTCCCCCTCGCGCGGTGCGGTCATATGATCGGCGGATGGCCATCCTCGTCGACTCCGCGATGTGGCCGGCGCACGGCAGGCTCTGGGCCCACATGGTCTCGGACAACGACCTCGACGAGCTCCACGCCTTTGCGGCGACCCACGGCATCCCGCCCCGCGCCTTCGACCGCGACCACTACGACGTCCCCGAGGACGCGATCGACCGCCTCGTGGCGGGCGGTGCGGAGCGCGTGAGTGCGCACGACCTCGTCCGTCGGCTGATCGCCTCGGGACTGCGCGTCACCGCCCGCGAGCGCCGCGGACGGTGACGTGCGCGTTCAGTCCTCGGTCGGGGTCTGGACGGGCGTGCCGGTCAGCGCGGCGGTCGTCACGCGACGACGCGCGCGCCCCTGACCGGGCGCCTTCGGCTCGGGCAGCGCCTCGAGCACCGAGTCGAGCAGGCGGTCGGCGTCGGTCTTGGCGGGCTCCGCCTTCTTGCGGCGCGGGCGCTTGGGCCGCTCGGGACGCTCGGCGACGGGCTCCTCCGCGACGACGGCGGCGGGCTCCTCGTGCGGCTGGATGGTGGATGCCGCGATCTGCGCGAGCGCGGACTTCACACCCTCGGTGATCACGTGCGTGCCGCCGGGTGCCGGTGCGGCGGCGGCGCCGTTCTGCGCCGGCGCGGAGCCGCCGTTCTGACGCGGGCGCCGGTTGTTGCCGTTGCCGTTGCCCCCGCCCGACGAGGCGCGGTGCTTGACGACCGGGTCGTGGTGCACGATGACGCCGCGACCGGCGCACACCTCGCACGCCTCACTGAAGGTCTCGAGCAGCCCGAGGCCGATCTTCTTGCGGGTCATCTGCACGAGGCCGAGCGAGGTGACCTCGGCGACCTGGTGCTTCGTCCGGTCGCGGCTCAGGCACTCGACGAGGCGGCGCAGGACGAGGTCGCGGTTGGACTCGAGCACCATATCGATGAAGTCGACGACGATGATGCCGCCGATGTCGCGCAGCCGCAGCTGGCGGACGATCTCCTCCGCGGCCTCGAGGTTGTTCTTGGTGACGGTCTCCTCGAGGTTGCCGCCCGTGCCGACGAATTTGCCGGTGTTGACGTCGACGACCGTCATGGCCTCGGTGCGGTCGATGACGAGCGATCCGCCGGAGGGCAGCCACACCTTGCGGTCGAGCGCCTTCTCGATCTGCTCCGTCACGCGGAACACGTCGAACGGGTCCTGCTCCCCCTCGTACTTCTCGATGCGCTCGAGCAGGTCGGGGGCGACGCCGGTGAGGTAGGACGTGATCGTCTGGTACGCCTCATCTCCCTGGATGAGCATCTTGCGGAAGTCCTCGTTGAAGACGTCGCGGACGATCTTGACGAGCAGGTCGGGCTCGGAGTGCAGGAGCGCGGGCGCCTGGCCCGTCTGAGCCTGCGTGCTGATGTGCTCCCACTGCGAGGTGAGGCGCTGCACGTCGCGGGTGAGCTGCTCCTCGGTGGCTCCCTCCGCCGCGGTGCGCACGATGACGCCCGAGGACTCCGGGAGGACCTCCTTGAGGATCTTCTTGAGGCGGGCGCGCTCGGTGTCGGGGAGCTTGCGCGAGATGCCGTTCATCGCGCCGCCGGGCACGTACACGAGGTAGCGGCCGGGGAGCGAGATCTGGCTGGTCAGTCGCGCACCCTTGTGGCCGACGGGGTCCTTGGTGACCTGCACGAGGACGCGGTCGCCGGACTTGAGGGCGAGTTCGATCCGGCGCGGCTGGTTGCCGGTCTCGACGGCATCCCAGTCCACCTCGCCCGAGTACAGCACGGCGTTGCGACCGCGACCGATGTCGACGAAGGCCGCCTCCATGCTGGGGAGCACGTTCTGCACGCGGCCGAGATAGACGTTGCCGATGAGGGAGGCGTCCTGGTTGCGCGCGACGTAGTGCTCGACGAGGACGTTGTCCTCGAGCACAGCGATCTGGATGCGGCCACCGCGCGAGCGGACGATCATGTCGCGGTCGACCGACTCGCGGCGCGCGAGGAACTCCGCCTCGGTGACGACGGCGCGCCGACGGCCCGCCTCGCGTCCGTCGCGGCGACGCTGCTTCTTGGCCTCGAGGCGCGTCGAGCCCTTGATGCGCTGCGGCTCGGTGATGACCTCGACGACGCGACGACGCGGCGCCGCCGGCTCGTCGTTCTGTTCGGACGTGTTGCCGCCGCCGCGCCGGCGGTTGCGGCGACGCGATCCCCCGGATGCCTCGGCTCCGGCGTCGTCGCGGTCGTCACGATCGTCGCGCGACAGGGCCGGGAGCGGGGCGACCTCGGGAGCGTAGAAGTGCAGCGCGGTCGACACCGCGGAGACGAACTGCTCCGGGAGCAGACCGAGGCTCACGGCGGTGGGGATCGCGGGGGCGGCGGGCTCTTCCGGTGCCGCCGGCGCTTCCGCCGCGGGCGTCTCGGTCACGGGCTCCTCCTCCGCGGGCGCCTCGGTCCCGGGCGCCTCTTCGGCGGGCGCCTCCGCGGCCGGAGCCACCTCGGCGGGGGCCTCGACCTCGACGGCCGCGTCCGCGGGCGCGTCCTCGGTCGGCTCGGCGGGCTGCGACTCCGCCTCGACGGGCTGACCGGTCTCGGTCCCGCCGTCGGCGTCGTGAGGCGTCAGAACGCCCTCGGTCGCATCGGATGCTGTCGTGTCGTTCGTCTCATCTGCCATCTCTGGCTTACTCCCAGCCGACGGCTCCGCGTGCCGTCCGGCGAAAATCGGGCGGCTCCGCTCCGGTCTCGGAGGTGTGCCGCGAACTCATCTGGTCTGCAGCCGATCCCCGCACTCGCGGCGGGGTGATGCTGCGCGGGCGTTGCTCGCCCGAAGTCTTCTGGTGACATCCTGGCGGCGCGGCCGCGGGGACGTCGACCCCATTATCCCACTTCCCGAGCCGGAGCCGTGACCGACGCCCTCGGATATGCACGGGCGGCGCCTCAGAGAGCGGACCACGCGCGGTGCGATAATCGCCCGCATGCCCTCCCCGAGCCGCACCTCCCGCCCGACCGTCTTCGCCCTGTGGCTCATCTTCGCCGGCGTCGTGGGCTGGTTCGCCGCCTTCCAGCTGACCACCGAGCGCTTCCATCTCCTCCAGAATCCCGGGTCGGCGGCATCCTGCGACATCAGCCTGCTCGTCCAGTGCGGCAAGAACCTCGAATCGGCGCAGGGGTCGGTGTTCGGATTCCCGAACCCGATCCTCGGCCTGACGGGCTGGGTCGCGCCGATCGTGGTCGGTGCGGCGCTGCTGGCCGGCGCGCGCTTCGCGCGATGGTTCTGGGTCCTGTTCGGGCTCGGCGTCACCGCCGCCTTCGCCTTCGTCCTCTGGCTCATCTCGCAGAGCGTCTTCGTGCTCGCGACCCTCTGCCCCTGGTGCATGGTCACGTGGTCGGTGACGATCCCGACGTTCTTCGCCGTCGCCGTGCATCTGGTGGGGGTCGGCGCGCTGCCGGCCTCCGCTAGCGCGCGCCGTCGCGCGGACGCCCTGATGGCGTGGACGCCGCTCATGGCGATCGTCGCCTTCGCCATCATCGGGGTGATCGCGCAGGTGCAGCTGGACTGGATCTCGGAGTTCACCCGCTGACACGACGAAGCGCCCGCCCCGATGACGGGACGGGCGCTCTCGTGGATCCGGGTCAGTCGAACCAGATGGCGAGCTCGCGGTTCGCGGACTCGACGCTGTCGCTGCCGTGGACGAGATTCTGCTGGACGGCGAGGCCCCAGTCTCGGCCGAAGTCGCCGCGGATGGTGCCCGGTGCCGCCGTGGTCGGGTCGGTGGTGCCGGCCAGGGAGCGGAACCCCTCGATGACGCGGTTGCCGGCGAGGCGGACGGCGACCGAGGGCCCCGACATCATGAACTCGAGCAGCGGCTCGTAGAAGGGCTTGCCGGCGTGCTCGGCGTAGTGCTGCTCGAGACGCTCACGGTCGGGCTCGACGAGGCGGATGTCGACGAGCGAGTACCCCTTCGCCTCGATGCGGGCGAGGATCGCGCCGGTGAGTCCGCGGGCGACCCCGTCGGGCTTCACCAGGACGAGGGTCTGTTCGGTGGCCATGTCAGTCTCCGTTCTTCTCCGCCTCGGCGGCGAGTGAGGCGTTGCGCGCATCGAGCGCGCCGCCCTTGATGGTGCCATAGACGTACAACGCGCCGAAAACGGCCGCCGCGATGAGGAGCGCGGGCACGAGGATCGCCCCGAGCGCGATGACGACCTGCAGCGCGCCGCCGGCGATGACCGCCCAGCGGTACCGGGTGACCCCTGCGAGGGCGATCATCAGGAGGCCGAGGACGACGCCGCCGACGATCCCCCACCACGGCTCGATGCCCTCGGGCAGCGCGCGCAGGCCGTAGACCGCGAGACCGGCCAGGAACGCGACGATCGACTCGAACCCGAGGATGACCGAGAGGAGCGATTCCCGGGCGCCGCGCCGGCGGCGCACGCGCGGCCCGCTCACGCCTCGTACCCCGACTTCCAGTCCTCCGCCTCGGCGAGCACGACGGCTTCGCCGGCGAGCACGACGCTGCCGGCGATGACGACGGCCCGGCGGTCGGATGCCGCGGCCCACGCACGCGCGGCCTCGGCGGCATCGGCGAGGTCGCGGTGGACCGTCACGGGTGTCTCGGTCTGCTCGACGAGGTCGGCGACGGCATCCGGTTCCTCCGCCCGGTCGGACTCGGGCGCCGTGGCGAACACGTGCGCGACGGCGGGCGCGAGCGTGCCGACGATGCCGGCGACGTCCTTGTCGGCGAAGGCGCCGAGAACGAGGCCCCACTCGTCGAAGTCGAACGACTCGCCGAGCGCTGCGACGAGCGATTGCGCGCCATGCGGATTGTGGGCGCTGTCCACGAGCACGGTGGGCGCGACTCCCACGAGCTGCAGGCGCCCCGGCGAGGTGGCGGCGCCGAGTCCGTCGGCCAGCACATCGGGGGCGATCGGCTGCGTGCCACCGCCGATGAGCGACTCGACCGCGGCGATCGCGAGGGCGGCGTTGCGCCCCTGGTGTGCGCCGTAAAGGGGCAGATACAGCTCCTCGTAGGTCGCGGCGAGTCCGCGGACCGTGAGCAGCTGACCGCCGACCGCGAGCTTCTGGTCGAGCAGGCCGAACTGCTCGCCCTCGACGGCCAGGGACGCGTCCTGAGCCCGCGCGGCCGTCGTCAGGACGCTGAGGGCGGCGGGTTGCTGCGCCGCCGAGACGGCAGCCGCGTTCGGCTTGATGATCCCGGCCTTCACCGTCGCGATCTCGGCGATCGTGTCGCCGAGCTTGTCGGCGTGGTCGATGTCGATGGGGGCGAAGACCGCGACGTCGCCGTCGGCCGTGTTCGTCGAGTCCCACGCACCGCCCATCCCCACCTCGATCACGGCGACGTCCACGGGGGCGTCGGCGAACGAGACGAAGGCGAGCACGGTGAGCAGCTCGAAGAAGGTGAGCGGAGGCTCGCCCTTGCCGTCGAGCTCCTCGTCCACCAGCGCGACGATCGGGGCGATCTCGTCCCACGCGTCGGCGACCGCGGCGTCGGCGATCGGCTCGCCGTCGATCATGATCCGCTCCGTGAACCGCTCGAGGTGGGGGCTGGTGAACAGCCCCGTGCGCAGGCCGTGGGCGCGCACGATCGATTCCGCGATGCGGCTCGTCGACGTCTTGCCGTTCGTGCCCGTCACGTGGATGACGCGGTAGGTCCGCTGCGGATCGCCGAGGAGCTCGAGGGCACGACGGGTGCGCTCGACGCGGGGCTCGACCCACCGCTCGCCCTGCCGCTGCAGGAGCGCCGCGTACACGGCATCCGCTCGGGTCCGGTCGCTCATGAGGTCGCTCCGATCCGGCGGACGCCGATGGTGAGGTCGCCGGCGTTCGCGTACGTGCCGGCGGGGACGGATGCCGTGTACTCGGGGCTCGAGCGCAGGGCCTCGCCGCGCAGCGTGTCGCCGTCGGCGGTCGCGACGAGGTCGGCGACCGACAGCGTCTCGCCCGCGACGTCGGCGACGTCGAATGCCGCGGCGACGGCTTCGGCGTCGGCACGGTCGGCGAAGGTGAGCTGCAGCGCGATGCGGTCGCTCACCTCGAACCCGGCCGCCTTGCGGGCGTCCTGCACGGCGCGGATGACGTCGCGCGCGAGGCCTTCGGCCTCGAGCTCGGGCGTCGTCGTCGTGTCGAGGAGGACGAAGCCGCCGCGCGGCAGGAGCGCGATCGCGGTGCCCTCGGCGACGCCGCCCGCCTCGAGCGTGAGGTCGTACTCCCCCGGCTCGAGCGCGATGCCGTCGACGACGACCACGCCGCCCTCCTCGCTCCACAGGCCCGCCTTGGCGCCCTTGATGACGTGCTGCACCTGCTTGCCCAGGCGCGGCCCCGCGGCGCGCGCGTTGACGGCGAGACGCTGGCTGATGCCGTACTGCTCGGCCAGGCCGTCGGTGAGCTCGACGACCTCGACGGCCTTGACGTTGAGCTCGTCGCGGACGATGTCCTCGAACTGCGCGAGTCCGTCGGCGCCCGTCACGGCGACCGTCAGCGACGCGAGGGGCAGACGCACGCGCTTGCCCTCCTTCTTGCGCAGCGCGTTGGCGACCGACGAGACCTCGCGGACGGTGTCCATGGCTTCGCGGATGTCGGATGCCGCGGCGAACCGCTCGGCGTCGGGCCAGTCCTCGAGGTGCACGCTGCGACCCCCGGTGAGTCCCTGCCAAACGCGCTCGGCGACGAGCGGAATGAGGGGCGCTGCAACGCGGGTGAGCGTCTCGAGCACCGTGTAGAGCGTGTCGAACGCCTCGGTCGTGCTCGGGTCGGCGGCATCCACCCCGACCCAGAACCGGTCGCGGGAGCGGCGGATGTACCAGTTGGTGAGCGCCTCGGCGAACTCGCGGAGCTTGGCGGCGGCCATCGTCGAGTCGAGCGCCTCGAGGTCGGCGGCGACGTCGCGGACGAGGTCGCCGGTGAGCGCCAGGATGTGACGGTCGAGGACGTTCGTGGAGTCCGTGCGCCAGACGGCCTCGTACCCCTCGCCGTCGGGTCCGCCGGCCGCGTTCGCGTACGTCGAGAAGAAGTACCAGGCGTTCCACAGCGGCAGGAGGAACTCGCGCACGCCCGAGCGGATGCCCTCCTCGGTGACGACGAGGTTGCCGCCGCGCAAGACGGACGAGCTCATCAGGAACCAGCGCATCGCGTCGGAGCCGTCGCGGTCGAAGACCTCGCTGACGTCCGGGTAATTGCGCAGGGACTTCGACATCTTCTGCCCGTCGCTGCCGAGGACGATGCCGTGGCAGGCGACGCCCGAGAACGCGGGACGATCGAACAGCGCGCCCGACAGCACGTGCATGACGTAGAACCAGCCGCGGGTCTGCCCGATGTACTCGACGATGAAGTCGGCGGGGGCGTGCTCGTCGAACCACTCGCGGTTCTCGAACGGATAGTGCACCTGCGCGTACGGCATCGAGCCGGAGTCGAACCACACGTCGAACACGTCCTCGATGCGGCGCATCGTGGACTGCCCGGTCGGGTCGTCGGGGTTCGGCCGGGTCAGGTCGTCGATGAACGGGCGGTGGAGGTCCACCTCGCCGGCCTCGTTCACCGGCAGGCGACCGAAGTCGCGCTCGAGGTCCTCGAGCGAACCGTAGACATCGACGCGCGGGTACTCGGGGTCGTCGCTCTTCCACACCGGGATCGGCGAGCCCCAGAACCGGTTGCGGCTGATCGACCAGTCGCGCGCGCCCTCGAGCCACTTGCCGAACTGCCCGTGTTTGACGTTCTCGGGCGCCCACGTGATCTGCTCGTTGAGTTCGACGAGGCGGTCCTTGATCGAGGTGACCCGCACGAACCAGCTCGAGACGGCCTTGTAGATGAGGGGGTTCCGGCAGCGCCAGCAGTGCGGGTACGAGTGCTCGTACGACGCCTCGCGCAAGAGGCGCCCCTCGGCCTTCAGCAGGCGGATGAGGGGACGGTTGGCGTCCATCCACAGCTCGCCGGCGACGTCGGTCACCTGCGGCAGGAAGCGTCCGCCGTCGTCGAGGCTCATGATGAGCGGGATGCCGGCGGCCCCCGTCACACGCTGGTCGTCCTCACCGTAGGCCGGGGCCTGGTGGACGATGCCGGTGCCGTCGGTCGTGGTGACGTAGTCGTCGACGAGGATGCGCCAGGCGTTCTGCGTGCCCCACGTCTCTTCGTCGGCGTAGTAGTCGAACAGGCGGTCGTACGCGACGTCGGCGAGCTCCGCTCCGCGGACCGTCTGGTCGACGGCGGCGCGCGCCTCCTCGGCGGAGGCGTATCCCAGGTCCTTCGCGTAGTTCGCGAGCAGGTCGGCGGCGAGCAGGTAGCGGTGGGACTGCCCCTCGAGGGCGTCCTCGTGGATGTCGGCGGCGCCGGCGGGACCGCCCGGCAGGACCACGTACTCGATGTCGGGTCCGACGGCGAGCGCGAGGTTGGTCGGCAGGGTCCACGGCGTCGTCGTCCAGGCGAGCGCACGGACGGCGGTGAGGCCCAGGGCCTCGGCCTTCGCGCCGACGAGCGGGAAGGTCACCGTCACCGACGGGTCCTGGCGCATCTTGTAGACGTCGTCGTCCATGCGCAGCTCGTGGTTGGACAGCGGCGTCTCGTCGCGCCAGCAGTACGGCAGCACGCGGTGGCCCTCGTAGGCGAGGTCCTTGTCGTAGAGCTCCTTGAAGGCCCACAGCACCGACTCCATGTACCCGGTGTCGAGCGTCTTGTAGCCGCGCTCGAAGTCGACCCAGCGGGCCTGCCGGGTGACGTAGTTCTCCCACTCCTGCGTGTACTCGAGCACGGAGGAGCGCGCCTTCGCGTTGAAGGCGGCGATCCCCATGTCCTCGATCTCGCTCTTCTCCGTGATCCCGAGCTGCTTCATCGCCTCGAGCTCGGCGGGGAGGCCGTGCGTGTCCCACCCGAAGACCCGGTCGACCTTCTTGCCGCGCATGGTCTGGAAGCGCGGGAAGAGGTCCTTCGCGTAGCCGGTGAGGAGGTGCCCGTAGTGCGGCAGGCCGTTGGCGAACGGCGGACCGTCGTAGAACACCCACTCGTCGGCGCCGTCGCGCTGCGCGATCGAGGCGCGGAACGTGTCGTCCTGCTCCCAGAACGCGAGGACCTCGCGCTCGAGGTCGGGGAAGCGCGGGCTCGGGACGACGGCCGCGGGCGCGTCGGCGGCCGGGCCGAAGGCGGAAGGTCGGGGGTAGGTCATGTCACTCCTGCAGGTCTGCTCCTGCGAGGACGATCCGGAGACCGCGGTACCACCCCGCTTGATGCCACCCGGATCCGGGGGCACCCACTCACCTGCGGCGATGACGGGCCTGCCCCGCTCGGTTCTACTGGGCGGCGGGCCGCTGTTCTTCCGAGAGCTCCCCGGTGATGGCCGGATCGGTGCTGATGTCCACAATCATACCGTCGGCATAGCCTGGCGTCATGGCCCGCCCCCGCACCCGTCCCGAGCCGCCCCGCATCCCCGATCCCGATCTGCCCCGCGCGCTCGAACCCGCGACGCTGCGCCGGTCGGGCGCGTTCTCCGAGGCGCGCATCGACCTCGACCCCGGAACGACGGATGCCGCGCACAGCCGCATCAGCGAGAGCGTCGTGGCCCCGGCATCCGTTCACTCCCTCGATCTGACCGGCGCGATCCTGGCGGACGTCGTCGTGGACGGGGTGTCGGCCGCCGAACTGATCGCCCGCGACGCGACGTGGCGGACGGTCGTGGTGCGCGGCGGCCGGATCGGCACGCTCGACCTCTCGCGAGCGCGGTGCGACGGGCTCGTCCTCGACGGCGTGCGGGTCGACTACCTGACGGGTGGGGGCGCGACCCTGCGCGACGTCGAGGTGAGCGGATGCCGCATCGGCACCCTCGACCTCCCGGGGGCCCGCGTCGAGCGGATGCGGTTCGGGGAGACGTCGGTGGACGAGATGGACATCCGCGAGTGGCAGGCGAGCGACGTCGACCTGCGCGGCGCGGAGGCGTTGTCGTTCACGGATGTCCGAATGCTGCGCGGCGTCACCATGACTTCAGACCAGACGACCTCGCACGCACTCGCGCTCGCGGCATCCCTCGGGATCGACGTCCGGACCGGCGAATGAGGCTGCGTACTGCCCGGTTGGTTCTCCGAGACATGGGCGAAGACGATCTGCCGGCGCTCCGGACGATCCTCACCGACCCGGTTGCGATGACCGCCTACGAAGGGGCCTTCGCCGAGGCCGAGTGCCGGGCGTGGCTCGATCGCAACCTGCGACGTTACGAGGAGGACGGGTTCGGGCTCTGGGCGGTCGAGCTCGCCGCCGAGCCGGGCGGGATGATCGGCCAGTGCGGGATCACCCGCCAGCGGATCGAGGACGTCGAGGTCCTGGAAGTCGGGTATCTCTTCCAGCGGGCGCACTGGCATCGGGGATACGCGACCGAGGCCGCCGCGGCGTCACGCGACTGGGCCTTCCGCCACCTCGACGCCGCCACCGTCTGGGCGAAGGTCCGCGACACGAACATCGCGTCGATGAACGTCGCCATCCGCCTCGGCATGACCGTGCGCCGTCGTTTCGTCACGCGCTACCGAGGCGTCGACATGCCGCACCTCGGTTTCGCCGTGGACCGCTAGGAGGCCCAGTCCTCCGCACGGATGCCGACGGTCGCCGCTCCCTGCAGGAGCCGCGAGATCGGGCATCGATCGTGGGCGGCAGCGACGAGTTCCTCTGTCTCGGCGAGGGTGCGTCCCTCGGCGGAGACGAAAGCGGTGACGTGGAACTCGTAGCCGCCGCGCTCCGGGGAGTCGTGGAGCTCGACCTCGACACGGACCCGCGTCCGGTGCGCGGCCTTCACGATCGCCTGCAGGGTGGCGTCGAGGCAGGTGGCCCAAGCCAGGGCGAGCAACTGCTCGGGATTGCTGCGCGACAGGTCCGCATCGGGGCTCAGCGGGTTCGAGACCGCGACCTCCAGGCCGCCGACGACCCGGCTGACACCGGTCCCGCCGTCGTCGTTGATCGCCTCGGTCCGGTACCTGGTGCTCATGGCAGAACTATAGTTGGACTTCATCCAACAACGTTCTGAGGTCCGTTCGTGCTGCCTGCGCCCCCTGTCGAGCTCGCTCGCGCAGGTGTGGAGTACCCCGGAGGCGTCCGCGGTCTCGCGGACGTGGACCTGACCGTGGCGGACCGCGAGATCCTCGGCGTCATCGGCGAGAGCGGGGCCGGGAAGAGCACCCTCCTCTCGGTGCTGACGGGTGAGGTCGCCGCCACCGCCGGCACGGTCAGCGTGCTCGGCCAGGATGTCGGACGGCTAGGTCGAACGGGGCTCCGCAGCCTGCGGCGCGAGATCGGCGTCGTCTTCCAGGGCGTTCATCTCCTCGCGAATCGCACCGTGCGGCAGAACGTCGACGTCCCGCTCGCCCTCCGTCCCCGGAGCGAGCGATCAGCCCAGGCCGTCGATGATGCGCTGCGCTTCGTCGGGCTCGACCACCGGGCCGAGGCGTATCCCGCCCAGCTGAGCGGTGGTCAGCGCCAGCGCGTCGGCATCGCCCGCGCCCTCGTGACGCGCCCCCGGCTGCTGCTCTGCGACGAGCCCACGTCGGCGCTCGACGCGGCGACCGCCGGCGAGGTGCTCGATCTTCTGCGCGACGCCCGCGACCGCTTCGGGACGACCGTCGTGATCGTCACCCACGACCTGGACGTCGTCCGCTCGATCTGCGACCGCGTCGCCCTGTTCGACGACGGCCGGCTCGTCGAGATCCTCGCGGTCTCCCCGACCGCACGCGGCGAGCGCGAGACGTACCTCGATCGCGCGCGACGGGAGCTCGGCGCATGAACGACCCCGAGGACGTCCTCGCCTCGCTCGGAGCGTCGCTGGCCGAGCGCGGCGACGACCTCATCGCGGCCCTCGGCGAGACCGGCTACATGCTCGGCGTCTCGCTCGCGGCCGCCGTGGTGTTCGGGATGCCGCTCGGGGCCGCCGTCTACCTCACCCGCCCCGGGGGCATCCGCCCGCAGCGGGTCGTGTGGACCGTCACAAACTTCCTGATCAACGTCATCCGCTCGTTCCCGTTCCTGCTGCTCGTCGTGTTCCTCGTGCCGGCGACCCGGGCGATCTACGGCACCACCTTCGGCACGCCCGCGGCGACATTCTCGCTGTGCGTCGTCGCCGTCGCCGTGTACGGCCGGCTGGTCGAACAGATCCTCCGCGAGGTGAGCCCCGGCATCCCCCGCGTCGCGCAGACCCTCGGCGCGACCGTCCCGCAGACGGTCTGGCGGTTCCTCCTGCCCGAGGCGCTGCCGGGTCTCGTGTACGCGCTGACCTCGGCGAGCATCAGCCTGCTGTCCTACTCGACCGTCCTCGGCGTGGTCGGCGGCGGCGGGATCGGAGACTTCGCGCTGCGGTACGGCTACCAGGAGTACGACGACGCGCTCATGTACTTCACGATCCTCATCATCCTCGCCATCGTCCTCGTGATCCAAGCGGTCGGGCAGCGGATCTCGGTCCGCCTCGACCATCGCTGAGCGTCCGCCACCACCGGCATCCACCCCCATCCCACAAGGAGCACCATGTCCCCTCGCCGCCTCACCCTCGCCGCCGCCCTCACGGCCGCCGCCGTCGCCCTCCTGGCCGGCTGCGCCTCACCCGCCGCACCGGGCGATGAGCAGGTGCAGACGCTGCGGGTCGGCGCCGTCACCTCCCCCATGACCGACATCGTCGAGGGCGCCGCCGACGAGATCGAGGACGGCTACACCATCGAGCTCGTCGAGGTCGCCGACTACGTCACGATCAACAAGATGCTCGCCGCCGGCGACATCGACGCGAACTTCTCGCAGCACGAGCCCTACATGCAGGAGTTCAACGCCGCGAATGACGCGTCGCTGACAGCGGTCCAGCCGATCTACAACTTCACGATCGCGTTCTACTCGAAGACGATCGACGACATCGCCGACCTGCCCCAGGGGGCGACCGTCGCCATTCCGAACGACGCCTCCAACACCGGCCGTGCGCTGAAGATGCTCGCCGACGCGAAGATCATCACCCTCGCCGAGGGCGTCGACCCGTACGAGGCGACCGTGGACGACATCGCCGAGAACCCGAAGGACCTGCGGTTCCTCGAGCTCCAGATCAACCAGCTCAACACGGCGTACGACGAGGCCGACCTGGTCTTCCAGTGGCCGTCCCACATCGCCGCCCTCGGCCTCACCCCGCAGGACGACGGGCTGCTTACCGAGCTCGACGACCGCTTCGCCCTGCAGCTGGTCGTCCCCGAGGAGGACGCGGATGCCGCCTCCACCGCGGCGCTCATCGACGCGTTCACGAGCGACCCGGTGCGCGAGATCATCGACGGCAACGAGACGATCGAGGCCGCGTTCTGACCCGCTGACGCCGGCCGCGGCGCGTGCGGTGCGCCGCTGTGCGGAGGTTCGCGAGGAGATGGCGCGTCCCGAGGGGCGGATCCCGGCATCCGCTCCTCGATAACCTCCGTCTCCTCGCGAAGCGTCACCCGTCCGGCGGACGCCCCGGCGGTAGACTGGCTCGGCACCCACACTCAGGCACGCTCACACAGTGCCGCACATATCGCTCGAGGAGCCCCACCATGACGAATGCGCACATTCCCGACAAGCCCGCCCTGGAAGGCCTCGAGCAGAAGTGGGATGCCGCGTGGTCCGACGCCGGCACCTACCTGTTCGACCGCGACGCGGCCAAGGCGAAGGGACGCGCGGGCGTCTTCTCGATCGACACGCCTCCCCCGACGGCATCGGGCTCGCTCCACATCGGTCACGTGTTCAGCTACACCCACACCGACGTGAAGGTGCGCTACGAGCGCATGCGCGGCAAGACGGTGTTCTACCCGATGGGCTGGGACGACAACGGTCTGCCGACCGAGCGTCGCGTGCAGAACTACTACGGCGTGCGCTGCGACACGTCGCTCCCCTACGATCCGGACTTCACGCCGCCGTTCCGCGGTGACGCGAAGAGCCTGAAGCCGGCCGACCAGGTGCCGATCAGCCGACGGAACTTCATCGAGCTCTGCGAGGAGCTGACGATCGAGGACGAGAAGCAGTTCGAGGACCTGTTCCGCAAGCTCGGCCTGTCGGTGGACTGGACGCAGACCTACCGCACCATCTCGGACGACACGATCCGCACGAGCCAGCTCGCCTTCCTCCGCAACCTCGAGCGCGGCGAGGCCTACCAGGCGATGGCGCCCACCCTCTGGGACATCGACTTCCGCTCCGCCATCGCGCAGGCCGAACTCGAGGACCGGGACCAGCAGGCCTCGTACCACCGCGTCGCCTTCCACAAGATCGACGGTTCGGGCGACATCCACATCGAGACGACGCGGCCCGAGCTGCTCCCCGCGTGCGTGGCACTCGTGGCGAACCCCGACGACGAGCGCTACCAGCCGTACTTCGGCTCCACCGTGCGCACCCCGCTGTTCGACGTCGAGGTGCCGGTCCTCCCCCACCCCCTCGCGGTGAAGGACAAGGGCACGGGCATCGCCATGATCTGCACCTTCGGCGACGTGACCGACATCATCTGGTGGCGCGAGCTCGACCTGCCCAACCGCACGATCCTCGGCCGCGACGGTCGGATCATCGACGAGGCTCCCGACGTGCTCGTGACGGATGCCGCGAAGGCGGCCTACGCGGAACTCGCCGGTAAGACGGTGTTCAGCGCCAAGAAGCGCATCGTCGAGCTGCTGGAGGAGTCCGGTGAGCTGCTCGAGGTGTCGAAGCCGTTCACGCACCCCGTGAAGTTCTACGAGAAGGGCGACCGCCCCCTCGAGATCGTCTCGACCCGTCAGTGGTACCTCCGCAATGGGGCGCGCGACGCCGACCTGCGCGAGAAGCTCATCGAGATGGGGCGCAGCATGGGCTGGCACCCCGACTTCATGCGGGTGCGCTACGAGAACTGGACGAACGGTCTCACCGGCGACTGGCTCGTGTCGCGTCAGCGCTTCTTCGGTGTGCCGATCCCGGTCTGGTACGGCCTCGACGAGAACGGCGAGCGGGACTACGACCGCGTCCTGACGCCCGACGCGTCGCGCCTGCCCGTCGACCCCACCACCGACGTGCCCGACGGCTACACCGAGGACCAGCGCGGCGTGCCCGGCGGCTTCGACGCCGAGCGCGACATCTTCGACACCTGGGCGACCTCGTCGCTGACCCCGCAGCTCGCCGGCGGATGGCAGCGCGATGAGGAGCTGTGGAACCTCGTCGCCCCGTTCGACGTGCGCCCGCAGGGCCAGGACATCATCCGCACGTGGCTCTTCTCGACCATGGTGCGTTCGGTGCTCGAGGACGGCCGGGCGCCGTGGACGGATGCCGCCATCTCCGGCTTCATCGTCGACCCCGACCGCAAGAAGATGTCGAAGTCCAAGGGCAACGTGGTGACGCCCGCCGACATCCTCGACGCCCACGGCACGGATGCTGTGCGCTACTGGGCGGCCTCGAGCCGTCTCGGCGCCGACGCCGCCTTCGACCCGCAGAACCCGACGCAGGTCAAGATCGGCCGCCGCCTGGCGATCAAGGTCCTGAACGCGGCGAAGTTCGTCCTGTCGTTCCCGGTCCCCGAGGACGCCCGCATCACGCACGCGCTCGACGCGTCGATGCTCGCGACCCTCGATCAGGTGGTGCGCGACGCGACGAAGGCGTTCGACGCCTTCGACCACGCCCGCGCGCTGGAAGTCACCGAGGCGTTCTTCTGGACCTTCTGCGACGACTACCTCGAGCTCGTCAAGGAGCGTGCGTACAACCAGGCCGACGCCGGTCAGGCGTCGGCAGCGCTCGCGCTCCGCATGGCCCTGTCGACGCTCCTGCGTCTGCTCGCGCCGGTGCTCTCGTTCGCCGCGGAGGAGGCCTGGTCGTGGTTCGAGGAGGGGTCGGTGCACACCGCCTCGTGGCCCGAACCGCTCGGCATCGAGGGTGACCCGGCCGTGCTGCGGACGGTGGGCGAAGCGCTCATCAGCGTGCGCCGCGCGAAGACCGAGGCGAAGGCCTCGCAGAAGACGCCGGTCGCGTCGCTGACCATCACGGGACCGGATGCCGCACTCGACGCCATCCGCTCGGCCGAGGGCGACCTGGCCGCCGTCGGACGCATCGCGCAGGTCTCGTACGCGACCGGCGACACGGTGTCGGTCGGCGACATCGTCCTCACCCCGCAGGAGGCCTGACATGCAGCTCGGAACCCGTTGGACCAGCGGCGACCAGCCGCCGTCCGCCGTGCCGGAGATCCTGCGAGAGCAGATCGCGGCCGTGGACGCTACGATCGACCAGGATCCGCTCGGCCAGCCCCGCCCACGATGGACGCTGACCTGGCTCGAGGGACGCCCGGTCGCGGAGCTCGAGACAGGGGTCATCGTGCGTGTGGACCGCGAGGGCGAGATCGTCGTCGGTCATCTCGACGACGACGGAATGGCCTGACGCAGGCTCAGCCGCGCGGGTGACGCGCGAGGTGCGCGGCGACGTCGGCGCGGGTGCGCTCGACGTGCTCGTCGGCGGCTGACTGCGTCAGTGCCTGCTCGGCGCGGCGCATCATCCGTGCGGCCACGGCGCGCTGCACCGAGGCCGACGCCGCGAGCAGTGCCGCCTCGAGCCGGGTCGGACGCGCGGCGACGTCCAGCGCAGGAATGGTGATCGTGGTCATCGTCCATTTCCGTCCTCGGGAAGCTGGAACACGTCCACCCGGATGGTGAACGGCAGTCGGTCGGGCTCTTCTTCGCGCCCGCGGGCACCGGCGACGGCCTCGTCGACGACGGCGGACAGACGCTCGATGAGCGCCATGGCGTCATCGCGCGTGAGGTGGATGTTCGCGGTGGAGATCATCGCGGCGTCGTCCTCCTTGTCGGGCGACGCGATGCCCTCGCTGACGTGACGCATCAACTGCTGGTGCCGGCGACCGAGGAACTCGTTCATGATGAGCTGCGTGGCCGACCGGATGGCCGGCGACGCGAGGGCCTCGGGGCTGTCGAAGGAGACGGACTTGTCCGCACGCTCCCACCACCGCTCCCGCGCCGAACCGCGGTCGGGGATCTCGCGGATGAGGTCCTGTTTGGCCAGCGCCCGCAGGTGGTAGCTCGTCGCCCCCGAGGACTCCCCCGTGCGCTCGGCGAGCGAACTCGCCGTCTGGGGGCCGTACTGCGACAGGATGTCGAAGAGCTGCACACGCAGCGGATGCGCGAGGGCACGGAGGGCCCCGGCATCCAATTTGCGGTCTTCGCGCACCTGTCGCTGTTCGGTCATGATGCAAAGGTACCTTTGCATTGGTTGCTTTGCAAGTTTTTCTTTGCAACGGTTGCTTTGCGCGTTGCGGTTTCCGACCGCGACGTACGCTGGGACGATGACGGATGCCGCTGCCAACCCGCTCCTCTCGCCCTCCCCTCTCCCGTTCGATCTGCCGGATTACCCCCGCATCCGCCCCGAGCACTACTTACCCGCTTTCGAGCAGGCGTTCGCGGCCCACCGCGCCGAGATCGAGGCCATCGCGGCCTCGACGGAGGCGCCCACGTTCGAGAACACGCTCGTCGCCCTCGAGCGCTCCGGCGAGCTGCTGGGACGCGTCGCACGCACCTTCTACACCGTCAGCTCCGCCGACGCGACGGCCGAGATCCAGGAGATCGACGAGCAGCTCGCGCCGCTCATGGCCGCGCACCAGGACGCCGTCACCCTCGACGCCCGCCTGTACGCGCGGGTCGCCGCGGTCCACGCGCAGCTCGACGACCTCGGCCTCACCGGAGAGGACCGCTACCTCGTGGAGCGCACCCACCGCGAGATGACGAACGCGGGCGCGGGACTCGACGAGGCCGACAAGACCGTCCTCACAGAGCTCAACCAGCAGCTCTCCGTCCTGACGACGACCTTCGAGAAGAACCTCCTCGCCGACACCAACGACCTCGCCGTCGTGTTCGACGACGCCGCGGAACTCGACGGCCTCACCGACGGCGAACTGTCGGCTGCGGCACGCAACGCCGCCGATCGCGGCCTCGACGGGAAGTTCGTCGTCACGCTGACGCTGTTCACGGGGCATCCCTACCTCTCCTCGCTCACGTCCCGCGCGAGTCGCGAGAAGCTGATGACCGCCTCCCGCTCGCGAGGGCGACGCGGCAACGAGAACGACAACCGCGCGGTCCTCACCGAGATCGTCCGGCTGCGCGCGGAGCGCGCCCGGGTGCTCGGGTACGACTCGCACGCGGCGTACGTCACCGCCGATGAGACGGCCGGTTCGCCCGAGGCGGTGCACGCGCTGCTGCGCCGCCTCGCGGTGCCGGCGGCGGAGAACGCCCGCCAGGAGCAGGCGGCACTGCAGGAGATCATCAACCGCGACGGCGGTGGATTCGACCTCGCCGCGCACGACTGGGCGTTCTACACCGAGCGGGTCCGCGCCGCACGGTACGACCTCGACCGCACCGCGCTGCGGCCCTGGTTCGAGGCCGAACGCGTGCTCGTCGACGGCGTGTTCCGCGCGGCTACCGACCTGTACGGCATCACCTTCACCGAGCGCCCCGATCTGCCCGCCTACCACCCCGGCGCGCGCGTGTTCGAGGTCCGGAACGAGGACGGCTCGCACCTCGGGCTGTACATCCTCGACCTGTACACCCGCGACTCGAAGCGCGGCGGGGCGTGGATGAACTCGATCCTCTCGCAGTCCGCCCTGCGCGGCACGGCGCCGATCGTCGTGAACAACCTCAACGTGCCGCAGCCCGCGCCCGGCAGCCCCACGCTGCTGACCCTCGACGAGGTCACGACGCTCTTCCACGAATTCGGTCACGCGCTGCACGGACTGTTCGCGACGGTGACCTACCCGCACTTCGCCGGCACGGCGGTCTTCCGAGACTTCGTCGAGTTCCCGAGCCAGGTCAACGAGATGTGGATCTTCTGGCCCGAGATCCTGGCCTCGTACGCCCGCCACATCGACACCGATGAGCCGCTCCCGGCGGAGGTCGTCGCGAAGCTGCGCGAATCGGAGGCCTTCAACCAGGGCTTCGCGACCAGCGAGTACCTGGCCGCGTCGTGGATCGATCAGGCGTGGCACAGCCTCGATGTCGAGGACACGGCATCCGAGATCGACGTCGACTCCTTCGAGGCGACCGCTCTCGCAGACATCGGACTCGACAATCCCGCTGTCCCGACCCGCTACTCGTCGACCTACTTCGCCCACGTCTTCTCTGGCGGGTACAGCGCGGGCTACTACTCCTACATCTGGAGCGAGGTCCTCGACGCTGACACGGTCGAATGGTTCCGCGAGAACGGCGGCCTCACCCGTGCGAACGGCGACCGGTTCCGCGATCGCCTGCTCGGTGTGGGCGGGTCGAAGGACCCGCTCGAGGCCTACCGCGACTTCCGCGGTCGCGACGCGCGGATCGAGCCGCTGCTCGAGCGCCGCGGTCTCACGGGCTGACCGGGCTCAGTCCGCCGCCGAGCCGACGCGGTAGACGAGTCGCGCGAACTGTCCGACCGCCTCGGCCGACACGAGCCGCAGGCGGTCGGACTCGAGTCGGCGCGGCAACAGCGGTGCGCCGCCGGTGAGGAAGACGGGCGCGACCGACACGGCGACCTCGTCGAGCGCGCCGACGTCGAGGAACTGACCGGCGAGGTCTCCCCCGCCGACGATCCAGACGTCGCCGTCGCCGGCGGCCTCACGGATGTCGGGAAGGACGGATGCCACCGGTCCCCTGACGAAGCGGATGTCGGCGCCCGCGGGTCGCGGCAGCTCCCGCGTCGTGAACACGAACGTCGGACGCTCGCCGTGGAACTGCGTCCACCGCTCGGGGTGGGCGAGGATGTCGGACTCCGCCAGCACCCATTCGTAGGTCGTCGATCCCTCGACGAGCACGGTCGCCCCGGACGGCAGGAGAGCGTCGTCCGGGGTCTCGCCGTTCTCGACGGCGAACAGCCAAGCGAGGGAGTTCTCCTCGTCGGCGATGAATCCGTTGGCCGTCGTGGCGGTGTCGTACAGGATGCGTCCCATGACGGGGACGCTACCCCCGACCTACGACATCGGCGCGCGTCAGGCGCTCTTGCGCTTCTGACGCAGCACCAGGGTGGGGGGCGCGCCGTCCTGGACGGCGGCGCGGGTGACGACGACCTTGTCGACGTCCTCCGCGGAGGGGATCTCGAACATGATCGGACCGAGGACGTCTTCGAGGATGGCACGGAGACCGCGGGCGCCGGTCTTGCGGGCGACGGCGAGATCGGCGACGGCGCGGAGCGCGTCGTCCTCGAACTCGAGCTCGACACCGTCCAGCTCGAACATCCGCTGGTACTGCTTGACGAACGCGTTCTTGGGGCCGGTGAGGATCTCGATGAGCGCGGTCTGGTCGAGAGGCGACACCGTCGTGACGACGGGCAGGCGGCCGATGAACTCGGGGATGAGGCCGAACTTGTGCAGGTCCTCGGGGAGGACGTCGCGGAAGACGTCCAGCTCCTGCTCCTTGTCCTGCAGCGGAGCGCCGAAGCCGACGCCGTGCTTGCCGACACGCGACGAGATGATGTCCTCGAGCCCCGCGAAGGCGCCCGCCACGATGAACAGGACGTTCGTCGTGTCGATCTGGATGAACTCCTGGTGCGGGTGCTTGCGACCGCCCTGCGGCGGCACCGAGGCGACGGTGCCCTCGAGGATCTTCAGCAGTGCCTGCTGGACACCCTCACCCGAGACGTCACGGGTGATCGACGGGTTCTCGGCCTTGCGGGCGATCTTGTCGACCTCGTCGATGTAGATGATGCCCGTCTCGGCGCGCTTGACGTCGAAGTCGGCGGCCTGCAGCAGCTTGAGGAGGATGTTCTCGACGTCCTCGCCGACGTAGCCGGCCTCGGTGAGGGCTGTCGCATCCGCCACCGCGAAGGGGACGTTCAGCCGCTTGGCGAGCGTCTGCGCGAGGTACGTCTTGCCGCATCCGGTCGGTCCCAGCAGCAGGATGTTGCTCTTGGCGATCTCGACCTCGTCGGCGCGCTGCTCGGCGGACTGGATCGTGCTGCGGGCGCGGACGCGCTTGTAGTGGTTGTAGACGGCGACGGCGAGGGCGCGCTTGGCGGAGTCCTGACCGACGACGTACTCCTCGAGGAAGCTGAAGATCTCGCGCGGCTTGGGGAGGTCGAAGTCCTTGACTTCGCCGTCGCCGGACTCGGCCATGCGCTCTTCGATGATCTCGTTGCAGAGCTCGACGCACTCGTCGCAGATGTAGACGCCGGGGCCGGCGATCAGCTGCTGGACCTGCTTCTGGCTCTTGCCGCAGAAGGAACACTTGAACAGGTCGGCGCTCTCACCGATGCGTGCCATGGTGTCCCCCTCAGGATCTCGTGCCGGTGGAGATGAGCCTAATCGCAGATCCGGGCACGGGGTGGATTGCGACGCGAGTGTGGACGACGACGCCCCGCCGACGGATCGGCGGGGCGTCGGGTGCCGGCATCACGCGGTGATGGCGGCGGGGGTGCGCTTGCGCGAGGTCAGGACCTGGTCGACGATGCCGTACTCGAGCGCCTCCTGGGCCGAGAGGATCTTGTCGCGGTCGATGTCCTTGTTGACCTGCTCGACGGTGCGGTTGGTGTGACGGGCCATCGTCTCCTCGAGCCAGGTGCGCATGCGGAGGATCTCCGCCGCCTGGATCTCGATGTCCGACGCCTGCCCGTGACCGGCCTCGCCGACGGCCGGCTGGTGCATGAGGATGCGGGCGTTCGGCAACGCGAGACGCTTGCCGGTGGCACCCGCGGCCAGCAGGACGGATGCCGCCGAGGCCGCCTGTCCGAGGACGACCGTAGACACCTGGGGCGAGATGTACTGCATCGTGTCGTAGATCGCCGTCATGGCCGTGAACGAGCCACCGGGCGAGTTGATGTACATGATGATGTCGCGGTCGGGGTCCATCGACTCGAGAACCAGCAGCTGCGCCATCACGTCGTCCGCGGACGCGTCGTCGACCTGGACGCCCAGGAAGATGACGCGGTCCTCGAACAGCTTGTTGTACGGGTCCTGGCGCTTGTAGCCGTACGCGGTGCGCTCTTCGAACTGCGGCAGGATGTAGCGGCTCGAGGGCATGGCGACGCCCTGCGGGCGACCGAAAGTGGGGGTGTGCATTCTCTTCGTCCTCCGGGCGATCAGTTCTCGGTCCCGCCACCGCCGGCGACGTCGGCGGCGTGTTCGCGGATGTGGTCGACGAAGCCGTACTCGAGGGCTTCCTCGGCCGTGAACCAGCGGTCGCGGTCGCCGTCGGCGTTGATCTGCTCGACGGACTTGCCGGTCTGCGCGGACGTGATCTCCGCGAGACGGTTCTTCATCGAGATGATCAGCTGGGCCTGGGTCTGGATGTCGCTGGCCGTACCGCCGAAGCCACCGTGGGGCTGGTGCAGCAGCACACGGGCGTTGGGCGTGATGTAGCGCTTGCCCTTCGTGCCGCTGGTCAGCAGGAGCTGACCCATCGAGGCGGCCATGCCGATGCCGACGGTGACGATGTCGTTCGGCACGAACTGCATCGTGTCGTAGATCGCCATGCCGGCGGTGATCGAGCCACCGGGCGAGTTGATGTAGAGGTAGATGTCCTTCTCGGAATCCTCGGCCGCGAGCAGCAGGATCTTGGCGCAGATCTCGTTCGCGTTCTCGTCGCGCACCTCGGAACCGAGCCAGATGATTCGGTCCTTCAGCAGCCGGTCGAAGACACTGGTCGCCATAAGGGGTTCAGCCATGGATGCTCTCCTGGATTCGTGTTCGTGCTTCGAATCTAGTGGCGCGTCCCGAGCGCCTCGCCCGTGTTCGCCGTGGGCATACCGGGGCGGGCATCCAGCCGCGCGCGGCCCGCGGACGTTGCCCGGAGACGCCGAAGGGCGGCGGGGCCGTGAGGCACCCGCCGCCCTTCGAAACGATCACTCCGCGTCGGCGGCCTTCTTGGTAGCGCGCTTGGCGGGAGCCTTCTTGGCGGGCGCCTCGGCGGCGTCCGCGTCGGCCTTCTTGGCGGCCGGCTTGCGGGCCGGAGCCTTCTTGGCGGCCGGCTTCTCCTCGGCTGCCTCGTCGGCGGCATCCGCCTTGTCGGCGGCGGTCTTCTTGGCCGGAGCCTTCTTCGCCGGAGCCTTCGTGGCAGGCGCCTTCTCGGCGGCCGGCTTCTCGTCGGCTGCCTCCTCAGCGGCGTCCTCGTCCTCGGCGGCGAAGCCGGCCAGGTCGACCTTCTTGCCGTTGGTGTCGACGACGTTCACCTTGCCGAGCGCGATCGCCAGGGCCTTGTTGCGGGCGACCTCACCGACCATGAGCGGGATCTGGTTGCCCTCCTGCAGCGCGTTGACGAAGTCCTGCGGCGACATGCCGTACTGCGCCGACGACTGGATGAGGTACTGGGTGAGCTCCTCCTGGGAGACCTGCACCTCGTGCTTCTCGGCGATCTTGTCGAGGATCATCTGCGTGCGGAACTGCTTCTCGCTCGCCTCGGTGACCTCGGCGCGGTGCACGTCGTCCTCCAGGCGACCCTCGCCCTCGAGGTGGGCGTGGACCTCGTCCTCGACCAGCTTGGCGGGGACGGGGATGTCGGCCTTCTCGATGAGGGCCTCGACGAGCTTGTCGCGCGCGGCCGAGCCCTGCGTGAAGACGGCCTGCTCCGAGACACGCTCGACGAGGCTCTCGCGGAGCTCGGCGATCGTGTCGAACTCGGAGGCGACCTGCGCGAAGTCGTCGTCGGCCTCGGGGAGCTCGCGCTCCTTGACGGCCTTGACCGTCACGGCGACCTCGGCCTCTTCACCGGCGTGGTCGCCGCCGACGAGCTTCGAGCGGAACGTGGTGTCCTCACCGGCGGTGAGCGACTCGACGGCCTCGTCGATGCCCTCGAGCAGCTCGCCCGAGCCGACTTCGTAGGACACGCCCTCGGCGCGGTCGATCTCGGCGCCGTCGATCGTGGCGACGAGGTCGAGCTCGACGAAGTCGCCGGCCTTGGCGGGACGGTCGACGGTCACGAGCGTGCCGAAGCGGCTGCGGAGCTTGTCGAGCTCGGCGTTGACGGCGGCCTCGTCGGTCTCGACGGCGTCGACCTCGATCGTGATGTCGTCGTAGGAGGGCAGCTCGAACTCGGGGCGGACGTCCACCTCGACCTCGACCTTGAGGTCGCCGGAGAAGTCCTTCGTGCTCGGCCACTCGACGATCTCGGCGGCCGGGCGGCCGACGATGCGCACCTCGTTGGCCGTGACGGCCTCGCGGTAGAACGCGTCGAGCCCCTCGCTGACGGCGTGCTCGAGGACGGCCTCGCGCCCGATGCGCTGGTCGATGATCGGCGCGGGGACCTTGCCCTTGCGGAAGCCGGGGATCTGGACGTCCTGCGCGATGTGCTCGTACGCGTGGGAGATGCTCGGCTTGAGCTCCTCCGGGGTGACCGTGATGTGGAGCTTCACCCGGGTGGGGGTGAGCTGCTCGACGGTGCTGGTGACCATGCCTGTCGTTCTCCTTGTCCGGCCGCGCACGCGCGCGTCCGTTCGGTGATCTGGGTTCGTGGGGCCGTTGGTCGGGGCGACAGGATTTGAACCTGCGGCCTCCCGCTCCCAAAGCGGGCGCTCTACCAAGCTGAGCTACGCCCCGGGCGCGCACGCTGGCGAGCGCCGAAAAACGGCCGTTGGTCAGTCTAGCCGACCATGTCGGGTACACTCGTCGAGGCGCTCATCGCGGCGCCGACGGGGATGTAGCTCAATGGTAGAGCCTCAGTCTTCCAAACTGATTACGCGGGTTCGATTCCCGTCATCCCCTCCATCGCCCTCACGTTCGGCCGCAGGCCGTGCGGGAGGGCGATCGTGTTGTCAGCCGGGCCGCACCCGGCCAGGCGTCACACCGAGCTGTAGGCGACGATGCCCCGTCGCACGGCGTCGAGGGCCTTCCGCGCGGTCGTCGCGACATCGGCATCCGCCACGATCGACAGCTGGTCGAGCAGGTCGATCGTCTGCTTCGTCCACCGGACGAAGTCGCCGGCCGCCATGTCCGCCTCGGTGAGGACGACGTCGAGCGACGCTCCGCGTGCCCAGGAGTTCATGGCCTGCGCGAGGCCCGTCGCGATCGCCTCGGTGCCCGGTAGGTGGTGGGCCTGTTCGAGATCGTCGAGTCGGCTCCAGAGGTCCTGCGTCTTCGTGAGGGCCTCGCGGAACGGTCCGCGCGGCAGGCGGTACTCCCCCGCCTCGTCGCGGCGCGGCTCGTAGACGAGGCAGCAGGCGAGGGCGGCGAGGCCGGCGGGGTCGAGCTCGCGCCACAGCCCGCGGCGCAGGGACTCCGCGACCAGCAGATCGCGTTCGCCGTAGATACGGCGCATCGTGCGCCCCGCCGCCGTCAGCGTGGCCGCGCCGTCGTCGTCGAAGGCGACGTAGTCCAGCTCGGCCAGCACGTCGATGATGCGGTCGAAGATCCGCGCGACGGTGCCGGTGCGGGTCTCGATGTCGCGGCGCGTGCGATCGGTGCGCCGACGCAGCTTCCAGTACCGCTCGGCCCAGCGGGCGTGGTTCTCGCGATCGTGGCAGCCGTGGCAGGGGTGCCGCTGCATCCGGCGGCGCAGCGACTGGATCTCGTTCTGGCGCTGCTGACGGATGCGGGCGGGCGCCGTCCGATCGGCGCGATTGAGCTTCTCGGCGTCACTGAGGTCGCGCCGGATACCGGAGTACTCGGCGAAATCGCCGCGGTCGCACGTCATCGACTTCTCGTAGCCCGCGAGGGACGCCTCGGCCTCCTTCACCTGCCGGGCGAGGCCCACGACGGCGCGGTCTGCCTGGAACTGCGCGAACGAGGACTCGAGGATCTCTCTCGCGCGCGGCCGGCCGAACTGGTCGATCAGGTTGACCGCCATGTTGTACGTCGGCCGGAAGCTCGAGTTGAGCGGGTACGTGCGGCGCGACGCGAGCGCCGCCACCGCCTGCGGGTCGAGCGACTCGGTCCACTGGACGACCGCGTGCCCCTCGACGTCGATGCCGCGCCGGCCCGCCCGCCCGGTGAGCTGTGTGTACTCGCCCGACGTGATCGCGACCCGCGCCTCGCCGTTGAACTTCTCGAGCTTCTCGAGCACGACGGTCCGGGCGGGCATGTTGATCCCGAGCGCCAGGGTCTCGGTCGCGAAGACCACCTTCACGAGTTTGCGCTGGAACAGCTCCTCGACGACCTCCTTGAACGCGGGCAGCAGACCCGCGTGGTGGGACGCGATCCCCCGCTCGAGGTTGTCGCGCCACTCCCAGTAACCGAGGACGCCGAGGTCCTCGTCTTGGAGCGCCCGCATCCGCTCGTCGATGATCCAGCGGATCTCGTCGCGCTCCGCGGTGTCGGTCAGCCGCACACCCGCGCGCCGGACCTGCTGCACCGCGGCGTCGCATCCGACCCGACTGAAGATGAAGAAGATGGCGGGCAGCAGGTTGGAGCGACCCAGCAGCTCGACGACCTGCGGACGGTCCATCCGCTCGATCCGCATCGCCGTCGACGGTCGTACGGGACGCTTACCGCCCCGGTGCGGGCGGCGCCTCTCCTGGTCGCCGCGTGAGCGGTACTCCATGGCGCGGCGATTGTTCTCGTAAAGGGCACCCTTGGGTGAGCGGATGCGGGTGAGCTCCTGGTTCACCTGTGCGGTGGCGACGCCGGCGCGGTCGTCGAACAGCGGCAGGAGGTCGCCGCGCACGAGGACGTGCTGCTCGAGCGGAACGGGACGGGTCTCGGAGACGATCACGGCGGTGTCGCCGCGGACCGTGTCGAGCCAGTCGCCGAATTCCTCGGCGTTCGAGACCGTCGCCGACAGGGAGACGAGGCGCACAGCGGGCGGCAGATGGAGGATGACCTCCTCCCACACCGGTCCGCGGAATCGGTCGGCGAGGTAGTGCACCTCGTCCATCACGACGTAGCGGAGTCCGCGCAGGGCCGGCGAGTCGGCGTAGAGCATGTTCCGGAGCACTTCGGTGGTCATGACCACGACGCGCGCGTTCCCGTTGATGTTCGTGTCGCCGGTGAGCAAGCCGACCTCGCCCTCGCCGTAGACCTCCTGCAGCTCGCGGAACTTCTGGTTCGACAGCGCCTTCATCGGCGTCGTGTAGAAGGCCTTGTCGCCCGGTTCCCGCATCGCGAGGTGGATGGCGAACTCGCCGACGATCGTCTTGCCTGCACCCGTCGGGGCGGCGACGAGCACGCTCCTCCCCTCTTCGAGCGCGTGACAGCCCTCGATCTGGAACGGGTCGAGGTCGAACCGCTGCAGGGACGCGAAGGATGCGGAGATCGGATGCCGGCGCTCCGACTGCGCGCGGGCGTAGCGTGCCGAGGGGTCCGTCATGCGACCGGACCGAGGAGCGCCTCGTCGCGCTTGCGTTTGCGGCGATCGAAGAGCATCGAGAGTCCGGCGGCGGCGAAGAAGAGCACCGTCAGGATGCCCGCGAGGATGAGCATGCTGACGACGTCGGCTGCGGGGGTGGCGGCTCCGGCGAACACCGTCGCGATGACGATCGCCACGCGCCAGCCCTTGATGATCTCGCGGCCGGTCATGACGCCGGCGAGGTTCAAGGCGACGAGGAACACCGGGGTCACGTAGGCGACGCCCACGACGAGGAGGAGTTTGAACACGAAGTCGTAGTAGTACTTCGCGTCGTAGAAGTTGGACGCGCCGACGGGCGTGAAGCCGGCCATCAGCTCGACGAGGTGCGGAAGGATCAGCCAGCCCGTGAAGGTGCCTGCGAAGAACAGCGGCACGGCGGCAGCGACGAACCCGATCGTGTAACGGATCTCCTTCCGCGTCAGCCCGGGCATCAGGAAGGCCCAGATCTGCCACAGCCAGACAGGCGCAGAGATGAGCAGGCCGACGGCGAAGGAGATGCGGATGCGGAGGTCGAAGGCGGATGTCACCGTTGCGAACATGAGGGTGACGGCATCCTCGTCACCTCGACGCTCGGCGACGATGCGGATGGGCTCCGTCATCGCCCAGATGATGCCGTCCGTCAGGATGAAGGAGACGATCATCCCCACGACGAGCGCCGCGGCAGCGATCAGCAGCCGTTTGCGGAACTCTCGCAGATGGTCGCCGAGCGACATCCGCTTGTCCCGGTAAGGGGCGTCGTCTCGCGCGGCGTCCCGTTCGGTGGTCGTCACTGAATCAGGATGCGGGGCCCTGCGGTGGACCCTGCGCGGGCGGCGGCGTCAGCGGGGTGACCGAGGACGGCGCCGGAGGAGCCTGGTGGTTCGGCGTCTCAGCCGGCCCGTCCTCCTCCTTCATCGCCTTCATCTCGCCCTTGAAGACACGCGCCGACTGACCGACGCTCTTCGCCAGCGCCGGCAGTTTGGCCGCACCGAACAGAAGAAGGATCACCGCCAAGACGATGAGAAGATGCCAGCCCTGCAGACCGCCCATGAAAGCTCCTCGGGGTTGAAGTCGTTCCAGTCTAACCGCCCGGAAGCGGCCGGTCCTCAGGTGTACTGCGCGAGCCCCGCCTCGGCCCACGCCCGCGCCGCTTCCCGCGCGGTGTCGGGCGAGACGACCTCGACGTCGCCCCCGAGACGCGCGGCCAGTCGCTTCAGGCTGCGCTCGTCACCGACCCGCAGACGGACCGACCGGACATCGCCCTTGCCCCGCACGACGGCGCGCGCCGCGAACTCGCCGAGCAGCGGAACGACGTCCTTGCGGCAGCGGAGCTCGACGATCACATCGGACTCGGTCGGTTCGAACAGGCCCGGCAGCGGGTCCGCGCCGTGCGTGCTCGGGATGTCGGTGAGGACGACCTCGGAGACCCGGTCGAGGTGGAACGTGCGCACGGCCTGCCGCAGGTGGCACCAGCCCTGCAGGTACCACTGGCCGTCGGCGATGTGGACCTTGACGGGGTCGACCGTGCGGGTGGTCACCGGCGCATCCGGAGCCCGGTACTCGAACGAGACGGCGACGCCCTGCTGGACGGCCGCCGCGACCGTGGTGCGGACGTCGTCGACGACGGGGGTGGCGACGATCACCTCAGCCGGAGCACTCGACGCGCCGGCGGCGAGCTTGGCGAGGAGCCCCTGGACGACGCCGCTGTCCCCCACTCCCGGAAGGCTCGCCGCGAGCTGCAGGCCCGCCAGCAGGGCGGCCGCCTCGCGGGCGGTCAGCCGCGGCGTGCGCTCGAGCCCGACGGCGTTCGTGATCGAGATGGTGTCCTGCTCGTCGAGCAGATCCCAGTCGATGTCGAAGAGGTCGTTCGCCATCTGCCAGAAGCCGCCGTCGCCCGGCAGGCCGATGACGGTCAGCTTCTCGACCATCGAGCGCATCTCGTCGGGCGCGACATCGAAGTCCCGTGCGGCGTCCTCGACGGTGACCTCGCCCTTCGAGATCAGGTACGGCACGAGCTGAAGGATCAGGGAGGCGCGGTCGGTCGCGACCAACGGTTGCGCGCTCATCCGGCGGCCTCCGCGTGCAGGTCGCGGGCGCGGCGGAGGCGCGCGACGACGAGGTCGGCCAGCTCGACCGGCTCGATCACCCGGACCTCGGGCCCGTACGACGCGAGCTCGTCGGCGAAGATCTGCGCGTCGACGTAGGGCACCCGGCATCCGGTGTCGTCGGCGGCGACCGCGCGACGGTTCAAGCGCACCGCGGCCTCGGTCCCCGGCTCGACCTGGACGAGCGCGCGCTGACGACGGGCGACCGCCTCGAGCCCGGCGATCGCCTTGTCGCCCGCGCCCTCGCGCAGCGAGAGATCGAACGAGGTCCGGGTGACGACGACGTCCGAGGAGATGCGGGTCAGCAGGAAGGTGCGCTCGGCGTCCTGCAGCAGATCGAAGCCGTACACGTGCCACCGACCCTCGTACTCGACGAGCGCCCACGGCTGCACACGGCGGCGGTGCGCGGCATCCGATCCGCCCTTGACGTAGTCGAACTCGACGACCCGCCCCTGCTCGATCGCGCGCTGCAGCGGTGAGAAGGACGGCTCGCGCAGGCTGATGCGCGGGGCGTAGCCGATGATGGGGGCGTCGACCTCGATGCCGAGCGCCTGGATCTTGCGCAGACCGCTGCGCGCCGACGCCGACATGGAGCTCTCGCCCCAGACGCCGCTGGCCAGGTTGAGCACCGCGATCTCGGCCGGGGTGAAGTCGATGTCGACCGGCAGGGAGTACTCGGCCGTCGGGATCCGGTACCGCGCCTCGCGGAGGTCGTCGGGGTCGGCGTAGTCACCGATCGTCTCGATCGGAACGCCGAGCGAGCGCAGGCTGTCCTTGTCGCGTTCGAACATCTTCTCGAGCGCGTCCTTCGACGCACCCGCCGCCCCTTGCTCGCGGTAGCCCGAGACGGACGCGAGGATCGTGTCCTTCGTCAGCCCTTGCTCCGTCGCGAGCAACGCGACGACGAGGTTGACGAGCCGTTCCTCGGGCGCGCTGCGGATCGGATCGGTGGGCACACGGCAATCCTAGGCGCGGGACCGGTCGCCGGCCCCGCGCGGGCTCACTGTGTCGCCGTGGTGGCGTCGTCGCTCGTGTCGATCCCGAGGATGTCGATCACGAAGACGAGCGTCGAGTTCGCGGGGACGGAACCCGAGGCCGTGTCGCCGTAGGCCTGGTCGGGAGGGATGACCGCGAGCACCTGCGACCCCACGGTCTGACCCTCCAGCGCCTTCTGGAAGCCGGGGACGACGCTGTCCAGCGACAGCGTCGCCGGGGAGCCCTTCTCCCACGTGGAATCGAACACCTCTCCGGTGTTCCAGAGCACACCGGTGTAGTTGACGCGCGGCGTCGAGTCGGCGGTGAGCTTCTCGCCGTCGCCCTTCTTGAGCGTCTTGATGATCAGGTCCTTCGGCGCGACCGCGTCGGGGACGATGATGCCCGGGGTGCCGTCGGGGGCGAGGACGACGGTGGGGATGTTGCTGCCGTCGACGTACTGCGGCACGCCGTTCGCCGCCGGGAGGAAGACCGTGTTCACGTCGATGACGACCACGGCCGCCTGCTCCTCGCTCAGGCCGATCTGGCTCACGAGGTCGGGGTTCAGGTCCTTCGCCGGGATGGCCGAGACGATCCGCGAGCCCGGGCGGGCGCAGTCGAGGATCTTCTCGATCGTCGGGAACGTCTGCTCGAGGACGCTCACCTGGACGAGGCGGGTGGGCGCGGACAGTACCGTCTGACCTGTCGCGCCGTCGAGGAGCGTGATCCCCAGCTGGACGTCCTGCTCGCTCGTCGTGATCGGGGTGCCCGAGCCGGTCGCGATGTCGGTGAACGAGGTCTTCGTGACGTAGACCGGGTCGGTGGTGGTGGCCGCCGGTGCCGCCTCGGCATCCGTCACATCGACGAGGTCGAGGGACGAGGCGGGCGCGGTGACGCGCTCGCAGCCGGCGTCTGCCGGACCGGTGGGGGCGCACCCGACGAGGGCCAGGGCGGTCAGGCCGAGCACGGCCACGGCAGCGGGGATCTGACGCATTGGATCAGTCTACGGTCTCGCCGGAGCGGTCCTCGGCAGCCTGCCGGGCGCCCTCGACGGCGCGCTGGGCGTCGCGCACCCGCTTGCGGAGGTTCTTGTCCGTGATCTCGCGGTCGCCCACGGCGCCGGGGGTCCATGCCTCGACGTCCTCGTCGGCGTACGACGGCTTCTTCAGCGCGCGCTTGCGCACATCGGGCGGCATCGCACCGGGGGCCAGGCGACGGGCGGTGAGGAGGAACCCGGTGTGCGCGACCATGCGGTGGTCCGGACGCACGGCGAGACCCTCGACGTGCCACCCCCGCACCATCGTCTCGGTCGCCTCGGGCTCGGTGAACAGGCCCGAATGCCGGATGTACTCGGCAACCCGGCTGAGCTGGGTCGCCGTCGCGATGTAGCAGAGCACGACGCCGCCCGGGGTGAGCGCCTCGGCCACGACGTCGATGCACTCCCACGGCGCCAGCATGTCGAGCACGACGCGGTCGACGCTCCCCGGCTCGGTCGCCTGCGGCAGTTGCTCGGCGAGGTCGCCGACGACCACCCGCCACGAGTCGGGGTAGTGCCCGAGGAAGGTTTCGACGTTGGCCTCGGCGACCTCGGAGAACTCCTCGCGGCGCTCGAACGACAGCAGGCGACCGGAGGGCCCGATCGCGCGGAGCAGCCACAGCGACAGCGCGCCCGAGCCGACGCCGGCCTCGACGACGGTCGCCCCGGGGAAGATGTCGGCGGAGGCGAGGATCTGCGCGGCATCCTTCGGGTAGACGATCGCCGCGCCCCGCGGCATCGACATGACGAAGTCGCGCAGCAGCGGACGGAGCGCCAGGTACTCGTGGCCGCCGCTGTTCACGACGACCGAGCCGTCGGGCTGACCGATGATCGCCTCGTGGCGCAGCACGCCGTGGTGCGTGTGGAGCTCGCCGCCCTCCCGCAGGGTGACGGTGTGCATGCGCCCCTTGGGTCCGGTGAGCTGGACGCGGTCACCCAACCGGAACGGGCCGCTCGGCCGCAGGTCGGCGCTCACGCGTCCACCTCCTGGCGCACGCGGGCGAGCACGTCGGCGACGTCGGCGACGGTCCGGCCGTCGAGCGTGGGCCACAACTCGTGCGCCCCCACCCCGTCGAGCGGGACCATGTGCGGGATGCCGACCGTCACCGTGCCCGCGGCGATGGCGGAGGCGGTGCCGGTGAGCGAATCCTCGAAGGCGACCGTGTCGGCGGGATCCACCCCGAGCGCGGCACAGGCCTGCAGGTACGGAGCAGGATGCGGCTTGGCGTGGGTGACGTCATCGCCGCCGATGACGAGATCGAACGCGTCGAAGTCGATGAGCTCGGTGATGACCCTCGCCATACGACTCATGGACATGGTGACGAGGGCCGTCGGCACGCCCTGCTCGCGGAGCTCGCGGAGCAGCTCCCGAGCACCGGGACGGAAGGGCACGCCGTCCTCGCGCAGGCGGCGCATGACCTCGTCGGTCAGGTGGGCGACGATCTCGTCGACCTCGAGGCGCACACCGGCGCCCTGCAGGACGCGCGCCGCGTCCTCGAGGCCCATGCCCACCATGGCGAGACCGTCCTCGTGCGTCCAGGTGCCGCCGAAGCGCTCGACGAGCGGGGTCTCGGCGGCCATCCAATACGGCTCGGTGTCGACGAGGGTGCCGTCCATGTCCCAGAGGACCGCGGCGGGAAGGGGGGAAGTCACCGGTCAATGCTATGCGAGGGCTTCCGCCCGCCCGGTGGCGGGCGGCGTATCGTGGGGGTACCGACAGAGAGGACGTCCGTGCAGGGACTGGGACAGCGGGTGCTCGTGATCGCCGTCGACGGCTGGAACGACGCCGGAGAGGCCGCCACCGCCGCGGTCGCACAGCTGCGCTCGTCCGGGACGTTCGAGAGGGCGTTCGGCGTCGACCCGGAGCTGTACTTCGACTACCAGTACACGCGTCCGCAGATGCAGATGGATGCCGACGGTGCCCGTCGCCTGGTCTGGCCCGACGCCACCCTCTGGCGCCCCGTGACGCCGCGCGAGGACGGCCCCGACCTCTGGCTGCTGACGGGGACGGAGCCGGCCCGCGCCTGGCAGGCGTTCGCGGCGGAGTTCGTCGACGCCGCCCTGCGCGAGGACATCACCGGCATCGTGGCCCTCGGATCGATGATGAGCGACGTCCCGCACACCCGCCCGATCTCGGTGTTCGCAGGATCCGAGAACGAGGAGTTGCGCTCGGCTCTCGGGCTCGAGCGCTCGACCTACGAAGGTCCGGTCGGCATCCTGTCGGCGCTCGCCGCAGCCGGCGAGGCCGCCGGCATCCCCTCGGCCGGTCTGTGGGCGAGCATCCCCCACTACGTCGGCGGACACACGCCGTCGCCCAAGGCCACCCTCGCGCTCCTCGACAAGCTCGAGGAGATCACCGGCGCGACCATCACGCGCGGCACGTTGCCGGCGGACGCGCTCGCGTGGGAGGCGTCGATCGACGCCGCCGCGGCCGACGACGAGGAGATGACGGAGTACATCCGCCAGCTCGAGACGACCCGTGACGCATGGGACTCCCCCGAGGCGTCGGGCGACGCCATCGCGCAGGAGTTCGAGCGCTACCTGCGCCGCCGCGGCGACGGGCCGCGCGGGCCGAAGGACGACCCGCGCCGCTGAGCGGGCTCAGTAGGCCTGCAGCACCCCGGTGGCGAGCAGGATCAGCAGGACGACGCCCAGCACGACCCGGTAGAGGACGAACGGCAGGAAGCTGCCGCGCTTGAGGTATCGCATGAGGTAGGCGATGACCGCGAGACCCACGCCGAACGAGACGACCGTCGCGACCGCGGTCTCACCCAGGGTGAACGGCGACTGCCCGGGCTCGCGGATCGCCTGCAGCAGCTCGTAGAGGCCGCTGCCGAACACGGCCGGCACCGCCAGCAGGAACGCGACCTCCGCCGCGGCCGGACGGGTGTACCCGAGCGCCAGGCCGGCGGTCGTCGTGGCACCCGAGCGCGAGACGCCGGGGATGAGGGCGAGCGCCTGGGCGAAGCCGAGGGTCAGTCCGTGACCCATCGTCAGGTCCTTCTCGGTGCGGTCGCGCTTCCCGAGGGCGTCAGCGACACCGAGGATCAGGCCGAACACGATGAGGACGATCGCGACGAGCCAGAGGTTGCGGAACGTCTCGCGGATCACGTCCTGGAAGAGGAAGCCGAGCACGCCGATCGGGATCGTGCCGATGATGACGATCCACCCCATCCGCGCGTCCGGGTCGTTGCGCGGGACACGCCCCGTGAGGGACTTCGCCCACGCGACGATGATGCGCACGATGCGGGTCCAGAAGTACACGAGGACGGCGAGCTCGGTGCCGATCTGCGTGATGGCGGTGAACGTCGCACCCGGGTCCTCGGCCGAGGGCAGGAACTCCCCCACGATGCGCAGGTGCGCACTCGAGGAGATCGGGAGGAACTCGGTCAGACCCTGGACGATGCCCAGGATGATGGCCTCGAGGATCGACATGCGGGGCCTTTCAGTACGAGCGGATCAGATCGGTGAGCACACGCTGCCCGAACACCAGCGCGTCGATCGGGACACGCTCGTCGACACCGTGGAACATCCCCGTGAAATCGAGATCGGCGGGCAGTCGCAGCGGTGCGAACCCGAACCCGGCGATGCCGAGCTCGGCGAGGGCCTTGTTGTCGGTCCCTCCCCCCATAAGGTACGGGATGACCGGTACGCCCGGATCGTGCCTGCCCAAGGCGCCGACCATCGCGTCGACAAGGTCCCCGGCGAACGGCACCTCGAGTCCGATGTCGCGGTGCACGACCTCGATGCGGATGTCGTCGCCGACGATCCGCTGCACCTGTGCGAGCACCTCGTCCTCGCGCCCGGGGAGGGTGCGGATGTCGATCGCGGCGATCGCGGCATCCGGGATCACGTTGTGCTTGTAACCGGCGGTGAGACCGGTCGGGTTCGTGGTCGTCCGGAAGGTGGAGCGCAGGAACGCGGATGCCGCGCCCGCCGTGTCGGCGACGGTGTCGGGGTCGTCGGCCAGGGTGCCCGACAGCTCGGCGAGCGAGCCCACGAGCTGGCGCGTCGTCGAGGTGAGTTCGATCGGCCATCCCGTCCGGCCGAGAGCGGCGACGGCCTCGGCGAGGCGCGTGACGGCGTTGTCGGGGTGGTGACGGCTGCCGTGCCCGGCGAGGCCGGTCGCGTGCAGCCGGATCCAGACGAGCGCCTTCTCGCCGACCTGCAGCAGGTACGCGCGTTCGTTGCCGACGGCGATCGAGTATCCGCCGACCTCGCTGATCGCCTCGGATGCGCCGGCGAGCCACTCGGCCCGGTCCCGGACCACCAACTGGGAGCCTTCGACGCCGCCGTTCTCCTCGTCGGCGAAGAAGGTCAGGATCAGGTCGCGCTCGGGCTGCTCCCCCGCCCGCAGGAGGTCGCCGACCGAGGTGAGGATCATGGCGTCCATGTCCTTCATGTCGACGGCGCCGCGACCCCACAGCATCCCGTCCTTGACGACACCTTCGAAGGGGTCGACGCTCCAGTCCTCGGCCACGGCGGGGACGACGTCGAGGTGGCCGTGGAGGACGAGAGCGGGCTTGTCGGGGTTTCGCCCCGGCACCCGCGCGGTGACGTTCGTGCGGCGCGGGATCGGCTCGTAGAACTCCGGGGTGAGGCCGAGAGACTCGAGGTACGCGCCGACGTACTCGGCGGCCTCCCGTTCGCCGTTCGCGCGCCCTTCGCCGTAGTTCGTCGTGTCGAACCGGATCAGGTCGCGCGCGACGCGGGCGACCTCGGGCAGATCGTCGGGAGCGGACATGCCGCCCACGCTACCCGGTCGGCAGGACGGCGCCGGGGAGGCCGGAAACGAGAAATGGGCCCCTTTCGGGACCCATTTCGACTCTGTGCGCGAGGGGGGACTTGAACCCCCACGCCCTATTCGGGCACTAGCACCTCAAGCTAGCGCGTCTACCTATTCCGCCACCCGCGCAGAGTTTTCTCCCGTCGTTTCCTCGGGGATTTCGGTTTCGCAACCGAGGATCGACAGTAGCACGTTCTGACCGCTCCCGATAATCGGGGCGACTACGCCGCGGAGACGCCGAAGAGCAGACCCAGCAGGTAGGTGATCGCCGCCGCACCGAAGCCGATAGCGAGCTGGCGGAGGCCGCGGCGCAGGGGCGGGGCGCCCGAGAGCAGCCCGACGGTGGCGCCGGTGAGCAGCAGCGCGAGTCCGACCAGCGCGAGGGCGAGGACGACGGCGGAGAGCCCCGAGAGGCCGAAGATCCACGGCAGGACCGGGATGACGGCGCCCGACGCGAAGAACGCGAAGCTGGATGCCGCGGCGCCGAACGCCGAGCCGACGGATTCGAGGTCGGCGGGCGGCTCCGCGGCGCGCCGGTAGGGCACGGCGCGGTCGCTCGCCTGGGCGGTCGCGATGACCTTCCGTGCCCGGGCCAGCGCGTCGTCCTCGTCGAGCCCGCGCGTCCGGTACACCAGGGCGAGTTCGTTGGCGTCCAGGTCGAGGTCGGGCAGGACGTGATCGGTGTCGTTGTTGGGATGCGTCGCCTCGATCAGTTCGCGCTGCGACCGGACCGAGACGAACTCGCCGGCCGCCATCGAAAGGGCGCCCGCGAGGAGGCCCGCGATGCCGCTGAAGAGCACGAACTGCGGCGCGACCCCGGTCGCGCCGATGCCCATGACGAGGGCGAGGTTGGACACCAGTCCGTCGTTGGCCCCGAAGACGGCGGCGCGGAAGGTGCCCGACAGGCGCATCCGACCGCGCGCGGCCAGGCCGCGCACGACCTCGCCGTGGATCTTCTCGTCGGCTCGCATGGCGGGGGTGGCGTGCGGGTCGTCGTCGTACGGGGAGCGGTTCTCGGCGTTCTGCGCGAGCGCGAGGACGAAGATCGAGCCGAAGCGGCGCGCCATCGCGGCCAGCATCCGTGTGCGCACCGACGCCCTCGGCAGCCGCTGCGGCTCGCCTCCCAGCAGTTCCAGCCAGTGCGCTTCGTGGCGCCCCTCCGCGTCGGCGAGCGCCGTGAGGATGTCGCGCTCCTCCCCGGACTTCCGTGCGGCGAGTTCGCGGTACACGCGGGCCTCGGCGCGTTCGTCGGCGAGATAGGAGGCCCAGCGTCGCCGATCCCCCGGGGTGGCGTCGGGAAGGGGGGTCGTGTTCGTCGTGCTCATGTCCCCTTCACGGTAGCCACCACGGCCGGCCGGGACTGCGCCGAAGCCGGAACTGCCAGCATTTCGGGGATCCGAAGGGGTCAGGAGTGCACGCGCCGTCGGAGGACGTCGATGCGCGCCTGCAGCTGCGCGACGGTCGCTCGCGCGACCTCGGGTCCCCCGCACACGCGACGCAGTTCGGCGTGCACGGCGCCATGGGGTTCGCCGCTCTGCCGCGCGTAGAGCCCGACGAGGCTGTTGAGCAGCTGTCGCTGCTCACGGAGGGTACGGTGCAACGCCGGCGGCAGGGTGTTCTCCGGCTCGCCCGTCGCCTCGCCGTGCGCCTTCTCCCGTGCTTCGCGGGCGTGACGGTGGCGCGACTGCCGCGACTGCCGCTGCATGAGGAGTTCGTGCACGTGCTCGGGCTCCAGCAGGCCCGGGATGCCGAGGAACTCCTCCTCCTCGAGTGTGCCCGGGACGGCCAGCTGCCCGAACTCCTTGCCGTCGTAAAGCACCCGGTCGAAGTGCGCGGTCGAGCCGAGAGCCTGGTAGCTGCCCTCCTCGAGCAGCGAGTCCGACGCCTTGTCCTCGCGCTCGGCCTCCTCCAGGAGCGAGTCTTCGAGACCGTCGTCGTCCGATTCCTCGCGGTCGAGGGCGTGGTCGCGCTCGCGTTCCATCTCGTTCGCGAGGGCGAGCAGCTGCGGCACGTTGGGGAGGAAGACGGATGCCGCTTCGCCGCGGCGCCGGGCCCGCACGAAGCGTCCGATGGCCTGAGCGAAGAAGAGCGGGGTCGAGGCGCTCGTCGCGTAGACGCCGACGGCGAGACGGGGGACGTCGACCCCCTCCGACACCATCCGCACCGCGACCATCCACCGCGTCGTGGACTGCGAGAAGGTCTCGATCCGCCCCGACGCGGCCTTGTCGTCGGAGAGGACGACCGTCGTCGGCTCCCCCGTGATGTCGCGGAGGATCGCGGCGTACGCACGGGCGGCCGTCTGGTCGGTCGCGATGACGAGGCCCCCGGCATCCGGGACGTCCTGGCGGACCTCGCTCAATCGGCGGTCCGCAGAGCGCAGCACGGCGGAGATCCACTCGCCCTCGGGGTTCAGCGCCGTCCGCCACGCCTGCGCGTTGATGTCCTTCGTGTTGTCCTGACCGAGGTGCGCCTCGTACTCGTCACCGGCCTTGGTGCGCCACTTCATCTGGCCCGCGTACACGTGGAAGAGCACCGGACGGACGACGCCGTCGGCGAGCGCACGGCCGTAGCCGTAGTTGTAGTCGGTCCGCGAGATGCGGATGCCCTTGTCGTTCGGGTGGTACTCGACGAACGGGATCGGCGCCGTGTCGCTGCGGAACGGCGTGCCCGACAGCAGCAGCCGTCGGGTCGCCCGCCCGTAGGCCTCGCGCAGCGCGTCGCCCCAGCTGAGGGCGTCGCCGCCGTGGTGGACCTCGTCGAGGATGACGAGAGCGCGCGAGTCGAGGACGAGACGCTCGTGCACGGCGGCCTTCACCGCGACCTGCGCGTAGGTGACGGCGACGCCGTGGTAGTGCCGCGCCGGCGAGTAGTGCTTGTTGCTGAACCGCGGGTCGAGCCGGATCGAGACGCGGGCCGCGGCATCCGCCCACTGCGTCTTCAGGTGCTCGGTCGGTGCCACCACGATGATGCGGTCGATCACCCCGCGTCGCAGCAGCTCGCTCGCGAGCCGGAGCGCGAAGGTCGTCTTGCCGGCGCCGGGGGTGGCGGCGGCGAGGAAGTCGCGGGGTCCCCGTCCGATGCCGTCGGGCCCCTCGGCCTCGAAGTACTGCTCGAGGGCCTCGGCCTGCCAGGCACGCAGGTTCTGGGCCGTTCCCCACGGGGCACGCTGCGGGAATGCGGGCGAGAGGTGCTCGGCGGCGAAACTCCCGAAGTGGGGCTCCTGCGAAGCCGCCCCCTCTTCGTTCATCGTCTCGCTCGTCACGTCGATCCACCCTAATCGTCCGGTCCGACACCGGGCGCCCCGGGTCGCCGCGCACGGACGGGTAGCCTCGAGGCGGAGGTGCCATGCGCGACATCGACCCCGGGCCCGAAGAGAACCGTTCGCCCTACGTCCCCAACTCGACCGCCCACCCGTGGCGACGGATGGTGTCGATCGGTGACTCGTTCACCGAGGGGATCGGCGACCCCTACCCCGACCGCCCGGGTGAGCACCGCGGCTGGGCCGACCGCGTCGCTGCCGTGCTCTCGTCCCAGGTGGAGGACTTCGCCTACGCGAACCTCGCGATCCGCGGCAAACTCATCCGCCAGATCGTGGACGGGCAGGTCGAACCCGCGCTCGCGCTGAAGCCCGACCTCATCACGCTCTCCGCCGGCGGCAACGACGTCATCCGCCCGCAGGGTGATCCGGATGCGGTCGCCGAACTCTTCGAGGACGCCGTCGCCCGGTTGTCGTCGCAGGGCGCGACGCTGCTCGTGTTCACGGCCGTCGACACCGGCTTCACCCCGGTCTTCCGCGGCATCCGCGGGCGCGTGGCGATCTACAACGAGAACATCCGCGCCATCGCGGACCGGTACGACTGCATCGTCGCCGATCAGTGGGCGCTGAAGTCGGTGCAGGACATGCGCTTCTTCGACGACGACCGGTTGCACTACAACGCGCTCGGGCACCACGAGGTCGCACGGATGGTGCTGCGCGCCCTGAACGTGCCGAATGACCTGCAGCCGATGGCTCCCGAGGCGCTGCCGCCCACCACCTGGCGCGCCGCGCGCGCGAACGACCTCGTGTGGGCGCGGGAGCACTTCGTGCCCTGGGTCCTGCGGCGCCTGCGGCACCAGTCCTCGGGCGACAACGTCACCGCCAAGCGCCCCGAAGCGCTGCCGTTCTCGACCGACGCACCGCAGGGCTGATCCGACTCAGCGCAACGCCCAGAGCGCGACCGCGGCGGCCGACGCGACGTTGAGGGAGTCGACCCCGCCCGCCATCGGGATCGTGACGATCGTGTCGGCGGCGGCGAGGGCGGCGGCCGAGAGCCCCTCGCCCTCCGACCCCATGAGCACGGCGAGCCGCTCCGGTCGCGCGGCGGCGAACGCGTCCAGTGGCACCGCCTCCTCGGCGAGCGCGAGAGCCGCCAGATGGATGCCGGCGGCCGCGAACAGCGGCGACGCGGCATGCCATTCCGGCAACCGCGTCCACGGCACCTGGAAGACGGTGCCCATGCTCACCCGCACGCTCCGGCGATACAGCGGATCGCCGCAGCGCGGACTGACGAGCACGGCGTCCGCGCCGAGGGCGGCGGCGGCGCGGAACGCGGCCCCCACGTTCGTGTGGTCGACGATGTCCTCGAGGACCACGACCGTGCGCGCACCCTCGAGGAGCGCGGCGGGATCCGGGAGGGCGGGGCGATGCATGGCGGCGAGCGCACCCCGGTGGACGGCGAAGCCCGTGACCTGCTCGGCGACGGTGTCCGGCACGACGTAGACGGGGGCGTCGCCGGCGAGCGGGAGCGCGTCGTCGAGCCACTTCTCCTGCACGAGCAGGGAGCGGGGACGGTGCCCCGCCGCGACCGCACGGGAGATGACCTTCGCCGATTCGGCGATGTAGAGGCCCCCGGCGGGTTCGGCGACGCGCCGCAGCGCCGTGTCGGTGAGGTCGCGGTAGTCCGACAGGCGCGGATCGGCGGGATCGTCGATCCGGGTCGTCGTCATACGCCCATGCTGTCACGGGCGCCGCGACGTGATCTGCGCGAAACCGCGACGGCGTAGGCTCGGAAACCGAGGAGGGCCATGAGCGTGCTGGACCTGGATGCCGCGACGAGCGCCGCCGTGGAACGCGCGGTCGACGCGCTCGCCGGGCGCCGCGTCGCCGTCCTCACCGGCGCCGGGGTCTCGACCGATTCGGGCATCCCCGATTACCGCGGCAAGGGCGCCCCCGTCCGCACCCCCATGACGGCGCAGGAGTTCCTCGCCGACGACGCCTCCCGGCGGCGGTACTGGGTGGGCAGTCACCTCGGCTGGCGCACATTCGCCGCCGCCGCCCCCAACGACGGGCACCGCGCGCTCGCCGACCTCGAGCGGTCCGGGGTCGCGACCGGCGTCATCACGCAGAACGTCGACGGGCTCCACCTGCGCGCCGGCAGCCGCCGGGTCGTCGAGCTGCACGGCACGATGCGGCGGGTGAGCTGCCTGCACTGCGGTCAGGTCTTCGACCGGCGCGACCTCGCCGAGCGCATCGAACGCGACAACCCGTGGATCACCGTGCCCGACAGTGTCGAGCTCGGTCCCGACGGCGACGTCCTGCCCGGGCGCAGCGACGGCTTCGTCGTCCCGGACTGCTCGGTGTGCGGCGGGATGCTGAAGCCCGAGGTCGTCTTCTTCGGCGAATACATCCCGCTGGAGAAGTTCCGCGAGGCCGAGCAGCTCGTGCGCGCCAGCAGCGCCCTGCTGATCGCCGGCTCGTCGCTCGTCGTGAACTCCGGCATCCGGCTGCTCGACATGGCGCGGCGCCGCAAGCTCCCCGTCGTCATCGTCAACCGGGGACAGACGCGCGGCGACGCGCGGGCGACGGTCAAGATCGACGCCGGCTCCTCCGAGGTGCTGACGGCCCTCGCCCAGTCGCTCACAGCACCCTGACACTGCGTCGCACGTAGGCTCGACGGGTGACGATCCTCACCCTCGTACGCCACGGCGAGACCGACTGGAACCGCGCCCGCCGCATCCAGGGCTCGACGGACATCCCCCTCAACGACACCGGCCGGATCCAGGCGCGCGCCGCCGCCCACGATCTCGCCGAACGCGTGACGCGCGCGAGCGCGACCGTCGTGGTCTCGAGCGACCTGTCCCGGGCGCACGAGACCGCCCGCATCATCGCCGCGGAGCTCGGCCTGCCGGAACCGACCACCCACATCGGGCTGCGGGAGCGCTCGTACGGCGAGGCCGAGGGCGTCACCGACGTGGAGTTCGCCGAGCGCTGGGGACCTTGGGACACGGCCGTCGTGCCAGGCGCCGAATCCCGCGACGCCGTGGTGGTCCGCGCGCTCGCCGCACTACAGGAGGTCGTCGAGCGCGCCCGGCGCGAGAACGATCCGCACGCCCCCGACCTCATCGTCGTCGCCCACGGCGCTCTCATCCGCGCCGTCATGGAGCACGTGACCGACGGCGTGCACCCCGGCCGAGGCCACAAGATCCTCAACGGGTCGGCTCACAGCTTCCGCGTCGAGCCCGAGGGTCTCATCCTGCTCGAGACCTCCGCCGTCCCCGTCTGACGATCAGGCAAGCCCGAGCGATCGGGCGATCAGGAGCAGCTGCACCTCGGTCGTCCCCTCCCCCACTTCGAGGATCTTCGAGTCGCGGAAGTGCCGGGCGACGGGGTACTCGTTCATGAACCCGTTGCCGCCGAAGATCTGCGTCGCATCGCGTGCGTTGTCCATCGCGGCGTCGCTCGAGGTGAGCTTGGCGATGGCGGCCTCGGTCTTGAACGGCAGCCCCGCGTCGCGCAGACGCGCGGCGTGCAGCCAGGCCAGCCGCGACACGTGCACGCGCTGCTGCATGCGGGCCAGCATGAACTGGATCGCCTGCCTGCTGCCCAGCGACTCCCCGAACACGACACGGCTCTTCGCGTGGTCGACGGCCGCCTCGAGGCATCCCTCCGCGGCACCGGTGGCGAGCGCCGCAATCGCGATCCGGCCCTCGTCGAGGATGTGCAGGAAGTTCGCGAAACCGCGGCCGCGCTCCCCCAGGAGGTTCCCCTCCGGGACGCGCGCGCCCGTGAAGACGAGCGGATGCGTGTCGCTCGCATGCCAGCCGACCTTGTCGTACGCCGGGCCGACCGTGAACCCCGGGGTGCCGCTCGGGACGATGATCGTCGAGATCTCCCGCGTCGCGGAACCCGGCTCACCCGTGACGGCGGTGACGGTGACGAAGCGCGTGATCGCGGTGCCCGAGTTGGTGATGAACTGCTTGGCCCCGTCGATCACCCACTCGCCGTCGTCGAGACGCGCGGTCGTGCGGGTGGCCCCGGCATCCGATCCCGCCTCCGGCTCGGTCAGACCGAACCCGGCGAGCGCACGACCCGCCAGCAGGTCGGGCAGGTGCTCCTCGCGCTGCGCGTCGGTCCCGAAGCGGAAGATCGGCATCGCCCCGAGGCTGACACCGGCCTCCAGCGTGATGGCGATGGACTGATCGACGCGCGCGAGCGCCTCGATCGCGAGTCCGAGCGTGACGTAGTCGCCGCCCTGCCCGCCGACCTCCTCGGGGAACGGGAGGCCGAACAGTCCCATGTCGCCCATCTGGGCGACGACGTCCATCGGCAGGGTCTTCGTGCGATCCGCCTCGTACGACACCGGCGCGACCACCTCGTCGGCGAACGAGCGCACGAGACCCGCGAGCTCGACCTGTTCCTCGCTGAGTCCGTATCCCGACATCGACAGGCTCATGCGAACACCATCGCCCGGGCCGGGTCCCGCAGGACGTCGCCCACGTCGGTGAGGAACCGAGCCGCCTCGGCGCCGTCGACCAGCCGGTGGTCGAACGACAGGCTCAGCGTCATGACGTCGCGCAGCGCGACGCCGCCCTCGTGCTCCCAGGGCCGGCGCTGGACCGCTCCGAGACCGAGGATGCCGGCCTCCCCCGGCACGAGGATGGGTGTGCCGGCGTCGACTCCGAACACCCCGTAGTTGGTGATCGAGAAGGTGCCGCCCGACAGGTCCGCCGGAGTGGCCTTGCCCGCCCGTGCCGTCTCGGCGAGGGCGCGGATCGCGTCGGAGAGCTCGAGGAGCGGCATCCCGCCGGCATCCTTCACCGACGGAACGACGAGTCCGCGCTCGGTCGCCGCGGCGATGCCGAGGTTGACCTTCGCGAAGCGGACGATCTCGCCCGCCGCGTCGTCCCACGTCGCGTTCAACTCCGGCGTGCGGCGCAGCGCGAGGCAGACCGCCTTCGCGGCGACCGCCATGATCCCGACCCGGTGCGCCGCGTAGCGGGCGTCGGCCCGCAGACCCGCCACGAAGGCGACGGATGCCGTCACGTCGACGGTGAGGAAGGTCGCCGCGTGCGGGGCGGTGAACGCGGAGCGCACCATCGCGTCGGCCGTGTGCTTTCGCACCCCGCGGATCGGGATGCGCTCGTCGCCGGCCGCGCCGGCGACGGGTGCCGCGGTCGGCGGCACGGGCCCGCGCGGAGCCTCGGGGGTCGCCGGGGCCGTGCGGGCGGCGTAGGCCTCGACGTCGTCGCGGGTGATGAGACCGTCCACCCCGCTCGCGGCCACGAGGTCGAGGTCGACCCCGAGGTCGCGGGCCAGCTTGCGCACCGGCGGCGTGGACCGGGGGCGCTCGCGCGGCTCGCGCTCGGGGGCGCTCGGCGCGATCGCGTCGTGCGGCGCGGCCTCGCGGACGGCCAGATCGACGGCGTCGCCCGCCGCCCCCGCCCGAGCCCGCCGCTGCGGGCGGGCGGTGCTGCGGGGCGCCGCCCCGTAGCCGACCAGGTTGGGCTCGCGCTTCTCCGCGGTCTCGGGGACCGGGGCATCCGATCCTTCGACGTCGAACGAGATGAGCACCTCGCCGACGGGGACGACGTCGCCCTCGGCGTGACGGATCGCCGAGACGGTGCCGGCGAACGGGGACGGGAGTTCGACGACGGCCTTGGCCGTCTCGACCTCGGCGATCGTCTGGTTCAGCGTGACCTCGTCACCCGCGGCGACGTGCCACTGCACGATCTCGGCCTCGACGAGGCCCTCCCCCAGGTCGGGAAGGCGGAAGTCTGTGATCACGCGGTCACCTCCGGCATCCCGGCGCGACCCATGACGCGGTCGACGGCGTCGAGGATCCGATCGAGGTCGGGCAGATGGTGCTGCTCGAGCTTCGCCGGCGGGTACGGCACGTCGTGCCCGGTCACCCTCAGCGGCGGCGCTTCGAGGTAGTGGAAGCACTTCTCGGTGATGCTCGCGATCACCTCGGCGGCGACACCGGCTTCACGGGACGCCTCGTGCGTGACCACGACGCGACCCGTGCGCCGGACGGAGGCCGCCACGGTCCCGTAGTCGACCGGGGACAGCGACCGCAGGTCGATCACCTCGAGCGAGAGTCCCTCATCCTCGGCGGCGAGCGCGGCATCCATCGCCGTCGTCACCTGCGAGCCGTACGTGACGATCGTCACGTCGGTGCCCTCCCGGACGACGCGCGCGAGGCCGAGGGGCGGCACGTCGGCGATGTCGCCGTCGAGATCGACCTCGCCCTTGGAGTGGTACAGCCGTTTCGGCTCGAAGAAGACGACCGGGTCGTCGCTCGCGATCGCCTGACGGAGCATCGTGTACGCGTCCTGCGGGTTCGACACGGCCACCACGCGCAGACCCGCGGTGTGGACGAAGTACGCCTCGGGCGATTCGGAGTGGTGCTCGGCGGCCCCCACGCCACCGGCCCAGGGGATGCGGATCGTGATCGGCATCTTCACGCGTCCCTGCGTGCGGTAGTGCAGCTTCGCGACCTGACTGACGATCTGGTCGAAGGCGGGGTAGACGAACCCGTCGAACTGGATCTCGACGATCGGCCGGAAGCCCCGGAAGGCGAGGCCGACGGCGGTCCCCACGATGCCGGACTCCGCGAGCGGGGTGTCGACCACACGGCGGGGTCCGAACTCGGCCTGCAGACCGTCGGTGATGCGGAACACGCCACCGAGGCGGCCGATGTCCTCCCCCATCACGAGCACGCGGTCGTCGTCGGTCAGGGCGCGCCGCATCGCGGCGTTCAGGGCCTTGCCCATCGTGAGCTCGGTCATCGCGACCCTCCTTCAGCGAAGCCGTCGAGGTACGCGGCGAATCCGGCGCGCTGCTCGTCGAGCCCGCTGTGAGGCTCCGCGTACACGTGGTCGAACACACGCAGCGGCTCGGGGGCGGCGGCCCCCACGACGGCGCTGCGCATCGCCGCCGTGAAGCGGTCGGCATCCGCCGTCAACGCCTCGGCGAAGGCGTCGTCCAACGCACCGAGGGACCGCAGGTACGCCTCGACCCGGGCGAGGGGGTCGCGCGCCCGCCAGTACGCCACCTCGTCCGCGTCGCGGTAGCGGGTGGGGTCGTCCGAGGTGGTGTGCGGTCCGACGCGGTAGGTGACGGCCTCGAGGTACGCGGGACCGCGGCCGCTCCGGGCGTGGTCGGCCGCCCAGCGCATCGCCGCGATGCACGCGAGGACGTCGTTGCCGTCGACGCGCAGGCTCGGGATGCCGAAGCCCGGCGCGCGGCCGGCGATCCGTGTCCGCGACTGCAGTCCGACGGGTTCGGAGATCGCCCACTGGTTGTTGGAGCAGACGAACACGACGGGCACCCCGAAGGCCGAGCCGAAGACCATCGCCTCGTTGACGTCGCCCTGGCTCGTCGCGCCGTCGCCGAAGTAGGCGACCGCGACCTGGTCGCCGCCGTCGCGCTGGACGCCCATGGCGTACCCGACGGCGTGGAGGCTCTGCGCGCCGATGATGATCTGCGGGTTCGCGACGTGGACGTCGGCGGGGTCCCAGCTGGCGTGCTCGGCGCCGTGCCACACCATGACGAAGTCGCGGGGCTTCACGCCGCGGACGACCTCGATGCCGATCTCGCGGTAGCTGGGAAAGAGGAAGTCGTCGTCGTGGCAGGCCCAGGCGGTGCCGACCTGCACGGCCTCCTGACCCTGCGCCGGCGCCCAGAGGCCCAAGTGGCCCTGGCGCTGCAGCGCGACCCCTTCGGCATCGAGGCGGCGGGTCAGGAACATGTCGCGGTAGACCTGGCGGAGCATCGCGGCGTCGACGTCGGCGGCCCACGGGTCGAGCCGCTCGTCGCGGACGCGGCGGCCCTCGTGGTCGAGAAGGCGGGCCACGTCCTCGGTGTCGCTCGCCACCGACGCGGCGGGGGTCAGAGTGTCGGTCATCATCGTCCCTCTCTGATCGCGGACACGCGTCTTGTGGACGGGTGACCGGCGCAGAACACCGGCTTCGTCGCCGGATGCTGTGAGAGTATGCCGACATCGCACCTCGCTCAAGCATCACGCGCAACATTGAGCAGGATGCGTAAGCGGCGCCGCGACCCCCTGCTATGGTGTGGCACTATGAGCGCCCTCGACCACGTGGATCTCGAGCTGCTGAACGCCCTCGCCGAGGACCACCGTGCCACCGTGGTCGCGCTCGCCGAGCGACTCGGGCTCTCCCGCAACACCGTCCAGGCTCGCATGGCCAAGCTCGAGCGATCGGGGGTCTTCCTCTCGTTCGAGCGGGCGATGTCGCCCGCCGCACTGGGGTATGCGATCGACGCGATCCTGCACGTCCAGGTGCGCCAGGCGGACCTACCGCGGATCACCGACGAGCTGCAGGAGATCCCCGAAGTGGTCCAGTGCCACGGACTGAGCGGCCCCGTCGACCTGCTCGTGCGGGTCGCGGCCCGCGACACTCAGCACCTGTTCGACATCGACGCGCGCATCCTCGCGATCGACGGCGTCGAGCGCACTGAGACCTCCCTCGCCATGGGCGAGGTCATCGGATACCGGGTCCGACCTCTCCTGGCAGCGGCTCGGCGGGGGAACTGACATCGGCGGGCGCGCGTTCCTCGACACGGACGAGGACCACGCCCACCAGGATGAGCGCGCCACCCACGAACTGGACCGGCGCAGGCGCCTCCCCCAGCAGCAGCCACGCGAAGCTCAGCGCGAACAGCACCTCGGACAGCCCGACGAACGAGGCCAGCCGCGACCCGATCCTCGGGACCGCCATGACGCCGAACGCGTACCCCAGGGCCGTGCACAATCCCACCAAGAGCAGCGGGACCAGCGGCGCAGCACTCATCCCGAGGAGCTCGACCGGCGCGCCCGACACGGTGAGTGGCAGGATGCCGACACCCGCCAGGGCCAGGATCGTCACCGTTCCGACGAGCAACCCTCCGGCCGCCAGGGCGAGCGGCGGCAGGTCGTCCCCGGTGCGCTCACTCATGACGAAGTACACGCACGCGCACACCGCCGCCAGGAGGGCGAACGCCGTGCCGAGCAGGTCGAAGCGCGCACCGGCGATGTCGACGACGAGGACGAGGCCGGCCATGGCGACGACCGACCCGATGAGGACGGTGCGCGACGGCGCGCGGCGCGTCCTCGCCCAGACGAAGAGGACGAGCATGACCGGCGCGAGGTACTGGATGAGCAGGGCGACGCCCACCGGCATCCGCTGCAGGGCCGAGAAGTAGAAGACCTGGCATCCCACCACCGGGATGAGCCCGAAGGCGACGAGCGAGAGCCAGTGCACCCGCAGGAAGTCCGGGCGGCGGCGGAGCGTGCGAACGAGCGCGGGCGAGAGGACGAGGCCCGCGACACCCATCCGGATCGCCAGCACGGCCGCGAGCGACCAGCCGCCCTCGAGGAGCGGCTTGGCGATCGGGCCGCTGATCGAGAACGTCAGCGCGCTCGTGACCGCCAGCAGCAGTCCGCTCGAGGGCGTGCGCCGCACGACGGGGGCGGGGCCGGCGGCGAGCCGGACGGGCGCGGTGTGCGTCATCGATCGTCCTCGGGGGTGCGGTCCGTGAGTCATGACCTAAGCGTCATTACACTGGTGACAGTAGTGATCCCCCGCGTCAGGAGTCAAGACCATGTTCATCCATGACACCGAGATCTCGCTGCGCGCCGCGACGGCGCTTGTGAACTCCCTGCCCGAGATCGACGGCGAGGGCGTCGACAGACTGGCAACCCTGGACGACCTGAGCGCGTTCCTGCAGGAGTTCCCCTACAGCGGTGTGATCCGCCGGGACGACGTCGAACTGTCCGAACTGCGGGCCGCACGCACGCGACTGCGGATGCTGTGGGCCGGCGACCGGGTGGCGGCGGTGCCCATCGTCAACGCGATGCTGCGCGAGGGGAAGGCGCTCCCCCAGCTCGTCATCCACGACTCCTACGACTGGCACATCCACGCGACCGATGACGCGGCGCCGCTCGCGACGCGCATCACCGTCGAGGTCGCGATGGCGTTCGTCGACGTCATCCGCTCGGACGAGTTTGACCGCGTACGGGTGTGCTCGGCCGACGACTGCGAGGCCGTCTACATCGACTATTCGAAGAACGGCTCGAAGCGCTACTGCGACACCGGCAACTGCGGCAACCGCATGAACGTCATGGCGTATCGCCGCCGGAAGGCCGAAGAAAGCGCGTGACGGCGGATGCCGCGGCCTGCGGCGTCTCGTAGTGGATCAGGTGCCCCACACCGGGGATCACGACGAGCTCCGCGTGCGGGAACAGCTTCTGCAGCGCGTACTGCGCCGACAGCGGCGTGATGTCGTCGTTCTCCGCGGCGATGAGCAGCGTCGGCACCGCGATGTCGGGGGCTGCGGCCCGGACGTCGTTCGACACCGAGGTGACGAACGCCTCGTGCAGGGTGTCTCGATCGGCGAATCGCGAGAAGTAGGTGTCGTGCTGGTCGTGGATGAAGGCGCGGAGGTCCTTGTCGCGCGTCTTGGCCATCGCGATGCTCATGACCCGCACGATGAGCGGGTTCCGCAGGAGCGCGTCGCCCAGGCGGCGCGGCAGGCGTGCCCCGGCCCGGTAGTAGAAGATCGCGAGACGGGTGAGGATGCCGCGGGGTCCCTCGAGCGCCGGTGCGCCGATGGGGTTCACGAGGATGAGCCGCGGCGTCGGGAGCCCGCGGGCCACGGCGGCCGCCGAGACGATCGATCCGAACGAGTGCCCCAGGACGACGGCTCCCGGCGCCGCCGCGGCGGCGAAGGCCGTGAGCCAGTCGGCGTAGCCGACCAGATCGTGCCGGCCGGGCAGGGCGGGGGTCTCGCCGAACCCCGGGAGGTCGGGTGAGACGACGCGTACGTCGTCGAGGAAGGCGACGACCGGCTCGAGGCCGTGGTGCTCCCCCCGGAATCCGTGGACGGCGAGGATCGTCGTGGCCGCGTCACCCGGTCCGTAGGTCCAGTAGGCCGTCCGGGTCCCCGCGACGGTCACGTCGTGCCGCGCGACGGGGATGGCGTCGAGTCGCTCGGCGTACGGGTTCGCGGCGGTCACCCGACGAGTCTACGAGCGCGGCGCGCCGCCCGAGGCATGTCGGCGGTCCGTCCTACGCTCGGAGTGTGGTGAGTTGGCAGTCCGTTCCCCTCTGGGACGACTGTGCGTGGGACGACGACGCGCTCGCGCCCGACATCGTTCTGCCGGCCGCGGAGGTCTCCGACGTACCGGCGGACGGGACGCTCGGTGTCTTCGACCTCGAGACGACGGGCGTCGACGTCTGCGAGGACCGCATCGTGACCGCCCACGTCGGCGTGCTGGACGCCCAGGGACGTGTGGTCTCGGCGCAGAGCTGGCTCGCAGATCCGGGGATCGAGATCCCCGCGGGCGCGACCGCCGTCCACGGGATCACGACGGCGCACGCGCGCGCCGCGGGGCGTGCCGCAGCGGAGGTCGTGGCCGAGGTGACCGCCGCATTGCGCGCCCTCTTCGTTCGCGGCATCCCCGTCGTGGCCTACAACGCCCCGTTCGACTTCTCGATGCTCAAGTACGAAGGGATGCGACTCGGCGTCGAGCCCATCGCGAACCCGTCGCCCGTCGTCGACCCGCTCGTCGTCGACAAGACCTACGACCGCTACCGCCGTGGCAAGCGCACCCTCGAGGTCGTCGCCGCGCACTACGCCGTCCCCCTCGAGGGTGCGCACGATGCGGCGGCGGATGCCGTCGCCGCGGGGCGCGTCGCACAGGCGATCGCCGCCCGGTTCGGGCTCGAACTCGGTTCGACCGAGCTCCACACCCAGCAGGTGTCGTGGGCCAGGGCTCAGGCCGAAAGCCTCACGCAGTACTTCATCAGCATCGGCCGGCTCGACCCTGAGGACGCCCTCGACGGCAGCTGGCCGATCCGCTGACCCTCGGCGGAAACGACGAAGGCCCCGCCGGAGCGTGTCAGTCGATCAACTTCTCCGCACCAGGGTGCTTGACGAAACCCAGGAGGCGATCAGCACGCTCGGTCCATAGCGCGATCCGGTCCGTCATGACCGATAGAGGCAATCGACCACCATGCTCCTCCCGCAGGCGTGGCTGATCGTATATCCGGACCAGCCCATCAGCGTCGAATTCTTGGACGTAGGCATGAGCATCGGCTTGATCGCCGCCGATCGCAGGCAGCATCTCTCCCTCAACGCTTGGCCACGATTTGGGCTCTGGCGCGAGAGCCTTTAGTCGCTCCAGGGCCTGGAAGTGTTCGACGTCGTATTTGGCGACGATACGGAGAAATCTGTCGCGCTCAGGATCTCCCCCAGTGCGGACCCAACCGTTGATCAAGGCGAGCCAGATCAGCTCACGTTTGGCTTCGACCTGAGCCTCATGCGCCGCTGACCATGCACGGACCACTGCAGAGTCGAATTCCTCAGAATCCATTGCTCGTCGCCAGTCGTTGGAGGTCACGACCGATTGCAGTTCCTGAACCAGCCGTGCCAGCGTCCTGATGGCGCGGGCGTGCTGTCTCCCGGTCGGCGTGTCGACCACTTCGAGCAAGCTGGCGGCGATCGGCCCAACAGCCGGAAGTACGCCCACCGCGGCCAGTACAGTGCGCACCAAAGCTAGCTGCGCATCCCCAGGAGTTGGAGCGAGCAGATCTTCGCCGGCGATGGCTTCGAGCGCTAGTCTCGCGTCACCTGAGTCATCATTTGCCAAGTCCGCTCTCCGTTCGGTGTGCAACCAGATCCGCGGATCGAGCATAAGGGCACAGGAAGCCGGCCATCTCGTCACGACTTACCCGCGCACCACGCGTAGCGGGTACGACGAAGGCCCCGCCGGAGCGGGGCCTTCGGTGACGGCTGCTTACTTGCTGCCGAAGTTCTTGAAGCGCTGGTTGAACTTCTCGACGCGGCCGGCCGAGTCCATGATGCGCTGCTTGCCCGTGTAGAACGGGTGCGAGGCGGACGAGATCTCGACGTCGATGACGGGGTAGGTCTCGCCGTCCAGCTCGATCGTCTTGTCGCTCGAGACCGTCGAACGGGTCAGGAAGGTCTCGCCGGAGCCGAGGTCGCGGAACACGACGGCGCGGTACTCGGGGTGGATGTCAGTCTTCATTGGGTTCCTCACGAAGTGCCCTGGATTTTGCCAGATGCGGGTGGAAGTCTGCGGCGCGAGCGCGCCAACGCAAGATTCTATCAGGATGCCGCGCGCGCGGCGAACCGGCCGTCCTCGGCCGTCAGCGTGATGGGCAGACCGAAGGTGGCGGTGAGGTTCTCCGCCGTCAGGGTCTCGGCGATCGGCCCCTGCGCGACCGCGGCTCCCTCGCGCAGCAGGAGAACGTGCGTGAAGCCGACGGGGATCTCCTCGACGTGGTGGGTGACCATGATCATGGCCGGCGTCGACTCCTCCCGGGCGTACCCGCCGAGGAGGGACAGCAGCTCCTCGCGGGCGCCGAGGTCGAGGCTGGCGGTCGGCTCGTCCAGCAGCAGCAGCTCGGGGTCGGTCATGACGGCACGGGCGATCTGCACCCGCTTCTGCTCACCGTCGGAGAGCGTCCCGAAGGTGCGGTCGGCGAGGTCCGCAAGACCCCACTCCCCCAGCACGCGACGCGCACGGCGCTCATCGATCGCCTCGTAGTCCTCGCGCCACCGGCCCAGGACCGAGTAGGCCGCCGTGAGGACGACGTCGAGCACCGTCTCGTCCTGGGGCACGCGCTTGGCCATCGCCGACGACGCGAAGCCGATCCGCGGGCGCAGGTCGAAGACGTCGGTGCGTCCGAGCCGCTCGTCGAGGACGGTGACGGCGCCGGAGGTGGGGTGGACGAGTGTCGCCGCGAGCTGCAGCACCGTCGTCTTGCCGGCGCCGTTGGGGCCGAGCACCACCCAGCGCTGGTCGGACTCGACCGTCCAGTCGATCCCGTCGACGATGTTGCGGGCGTTGCGGCGGACGACGACGTCGGCGAGTTCGAGCACCTGAGGCATGGCCCCAGCCTATCGAGCCTCGCGGGGCTACCGAGCGGCCGCCACGACCTCCCGGTACAGGGCGGCCGTCTCGTCGGCGATCGCCTCCCAGCTGAAAGCGGATGCCGCCCGCTCGCGACCGGCTCTGCCGTAGGCGCGTGCCTTCTCCGGATCGGAGACGACCTCCGTGAGCGTCGCGGCGAGGTCGGCGACGAACTTTTCCGGATCGACCGGCGTCCCCGTCCCGTCCTCGGCCTGTTCGATCTCGACGAGGCGACCGGTCTCGCCGTCGATGACGACCTCGGGGATGCCGCCGGTCGCGGTGCCGACGACGGCCGCGCCGCACGCCATGGCTTCGAGGTTGACGATGCCGAGCGGCTCATAGATCGACGGGCAGACGAAGGTCGTCGCCGAGGTGAGGATCGCACAGAGATCGGGACGCGGCAGGAACTCCTCGATCCAGACGACACCCTCGCGGGTCCGCTGGAGCTGCTGGACGAGGCCCTGGACCTCGGCCATGATCTCCGGCGTGTCCGGGGCCCCGGCGCACAGGATGAGCTGCACCTCGGGGGGCAAGAGCTCGGCGGCGCGCAGGAAGTACGGCAGACCCTTCTGGCGGGTGATGCGCCCCACGAAGACGACCGACGGCCGGGTCGGGTCGATGCCCCACCGCGACAGGAGCTCCGGGTCCTCCCGGGGCTGCCAGGCGTCGACGTCGATGCCGTTGTAGATGACCCGCACCTTGGCGGGGTCGAGGGCCGGATAGCTCCGGAGGATGTCGCGCCGCATCCCGTCGCTGACGGCGACCACCGCGGCGGCGTTCTCGTAGGCGGTCTTCTCGACGTAGCTCGAGAGCGCGTAGCCGCCGCCGAGCTGCTCGGCCTTCCACGGACGCAGCGGCTCGAGGGAGTGCGCGGTCACGACGTGCGGCACACCGTGCAGCATCGAGGCGAGGAACCCGGCGTAGTTGGCGTACCAGGTGTGGCTGTGCACGACGTCCGCGCCCGCGACGTCGCCCACGATCTCGAGGTCGGTCCCGAGGGTCTGCAGCGCGGGGTTCGCCGCCGACAGGCCGACGGGGACGGCATAGGACGTGGTGTCGGCCTCGTCGCGCTCGGCGCCGAAGGCACGGACCTGGACCTCCATGCGGGAGCGGAGCGCCTTCACCAATTCGGTCACATGGACACCGGCTCCGCCGTAGATCTCGGGCGGGTATTCCTTCGTGACGATGTCGACGCGCATGGACCGAACTCTAGGGCACCGGGACACGGCGTCACAGTCCTAGTCGGACCCTCGGAAAGACACATAGTGTGAGCACATGCCAGCATCCCCGAAGGTCCTCGGTATCGTCCTCGCCGGTGGCGAGGGCAAGCGACTCATGCCGCTCACCCAGGACCGCGCGAAACCCGCCGTCCCCTTCGGCGGGCAGTACCGATTGATCGACTTCGCGATCTCGAACCTCATCAACTCCGAGCTCCGCCAGATCGTCGTCCTGACGCAGTACAAGTCGCACAGCCTCGACCGTCACGTGTCGCAGACGTGGCGCATGTCGGCTCTGCTCGGGGCCTACGTCACCTCCGTGCCCGCACAGCAGCGGCTCGGCAAACGATGGTTCTCGGGGTCGGCCGACGCGATCCTCCAGTCCCTCAACCTGATCCACGACGAGAAGCCCGACATCGTCGCGGTCATCGGCGCCGATCACGTGTACCGCATGGACTTCCAGCAGATGATCGAGGCGCACATCGCCTCGGGCGCGCGCGCCTCGGTGGCCGGCATCCGTCAGCCCATCGGGCTGGCCAACCAGTTCGGCGTGATCGACGTGGACCCCGCCGACGGCGTCACGATCCGGGACTTCCTCGAGAAGCCGCAGAACCCCACCGGGCTGCCCGACAGCCCCGGCGAGGTGCTCGCCTCGATGGGCAACTACGTCTTCGACACCGACGCGCTGATCGAGGCCGTCGAGGCCGACGGAGAGCTGCCGACCTCGAACCACGACATGGGCGGCGACATCATCCCCTACTTCGTCTCCCGGGGCGAGGCCGCAGTCTACGACTTCAAGCGCAACGACGTGCCCGGCTCCACCGACCGCGACCGCGACTACTGGCGCGACGTGGGGACGATCGACTCGTTCTTCGACGCGCACATGGACCTCATCTCCGCGCTGCCGGTCTTCAACCTGTACAACATGGACTGGCCGATCCGTTCGCAGTCGGTGAACTCGCCGCCGGCGAAGTTCGTCCGCGACGGGATGGGGCGCATCGGGAACGCGATCGACTCGATCGTGTCGCTGGGCTGTGTGCTCTCGGGCACGCATCTCGAGCGGAGCGTGCTGGGTCCGTGGACGCTCTCGGGCGGCGGCGCGACCATCACCGACTCCGTCCTCTTCGACCATGTGAGCGTCGGTGCCGGCGCACGTGTGCACCGCGCGATCCTCGACAAGAACGTCGTGATCGAACCCGGGGCCACCGTGGGCGTCGACCGCGAGCTCGATCTGTCGCGCGGGTTCACCGTCACCGACAGCGGACTCACCGTCGTGGGGAAGAACATCCGCATCACCTCCTGAGCGCGGGGTCCGGCGATGGAGCCGCTAGCGTGGTCGGGTGCCTGACGCCCGATTCCTTGTCGTGTTCGACGCCGATTCCACCATCATCCGCAACGAGGTCATCGAGCTCATCGCCGATGAGGCCGGCCGCGGTGCGGAGGTCGCCGCCGCGACCGAGGCGGCGATGCGCGGTGAGGTCGATTTCGCGACGAGTCTGCGCTCCCGGGTGCAGGAGTTGACCGGCGTCCCGATCGCTTCCTTCGCACGGGTGCTGTCGCGCGTCGAGCCGACGCCGGGCGTACACGAGCTGATCGCGGCGATCCACGACCGGGGCGGCGTCGCGGCCGTCGTGTCGGGGGGCTTCCACGAGATCCTCGACACCGTCGCCCCCTCGCTCGGCGTCGACGTGTGGCGAGCCAACCGGCTGGCGGTCTCGGGCGGCGCGCTCACCGGCGTCGTCGACGGTCCGATCGTCGATGCGGCCGGCAAGGCCGAAGCCCTGCGGGAGTGGGCGCAGACCTACGGGGTTGCGCCGTCGGCGACCATCGCGGTCGGTGACGGGGCGAACGACCTCCTGATGATGGATGCCGCCGGCCTGGGTGTCGCGTTCAACGCGAAACCCGCCGTCCGCCGTCGTGCCGACCTCGTCGTCGGTCCGGTCGATCTCGCCGCCCTCATCCCCCTCCTCCCCTGATCCGATACCGGGGTACCGCCGGATGTCGGCGACCGCGGGTAGCGTCGCCGCCATGGACATCATCCTCATCCCCGGACTCTGGTTGACGGCCGCGTCATGGGACGACGTCGTCCCCGCACTGCGCGACGCGGGCCACTCCCCGCATCCGCTCACGATGCCGGGCGTGGGCGCCCCGGCATCCGAGGTCCGTCTCGCGGACTGGGTCGACGCGGTCGTCGACGAGATCGACCGCATCGACGGTCCGGTCGTGCTCGTCGGTCACAGCGGCGGCGGCAACGTCGCGTGGGGCGCCGCCGAACGCCGCGCCGACCGGGTGACGCGGGTGGTGTTCGTCGACACGACGCCTCCGCCTCCGGGCGCCGACATCTCGGAGTTCCCCCTCGTCGACGGCGTCGTCCCGTTCCCCGGCTGGGAGTTCTTCGATGCCGAGGACGTCGATGACCTCGACGACGCGACCCGTCGGCGGACGGCGCCGCTCACGGCATCCGTTCCCGGGCACGTCCCGACCGATCCGCTGGTGCTCGAGGGCACCGACCGTCACCGCGTCCCCGTCACCCTCCTCATGGGGTCCCTGGACGAGGCGGCGTTCCGCGAGGCGGTGACGGCCTGGGGCGCTTTCGCCGCGGAATTCGCCGCGATCGCGGAAGCCGAGGTGGTCCGGCTGGGGACCGGTCACTGGCCCCAGTTCTCCGCGCCGGACGAGTTGGCGCGGCGGATCATCGAAGCGGTGCGCTGATACCCGTCAGTGGCCCATGCCGAGGCCGCCGTCGACCGGGATGACGGCGCCCGAGATGTAGGCGGCGTCGTCGGAGGCGAGCCAGACGACGGCGGCGGCGACCTCGTCGGCGGCGCCGAAACGCGCCGCGGGGATGTTCTTCTTGTACTCCGCCTGCGTGTCCTCGGGAAGGGCTGCGGTCATGTCGGTCTCGATGAAACCCGGAGCGACGACGTTGGCCGTGATCCCCCGTGACCCGAGCTCGCGGGTCAGCGAGCGGGCGAAGCCGACGAGCGCGCTCTTGGAGGACGAGTAGTTGATCTGCCCGGCCGAGCCGTAGAGGCCGACGACCGAGGAGATGAGGATGACGCGGCCCCACTTGGCCCGCAGCATCCCCTTGGCGGCGCGCTTGACGACGCGGAAGGCGCCGCCGAGGTTCGTCGAGACGACCGAGTCGAAGTCCTCCTCCGTCATACGCAGCAGCAGCGTGTCCTTCGTGATCCCGGCGTTCGCGACGACCACCCCGACGGGGCCGAGCTGCTGCTCGACCTCGGTGTACGCGGCATCGAGGGAGGCGGCGTCGGTGACGTCGGCCCGCACCGTCAGCGTCCCCTCGGGACCCTCGCCCGATCGAGCGGTGACGGCGACCGTGTAGCCCTCCGAGACGAATCGCTCGGCGATCGCGCGGCCGATGCCGCGGTTGCCTCCGGTGACGAGGACGACGCGCTCGTGGGACATGTTTCTCCTTGCTCCGAGCCGGGTGAACCGCACCAGCCTAGCGGCGCGCACGGCGGGTAGGCTGGGGGTCACCTCGCCTGAAGGAGACGGACGTGACCGACGCCACGAACACCCCGCCGCAGCCCTCCGACGTGCCGCCGGCCCCGCCCGCCGCGGGCGCCGCGTACCCGCCCGCCCCGCCGTACGCGCCGCCCTCCGCGCAGGGACAGCCCGCCTACGGCGAGCAGCAGACCGGCACGCCGCAGCCCTACGCGCAGCCGACCTACGGCCAGCAGCCGTACGCCCAGCCCGCCTACGGGCAGCAGCCCTACGGACAGCCCGCCTACGGCTACGCCCCGCCCCGGCCCAACAACGTCCTCGCGATCATCTCGCTCGTCGCCTCGATCGCCGGAGTGACGTTCATCCCCCTCATCGGTTCGATCGCCGGTGTCATCACGGGCCACATGTCGCTCAAGCAGCTCAAGACCTCCGGTGAGAACGGCCGCGGTATGGCCGTCGCCGGGACCATCATCGGCTGGATCGGCACGGGCTTCTGGCTGCTGCTGATCCTCATCTGGGTGATCGCGGCCATCGCGATCGCCGCCTCGATCCCGTCCATGGGCCAGATTTCCTAGGAGCCCTCCCACGTCCCGCCGCACCAAGCACGACTCGACACCGTCCGCGACCTCGCTCGCCACGGCGCCGGAGGTCGACGCACGCTCGCGCACCCGTCGCTACGTCATCATGATGACCGTCCGCGTGGTCTGCTTCATCCTGATGGTCACCGTCACCCCCTACGGCTGGCAGACCTGGATCTTCGCGGCCGGCGCTGCAGTCCTGCCCTACCTCGCCGTGGTCGTGGCCAACGTCGGCAACGGCGACGAGGTCGTCGTGGCCGAACGTCCGTCGCGCGAGATCGACGCGGCACCGACGGCATCCGCTCCCCCGCCGAAACCGGACGAGAACGTGATCAGGATCCAAGAGACCCGGCCCCGGGAGGAGCGATGACCACCCCGCAGTGCTCGCGCGCGGGATGCCACGCCGACGCGCAGTGGCAGGTCGTGTGGCGGAATCCCCGCATCCACTCGGCCGACCGGCGCAAGGTGTGGACCGCCTGCCCCGACCACGTCGGGTTCCTCCGCGACTACCTCGCGTCGCGGAGCTTCCCCGTCGAGGTCCTCGCGCTCGACACCGCACCCGCCTCGTGAACCGCGACACGGCGCTGCGCTGGAGCGGATACGTCGCCATGGCGATCGTGTTCGCGATCGCCTGCGCGTTCCTGTCCAACTGGCAGTTCTCGCGCAACGCGGAACGGGATGCCGAGCTCGCACTCGTCGCCGACAACTATTCGCGCGAGCCCGTCGCCCTGCGCGACCTCATCCCCGCCGGGCAGGACCTCGTCGCGAGCGACGAGTGGCGTCCCGTCGAGATCCGCGGTGAGTACCTCACGGAGCAGACGCTGCTCGTGCGCAACCGGCCTCACGGCGGCACGAGCGCGTTCGAGGTGCTCGTGCCGTTCCGGACGGACGACGGTCGCGTCGTCGTGATCGATCGGGGCTGGGTCCCGCCCGGCGACGACCAGCCGGAGCCCGACCGCGTCCCGGCGCCACCGAGGGGCGAGGTCTCCGTCGTCGGCCGTCTGCAGCCCGGCGAGCCGCCGGTGCGCGAGGGCCGCTCCGCCCCCGAGGGGCAGGTCGCCACGATCGATCTCACCCTCATCGCGCAGATGACGGGCCAGGCAGGCGACCTGATCGACTCCGCCTACGTCCTGATGACCGAGGAGACCCCCGCGCCGGCGGAACGCCCGCAGCAGCTGGAGGATCCGTCGGCCGACCCCGGGCCGTACCTCTCGTACGCGATCCAGTGGATCCTCTTCGCCATCATGGGTTTCGCCTTCATCTGGTACATGATCCGGACCGAGATCCGACACCGACGGGAGGACGAGGAGGACGGCGGGCGCACGCGGCCCACCCGGCCGCAGCGACGACGCGACCGCGACATGGAGGCCGAGGACGAGCTCCTCGACGCCCGCTGAGCGCCGCCGGCGCGTGTCCGTCAGGCCAGGGTGATGAGGTCGATGTAGTCGCGACCCCAGATGTCCTCGACCCCGTCGGGCAGGATCAGCACACGCTCGGGGTTCAGGGCCTCCACGGCGCCCTCGTCGTGCGAGACAAGCACGACCGCGCCCTCGTAGTGCGCGAGCGCCCCGAGGATCTCCTCACGGGAGGCCGGGTCGAGGTTGTTCGTGGGCTCGTCGAGCAGCAGCATGTTGGCCGACGAGACGACGAGCGTCGCGAGGGACAGGCGCGTCTTCTCGCCGCCGGAGAGCACCCCGGCCGGCTTCAGCACGTCGTCGCCGGTGAACAGGAAGGACCCCAGCACCTTGCGCGCCTCGGTGGCGGTGATGTCCGGCGCGGCCGACATCATGTTGTCGAGGACCGAGCGGCTGACGTCGAGGTTCTCGTGCTCCTGCGCGTAGTACCCGATCTTCAGCCCGTGACCGGGCTCGATGATCCCGGTGTCCGCCTTGTCGACGCCCGCGAGGATGCGCAGCAGCGTCGTCTTGCCGGCGCCGTTGAGCCCGAGGACGACGACGCGGGACCCGCGGTCGATGGCGAGGTCGACGCCCGCGAAGATCTCGAGCGAGCCGTAGGACTTCGACAGGTTCTTCGCCATGAGCGGCGTCTTGCCGCAGGGCGCGGGCTTCGGGAACCGCAGCTTCGCGACCCGGTCGTCCTGACGGACGTCGTCGAGACCGGCGAGCAGCTTCTCGGCGCGGGCCACCATCTGGTGAGCGGCGGCGGCCTTGCTGGCCTTCGCGCCGAAGCGCGCAGCCTGCTGCTGCAGTGCCGTCGCCTTCTTCTCGGCGTTCGCGCGCTCCTTGCGGCGCCGCTCCTCGTCCGCCGCACGCTGACGCAGGTAGTTCTTCCAGTTCATGTTGTAGACGTCGATGACCTGACGCATGGCGTCGAGGTAGAACACCCGGTTGACCGTCTCACCGACCAGGTCGATGTCGTGGCTGATCACGATCAGCCCGCCCTTGTACCCCTTCAGGAACTCCCGCAGCCACACGACGCTGTCGGCGTCGAGGTGGTTCGTCGGCTCGTCGAGGATCATCGTCTGCGCGTCGGAGAAGAGGATGCGGGCGAGCTCGATGCGTCGCCGCTGTCCACCCGACAGCGTCTTCAACGGCTGATCGAGGATCCGGTCGGGCAGGGAGAGGTTGTGGGCGATCGACGCCGCCTCCGCCTCGGCCGCGTATCCCCCGAGCGCCTCGAAGCGCTCCGTGAGCGAGGCGTACTTCCGCATGGCGCGGTCGGCGACGGCGGCATCCGTCGATGCCATCTGTTCGGCCGTCTCGCGCATGCCGATGACGAGGGAGCCGAGTCCCCGGGCGTCGAGGATGCGGGTGCGGGCGAGCATCTCGGGGTCGCCCGACCGCGGATCCTGCGGGAGGTACCCGAGCTCGCCGCTGCGGTCGACCTTGCCGTCCGCGGGCAGCAGGTCGCCGGCGAGCACCTTGGTCAGGGTCGTCTTGCCGGCGCCGTTGCGCCCGACGAGACCGATCTTGTCGCCCGGCGAGACGCGGAAGGAGACATCGGACATGAGGGTGCGCGCACCGACGCGGATCTCGAGATCGTGCACGGCGAGCACAGCAGACGTCCGTTCTTCCTGGGGAGGCGGCCGAGTGGCCAAACCCCCAGTATACGGCGCGGATCGAGGACGATCAGGCCGGTCCCGGATGGGTTCCTCGGTTTCCGCCCGCCCCGGGTTCGTTGTAAGGTTAGGCGACCCTAATCAACTTCCCAGGAGACCTCCGTGCCTCGCATCCGCACTGCGTTCGCCCTCGCCGCAGCATCCGCCCTCCTCCTCACCGGCTGCGCCACCACGGCCGCCGCCCCCGCCGGGACCACGTCTTCGGACACCGCCCCCGCGGGCGACGCGTTCCCCGTCACGATCACGCACGCGTTCGGCACGACGACGATCGAGAGCAAGCCCGAGCGGGTCGCGACGGTGTCCTGGGCCAATCAGGAGGCGGCGCTCGCGCTCGGTGTCGTGCCGGTCGGCATGCCCGCCGTCACCTGGGGCGACGACGACGGCGACGGCATCCTCCCCTGGGTCGAGGACAAGCTCGAGGAGATGGGCGCCGAGACCCCCGTGCTCTTCGACGAGGCCGACGGCTTCGATTACGAGGCGATCGCCGACACGGCGCCCGACGTCATCCTCGCTGCGTACTCCGGCATGACGAAGGAGGAGTACGAGACCCTCAGCAAGATCGCGCCGGTCGTCGCCTACCCCGACGTCGCCTGGGGCACCACCTGGCAGGAGCTCACCGTCATCAACGGCACCGCGCTGGGCCTGAAGGACGAGGCCGAGACCCTCGTCGACGACCTCACCACCCAGCTCGGCGACCTCACCGCGGGACAGCCCGACATCGCGGACAAGACCGTCATGTTCAGCTCGTTCGACGCGACCAACCTCGCGGAGATCGGCTTCTACTCCGAGCAGGACCCGCGCCAGCTGTTCCTGCAGGACCTCGGTATGGAGCCCGCGTCCACGGTCGTCGAGCAGTCCAAGGACACCGATCAGTTCTGGATCACCAACAGCACCGAGGAGATCGAGCGCTTCAGCGACCTCGACGTCCTGGTGACCTACGGCGACGACACGACGCTGGCGACGATGCAGGCCGACCCGCTGCTGTCGCGGATCCCTGCGGTCGCCGACGGTTCCGTGGTCATCCTCCCGCTCGCCAACGCGCCGCTTTCCGCCGCCGCCAACCCGAGCCCGCTGTCGATCCCGAACTCGCTGACGGCCGACTACGTCGACCTCATCGGCGAAGCGGCCGCCAAGGTCTCCGACTGATCCGGAACGGTTCGCCGCTCTCACGATGACCGCTCTCGCACCCGCGCCCGCCGCCGCCTCGACCGCGTCCCTCCGACGCCGGTCGGGGCGGCGGCGGGTGCTGTGGGTGCTGGTCCTCGCGGTCGCAGTGGCGGTCATCTGCGTGCTGTCGGTCACCTTCGGCAACCGGACGGTCGACGCATCGCAGATCATCGCCGGTCTGACGGGTGATCTGACGACGACGGATGCCGCTGCCGTCGCGCGCCGGGTGCCCCGCACCATCCTCGCCCTCCTGGTCGGAGCCTCCCTCGCGGTAGCCGGTGCCGTCATGCAGGGCGTCACCCGCAATCCCTTGGCCGACCCCCAGATCCTCGGCATCAACGGCGGCGCGTCGCTCGCCGTCGTGACCGGGCTCGCCTTCTTCGGCGTGACGAGCGCCCTGGGCTACATCTGGCTCGCGATGCTGGGCGCCGCGCTCGCGGCACTCTTCGTCTACACCATCGGGTCGCTCGGCCGCGGCGGCGCGAGCCCCCTCAAGCTCGCCCTCGCGGGTGCCGCGACCGCCGTCGCCTTCACCTCGCTCATCAGCGCGATCCTGCTCCCCCGGATCGACGTCATGAGCGTCTTCCGGTTCTGGCAGATCGGCGGCGTGGGCGGCGCAACGACGCAGAACATCCTCCTCGTCCTCCCGTTCCTCGCCGTCGGCATGGTCATCTGCGTCGCCTCGGCGACGGCGTTGAACGCCCTCGCCCTCGGCGACGACCTCGCGACCGGCCTCGGCCAGAAGGTCCGGACGGCGCGACTGCTGTCGGCCCTCGGCGCGGTGATCCTCTGCGGCGCGGCCACCGCGGTCGCCGGACCCATCGGGTTCGTGGGACTCATCGTGCCCCACGTCTGCCGCCTGCTCGTCGGCCCCGACCACCGCTGGCTGCTCCCCGTCTCGGCCCTCGTCGGCGCAGGTCTGCTCACCGTCGCCGACGTCGTCGGACGCGTCATCGCGCGGCCTCAGGAGGTCGAGGTCGGCGTCGTCACCGCCTTGATCGGTGCTCCGTTCTTCATCGCCATCGTCCGCCGACAGAAGATGCGTGCCCTGTGACCGCCCTCACCCCCGCGCCGACCACCCTGGCCGCCGTCACGTCGGGGCGGGCACGTCGTGCGCGCCGCCGCATCCTCGTCACCGGCGGACTCCTCGTCGCCGTCCTGGCGACGTATCTCGTCTCGCTGATGGTCGGACAGACCTTCTACACGCCCGCCGAGGTGTGGGCGGTGATGACCGGGCAGACGGTGCCGGGTGCGTCCTTCACGGTCGGCGAGCTGCGATTGCCGCGATCGACCGTCGCCCTGCTGACGGGACTGTGCTTCGGCATGGGCGGTGCCGTCTTCCAGACCCTGCTGCGCAACCCGCTGGCCAGCCCCGACATCATCGGGATCAACGCGGGCGCGAGCGCGGCGGCCGTCGTGGGCATCGTCTTTCTCTCGCTCTCGGGGACCGCCGTCTCGGTGCTCGCGACCGTCGCCGCGGTGGGCACCGCGCTGACCATCTACCTCCTCGCGTTCAAGGACGGCGGCGCCGGGGCGCGCTTCATCCTCATCGGCATCGGTGTCGCCGCGATCTTCAACAGCGTCATCGCCTATGTGCTCTCGCGCGCGGCCGAGTGGGACCTGCAGGCCGCGATGCGGTGGATCACCGGCAGCCTCAACAGCGCATCGTGGAACGAGGTCGTCCCGCTGGCAGGGGCGATGGTCATCGTCGTCCCCGTCCTGCTGTGGTTGACCCGCGACCTGGAGCTCATGCGGCTGGGCGACGAGGCGGCGGCCGCCCTCGGCGTTCCCGTCGAGCGGCGGCGCATCCTCCTCATCGTCGCAGCGGTCGTGCTGCTCGCCTTCGCGACGGCGGCCGTCGGCCCCATCTCCTTCGTCGCCTTCCTGTCGGGCCCCATCGCCGCGCGGATGCTGGGCCCCGTCGGCTCGCCCGTCCTGGTCGCGGGCCTGTTCGGCTCCTTCCTGGTGCTGATCGCGGACCTCACCGGGCAGTACCTGCTCGGGATGCGTCTGCCCGTGGGCGTCGTGACCGGTGTCCTCGGCGCGCCCTACCTGATCTTCCTTCTCATCCGCAGCAGCCGCTCGGGAGGCTCCCTATGACCGCGGAACGCACCCTCCACGCCTCCGGCCTGAAGCTGGCCTACGGCGACCGCCTCATCGTCGACGACCTCGACCTCGTCGTCCCGCCCGGGCGGATCACGGCGATCGTCGGCGCCAACGCGTGCGGCAAGTCGACCCTGCTCAAGTCGATGGCGCGACTGCTGGCCCCCCGCGCGGGGCAGGTGCTGCTGGACGGCAAGGACATCCACAAGCTGCCGACGAAGCAGGTGGCGCGCGAACTCGGCCTCCTCCCCCAGTCCCCGATCGCCCCCGAGGGCATCGCCGTCTCGGACCTCGTCGGCCGCGGGCGCACGCCCCACCACGGTCCGCTCTCCCGCTGGAGCCGTGCCGACGACGAGGCCGTGGCCGCGGCCCTCGACGCCACCGACACCGCCGCGCTGGCGGATCGCCCCGTCGACGAGCTGTCCGGCGGCCAGCGCCAGCGGGTCTGGATCGCGATGGCCCTCGCACAGCAGACGGACGTCCTGCTCCTCGACGAGCCGACGACCTTCCTCGACGTCAGCCACCAGGTCGACGTCCTCGACCTCCTCACCGACCTCAACCGCCGTCGGGGGACGACCATCGTCATGGTCCTCCACGACCTGAACCTCGCGGCCCGTTACGCCGACCACCTCGTCGCGATGGCCGGCGGGCGCCTGTACGCCGCCGGAGACCCGGGCGAGATCCTGACCGCCGAGACCGTCAAGGACGTCTTCGGCATGGACAGCCGCGTCATCCCCGATCCGCTCACCGGCCGCCCGATGGTCCTCCCCATCGGCCGCCATCACGTCCCCACCGGCGTCTGACCGCACGAAAGCCGAGACCCCCCCCCATGTCCCTGAGCACGATGAACTTCTTCCGCGCCCCCGTCGCGGCGGTCACCGACCTCACGCCCAGCTTCCGACGCTTCACGTTCCGCGACGAGGCGCTCGGCGCATACGGCGACCCCGGATTCGACCAGCGGGTCAAGATCATGTTCCCGACGCCGACCGCCTCGCTGGCGGCGATGCCGACGGATGCCGACTGGTACGACCGCTGGCGCGCCATGCCCGAGGAGACGCGTCCCGTCATGCGGACCTACACGACGCGTGCGGTGCGGAGCTCCGCCGGCGAGGTCGACATCGACATGGTCGCGCACGACGTGATGGGCCCGGCGTCCGCGTGGATCGCCGACGCCAAGGCGGGCGACGAGGTCCTGATCCTGGCCCCGACCACCGAGCACACCGGCGTCAGCTATGGCATCGACTTCGTGCCGCCGGCCCGGACCGACGCCATCCTGCTCGCCGGCGACGAGACGGCGGCCCCCGCGATCGCGCGGATCCTGGAGCAGCTCCCTGCGGACGCGCGCGGTGTCGTCGTCCTCGAGCTCCCGCACCCGAGCGACGTCGCCTACGTGCCCTCGCACCCGGGCTTCGAGCTGATCATCGAGGCACGCGGCGGGGAGGACCGTCGCCACGAGCACCTGATCTCCGCGGTGGCCGATGTCGCCGGTCGCCTCGCCCCCGGCGGGATCGGGGCCGAGGTCGAGGAGATCGACGTCGACCACGACATCCTCTGGGAGGTCCCCCGCACGGCGAAGGGCGGCGCCGCGCTGAAGAGCGCCCCCCTCTACGCGTGGCTCGCGGGTGAGGCCTCCGCCATCAAGGCACTCCGTCGTCACCTCGTCAGCGAGGTCGGCGTCGACCGACGCGCGGTCGCCTTCATGGGCTACTGGCGTCTGGGCCGCTCGGAGAACTGACTCCGGCACCGGAAAGGGGCGGTGCGACGTGGTCGCACCGCCCCTCTCGCGGATTCGGTCAGATCGAGAAGCCGAGCGCGCGCATCATGTCGCGGCCGTCATCAGTGATCCGCTCGGGGCCCCACGGCGGCATCCACACCCAGTTGATCCGAAAGCGGTCGACGACGCCGTCCAGCGCCTGTCCGGTCTGCTCCTCGAGCACGTCCGTCAGCGGGCAGCCGGCGGAGGTCAGGGTCATATGGATGACGAGGGCGTCGTTCTCGTCATCCCACCCGAGGTCGTAAATGAGCCCCAGGTCGACGACGTTGACCCCGAGTTCGGGGTCCATGACGTCCTTGAGGGCCTCGGTGACCTCGTCGTACTTCTCGGGTGCGAGCGTCTCGGTCATGCGACGATCCTAGGCCTGCTCGCCCGCGACGGGGGCGAGGAAACGGTCGTACCCCTCTTCCTCGAGGCGCGCGGCGAGCTCGGGGCCGCCCTCTTCCGCCACGCGGCCGTTCACGAGCACGTGGACGAAGTCGGGCTGGATGTAGCGGAGGATGCGGGTGTAGTGCGTGATCAGGAGCACACCCATGTCGGTCTGCTCCTTGGCACGGTTCACACCCTCGGACACGATCTTCAGCGCGTCGACGTCGAGGCCCGAGTCGGTCTCGTCGAGCACGGCGAGCTTCGGCTTGAGGAGCTCGAGCTGGAGGATCTCGTGACGCTTCTTCTCACCGCCGGAGAACCCCTCGTTCACGTTGCGCGCGGCGAACTTCGGATCCATCCGCAGGTTCTGCATCGCCTGCTTGACGTCCTTGGTCCACGAACGGATCGACGGCGCCTCGCCGTCGACGGCCGTCTTCGCGGTGCGCAGGAAGTTGGTCACCGTCACGCCGGGGATCTCGACCGGGTACTGCATCGCGAGGAACAGGCCGGCGCGGGCGCGCTCGTCGACCGACATCGCGAGGACGTCCTCGCCGTCGAGCGTGATCGTGCCGCCGGTGACGGTGTACTTGGGGTGGCCCGCGATCGTGTAGGCGAGGGTCGACTTGCCGGAACCGTTGGGGCCCATGATGGCGTGGGTCTCGCCCGTGCGGACGGTGAGGGTCACGCCGTTCAGGATCGGGGTCTCGCCGGCTTCCGTCTCGACCGTCACGTGGAGGTCGCGGATCTCGAGGACAGACATGTCAGCTTCTTTCTTCAGTTCACGGCTTTGGTCACGGCGGGGTCGATGAGGATGTCGTCCCCGTCGATCGTGACCTCGTAGACGGGCACCGGCTCGTAGGCCGGCAGGTTCAGGGGGCGTCCGGTGCGCAGCGAGAACGCCGACCCGTGCGCCCAGCATTCGAGCGAGTCGCCTTCGACGAAACCGTCGGCCAGGGAGATGTCGCCGTGCGTGCAGGTGTCGCCGATGGCGTGCACCTCGCCCTGACCGTCCAGCACGACAGCGATAGCGACACCGTCGACCTCGATGCGCACGGCCGTGTCCTGCGTCAGGTCGCTCAGCTGCAGCACCTTCTGGGCGGTCATGCGTCGCTCCCGCCGGCCAGCTCCGCCTCGATCGCGGCGATGAACTCGTCCTCGAGCGAGGGGATGCCGATCTTCTGCACGATTTCGGCGAGGAAGCCGAGGACGACCAGGCGTCGGGCCTGCTCCTCGTCGATCCCGCGGGCCTGCAGGTAGAACAGCTGCTCGTCGTCGAAGCGTCCTGTCGCACTGGCGTGCCCGGCGCCGACGATGTCACCCGTTTCGATCTCGAGGTTCGGGATGGAGTCGGCGCGCGCACCGTCGGTGAGGACGAGGTTGCGGTTCGCCTCGTAGGAGTCGGTGCCCACGGCATCCGGTCCGATGAGGACGTCGCCGATCCAGACCGTGCGGGCCGACGCACCCTGCAGCGCACTCTTGTAGAGCACGTCACCGTTCGTGTGGGCGCCCTTGTGGTGCAGGTAGACCTGGCTCTCGAGGTGCTGACCGGCGTCGGCGAAGGACAGCCCGTAGAGGCGTCCCTGCGCGCCGGCACCGGCGAGCTCGACCGACGGGTTGACGCGGACGAGACCGCCGCCGAGGCTCACGACGATGTGCGTCAGCGACGCGTCGCGGTCGACGCGGGCCTGATGCGCCGCGAGGTGCACGGCGTCGTCGTCCCAGCGCTGCACCGAGACGACCGTCAGGGCCGCGCCGTCGCGCACGATGATCTCGACGTTCTGCGCCTGAGCCGCGGATCCCTCGTGACGGAGCACGACCGTCCCGCGCGAGTTCGCCTGCGCCTCGATGACGACGTGCGCGTGAGCGACGCCGCCGCGACCGGTGAGGGTCACGATGACGGGCTCGTCGAGCTCGGCGTTCGCCGGGATGCGGATGAGCGGGGCCTCCGGCTCCTGCGACCACGCGATCGCGCTCACCACGTCCTCGGGACGGAAGACCTCGCCACGGGGGGCCTCGTCCTTCTGCAGACGACGGTGCTCCACCGCATCCGGACCGGACACCTCGACGCCGATCACGTCGTGCGGGGCCTCCTCGTCCGCCAGCAGCGGCGCGACGCGGTCGAGCGGCGTGTGCTTCCAGTTGACCTCGCGGCCGGTGGGCGTACCGAAGTCGGCCGGGTCGAACGACCACGGCCGCTCCGACCGGGTCTGGACGGGGACGGTGGTCTCCGTCAGGGTCGCCGCAGGGTCGATGTGGCCCTTCGCATCGGATGCGGGGGCCTGAGTCGCTGTCGTCATCAGCCGACGGATCCTTCCATGCCCATCTCGATGAGCTTGTTCAGCTCGAGGGCGTACTCCATGGGCAGTTCGCGGGCGATCGGCTCGATGAAGCCGCGCACGATCATCGCCATCGCCTCGTCCTCGGGCATGCCGCGGCTCATGAGGTAGAACAGCTGCTCCTCGCTGACCTTCGAGACGGTCGCCTCGTGGCCGAGCTGGACGTCGTCGACGCGGATGTCGATGGCCGGGTAGGTGTCGGACCGCGAGATCGTGTCGACCAGCAGCGCGTCGCACCGGACGGTGTTGGCGGAGTGGTGCGCGTTCGCGTCCACCCGGACCTCTCCCCGGTACCCGGCACGACCGCCACCGCGGGCGATCGACTTCGAGACGATCGAGGACTGCGTGTGCGGCGCCATGTGGATCATCTTCGCGCCGGCATCCTGGTGCTGACCGGGACCGGCGAAGGCGACCGACAGCGTCTCGCCCTTGGCGTGCTCACCCATCAGGTAGATCGAGGGGTACTTCATCGTCACCTTCGAGCCGATGTTGCCGTCGACCCACTCCATGGTCGCGCCCTCGTGGGCGACGGCGCGCTTGGTGACGAGGTTGTAGACGTTGTTCGACCAGTTCTGGATCGTCGTGTAGCGCACGCGGGCGTTCTTCTTCACGATGATCTCGACGACGGCCGAGTGCAGCGAGTCGCTCTTGTAGATCGGCGCCGTGCAGCCCTCGATGTAGTGGACGTAGCTGTCCTCGTCCGCGATGATCAGGGTCCGCTCGAACTGGCCCATGTTCTCGGTGTTGATGCGGAAATAGGCCTGCAGCGGAATCTCGACGTGCACGCCCTTCGGGACGTAGACGAACGAGCCGCCCGACCAGACGGCGGTGTTCAGCGCAGCGAACTTGTTGTCGCCGGCGGGGATGACGGTGCCGAAGTACTCCTCGAAGAACTCGGGGTGCTCGCGCAGCGCCGTGTCGGTGTCCATGAAGATGACACCCTGCTGCTCCAGGTCCTCGCGGATCTGGTGGTAGACGACCTCGGACTCGTACTGCGCCGCGACACCGGCGACGAGGCGCTGACGCTCCGCCTCGGGGATGCCGAGCTTCTCGTACGTGTTGCGGATCTCCTCGGGGAGGTCCTCCCACGTCTGCGCCTGCTTCTCGGTGGAGCGCACGAAGTACTTGATGTTGTCGAAGTCGATGCCGGACAGATCGGCACCCCACGTCGGCATGGGCTTGCGCCCGAACAGCTGATACCCCTTCAGACGGGTCTTCAGCATCCACTCCGGCTCGTTCTTCAGCGAGGAGATCCCGCGGACCACGTCCTCGTTGATACCCCGCTGGGCGACGGCACCGGCGGCATCGGCGTCGTGCCAGCCGAATTCGTACACCCCCAGCCCTTCGAGCTCGGGACGGTCGATGAGCACATCCGACATGACTTTCCTCCTCACGGGCGGCAACGGTGTCATCCGTTCCGGCATTCCCTCCCGCGAGAGGAGTGCACGAGGGGGATGCCGCTGCTGGCCGCTCTGATGACGCGAGACCGCGCCTAGAATCGTTGTGCGGGCTGCGATGGGGATCGCGCTCGCCGACAGCTTCATTCTACAGGCACGGCCATCCCCCGCGGCGTGCCGGCCCTCGCCCGGAGGCGACCCCATGCTGATCACCGCGTCGACACCGACCGCCCCGCCCGCGACCCGGGTCCCGCGCCTGCTGCGCGTGGTCGCGTGGCTGTCGTTCCTCGCCGAGACCCTCATCATCGGGACCGGCGGCGCCGTGCGTCTGACCGGCTCGGGTCTCGGCTGCCCGACCTGGCCGACCTGCACCGCCGACTCCCTCGTCGCGACCCCCGAGATGGGCATCCACGGCGTGATCGAGTTCGGCAACCGCACGCTGACGGGCCTCGTCGGCATCCTCGCCCTCGCCGTCGTCGTCCTCGTGTGGCGGATGCGTCGCACCCGCCGCGATCTCTTCGTCCTGGCGCTCATCGTGCTCGGCGGCGTCGTCGCCCAGGCGATCGTCGGCGGCATCACCGTCCTCACGGGCCTCAACCCGTTCATCGTGGGGTTCCACTACGTCGTGTCGCTCATCCTGGTCTGCGTCTGCGCGGCGTTCCTCGTCCGCCTCGACGAGCCCGGCGGCGCCCGCGTGCGCGTCGTCCCCGCCTGGTACGCGCGGCTGACGCACCTCACCACCGGCGTCCTGGCCCTGACCATCGCGTTCGGGGTGCTCACGACCGGAGCGGGTCCGCACTCCGGTGACGCCGCCGCCGGCCGCAACGGATTCAACGCCGAGATCCTCGAGCACGTGCACGCGTGGCCCGGATACGCGCTGCTCGCGCTCACGGTGACCCTCGCCGTGGTGGCGTGGCGCCGGGGGCTCTCGACCCGGACGTGGGTGGGCATCCTGCTGGCCGCCGAAGCCGTGCAGATCCTCGTCGGCCTCTACCAGGCGCGCAACGGCCTGCCCGAGCTCGCCGTCGGCGTGCACATGGTGCTCGCCGCCCTCACCGCCGCGGCGATGACCGTCGTCGTCCTGCGGCTGAAGGCGCCGGCGCACACCGAAACCTCATAGGCGGCGCATCGGTTCCGTCAGGGTGGGCCGGGAACAGTGGCCCGGGTCGCCCGAGAGCGGGCGACCTCGACCCGGAGGAGAATCGATGAACACCCGCCCCCGCCTGACCCGCAGCATCCCGTTCTGGCTGCTCGTGGCCGGCTCGCTCGCATCCGGAGCCGCCGGCGGCGTCGTCCTCATGGACAAGCTCGCGAAGATGGAGACGGCCCTGACCGCCGGCACCGCGACCGGAGTGGACGTCTACGTCGGCCAGATCTGGGCGGTCCTCGGCGCGATCCTCGTGGGCGTCGGCGCCATCGGCCTGCTGCTCGCCTTCACGCTCGGAGCACTCCGCGCCCTCGCCGTCGCCCCGCGCGCACAGCGGGCCGCGGACGACGGGCGCGTCGACGATGAGCCCGCGACGGCGCAGGATGCAGCAGCGACGGAGGACGCTCCGGCGTCCGCCGCAGCCCAGGACGCGTCCGACACGACGTCGCAGCCCGTGCTCGACGGCGCCGGACGCTGATCGCCTCGGTCGGCCCGCTGCGTCAGAAGGGCAGCAGCGGGTCGATCGCGATCGCGACGAACAGCAGGGTGAGGTACGTGATCGACGCGTGGAACACGCGCATCGGACGGACCTTCTCGCCGCGGACGGCGCGCGCGTAGAGCACGTGGGACTCGTAGATGAACCAGCCGCCCAGCACGAGAGCCGACGCGGTGTAGACGAGGCCCATCGGCGCGACGGGGATCAACAGGAGCGAGCTCGCCACCGTCGCCCACGCGTAGAGGATGACCTGGAGTCCCACCTGCGTGCCGTTGCGCGTCGCGCCCAGCATCGGGACGTCCACCTCGGCGTAGTCGCCCTTGTACTTCATCGAGAGCGGCCAGTAGTGCGGCGGCGTCCAGAGGAACACCAGGAGGAAGAGGATGAACGGGGTCCACGTGAGCGACTCGGTGACGGCCGACCAGCCGATGATGACCGGGAAGCATCCGGCGATCCCGCCCCACACGATGTTCTGCTCGGTGCGACGCTTGAGCAGGATCGTGTAGATCACGACGTAGAAGAAGATCGCGCCGGCGCTGAGGGCCGCCGCGACCCAGTTCGTGAAGACCCAGAGCCAAACGGTCGAGACGACGGCGAGCGTCCACGAGAAGACGAGCGCGCCGCGCGGCGTGACCTCGCCCGTCACGAGCGGACGGTTCTCGGTCCGCTTCATGTGCGCGTCGATGTCGCGGTCCAGATACATGTTGAAGGATGCCGCCGACCCGGCACTCATGGCACCGCCGACGACGGTCGCCAGGATCAGCCAGAGATCGGGCAGTCCGTCCGCCGCGAGGAACATGACCGGGATGGTCGTGACCAGCAGCAGCTCCAGGACGCGCGGCTTCGTCAACTGGACGTACGCGCGGACGGTGCGGCCGAACGACTGTCGAGCGGGCGCGGATACGCGCGCGCCGGTGTCCGTGAGTGCCATCGCCCCTGCCGTGTAGATCGTCCGGTCGAGTCTACGCCATCCCCCGGAGGGGGTCCCTCCGCGCCCGCTCCCCGGCTTCGCTCACAGCGCACGTCACACAGCGTCGACCCGGCCTCGTCGAGGGGCTCGGATGGATATGCTGAAAATCCCGGCGTCAGGCGTCCCCTCCTCCTCCCTGAGAAGCGGACGCCCGCGCGGACTCACCGACGAAAGGCTTTTCAGGTGTCAGAGCTGGTTTGGGACGAGATCGATCGGCGCGCGGTGGACACCGCGCGCGTGCTGGCGGCGGACGCCGTCGAGAAGGTCGGTAACGGCCACCCCGGAACGGCCATGAGCCTCGCCCCGGCCGCGTACCTGCTGTACCAGCGGGTGCTGCGCCACGACCCGACCGACACCCACTGGCTCGGACGCGACCGCTTCATCCTCTCCGCGGGCCACTCCTCGCTGACGCAGTACGTCCAGCTGTACCTCGGCGGCTTCGGGCTCGAGCTCGACGACCTCAAGGCGCTGCGCACGTGGGGCTCGCTGACCCCGGGACACCCCGAGTACGGACACACCAAGGGCGTCGAGATCACGACCGGCCCGCTGGGTCAGGGCCTGGCCTCGGCGGTCGGCTTCGCGTACGCCGCCCGCTACGAGCGCGGTCTCTTCGACCCCGAGGCGGAGGCCGGCACGTCACCCTTCGACCACCACGTGTTCGTCATCGCCGGAGACGGCGACCTGCAGGAGGGTGTGACGGCCGAGGCCGGTTCGCTCGCCGGTCACCAGCAGCTCGGCAACCTCATCGCGATCTACGACTCCAACCAGATCTCGATCGAGGACGACACGAACGTCGCCTTCACCGAAGACGTGCAGAAGCGCTACGAGGCGTATGGCTGGCAGGTCCAGACGGTCGACTGGAAGAAGACGGGTGAGTACGTCGAGGACGTCGCCGCCCTCTACGACGCGATCGAGGCGGCCAAGGCCGAGACGTCGAAGCCCTCGCTCATCATCCTCAAGACGATCATCGGATGGCCCGCCCCGGGCAAGCAGAACACCGGCAAGATCCACGGTTCCGCGCTCGGCGCGGACGAACTCGCCGCGACGAAGAAGGTGCTCGGCTTCGACCCCGAGGAGAACTTCGCCGTCGCCGACGACGTGATCGCGCACACGCGCGCCCTCGCCGAGCGCGGTGCCGCCGACCGTGCCGCCTGGCAGGAGTCCTTCGACGCCTGGGCCGCCGCGAACCCCGAGCGCAAGGCGCTGCTCGACCGCCTCGAGGCGGCCACACTGCCCGAGGGTATCGAGGACGCGCTCCCCGTGTTCGAGCCCGGCAAGGACGTCTCCACGCGCGCCGCATCCGGACTCGTCATCAACGCCCTCGCCGCCGAGCTGCCCGAGCTGTGGGGCGGCTCCGCGGACCTCGCGGAGTCCAACCTCACGACGATCAAGGACGCCAAGAGCTTCATCCCGGCCGAGTGGTCGACGCACGAGTGGTCGGGCGACCCGTACGGGCGCGTGCTGCACTTCGGCATCCGCGAGCACGCGATGGGCGCCATCGTCAACGGCATCAAGCTGCACGGTCCGACCCGCCCCTTCGGCGGTACGTTCCTAATCTTCAGCGACTACATGCGTCCCGCCGTGCGCCTCGCCGCCCTCATGGACATCCCCTCGGTGTTCGTCTGGACCCACGACTCGGTCGCCCTCGGTGAGGACGGCCCGACGCACCAGCCGATCGAGCAGCTGGCGACCCTGCGGCTCATCCCGAACTTCACGGTCGTCCGTCCCGCCGACGCCAACGAGACCGCTGCGGCGTGGCTCGAGATCCTGCGCCGCCAGGGCGGTCCGACCGGCATCGCGCTGACGCGTCAGAACATCGCGGTCTTCCCGCGCGGCGAGAACGGTTTCGCCACGACCGAGGGAGTCGCGAAGGGTGCGTACACCCTGCTCGAGGCGCCCGAGGGCGAGCCCGACGTGATCCTCATCGCGACCGGCTCCGAGGTCCAGCTGGCCGTCGCCGCCCGCGAGACGCTCGCCGCCGAAGGGATCGGCGCGCGCGTCGTGTCGGCTCCGAGCCTCGAGTGGTTCGCGGAGCAGGATGCCGCCTACCGCGAATCCGTGCTCCCGGCATCCGTCAAGGCGCGTGTCTCGGTCGAGGCCGGCGCGACCGGCCTGTGGCGCGGCGTCGTCGGCGACAGCGGACGCACCGCCGGCATCGACCACTTCGGCGCCTCCGCCGACTACAAGACCCTGTTCGAGAAGTTCGGCGTCACCGCCGATGCGGTCGTCGAAGCGGCCCGCGCAACCGTCAAGGAGAACGCATGAGCACCCCCACCGAGGACCTGTCCGGCGCCGGCGTCAGCATCTGGCTCGACGACCTGTCGCGATCGCGGATCGACACCGGCAACCTGGCGCAGCTGATCGAGACGCGTGACGTCGTCGGCGTCACCACCAACCCGTCGATCTTCCAGGCCGCCATCGGCAACACGGAGGACGACTCGTACGACGCGCCGCTTCAGGCCCTCGCGGCCCAGGGCGCCGACGTCGACACCGCGATCTTCGAGATCACGACCACCGACGTCCGCGACGCGGCCGACATCTTCCGTCCGGTCTTCGACCGCACGAACGGCGTCGACGGCCGGGTCTCGATCGAGGTCTCCCCCGACCTCGCTCACGACACCGACGCGACGGTGGCGCAGGCGAAGGAACTGTGGGCGAAGGTCGACCGGCCGAACACGCTCATCAAGATCCCCGCAACGCTCGCCGGTCTCCCGGCGATCAGCGCCGTCCTGGCAGAGGGCATCTCGGTCAACGTCACCCTGATCTTCAGCCTCGAGCGGTACGCGGCGGTCATCGACGCCTACCTCGAGGGCGTACGCCGGGCGAAGGAGAACGGGCACGACATCGCCAGCATCCACTCCGTGGCGTCGTTCTTCGTCTCGCGCGTGGACACCGAGGTCGACAAGCGTCTCCAGGCCATCGGCACGGACGCGGCGACATCCCTCAAGGGCAAGGCCGGGATCGCCAACGCCCGACTCGCCTACGAGCTCTTCGAGAAGCGGTTCGCCGAGCCGTCCGCCCTCGAGCTCATCGCGGCGGGCGCGAACGTCCAGCGCCCGCTGTGGGCGTCGACGGGCGTCAAGGACCCGGCGCTCCCCGACACCCTCTACGTCACCGAGCTCGTCGCTCCCGGCACCGTCAACACGATGCCCGAGAAGACGCTCGAGGCGACCTTCGATCACGGGAAGATCACCGGCGACACCGTGACCGGGTCGTACGAGGACGCCCACCGTGTCTTCGACCAGCTCGCCGAGGCGGGCATCGATCTGGTGGATGTCACCCAGGTCCTCGAGGACGAGGGGGTCGAGAAGTTCATCGTCTCGTGGCACGACCTGCAGGGCACGGTGCGCACGGCCCTCGACAGCGCACGCTGACCGATGGCTGCGAAGATCTCGCGGGGGAACAACCCCCTCCGCGATCCGGATGATCGGCGCCTCAACCGCATCGCGGGACCCAGCGCGCTCGTGATCTTCGGCGTGACGGGCGACCTGTCGCGCAAGAAGCTCATGCCCGCCGTGTACGACCTCGCGAACCGGGGCCTGCTCCCCCCGGGGTTCGCGTTGGTCGGTTTCGCCCGACGCGACTGGGAGGACCAGGACTTCGCGAAGGTCGTCCACGACGCGGTGCGGCAGCATGCGCGCACGCCCTTCCGCGACGAGACGTGGAACCAGCTCCTGCAGGGCATCCGCTTCGTGCAGGGCGAGTTCGACGACGCGGCGTCCTTCGCCCGGCTCCGCGAGACCGTGGAGCGACTCGACAGCGAGCGCGGCACCATGGGAAACCACGCGTACTACCTCTCGATCCCGCCGAAGGACTTCCCGGTCGTCGCGCGTCAGCTGCGCGACTCCGGCCTCGTCGACGAGACGGCGGACGGGGACACCTGGCGACGCGTCGTCATCGAGAAGCCGTTCGGCAGCGATCTGCAGACCGCCCGCGAGCTGAACGAAGCCCTCGAGGTCGCCTTCCCGGCCGACGCCATCTTCCGGATCGACCACTACCTCGGCAAGGAGACGGTCCAGAACATCCTGGCGCTGCGCTTCGCGAACGAGCTGTACGAGCCGCTCTGGAACGCGAACTACGTCGACCACGTGCAGATCACGATGGCCGAGGACATCGGCGTCGGCGGTCGCGCGGGGTACTACGACGGCATCGGCGCGGCGCGCGACGTCATCCAGAACCACCTTCTGCAGCTGCTCGCGCTGACCGCGATGGAGGAGCCCATCTCGCTCGACGCGGAGCACCTGCGCGCCGAGAAGGAGAAGGTCCTCGCCGCGGTCAAGCTCCCTCACGACCTGTCCACCGCCACGGCGCGCGGGCAATACGCAGGCGGCTGGCAGGGCGGCGAAGAGGTCACCGGCTTCCTCGACGAGGACGGTATGGACCCGCAGTCGCGGACCGAGACCTACGCCGCCATCAAGCTCGAGATCGCCACCCGACGCTGGAACGGTGTGCCGTTCTACCTGCGCACGGGCAAGCGCCTCGGCCGCCGGGTCACGGAGATCGCCGTGGTCTTCAAGCACACGCCGCCGCTGCTGTTCCTGCGCTCGCAGGCGCTGCAGCTCGGGCAGAACGCACTCGTCATCCGCATCCAGCCCGACGAGGGCGTGACCCTCCGCTTCGGATCGAAGGTTCCCGGCGCGGGCAACGAGGTGCGCGACGTCACGATGGACTTCGGCTACGGCCACGCGTTCACCGAGTCGAGCCCCGAGGCCTACGAACGCCTCATCCTCGACGTCCTCCTGGGCGACCCGCCGCTGTTCCCCCGTCACGAGGAGGTCGAGCTGTCCTGGCGCATCCTCGACCCCGTCGAGCAGCACTGGGCAGAGCAGGACGAGCCGCTCGAGCAGTACTCCCCCGGATCCTGGGGTCCCCCGTCCGCCGATGAGCTCCTGGCCCGCGACGGCCGCGTCTGGAGGCGCCCATGATCGTCGACCTGCCCGACACCACGGTGTCCACGATCGCGAAGAAGCTCGTGAGCGTGCGCGAGGAGGGCGGCGCCGTCGCCCTCGGGCGCGTGCTGACCCTCGTCATCGTCTCCACGGGGGGCTTCGACGAGGAGGCCATCGACGCCGCGAACGCCGCCTCGCGCGAGCACCCGATGCGCGTCATCGTCCTGGTCGTCCAACCCGACGCCCCGACCGGGCTCGACGCGCAGATCCGCGTCGGCGGCGACGCCGGTGCCAGCGAGGTGGTCGTCCTCCGCGCCCGGGGTGCGGCGGCCGGCAACCAGGAGAGCCTCGTCAACGGCCTCCTGCTCCCCGACGCTCCCGTCGTCGCCTGGTGGCCCGACGACCCGCCCACCGACCCCGCGCACTCCGCGATCGGTCGCATGGCGCAGCGGCGGATCACGGATGCCTCGACGAAGCCGTTCGCCAAGGACCGGCTCGCGCAGCTCGGCTCCGTCTACGCGCCCGGTGACACGGATCTGGCGTGGACGAGGCTCACCCACTGGCGCGAGCAGCTCGCCGCCGTCCTCGACCAGCCGCCGTACGAGTCCGTCACGGCCGTGACGGTCGTCGGTGCGGGCAGCTCGCCCTCCACCGGGCTGCTGGCCGCGTGGCTGCGGATGAAGCTCGATGTGCCGGTCGAATGGCACTACACGGACGAGCACGAGTGGGCCCACGGCATCCGCTCTGTCACGCTCTCGCGGGACTCCGGTGACATCGTCCTCGAACGCTCGAGCGCCACGGACGCGACCCTCACTCAGCCCGGCCAGCCGACGCACGACATCGTGCTGCCGCGGCGATCCCTGCGCGAGTGCCTCGCGGAGGAACTGCGCCGTCTCGATCCCGACCTCTTGTATGGTCGAGTCATCACCGAAGGGTGGGAGCTCCTCGACCCTCCCACGAGGTAGGAGTCGCATGTCGGAGTTCCGCGCGGAGAAGCGTGTCGTCGTCCGTCCTGACGCGCAGACGTTGGCCCGAGGGGTCGCGAAGCGCTTCTTTCAGCGGGTCTCCGCACGCGCCGCCGAGGGAAAGACGACGCACATCCTGCTGACCGGGGGCACCGCCGGAACGGCCGTGCTGCACGCGGCGGGCGAGAGCGATCGCCGGCGGGAGGTGGACTGGTCGAAGGTCCACTTCTGGTGGGGGGACGAGCGTTTCATCCCGGCAGACGATCCGGAGCGGAACGAGACGGCGGCACGCGCCGCGTTCCTCGACCACATCGACGTCCCGGCGGCGAACATCCACCCCATCGCCGCCTCCGACGCCGGGCGCAGCCATGACGAAGCGGCCGCCGACTACGCGGCGGAGCTGGCCTCGTTCGCCGCCGAGGACCTGCCCTGGCCACGGTTCACCCTGGCGTTCCTGGGCGTCGGACCCGACGGGCACATCGCATCACTGTTCCCGGATCGCAGCGAGATCTCCGACACCGAACACGCCGTCCTCGCGGTGCGACACTCCCCCGTGCCGCCGTCCGAGCGGATCACCCTGACCCGTCCGGTGATCAACTCGTCCCGGCGCGTGTGGTTGGTCCTCCCCGGCACCGACAAAGCGTCCGCGCTGGGCTTGGCGCTCGCCGGCGCGAGCTACCACTCCGTCCCCGCCGCCGGGGCGAAGGGGCGCAAGCAGACGGTGTTCTTCGTCGACGAGGCCGCCGCGCACGGCGTGCCCGAAGAACTGATCGACCCCGAGTTCTGAGCGAACCCGGGGTCGTATCGGTGTGAAAGGCAGCGATCAGTCCTGACCGCGGCGCTCCCGAAGCTGCTTGAGGGCGTCGTCCAGGATCGACTCCGCCTCCTCGTCCGTGCGACGCTCCTTCACGTACGCGAGGTGCGTCTTGTAGGGCTCGGTCTTGGCCAGCGCGGGCGGGTTCGCCTTGTCGCGACCGGCCGGAAGGCCCGAGTGCGGCGAGTCGATCGTCTCGGGGATCTCCTCCTCCGAGATGCCGGCCGCGAAGTAGCGCACCGTCTCGTTACCGAGTGCGTCCCAGTATGAGACGGCCACACGGTCGGCGTGGTGACCGTGGTCCTGCTCCCCCATCGGTCCGGCACCGACGCGGGTGCCCCGGATCGCGTTGCCCCCGGTCGCCATCAGATGCTCTGGAACTTCGTGATGAGGCCCAGCGCGACGATCGCGACGAACCAGACGAGTGCGAGCACGACCGTGAAGCGGTTGAGGTTGCGCTCGGCGAGGCCCGAGGACCCCATCGCCGAACTCATGCCGCCGCCGAACATGTCGGAGAGGCCGCCGCCGCGCCCCTTGTGCAGGAGGATCAGGAGAGTGAGCAGGAGGCTGGTGAGTCCCAGCAGCACCTGCAGCACAAGCTGGAGGATGTCCACAGTCGTTGAAAGCCTTTCGGGTCGCCGAGTCGCTCAGCGCTCGCACGAGTATACCGGCTGAGCGGTGCGACGCCGCGAGGCGCCGCACCGCTCAGGATCACACGCCGACGTGCTTCTGGTAGCGGATGATGGCGGCGAACTCGTCGGCGAGGAGGCTCGCTCCTCCGACGAGGGCGCCGTCGACATCGGGTTCACGCATGAAGCTCGCGATGTTGCCGGACTTCACCGATCCGCCGTAGAGGATGCGCGTGCGCTCGGCCGCGGCATCCCCGAGGCTCTCGGAGAGCACCGTACGCAGCGCGGCGCACACTTCCTGCGCCTGCTCGGGCGACGCGACCTGTCCGGTCCCGATCGCCCAGACCGGCTCGTAGGCGACCACGACGTCCGCGTCCGAGGGCACACCCTCGAGCGCGGCGCGGAGCTGAGCGACCGACACGGCGGTCGGGCCGGACTCCTCGCGCTGCTCGAGCGTCTCGCCCACGCAGATCACCGGCACGAGCCCGTGACGCAGCGCGGCCTGGACCTTCGCCGCGACGACCTCATCGGTCTCGCCGTGGTACTCGCGTCGCTCGGAGTGACCGATGATCACGTAGTCGACGTCGAGCTTCTTCAGGAACGCTCCGGAGACCTCACCCGTGTAGGCGCCCGAGTCCTTCGTCGACACGTCCTGCGCACCGAGGGCGAACGGGATCTTGTCGGCGTCGATGAGCGTCTGCACCGTGCGGATGTCGGTGAACGGCGGGAACACCGCGACCTCGACCGAGTCGGTCTCGTGCGCGGCATCCTTCAGCGTCCAGTGCAGCTTCTGGACGAACGCGACCGCCTGCAGGTGGTCGAGGTTCATCTTCCAGTTGCCGGCGATGAGGGGCTTGCGGGTCACGCTTCCCATCCGAGGATCTCCAATCCGGGCAGCTTCTTGCCCTCGAGGAATTCGAGGCTGGCCCCACCACCGGTGGAGATGTGGCCGAACTGGTCGTCGTCGAATCCGAGCTGACGGACGGCGGCCGCGGAGTCGCCGCCGCCGACGACCGACAGGCCGTCGACCTCGGTCAGCGCCTGGGCGACCGTCTTGGTCCCTTCGGCGAACGCCGCCATCTCGAACACGCCCATCGGGCCGTTCCAGAACACGGTCTTCGCGCCGCGGATCGCGTCGGCGAACAGCTCCGCCGTCTTCGGTCCGATGTCGAGGCCCATGCCGTCTGCACCGAAGGGGGTGTCCTCCAGCGCATCGGCAGATGCCACGACGTGATCGGCGTCGGCGGCGAAACCGGCGGCCATCACGGCGTCGACGGGGAGCACGAGCTCCACCCCGCGCTCGCGCGCCGTCTCCATGTATCCGCGGACCGTCTCGAGCTGATCGACCTCGAGGAGACTCTTGCCGACCTTGTGCCCCTGTGCCGCGAGGAAGGTGAACAGCATCCCGCCACCCACGAGGATCTTGTCTACGCGGGGCAGGAGGTGCTCGATCACGCCCAGCTTGTCGCTGACCTTCGAGCCGCCCAGGACGACCGCGTACGGACGCTCCGGACGCTCGGTCAGGCGGTCGAGGACGTCGACCTCCTTCTCGATGAGGAGGCCGGCAGCGGAGGGCAGCAGCTCGGCGAGGTCGTAGACCGACGCCTGCTTGCGGTGCACGACACCGAACCCGTCCGAGACGAGGGCGTCACCGAACGACGCGAGCTGCTCGGCGAACGCGCGACGGGTCGCGTCGTCCTTCGCGGTCTCCCCCGCGTTGAAGCGGAGGTTCTCGAGGACGGCGACCTGCCCGTCCTCGAGGCCCGCCACGGTGCCGCGAGCGGAGTCGCCGACCGTGTCGGTCGCGAAGGCGACGTCCGTGCCGAGGAGCTCCGACAGCCGCGTGGCGACGGGGGCGAGGCTGTACTTCGCATCCGGGGCGCCGTCGGGCCGGCCGAGATGGGAGACCGCGATGACGCGAGCTCCCTGCTCGACCAGCGCCGACAGCGTCGGCAGAGCCGCACGCACGCGGCCATCGTCCGTGATGACGCCGTCCTTCAGGGGGACGTTGAAGTCGACACGGACGATGACGCGCTTGCCTGCGAGCGAACCCAGCGAATCGAGGGTGCGCAGAGCCATCGTCAGAGCTTGCTGGCGACGAGCTCGGTGAGGTCGACGAGGCGGTTCGAGTAGCCCCACTCGTTGTCGTACCAGGACGAGATCTTCACGAGGTTGCCCGACACGTTGGTCTGGCCGGCGTCGAAGACCGAGGAGTGCGGGTCGAGCTGGATGTCGCTCGAAACGATCGCGTCGGTGTTGTACTTCAGGTACCCGACGAGCTCGCCCTCGGCAGCGGCCTTCTCGAAGGCGGCGTTGATGACCTCGGCGGTCAGGCCCTCGGTCGGGGTGACGACCGTGAGGTCGACGATCGAGCCGGTGGGGACCGGAACGCGGTACGACGAGCCGCTCAGCTTGCCGTTGAGCTCGGGCAGCACGAGGCCGATGGCCTTGGCGGCGCCGGTGGCGGCGGGGACGATGTTGATCGCCGCAGCGCGCGCACGGTGCAGGTCGCCGTGGGGGCCGTCCTGCAGGTTCTGGTCGGCCGTGTAGGCGTGGGCCGTCATCATGAAGCCGCGCTCGATGCCGAAGTTGTCGTTGAAGACCTTGGCGATCGGGGCGAGGCAGTTCGTGGTGCAGGACGCGTTCGAGATGACGTGCATCGTCTCGGAGTCGTAGGTGCCGTCGTTGACACCCATGACGAAGGTGCCGTCGACGTCGGTGCCCGGTGCCGAGATGATGACCTTCTTCGCACCGCCGTCGATGTGCTTCTTGGCGTCCGCAGCCTTGGTGAAGCGGCCGGTCGACTCGATGACGATGTCGACGCCCAGCTCGCCCCAGGGGAGGTTGGCGGGGTCGCGCTCTTCGAAGACCTTGATGGTCTTGCCGTTGACTGTGATGGAGTCCTCGGTGTACGAGACCTCGGCGTCCAGGCGACCGCCGACGGAGTCGTACTTCAGGAGGTGAGCGAGGCTCTTGTTGTCGGTGAGGTCGTTCACCGCCACGATCTCCAGGTCAGCTCCCTGCGCGAGAGCCGCGCGGAGGAAGTTGCGTCCGATTCGGCCGAAGCCGTTGATGCCGATCTTGACAGACACGTTGTCTCCCGTTTTTCGTCGCGTACGCCCCTCGAACGGGGTCGACTCGCGATGTGCTGGAAAAGAGAGAGGATGCCGGGGCTTCGCCCCCGTTGCCGGGAGGAGCCCGGCATCCTCACCTGTGAACGACCCTACTACTAGAGCAGGCCCGCCGTCTTGTCACGGGCGGCGTCGAGACGCTGCGCGACGTTCTGCCAGTTGGCGATGTTCCAGGCCGCCTTGACGTAGTCGGCCTTGACGTTGAGGTAGTCGAGGTAGAAGGCGTGCTCCCACATGTCGAGCTGGAAGATCGGGATGGTTCCCTGCGCCGTGTTCGACTGCTGGTCGAACAGCTGCTGGATGATCAGCTGCTGGCCGATCGGGTCCCAGCTGAGGACGGCCCACCCGGAGCCCTGGATGCCGGTGGCAGCGGCCGTGAAGTGCGCCTGGAACTTGTCGAAGCCGCCGAAGAACTCGTCGATCGCCGCGCGCAGCTCGCCCTCGGGCTCGCCGCCGCCGCCCTGCGAGGCGGGGGCCAGGTTGGTCCAGAAGATGGAGTGGTTGACGTGTCCGCCGAGGTTGAACGCGAGGTCCTTCTCGAGCTTGTTGACGTTCGCGAGGTTGCCGGTCTCCCGCGCCTCCGCGAGCTGCTCGAGGGCGGTGTTCGCTCCGGTGACGTACGCCTGGTGGTGCTTCGAGTGGTGAAGCTCCATGATCTTGCCGCTGATGCTCGGCTCGAGCGCGGAGTAGTCGTACGGGAGCTCAGGCAGCGTGTACTTCGCCATGTCCTCTTCCTTCTGTCGGTGCCGCGCGCACGGCGCGGCCGGTCGGATTCATCCTATTGAGGGCCAACCCGCCGGACACCCGGTTGCTTCCCGTGAAGAGGGGATGTATCCCGTCAGTCCTCGAGACCGGCGGGGACGGCGGACTCGGTGTCGGGGATGCCGTCCTGCGCGGCCTTCTTGTCGGCCATCGCCAGGAGACGGCGGATGCGGCCCGCCACGGCATCCTTCGTCAGCGGCGGATCGGCGTGGTGGCCGAGCTCGTCGAGGCTCGCGTCGCGGTGCGCGAGGCGGAGGTCGCCGGCCTGCTTCAGGTGCGGCGGGACGGTGTCGCCGAGGATCTCGAGCGCACGCTCGACACGGGCGCAGGCGGCGACCGCCGCCTGCGCGGAACGACGGAGGTTGGCGTCGTCGAAGTTGACCAGGCGGTTCACGCCGGCGCGGACCTCACGGCGCTGCCGCATCTCCTCCCACGCGGCGGCGGTCTTCTGCGCACCCATCATGAGGAGGGTCGCGCGGATCGCCTCGCCGTCGCGGATGACGACGCGCGGCACGCCGCGGACCTCGCGCGCCTTGGCGGCGATCCCGAGACGGTGCGCCGCACCGACGAGCGCCATGGCCGCCTCGCCCGAGGGGCAGGCGACCTCGAGCGCCGCCGAACGGCCCGGATCGGACAGGGTGCCGGTCGCGAGGAAGGCGCCACGCCACACGGCCGCGAGGTCGGGGCGTGCGCCGGTGGTCAGCTTGTTCGGGAGTCCGCGGACCGGTCGCCGACGGTTGTCGAGCAGACCCGTCTGGCGGGCCAGGGTCTCGCCGCCCTCGATGACGCGCACCGCGACGAGGTTCGCCGTCCGTCCGCCGGAGGACTGCACGTGCGCGAGTTCGGGCCGGACGCCGTAGATCTCGACGAGGTCGCGGGCCACACGTCGGGCCAGGATGTCGGTCTCGACCTCCGCCTCGACGGCCACCCGGCCGGCGATCGAGTGGAGTCCGCCCGAGAAGCGCAGGATCGTGGTGAGTTCTGCGACGCGGGCCGTCGGCCGCGGATCACGCACCGAGGTGAGTTCCGTCTTCACGTCAGCAGTCAGCGGCACGGCGATCCTTCGGTGGGGGCGAGGGGGACAAAGGATCAGCTTACTCGCGCACCGGTCATTCGCGACCCAGGTCCCGGTGCGTGACCCGTACGGCCACGCCCGGTTCGGCGCCCAGACGCTCGGCGAGCTCGAACGACGTCACGACGGAGCGGTGCTTGCCCCCGGTGCATCCGATGGCGATCACGGAGTGACGTTTGTTCTCGCGCTGATACCCCTGGAGCACGGGGTGGAGGGCCGCCGCATACGCGTCGATGAACTCGCGTGCGCCCTCCTGACCGAGCACGAACTCGCGGACCGCCTCGTCCTCCCCCGTGAGGGCGCGCAGCGAGGGCTCCCAGTACGGGTTGGGGAGGAAGCGCATGTCCGCGACGAGGTCGACGTCCGGCGGCAACCCGTACTTGAAGCCGAAGCTCATGACGGTGACGGTGTGCCGTGCGTCGCCGTCCGCGCTGAACAGGTCGACGATGCGGTTCGCCAGCTGATGGATGTTGAGGGCGCTGGTGTCGACGATGACATCGGCGGCCTCACGGATGGCAGCGACGCGCTCGCGCTCACGGCGGATGCCGTCGAGGATCGTCCCCTCCCCCTGCAGCGGGTGGGGCCGACGGACGGCTTCGAACCGGCGGACGAGCACCTCGTCGGAGGCGTCGAGGAACAGCACCCGCAACTGACGGCCGTCGCGGAGCGAATGGGTCACGGACGGCAGCTCGCCGAAGAGCTGGCGCCCGCGGACGTCGACCACCGCGGCGACACGCGGAAGCGCATCGGCTGCGAGTGCCGTGAGATCCAGCAGATGCGACAGCATCTGGGGCGGCAGGTTGTCGACGACGTACCAGTCGAGGTCCTCGAGGGCGTTCGCCGCGGTCGTGCGCCCGGCTCCGGACATGCCCGTGACGATCAGGACCTCGCCCGCCGTCTGGCCGTCCATCCGTACCCCGCCTTCCACGCGTGTCATCTCAGCCTAACCACCCGAGGGCACGGCATCCGACCCGGCCGCCAGGTGCGCGTGGATCGTGGCCGCGAGCCGCGGGCCGATCCCGGGCAGCTCCTGGATCTCCTCGGGTGTCGCCTGCTTCAGGCGGCTCACCGATCCGAAGTGACGCAGGAGCGCTTTGATCCGCGTCGCGCCGAGACCGGGCACCTCCGCCAGCACCGTCGTGATGTCCCGGCCGCGCTTCTTGCGCTGGTGGGTGATCGCGAAGCGGTGCGCCTCGTCGCGGAGCCGCTGCAGCAGGTAGAGCGCCTCGGAGGAGCGCGGCAGGATCACCGGGAAGTCGTCGTCGGGCAGCCACACCTCCTCGAGACGCTTCGCAATCCCGCACAGGGCGATCTCCTCGTGGCCGGCGTCGCGCAGGGCACGCGCCGCGGCCTGCACCTGCGGCTGGCCGCCGTCGACGAGCAGCAGCTGAGGCCGATAGGCGAAGCGCGGGCGCTTGCGCGTGGCATCCACCTCACCGTCCGCCATCGGGTCGATCTTCTCCTGCTCGGCCTCGTCGCGGTCGATGTGCGCGAGCCGTCGGGTGAGCACCTGATACATCGAGTCGGTGTCGTCGGTGGTCTCGACGACGGAGAACGACCGGTACTGGTCCTTGCGCGGCAGACCGTCCTCGAACACGACCATCGACGCGACGACCCCCGTGCCGCCGAGGTGCGAGATGTCGAAGCACTCGATGCGCAGCGGGGCCTCGGTCATCCCGAGCGCCTCCTGCAGGTCCGTCAGCGCCTTGGTGCGCGCCGTGTAGTCGCTCGTCCGCCGCGTCTTGTGCAGCATGAGCGCCTGCTGGGCGTTGAGCGTCGCCGTCCGCATGAGGTCGGCCTTCTGACCGCGCTGCGCGATCTGCACCGTCACCTTCTTGCCGCGCCGCGACTGCAGCCACTGCTCGAGCTCGGCCGAGTCGTCGGGAAGGGTCGGCACGAGGACCTGGCGCGGGATGTCCTCGGCAGAGGCGGCCCCGTAGGCGCGCTGCAGGATCTGATCCACGAGGTCGGGCCCGGAGATGTCGAGCTCCTTGTCGATCGTCGTCGCGCGGACGCCGCGCACACGTCCGCCGCGGACGACGAAGTGCTGGACGGCCGCGGACAGCTCGTCCTCGGCCACGCCGAACAGGTCGGCGTCCGTGTCCTCGCTCAGCACGAGCGCGCTGCGGTTGAGGACGGCGTCGAGCGCCTGCAGCTTGTCGCGGTACGACGCCGCGGCCTCGTAGTCCATCGCGGCCGCCGCTTCGCGCATCCGCGCTTCGAGCCGCTTCGTGAACCGCTTGTCGCTCCCGGACATGAACGAGACGAAGTCGTCGACGATGGCGCGGTGCTCCTCGATCGTGACCTTCATCGAGCAGGGACCGCCGCACCGGCCGATCTGCCCGGGGAAGCACGGCCGCCCCGAGGCCATCGCCTTCTTGTACGACGAGTCGCTGCAGGTGCGGATCGGGAACACCTTGATGAGCTGATCGATCGTGTCGTGGACCGCCCAGACCTTCGGGTACGGGCCGAAGTACTTGGCCCCGCGGATGCGGCGGTTGCGGGTCACGATGACCCGCGGCGCCTCGTCGGCGAGCGTTACCGCCATGTACGGATAGGACTTGTCGTCCTTGTACCGGACGTTGAACGGCGGCGAGTACTCCTGGATCCAGGTGTACTCGAGCTGGAGCGAGTCGATGTCGGTCTTCACGACGGTCCACTCGACCTTCGCGGCCGTCGTCACCATGCGCCGTGTGCGCTCGTGGAGCGTGTGGAGCGGCGCGAAGTAGTTGGACAACCGGGCGCGGAGGTTCTTGGCCTTGCCGACGTAGAGGATCCGACCGTCGGCATCCAGGAACCGGTAGACGCCGGGGTCGGTGGGGATCTCCCCCGGCTTTGGCTTGTACGGCAGAGCGGATGCCACGTCAGCCCGCCTTGCGCGCGGGAGCCACTTCCAGGATCTCGGCGAGGAACTGCCCGGTGTGGCTCTCGGGTACGGTCGCGACCTGCTCCGGGGTCCCCGTCGCCACGATCGTGCCGCCGCCCGAGCCCCCCTCGGGGCCGAGGTCGATCACCCAGTCGGCGGACTTGATCACGTCGAGGTTGTGCTCGATGACGAGCACCGAGTTGCCCTTGTCGACGAGGCTGTTCAGGACCTCGAGCAGGCGCTGCACGTCTTCGAAGTGCAGACCCGTCGTCGGCTCGTCGAGCACATAGATGGTGCGCCCGTTGGAGCGACGCTGGAGTTCGGTGGCGAGCTTCACGCGCTGCGCCTCGCCGCCGGAGAGCGTCGTGGCCGACTGCCCCAGCCGGACGTAGCCGAGCCCCACGTCGACGAGGGTCTTCAGGTACCGGTGGATCGCCTGGATCGGCTCGAAGAAGTCGGCCGCCTCCGAGATCGGCATGTCGAGGACCTCGGCGATGTTCTTGCCCTTGTAGTGCACCGCGAGGGTGTCGCGGTTGTAGCGCTGGCCGTGGCAGACCTCGCAGTCGACGTACACGTCGGGCAGGAAGTTCATCTCGATCTTGATCGTGCCGTCACCCGAGCATGCCTCGCACCGACCGCCCTTGACGTTGAAGCTGAAGCGACCCGGCTGGTAGCCGCGCGCCTTCGCCTCGGTCGTCTCGGCGAACAGCGAGCGGATGCGGTCGAAGACCCCCGTGTAGGTGGCCGGGTTCGACCGGGGCGTGCGACCGATGGGGGCCTGATCGACGTGGACGACCTTGTCGAGGTGCTCGAGTCCGGTGACCCGGGTGTGCTTGCCGGCGACGCGACGCGCACCGTTGAGCTTGGTCGCGAGGACTTCGTAGAGGATGCCGTTCACGAGCGACGACTTACCGGAACCGCTCACGCCGGTGACGGCGGTGAGCACGCCGAGCGGGAAGTCGACGGTGACGTTCTGCAGGTTGTTCTCCCGCGCCCCGACGACGCGCAGCTGGCGCCCCCTGTCGATCTTCCGACGCTTCTTCGGCATCCGGATGGCGCGTCGTCCGCTCAGGTAGGCGCCGGTGATCGACTCCTGGTCCGTCAGGAGCTGCTCGACCGGTCCCGAGTGGACGACGTTGCCCCCCTCGACGCCCGCGCGCGGACCGATGTCGACGATCCAGTCGGCGGCGTGGATGGTCTCCTCGTCGTGCTCGACGACGACCAGCGTGTTGCCGAGGCTCTTCAGACGCACGAGGGTCTCGATGAGCCGGCGGTTGTCGCGCTGGTGGAGTCCGATGGAGGGCTCGTCGAGGACGTACAGCACGCCCGTGAGCCCCGAGCCGATCTGCGTCGCAAGACGGATGCGCTGCGCCTCGCCGCCCGAGAGCGACCCCGCCGCACGGCTGAGGCTGAGGTAGTTGAGGCCGACCTGAATGAGGAAGTCGAGGCGGGCCCGGATCTCGCGCAGGACCGCGGCCGCGATGGTCGCCTCGCGGTCGGTCAGCGAGAGCTGCGCGAAGAACTGCTGCGCCTCGCCGAGGCTGAGCCGTGAGGCATCCGCGATCGAGTGCCCGTGGACGAGGACCGACAGCACCTCGGGCTTCAGGCGATCGCCGTTGCAGACGGGGCAGGGCACCTCGCGGAGGAACTCGGCCCAGCGCTGACGCTGCGTGTCGGTCTCGGCCTGCGTGAACTGGCGCTCGATGTACGGGATGACGCCCTCGAAGCCCGACGCATACCGCATCTCGCGGCCGTAGCGGTTCTTCCACTTGACGGTGACCTTGTAGTTCTCGCCGCTCAGCACCGCGTCCTGCACGTCGGCCGGAAGGTCCTTCCAGGGTGTGTCGAGCGAGAACCCGAGGTCGTCCGCGAGTCCCACGAGCAGTCGCTCGTAGTACTGGAACAGCCCCTTGCCCTGCGTCGTCCACGGGACGATGACACCCTCGGCGATGGAGAGCTCCTCGTCGCCCAGCAGCAGCTCGGTGTCGACCGACATACGGGTGCCCAGACCCGAGCAGGCCGGGCAGGCGCCGAACGGCGCGTTGAAGGAGAACGTCCGCGGCTCGATCTCGGTCAGGGTCAGCGCGTGCCCGTTGGGACAGGCCAGCTTCTCGCTGTAGCTCTGCCAGGCGTCGTCGCCCTCTTCGTCGACGAAGTTGACCTGCAGGATGCCGCCTGCGAGACCCAGGGCCGTCTCGACCGAGTCGGTGACGCGGCTCAGGATGTCGGGGCTCGCCACCAGACGGTCGACGACCACGGCGATGTCGTGCTTGTAGCTCTTCTTGAGGGTCGGCGCCTCGGCGAGCTGGACCGTCTCGCCGTCGACGATCGCGCGGGCGTAGCCCTTCGCCGACAGCTCCTTGAAAAGGTCGACGAACTCGCCCTTCTTCTGCGACACGACGGGGGCGACGATCTGGTACCGCGTGCGCTCGGGGAGCTCCATGAGCTGGTCGGCGATCTGCTGCACCGTCTGCCGCTGGATGCGCTCGCCGCACTCGGGGCAGTGCGGGATGCCGACGCGCGCCCACAGCAGACGCATGTAGTCATTGATCTCGGTGATGGTGCCCACCGTCGAGCGCGGGTTGCGGTTCGTCGACTTCTGATCGATCGACACCGCAGGGCTGAGGCCCTCGATGAAGTCGACGTCGGGACGGTCGACCTGTCCGAGGAACTGGCGTGCGTACGAGCTGAGCGACTCGATGTACCGGCGCTGACCCTCGGCGAAGATCGTGTCGAACGCGAGGCTCGACTTCCCCGACCCGGACAGGCCGGTGAACACGACGAGCGAGTCCCGCGGGATCTCGAGGTCGACGTTCTTCAGGTTGTGGACGCGCGCGCCGCGGACACTGAGTTTGGAGGCGTGGGGAACGGGGACGATGGGCACCGGTCAATCCTAGGTTGGGCCACCGACACGGGCTCCGTGCTTCGCTCCCGGCGATCAGTCCGCGGTGGTCGGCCGGCGTCCGGCGAAGGGTTGCAGACCGTCCCTCAACCGCTCAACGTCGGCGATGTCGAGTCCGACGCGCGCCATGATCTGCCTCGGCACGTCCAGCGCCTGCTCGCGCAGGGCCGCTCCCTCGTCGGTCAACGCGATGTCGAGGACGCGTTCGTCCGCCGCGCGCCGGCGCCGGACGACGCGGCCCTGCGCCTCGAGACGCTTGATGGTCGGCGACAGGCTGGCGGGCTCGACCGCGAGGGCGGTCGCCAGCTCGGAGAGGGACTGCGGCGCCCGCTCCCACAGGGCGAGCATCACGAGGTACTGCGGGTGCGTCAGACCGAGGGGCTCGAGGACCGGCCGGTAGATCGAGACGACGTTCCGGGCCGCCGTGACGATGGCGAAGCACAGCTGACTCTCGAGCTTCAGCATGTCGTCTTCATCCATCGATCCTCCTCACCCTAATAGTTAGTACACTAATCATTATGGACGCAGAACGGGAGTCACGACCACCGCTCCGGGAACGGATCCGCGCGGCGGGCGGGTTCTACCGCTGGTGGAACAGCCGCCTCATCCGCTACGCGGGCCCGGCCTCGGTCGGTCCCTACGAGACCGAGCCCGAACCGGTCCGGACCGAACGCGCGTGTCCCCTGTGCGGTCAGCCGATGTCGGCGCACACCTTCGACCGCTCGGGGGAACGCCCCCTCATGCACTGCCCCTGAGCACGCTCAGGCGTGCCCGGCGCGTTCCATGGCGCGCAGCTCCTTCTTCAGGTCCTGCACCTCGTCGCGCAGGCGCCCCGCGAGCTCGAACTTGAGCTCGTCCGCCGCCGCCAGCATCTGGCGCGTGAGATCCTCGATCGTCGCCTCGAGCTGGTTCGCACCCTCAGCCGCGATGCCCTCACGCCGCAGCTGCGGGGTCGGACTCTTGCCCTTGCCGGACTTCGTCTTGCCCTTGCCGCGACCGTCCATCATGTCCCGCGTGTCGCTCGCCTCACGGGCGAGCGCATCGGTGATGTCCGCGATCTTCTTGCGCAGCGGCTGCGGATCGATTCCGTTCTCGAGGTTGTACGCGATCTGCTTCTCGCGTCGACGTTCGGTCTCCTCGATGGCTGCCGCCATCGAGTCCGTGATCTTGTCGGCGTACATGTGCACCTGGCCCGATACGTTGCGCGCCGCGCGACCGATCGTCTGGATGAGGGACGTCCCCGACCGCAGGAAGCCCTCTTTGTCGGCATCCAGGATCGCGACGAGCGACACCTCGGGCAGGTCGAGGCCCTCGCGCAGCAGGTTGATGCCCACGAGGACGTCGTACACGCCCTGCCGCAGCTCGGTCAGCAGCTCGACGCGACGCAGCGTGTCGACGTCGGAGTGCAGGTAGCGCACGCGCACGCCGTGCTCACCGAGGAAGTCGGTCAACTCCTCCGCCATCTTCTTGGTCAACGTCGTGACGAGGACGCGCTCGTCACGCTCGACGCGCAGCCGGATCTCCTCCAGCAGATCGTCGATCTGACCCTTCGAGGGCTTCACGATGATCTCCGGGTCGATGAGACCCGTCGGACGGATGATCTGCTCGACGACGCCGTCGGCGATTCCCATCTCGTACCGCCCGGGGGTCGCCGACAGGTACACGGTCTGCCCGATCCGCTGCTTGAACTCATCGAAGCGCAACGGCCGGTTGTCCATCGCGCTCGGCAGCCGGAACCCGTGGTCGACGAGGGTGCGCTTGCGGGAGGCATCCCCCTCGTACATCGCACCGATCTGCGGGACCGTCACGTGGGACTCGTCGATGACGAGCAGGAAGTCGTCGGGGAAGAAGTCGAGGAGGGTGTGCGGCGCCTCGCCCGGCATCCGTCCGTCGAGGTGACGCGAGTAGTTCTCGATGCCGGAGCAGAAGCCGAGCTGCTGCAGCATCTCGAGATCGAACGTCGTGCGCATGCGCAGGCGCTGGGCTTCGAGCAGCTTGCCCTGCGACTCGAACTCCTTCAGCCGCTCCTCGAGCTCGTGCTCGATGGTGCCGATCGCGCGCTGGACGGTTTCGGTGCCCGCGACGTAGTGGGATGCCGGGAAGATCGGCACGCTCTCGAGCTTCTGCACCACATCGCCGGTGAGCGGATGCAGCATGTACAGCGCTTCGATCTCGTCGCCGAAGAGCTCGATGCGCACGGCGTACTCCTCGTACACCGGGATGATCTCGATCGTGTCGCCGCGGACGCGGAAGTTGCCGCGCGAGAAGTCGACGTCGTTGCGGTTGTACTGCATCGCGATGAACTTGCGGATGAGAGCGTCGCGGTCGTACCGCTCCCCCACCTGCAGGGCGACCATCGCGCGGAGGTACTCCTCGGGCGCGCCGAGGCCGTAGATGCACGACACCGTGGACACCACGACGACGTCGCGCCGACTCAGCAGCGAGTTGGTCGTCGAGTGGCGCAGCCGCTCCACCTCGGCGTTGATCGAGGAGTCCTTCTCGATGAAGGTGTCCGTCTGCGGGACGTACGCCTCAGGCTGGTAGTAGTCGTAATAGCTGACGAAGTACTCGACCGCGTTATTCGGCATGAGGTCGCGGAACTCGTTGGCGAGCTGCGCCGCGAGCGTCTTGTTGTGCGCGAGCACGAGCGTCGGACGCTGCACCTGCTCGATCAGCCAGGCCGTCGTCGCCGACTTGCCCGTACCCGTCGCGCCGAGCAGGACGACGTCGGTCTCACCCGCGTTGATGCGGGCGGCGAGGTCGGCGATCGCCTGCGGTTGGTCGCCGCTGGGCTGGTACTCGCTGACGACCTCGAAAGGGCGGACGGAGCGCGTGGTCTGCATGATTCCAGCGTAGGCGCGGCCTCCGACACCGGCTCCGGCGTTCGCCGTCGGCGTGGATGTCAGCCGGCGACGCGCTCCCAGAGGGCGTCGACCTGCGACAGCGTCTGCGCCATCGACCCCGACGTGTCGATGACGACGTCGGCGATCGCGAGGCGGCGCTCATCGTCGACCTGCGACGCGATGCGCGCGTCCGCATCGGCGGGGCTCATCCCCCGCAGGGAGACGAGCCGCTCCCGCCGCAGCTCGACGGGCGCGTAAGCCACCACGACGAGCTCCCAGGGGTCCTCCGCGCGCGCCTCGAGCAGCAGGGGGACGTCGTAGACGACGACCGCGCTCGGATCCGCGGCCTGCGCGGCCGCGAAGCGCGCCGCGGATTCGACCCGCACGGCGGGGTGGACGATCGCGTTGAGGCGGCGCACGGCATCCTCGTCACCGAAGACGCGTGAGGCGAGAAGCGGTCGGTCGAGCTCGCCGGTGCCCGTCAGGACGTCGTTGCCGAACGCCGCGGCGATCTCCGCGAGCACCGGCGACCCCGGCTGCTGCACCTCGCGGACGATCGCGTCCGCATCGACGATCACCGCCCCGTGCTCGGCGAGTCGACGCGCGATCGTGGACTTCCCCGACGCGATGCCGCCGGTCAATGCGATGAGTGTCACCCTCCGAGGATGCCACGGCGCCGTCACGCCCGAGCGGTGCCGCCGTCCTCGATCCCGCCGAAGAGAACGGATGCCTCGAGGCTGCGCGACGCGCGCTGCGCCGCGGCACGCGCGGCGTTCAGCAGGACCTCGGGGTCGTATCCGACCGTCTCCGTCAGCGCGACACCGACGCCGACGATCGGGAGCAGCCCCGTGGGATTGCCGGCGAGGTCGTCGATGCAGCCCCGGTAGATGGCCGCGGCCTGGCGACGCGCCTCGGCGGCCGTCCCGGAGACGACGCAGACCGACATCGTCGCGTCGCCGTCCTCCCCCACGAAGGCGGATGCCGGGGCGTGTCGACGCACGGACCGCCGCCATTGCGCCGCGAGCTCGTCCGTGGCATCCGTTCCGAAGGCCGCCGCCATCTCCTCCATCCCGTCCACCCCCACGACGACGACGCTCAGCAGATCCTGTCGCCAGCTCGCCCGCTCGGCGACGTCGCGGAGGGCGTCGCGGTAGGTTCCCGAGAGCATCACCCCGTCGGCGGCCACCCCGTTCTCGCTCAGCCACTCGAAGCGATGCGTCGCGCTCTTGGTCGATCGCAGGATCGACGTCACGACGACGGCGACCATTGTGAGCACGACGGTCGCGATGTTCGCGGACACCGATCCGAACCAGGTCGTGAAGAAGTCGCCCTCCGGTCCGTTCCACACGAAGGCGACGAGGCGTGCGGCGTAGTAGACCGCCGCCGCCAGGAGGACGATGGCGAACAGTCGCGCGTTGCCGACGCGCCCCATGGGCCGTCGCAACGCCTCGATGCCTCCGACCGCGAAGAGGCCGACGATGGTGACCACCATGACCGTCCACCCGCCCCAGCTGCCGTCCACGGGGACCCGCACCACCGTCGCGACGAACGTCGCGACGGTCAGGACCGCCACGATGACGGCGGGCCGCGCGATGGGTCGATCGTTGAAGCGGCGGTTCCCCAGCCAGATGAAGGCCGGCGTGAGCGCGAAGGAGGCGTTGCCGATCGCGATGGCCACGGCGCCGCCGATGCCGGACGCCCACGAGATGTAGGCGAACGTCGTGGCGGTGCCGCAGAGATATGCGACGGCCCAGAGGCGCCCGGCGCCCGTGTCCCGGCGTCGCAGCGTCTCGACGACGAAGATCCCCGCGGCCGTCAGCGCGACGATCGCCGTCATGACGGTCACCGAGAAGAGATCGAGGGTCATCACTTGCCGTCCCCGGCCGCGGAGCGCAGTGCGCCGTCGCTCGCCATCTCCGCCGTCGCGGGCAGGCGGACCATGAACGTCGTCCCGAGACCCGGGGTCGACGTCACCGTGATGTCGCCGCCGTGCGCCCGCACGATCTCGCGACTGATGGCGAGGCCGAGCCCGGTTCCCGGCACACCGCTCTCCGCCCGGAAGAACCGCTCGAAGACCCGCTCCTGGTCCTCGGCCGACAGCCCGATCCCGGTGTCGCGGACGAGGAACCAGGAGTGCCGGCCGTCGGTCGAGGAGCCCACCGTGATCGTGCCGCCGTCGCGGTTGAACTTGATCGCGTTGCTGAGCAGGTTGTCGGCGACCTGCCGGATGCGCGCCGCGTCGATGAACGCCGGGGTCGGCACGAGGTCGCTCGCGTCGATCCGGATCGCCCGGTCGCGGGCCACCGGTCCGAGATCGGATGCCGCCGCCCCCACGACGTCGGCGAGGTCGGTCTCCTGCGGCGACAGGGTGACCTCGACCGACATCCGCGACGCCGTCGAGGCGGCGAGGATCCCCGACACGATCCCGAGGAGGCGCTCGCTGTTGCGGTAGGCGACGTCGACCTGTCGGGCGATCTCCGGAGGCAGGTCGTCGTGGTCGAGGACGAGCTCGAGGTACCCGATGATCGAGGTCAGCGGCGTCCGCAGTTCGTGGGAGACCGACGCGACCAGACTGTCGCGCGCCTTGAGGGCGGTGCGCTCCTCGCTCACGTCGCGCGCAACGAGCACGATGCCGGCAGGGCGGCCGTCGGCATCCTTCATCCGCCGCGCGGTCAGGCTGATCGCGGCCCGTCGGGACTCGGAGACGGGGAACCAGACCACGAGGTCACTGAAGGTGTCGCCCCGGAGGATGCGGGCGAGCGGCCGCTCGTCCGGCGCGAGGGGGGTCTCGCCGTCGGCGGCGTAGATGGTCTGGGTGGCGTCGATGCGCCCGAAACTCGGGATGCGCTGCTGGAACTTGCCGAGAGCGTCGTTGACGAACGTGATCTCGCCGTCGGTACCGATGCGGAGGACGCCGAAGTCGACGGTGTCCAGGACCTCGGTGAGCAGCTGCTCCTGCCTGCTGGCGTGGCGCAGCGCCGCCGCCAGACGGACGTTCTGCTTGTCGAGGAGGGTGCGTTGCGCCTGGAAACGACGGGTGCCGTTGTAGGTGGAGACACCGATCGCGATGACCACGGCCGGGAGGACGATGATGCCCCAGGTGAACTCGAACGACGGCGCGAGGGCGAGCGCGATCCAGTAGGCGCTGATCGATCCGACGCAGCCCACGATCAGCCAGATCCGCCCGAGGCTCGACAGCCACATCGTGGGGAACGCCCACAGCAGAGCGATCCCCGGGACGTCGGAGGTGCGCATCAGTCCGATCGCGACGATGTCCACCACGGGGACGATCGCGACCCACGACGGGTGTATGCGGGACCACGGCACCGCGAGGCTCGCGAGGGCAGCGACGACGACGAGCACGACGCCGGCCGCGAACGAGGAGGCCTGCGCCAGCCACCCGCCGGGGAAACCCGACAGGAAGATGCCGGCGACGATCGCGGTGAGGAGGATCTGGTTGTTCGCGACGACGCGGTCGCGCAGCTCCGTCAGCGGCACGCGCGGGCGCGACGCCCGGTTGGGGCGTTCGCCGGGGGCGGGCGAAGGCGCGGGCGCGCGGTCGGCGGAAGCCGCGTCCTGATCCGCATGTGCCACAGGAGAACGTTACCGGCCCGGATGCCCCGGCGTCAGACGCCCGGAAACGGCCGAGGGGCCGGAGCACAAGGCTCCGACCCCTCGGTCGTGGTGGTGTCGATCAGCGACCGGACAGCTTCTCGCGGAGAGCAGCCAGCGCCTCGTCGTCGGCGAGGGTGCCGGCACCGCTCGAGACCTCGGACGAGAAGGACGACGAACCCGAGTCGGCGGGAGCGGCGGCCTCGGCCTCGAGAGCCTTGGCGACGGCGGCCTTGTGAGCCTCCCAGCGACCCTGAGCAGCGGCGTACTCGGCCTCCCAGGCGAGGCGGGCCTCGTCGAAGCCTTCCTTCCACTGGTTGGTCTCGGGGTCGAAGCCCTCGGGGTACTTGTACTCGCCGTTCTCGTCGTACTCGGTGACCATGCCGTACAGGGCCGGGTCGAACTCGGTGCCGTTGGGGTCGACCGACTCGTTGGCCTGCTTCAGCGACAGCGAGATGCGGCGACGCTCGAGGTCGATGTCGATGATCTTGACGAAGACCTCTTCACCGACGGAGACGACCTGCTCGGCGAGCTCGACGTGCTTGCCCGACAGCTCGGAGATGTGCACGAGGCCTTCGATGCCGTCGGCGACGCGGACGAACGCACCGAACGGAACGAGCTTGGTGACCTTGCCCGGCGCGACCTGACCGATCGCGTGGGTGCGGGCGAAGACCTGCCACGGGTCCTCCTGCGTCGCCTTCAGCGACAGGGAGACGCGCTCGCGGTCGAGGTCGACCTCGAGGATCTCGACGGTGACCTCCTGGCCGACCTCGACGACCTCGGATGCGTGCTCGATGTGCTTCCACGAGAGCTCCGAGACGTGGACGAGACCGTCGACGCCACCGAGGTCGACGAACGCACCGAAGTTGACGATCGACGAGACGGTGCCCTTGCGGACCTGACCCTTGTGGAGGTTGTTGAGGAAGTTCGAACGCGACTCGGACTGCGTCTGCTCGAGCAGGGCGCGGCGCGAGAGAACGACGTTGTTGCGGTTCTTGTCGAGCTCGAGGATCTTGGCCTCGATCTCCTGGCCGAGGTACGGCGTCAGGTCGCGGACGCGACGCAGCTCGATGAGCGACGCCGGGAGGAAGCCGCGGAGGCCGATGTCGACGATGAGACCACCCTTGACGACCTCGATGACGGAGCCGGTAACGACACCGTCGTTCTCCTTGATCTTCTCGACGTCTCCCCAGGCACGCTCGTACTGCGCGCGCTTCTTGGAGAGGATCAGGCGGCCTTCCTTGTCCTCCTTCTGGAGGACGAGGGCCTCGACCTGGTCGCCGACGTTGACGACCTCGTTGGGGTCGACGTCGTGCTTGATCGAGAGCTCACGCGAGGGGATGACGCCCTCGGTCTTGTAGCCGACGTCGAGGAGGACCTCGTCGCGGTCGATCTTCACGACGGTGCCTTCGATGAGGTCTCCGTCGTTGAAGAACTTCAGGGTCTTCTCGACCGCGGCCAGGAAGTCCTCAGCAGATCCGATGTCGTTGATGGCGACCTGCTTGGTGGCCGGGGCGGTCGTTGCGTTAGTCATGTAGGGGGTTGTCCTTGGATGGTGTTGTGTTCGGGCCACGGAGCCAGTCCGCACGAGGACGTGCGGCAGCCGATCGCGGCAGGGTGGTTGGTTCGTGCGATGTCACGCGGGCGCGGCACAAGGGCCACGCGTGTGACACTCCAGGGTATCAGAGAGCGTCCGCGTAGTACCAGCGCCCCGCGCGCCGCACGAACCGGCTGTCCTCCTCGAGGACGCCCGAATCCCGGGTGTCGCCGTCGGACCATCGCGCTCGGAAGCTCACCCGCCCGGATCGGCCGTCGGCGGCCGTCTCGGAACCCAGGACCTCCAGCCCGAGCCAGGTGGTCGCGGCATCCACCGACACCTCGTCCGGACGCGTCGCGGGGAACCAGGTGTCGGCCAGATGCCGGGCGTCGCCCAGGGCGAACGCGGTGTACCGCGACCGCATGAGGTCCTCGGGCGTCTCGGCGGGAACGCCGGCGAGAACGGGCCCGCAGCACGAGCCGAACGCCCGTCGGCCGCAGGGGCAGAGCGAGTCCGGCGCGGGTCGACGCCCTCGATGAGCGGATGCCGCGGCTCCGAACGACATGTTCCCCTCCCCACCCCGTGGATGACGTCAGCGAGCCTACGCGCTGTGGAGAACCGACCGGGTGCGAGCGCATGGTCACTACCGTGGGTCGCATGACCGCTCGACGTTCTGCAGCGCTGCTCGCGGCGACCGCGCTCGCCGCCGCTCTCACCGCGTGCGCTCCCGCCTCCGCCCCGACGCCCTCCCCCACGCCGACCGGGTTCGCGTCGGAAGAAGAGGCGTTCGCCGCCGCCGAAGCGACCTACCGCGCGTACGTCGACGCCCTGAACCAGGTCGACCTCAGCGACCCCGCGACCTTCGAGCCGCTCTTCGCTATAACAACTGGGGAATTGAACGACATCGACCGGAAGTCCTTCTCCCAGCTTCATGCGGACGGAGCCGTGGTTTCCGGCGCGACCAAGATCGTCAGCATCACCCCGCTCGACCATGAGTCCACTGAGACGCGCTTGGCGATTTGCCTAGATGTGTCGGCGGTTGAACTCAAAGACGCCGACGGCAACAGCCTCGTCCAGGAGGATCGACCAGATCTCCGAGCTGAGACAGCAACCGTCGAGCGGACTCCCGACGGAGAGTCCAAGCTGGCATCGATCGGCGATGGTGTGGACGGCAGTAAATGCGGCGAGTAGCAATCTGCCTCATGTTGGTCGTCGCCGCTATCTTCGGCGCGACCTCCCCCGCTTCCGCGGCTGGCGGGTGTGGCAGTTCCGATCGCTGGTCCGGCGGAAGCTGTTCGGCAACCAATCGGGGCTCCTCGGTATCGATCGAAGCCACCCGCACGGAAGCCAACACACCCCGCGCCCCCTCGCGCAACACCAACAACAACGGCGGCAGGGGCAGCGCCCCGATCCTCGCCCCGCCCGCGCCGCGCGACCCGAACGCGTTCTACCCCGGGGGCCGCACACGCGAACAGTGGCTGCAGGACTGCGCCTTCGATCTCGCCTGCTCGGCTCCGATCACGGCGCCGGGCAGCGCGCCCCTTCCGGGCGCCGAGCAGGCCGATCAGGAGCCCGCCGACCCGGCGCCGGCGCCCGCCGCGCCCGACCCGACGACCGCCACGATCGACGACGTGGCGCAGTTCGCACCGGCGCCGCCGGGCGTCGTGGGCGAGCCGGACGGGTTCGGGGTGGTCGGCATGCCCACGAACTTCGTCGTCGGCGCTACGGAGCACACCGTCGACGGCGAGATCTTCGACGTCCCCGTGACCGTCCGATTCACACCGGTGTCCTTCCTCTTCGACTACGGCGACGGCGCCACCCGCGAGACGACGACCCCCGGGACGTCCTGGCAAGACCTCGACGTTCCGCAGTTCACCGCCACCGACACCAGCCACAGCTACGCCGATCCCGGTGAATACGAGGCCCGCGCGACGATCCGCTACGTCGCCGAAGCCGACGCCGGCGGCGGCTGGTTCGCCGTCCCCGGGATTCTCGAGATCGACACACCCGCGACCGTCATCCGCGTCGTGGACGTCGACACGGCCCTCGTCGCGCAGACCTGCGACGAAGACCCCGGCGATCCCGGCTGCTGAATGCGAGGATGAGCGCGTGACCGGACGCCTCATGCTGCTCGACTCCGCCAGCCTCTACTTCCGCGCCTTCTACGGCGTGCCCGACACGGTGAAGGCGCCTGATGGTCGCCCCGTCAACGCCGCGCGCGGATTCCTCGACATGATCGCCAAGCTCGTCAGCACCTACGAGCCGACGCACCTCGTCGCCTGCTGGGACGACGACTGGCGTCCGCAGTGGCGCGTCGACCTGATCCCGTCGTACAAGGCCCACCGCGTCGCGCAGGAGATGCAGTCCGCGCCGGACGTCGAGGAGGTCCCCGATCCCCTCGAGATCCAGGTGCCGGTGATCCGTGAGGCGCTCGGCACCCTCGGCATCCCGATCATCGGCGCACCCGAGCACGAGGCCGACGACGTCATCGGCACGCTCGCCTCGACCAGCGATATCCCCGTCGACGTCATCACGGGCGACCGCGACCTGTTCCAACTCGTCGACGACGCCCGCGGCGTCCGTGTCATCTACACCGGGCGCGGCATGAGCAAGCTCGAAGAACTGACGGATGCCGTCATCGTCAGCAAGTACGGCATCCTCCCGACGCAGTACGCCGACTTCGCCGCGATGCGCGGCGATGCGTCCGACGGCCTCCCCGGAGTCGCGGGGGTCGGCGAGAAGACGGCCGCGACGCTCCTCGCCGCCCACGGCGACCTCGCCGGCATCCGACGGGCAGCCGAAGCCGGCGAGGGGATGAGCGCCGGCGTGCGGAACAAGATCCTCGCCGCAGCCGACTACCTCGACGTCGCAACCCGCGTCGTCGAGGTCGTCCGCACCCTCGACCTCCCCGCGGTCGACACCCGCATCACCGCGCCCGACGAGGCGGCCGTCGCACAGCTCGCGGGGGCGTGGTCGCTCGGATCCTCCGCCACGCGCGCCGCGGCGGCGCTGTCCGCGCGGGCCTGACTCAGCGCGACGCCTTCCACTCCCGCAGCCGCGCCAGCGGCCACGTCGTGATGATGCGCTCCGGGGGCACACCGGCGCGTTCGGCGCGGACCGCGCCGTGATCGAGCAGCGACAGCTGACCGGGCGCGTGCGCATCCGAGTCGATCGAGAACAGGCATCCCACCTCGATCGCGAGGGCGAGCAGATCGTCCGGCGGGTCCTCGCGCTCGGGCCGGGAATTGATCTCCACGGCGGTCCCGTGCGCGGCGCAGGCCTCGAAGACCGCCCTTGGGTCGAACACGGACGGCGGACGCGTGCCGCGTGATCCCGAGACGAGCCGCCCCGTCACGTGACCCAGCACGTCGACACGCGGATCGGATGCCGCGGCCACCAGCCGCCGCGTCATCGGACCGCGCTCCATTCGCAGCGCCGAATGCGCCGACGCGACGACGATGTCGAGGGATCGGAGCAGCCCGTCCTCCTGGTCGAGCGAGCCGTCGTCGAGGATGTCGACCTCGATGCCGCTGAGGAGGGTGAAGTCGTCGTCGCAGAACCCCGGGAGGAGCGCCAGTTGCTCGCGGAGCCGCTCCGCGGACAGGCCCCGCGCGACGCGCAGCCGCGGCGAGTGGTCCGTGAGCGCGAGGTACTCGTGGCCGAGCGCCCTGGCCGCCTCCACCATGAGGTCGATGGACGTCAGCCCGTCCGACCATTCGGAGTGCGCGTGCAGGTCTCCGCGCAGCTGCGACCGCAGAGCGGATGCCTGTGGCGGCGCCACGCGCTCCCGGAGATCCGCCAGATACGTGGGGACGCGGCCCGAGACCGCCTCGCTGATCACGGCGAAGGTGGAGTCGCCGATGCCCTTCCGAGCACGGATCCCACGGAGGTCGGTCCGCTCGTCCGCGCTCAACTCCGCCAGGGTCTTCGCGGCGGCGCGGAACGCCTTCGACTTGTACCGCGAGGCGCGATCGCGCTCGAGGAGCTCCGCGATCTCCGTCAGCGCCTCGACCGGGTCCATGTCGGCCTCAGCGCCCGGATGCCGCGACCCACGCGTCGAGCTTGGCTGCGGCCGCACCCGAGTCGACCGCCGCCGCCGCCTCGGCGTGGGCCTCGGCGAGGCGCTCCACGAAGGGCCGTTGGAGCTCACCCGCATCCCGGAACAGCCGGTACGAGACGATCCCGGCGGCGGCGTTGAGCAGCACGATGTCGCGCACCGGACCGGACTCGCCCTGCAGCACGCGACGGACCACCTCGGCGTTGTGCGGGGCGTCGCCCCCGACGAGGTCGGAGATCTCCGCCCGCGGGATCCCGAGGTCACGCGGATCGAGGTCGTGCTCGCGGACGTCGCCCCGGCTGATCTCCCACACCCGGCTGTGCCCGGTGGTGGTGAGTTCGTCCATGCCGTCGTCGCCGCGGAAGACGAGCGCCGTCGCACCGCGCGTCCGGAAGACGCCGGTGATGAGCGGCACACGGTCCAGGTGCGCGACCCCCACCGCGTTGGCCTCGGCACGCGCCGGATTGCAGAGCGGTCCGAGGAAGTTGAAGACGGTCGGGATGCCGAGCTCGGCGCGCGTGGGACCGGCGTGGCGGAACCCGGGGTGGAACGCGGACGCGAACGCGAACGTGATCCCCACCTCGTCGAGCACCGCGGCGACCCGTTCGGGCGAACTCGTCAAGTCGACGCCGAGGGCCGCCAGCACGTCGGACGATCCCGACTTCGAGCTCGCGGCGCGGTTGCCGTGCTTGACGACGGGGATGCCGGTGGCCGCCACGACCACCGATGCGGTCGTCGAGACGTTCACGGTCCCGTAACGATCGCCGCCCGTGCCGACGATGTCGAGCACCCCGGCCGGCACCGGGAGGGGAACGGCCGCTTCGAGGATGGCGTCGCGGAAGCCGACGACCTCGTCGACGGTCTCACCCTTGGCGCGCAGCGCGACGAGGAACGCCGCGAGCTGCGACGGGGTCGCCGCACCCTGCATCACCTGGCGCATCGCCCAGGTCGACTCGGACACGCTGAGGTCCTGACCGGAGAGCACCGAGGTGAGGATTTCGGGCCAGGAGTACATGTCCGCCATGCCTCCCGATCCTACTCAGCACTCTGTCAGCCGACTCGCGGCCCGTGCATCACGCGATCCGATGCCGGAGAAAGGGACGAGTACCTTCAGGAATGCGAAACCCTCCCCCAACATCGGCCATAATGGGGAGCGTGACGACCACTCCCGCGAAATACAACCAGGCACTGCGTTCGGTGAAACGACCGGACCCGGTGGCCGTCGGCACGATCGTGTGGCTCGGCAGCGAGGTCATGTTCTTCGCCGGCCTCTTCGCCATCTACTTCACGATCCGCAACACCTCGCCGGAGCTGTGGGCTGCCCGCACCGACCTGCTGAACATCCCGTTCGCCGCGGTGAACACCCTCATCCTGGTGCTGTCGTCGTTCACGGCGCAGGCCGGTGTCTTCGCGGCCGAGCGCTTCCAGCCCTACCGTCGCGGATCCCTCTGGAACTTCCGCCAGTGGGGCATGGTCGAGTGGTTCTACGTGACCTTCATCATGGGTGCGGTCTTCGTCTCGGGTCAGGTGTGGGAGTACGCCACCCTGATCGCCGAGGGCATGCCCATCAGCGCCGACTCCTACGCGTCGGCCTTCTACCTGACGACCGGCTTCCACGCCCTGCACGTGACGGGTGGCCTCATCGCCTTCCTGCTTATCATCGGGCGCGCCTTCGCCGTCAAGAACTTCGGCCGCAAGGAGATGACCTCCGCGATCGTCGTGTCGTACTACTGGCACTTCGTCGACGTCGTGTGGATCATCCTCTTCGCCGTCATCTACTTCATCCGGTAACACAGAGCGGAGCTGAGTTCCTCAATGGCATCCAAGACCCCGCGTCGGCAGACGGGCCGTCGCAGCAAGTGGGCGGCCGCCGCTCTGATCGGCGTCGGCCTGCTGCTCACGGGTGGCATCTACGCCGGTGCGTCCGCCGCCATGGCGTCGACGACGTCGACCGAGACGTCCACGCTCACCGTCGAGGACGGCAAGAAGCTGTTCCAGGCGAACTGCGCGACCTGCCACGGCCTCAACCTCCAAGGCACGCCCGACGGCCCCTCGCTCTACGGCGTCGGGGAGCTGTCCGTCGAGTTCCAGGTCGCGACCGGCCGTATGCCCCTGCAGAACCAGGGTCCGCAGGCACCGAAGAAGTCGCCGCAGTTCACCGAGGACCAGATCAAGGCGATGGCCGCCTGGGTGCAGTCCGTCGCCCCCGGACCCACCTACCCCGACGAGCGCACCCTCGACGGCGAGGGCAACCTGACCCAGGGCGCCGAGCTCTTCCGCATCAACTGCGCGATGTGCCACAACGTCGCCGCCGCCGGTGGTGCTCTGACCGAGGGCAAGTACGCTCCCGCGCTCACCGAGACCAGCCCGCTGCACATCTACGCGGCGATGGTCACGGGCCCGCAGAACATGCCCGTCTTCAACGACATGACCATCACGCCCGACGAGAAGCGCGACATCATCTCGTCCCTGATGTACCTGCAGAAGAGCGAACCCGTCGGTGGGTTCACGCTCGGTTCGCTCGGACCGGTCTCCGAAGGCCTGTTCATCTGGATCTTCGGCATCGGCACGCTGATCGGCATCTCGGTGTGGATCACCGCGAAGTCCAACTGACCCACCACTGACGCACAGAATTTCACGGACGAGGAGCACAATGTCACACGAGGAAGAGCCGCAGGCGCTCGAGAAGGCTCCTCAGCCTTCGTCGGGTCTCGTCGTCGCGGTCGCCGACCCCGTGCAGAATCCGGGTCTGCCGCCGCACCGCGAGCGGATGACCGATAAGGACCCGGCGGCGATGGCCCGCGCGGTCCGCACCGTCTACACGCTGTTCTACATCTCGCTCGCCGCCAGCCTCTGGGCGGTGGCCGCGTACATGCTGTTCCCGATCGAGAGCGGCGCCTTCGGCGACATCCGCGCGAACAACCTGTTCATCGGACTCGGGATCGGGTTCGCCCTCCTCACCATCGGCATCGCTGCGATCCACTGGTCGAAGGCGATCATGCCCGACAAGGAGCACATCGAGCAGCGCCACCCGACCCGCGGCAAAGAGTCCACCCGCGAAGCGGCCGTCGACGTCTTCCGCGAGGCCAACGAGGAATCCGGCTTCGGCCGTCGCACCGCCATCCGCGGTGGTCTCATCGCCGCCCTGGTCGCCTCGATCGTCCCGGGTGTGACGCTGTTCCGCGGCCTCGCTCCCCACGCATCCGAGGAGAACCCGCTCGCCGGTGACCCCGTCGCGCTGCTGAAGCACACGATGTGGAAGGAGGGTGAGCGCCTGGCGCACGACCCGTCCGGCCTCCCCATCCGCGCCGCCGACGTCGCGCTCGGCTCCGCCGTGCACGTCATCCCGGAGTCCCTCAAGGACGTCGACCACCTGGATGGATACCTCGAGGAGAAGGCCAAGGCCATCGTCCTCCTCATGCGGCTGCTCCCCGAGCAGCTGCCCGCCGAGTACAACCGCCTCGACTGGTCCTACGACGGGATCGTGGCGTACTCGAAGGTCTGCACGCACGTCGGATGCCCCGTCGCGCTGTACGAGCAGCAGACCCACCATCTGCTCTGCCCCTGCCACCAGTCGCAGTTCGACGTGTCGCGCGGCGCCGAGGTCATCTTCGGACCCGCCGCCCGCCCGCTCCCCCAGCTGCCCATCACGGTCGACGCAGACGGATATCTCATCGCCAAGAGCGACTTCGAAGAGCCCGTCGGGCCGAGTTTCTGGGAGCGTCGTTGAGCACCGTGACTGAATCCTCGTCTACCACAGCGGTGGCCAAGCCGGCGGAGAAGCCGCTCGGCGGCCGCTTCATCGGCGCCACGGCCAACTACCTCGACGAGCGAACGAGCATCTCCGGTCTCGTCAAGGAGATCGGGCGCAAGATCTTCCCCGACCACTGGTCGTTCATGCTCGGTGAGATCGCCCTCTGGAGCTTCGTCGTCGTCTTCCTGTCGGGCTCGTTCCTGACGTTCTTCTTCGAGGCGTCGATGGCGCCCACGCACTACAACGGCGCATACGTACCGCTGCGTGGCATCGAGATGTCGGCTGCCCTCGAGTCGACGCTGAACATTTCGTTCGACCTCCGTGGCGGTCTCCTCGTGCGGCAGCTTCACCACTGGGCGGCGCTGCTGTTCATCGCCGCGATCGGCGTGCACATGCTGCGCGTGTTCTTCACCGGCGCGTTCCGCAAGCCGCGTGAGCTCAACTGGGTGATCGGGTTCGTCCTGTTCATCCTCGCCATGGCACTCGGCTTCACCGGTTACTCGCTCCCCGACGACCTGCTCTCGGGCAACGGCCTCCGCATCATCGACGGCATGATCAAGGGTCTGCCGCTGATCGGCACCTGGACCTCGTATCTGCTCTTCGGCGGCGAGTTCCCGGGCATGGCGATCGTCGGTCGTCTGTACACGCTGCACATCCTGCTGCTGCCGCTGATCCTCATCGCGCTCATCGCCGCGCACCTCATGCTGATGATCATCAACAAGCACACGCAGTTCGCCGGCCCCGGCCGCACGAACGACAACGTCGTGGGCTACCCGATGGTCCCGATCTACATGTCGAAGATGGGCGGCTTCCTGTTCATCACGTTCGGTGTGCTCGTCCTCATCGCCTCGATGTTCACGATCAACCCGATCTGGAACTACGGCCCGTACGACCCGTCCCCCGTCTCGGCCGGCACCCAGCCCGACTGGTACATCGGCTTCGCGGACGGCGCGCTCCGTCTCGCGCCCTCGAACCTGGACCTCGTCCTGTTCGACCGCACCTTCTCGTTCGGCATCCTGCTGCCGGTCGCGGTGCTGGGCCTGTTCATCGTGCTCGTCGCGGTGTACCCCTTCATCGAGGCGTGGGTCACGGGTGACAAGCGCGAGCACCACATCGCGCAGCGTCCCCGTCACGCGCCGACCCGCACGGCCATCGGCGTCGCCGGCGTCATCTTCTACGCCGTTCTGTGGGCCGCCGCCTCCTCGGACATCATCGCCACGCACTTCTCGCTGACGATGGAGGGGGTCATCCACTCCCTCCAGGCGCTGCTGTTCATCGGCCCGATCGTCGGCTACTTCGTGACGAAGCGGATCGCGATCGCGCTCCAGAAGAAGGACCGCGAGATCGCCCTGCACGGGTACGAGTCGGGTCGCATCGTCCGCCTTCCCGGCGGCGAGTACATCGAGGTCCACCAGCCCGTCGACGCGTACGAGCGCGTGAAGCTGATCGACTTCGAGGTGCACGAGCCCCTGGTCGTCCGTCCGAACGACAACGGCCGGATCCCGTGGCACCAGAACGTCCGCGCCTCGCTGTCGCGCTGGTTCTTCGAGGACCGTCTGTCGCCGGTCACGCAGACCGAGCTGGATGCCGCGATCGCCCACCAGCACCACGCACTCGAGCACATCGAGCACGAGGAGCAGGAGGAGATCCGCGGTGCCCACGAGCGCGCCGGTGTCCCCGACGCGCCGCTGCACCCGATCGACGACGGTCACAACCCGGAGACCGCGAACCGCCCGTCGAACATCATCGTGGTCGACGACGCTCCGCGGAAGAAGGACGACGGCGCGAAGAGCTGATCCTCTCTGGCAGGATTGCGGCGGGGTCTGACCGAAAGGTCAGGCCCCGCCGCTTCTCTGTTCCCGTAGCGTCGAGACATGACCACCTCCCCCGTCGACGCACTCACCTACTTCCGGACGAAGCTCCACCACGAAACGGACCCCAGCGACGTCTACGCGGCGCAGAAGGCCGGCGAGCACTTCGTCCTCGTCGATGTGCGCAACCAGGAGGCCTGGGACCAGGGACACGCACGAGGCGCGCTGCACATGCCCCACCGCGAGATCGCGGCCCGCGCGCCGCAAGAGATTCCCGCGGACACCCCCGTCGTCGTGTACTGCTGGAGTCCCGGCTGCAACGGCGGCGCCCGTGGCGCCGTGGAGTTCGCGCAGCTCGGCTACAGCGTCCGCGAGATGATCGGCGGCTACGAGTACTGGGCACGGGAAGGGATGCCGGTGGACGCCGCATCCGGCTCACTCCCCCGTATCTTCGATCCGCTCGTCATGCCGGTCCGATCCGACTCCTGAGCGCCCCTGTGGGAGCGTTCAGGCGCTCGCCAGACCGGCCTCGATGACCTCGGTCCACCGGGAAGCTGCCGCGCCAGCGATGACGGGGACGGCGGCGATGTCGGGCACGCCGTCGATCACGTCGCACACGACCGCGGTGACGTTGTCGCGTGAGGCCGCCTGCAGCGCGAGCTCGACGATCATCCGCGACGCCGCGACGGGATCGGCGACGCCACCCACGATCTCGGCGAGGGCATCCTCGGGGACGTAGTCGGTGACGCCGTCGCTGCAGAGGAACCAGCGGTCGCCGATGCGCACGTCGCGCGTCTCGACCCTGATCACGTCCTCCTCGTTGCCGCCCAGCGAGGCCGTGATGATGTTGCGGCGCGGATGCGTCCAGGCATCCTCGGGACGGATGAGTCCGCGGTCGACCAACGCCTGCACGAAAGAGTCGTCACGCGTCTGCCGTGCCAGCTCACGGTCCCGCAGGAGATAGGCGCGGGAGTCCCCCGTGTGGGCGACGACGAGTCCGCCGTCCCCCGTGAGCCAGACGCCGGTCAGTGTGCTCGCCATACCCGCGAGGGCGGCGTCGCGGCGGATGTGAGCACCGATGTCCCAGTTGGCGGCCTTGACCCGGCCGATGAGGTCTTCGGCGCTGGGAAGAGCGCCGCGCAGCGTGATCAGCTTGTGGATGATCGCGGCCGACGCGAGATCACCGGAGGGACCACCGCCGACGCCGTCCGCCACAGCTGCGGCAAACGGCGAGGCGAAAGCGGCGTCCTGGTTGACGTCCCGGTAGCCTCCGACGTCGGAGAAGACGCCCGCATGGATGCGCATGGAGACTCAGCGGGCGAAGTAGCCCCGGTAGTACTCGTAGACCCAGCCGACGATGGCGACGACGAAGATGGCGAAACCGATCGGGATCATGAACTCACCGACGGCGAGACCGATGAAGGCCACGGCCGCCGAGCCGGCGAGCACGAGCGGCCACCACGACCACGGCGAGAACTCGCCCATCTCGGGGTCGCCGTCGTCGATGTCGGCCGTGAGGGAGTCCTCGGGGAGGACGCCGCCCTGGGCCTTCTCGACGCGGCTCGTGTAGAACGCGATCATCGCAGCCATGGCCATCACGAAGACGAGTGCCACGGACCCGACCCACTCGATCCGGTTGAAGACCGGAAGCTGCGGGTGGGCGATGATGTTCCACACCACGTAGACGACGGCGACGAGGCCGAAGAACGCGGTCAGGATCCACCAGAGGTTGACGTTCGTCTTCACTTACTTGACCTCACCGTTCGTCAGATCGACCACCGGGGCGTCGGGCGCGTCCTTGGCAGGACCCACACCGACGGGGATGCCGGCTTCGGGGTGGTTCAGGTCGAATGCGGGCCGCTCGCTGCGGATACGCGGGATCGACGTGAAGTTGTGGCGCGGCGGCGGGCAGCTGGTCGCCCACTCGAGCGAACCGCCGTAGCCCCACGGGTCGTTGACCGTGACGCGCGGCGCGGTGCGAGCCGTGATCCAGACGTTCAGGAGGAACGGCACCATCGAGGCGGCGAGGATCATGGAGCCGATCGTCGACACCTGGTTCTGCCAGGTCCAGCCGTCCTGCATGGCGTAGTCGGCGTAGCGTCGCGGCATGCCGTCCGCGCCCAGCCAGTGCTGGATGAGGAACGTCATGTGGAAGCCGATGAACAGCAGCCAGAAGTGCACGAGACCCAGACGCTCGTTCAGCATCTTGCCCGTCCATTTGGGCCACCAGAAGTAGAAGCCCGCGAACATCGCGAAGACGACGGTTCCGAAGACGACGTAGTGGAAGTGCGCCACGACGAAGTACGAGTCGGAGACGGCGAAGTCCAGCGGCGGCGAGGACAGGATGACGCCGGTCAGACCACCGAAGACGAACGATACGAGGAAGCCCAGGGCGAACACCATCGGCGTTTCGAAGGTGATGGATCCACGCCACATCGTGCCGATCCAGTTGAAGATCTTCACACCCGTCGGGACCGCGATGAGCATCGTCATGAGCGCGAAGAACGGCAGCAGGACGGCACCCGTGACGTACATGTGGTGAGCCCAGACCGAGACCGACAGCGCGGCGATCGCGATCGTCGCGTAGACGAGCGTCTTGTAGCCGAAGATCGGCTTGCGACTGAAGACCGGGAAGATCTCCGACACGATGCCGAAGAACGGCAGCGCGATGATGTACACCTCGGGGTGCCCGAAGAACCAGAACAGGTGCTGCCAGAGGAGGACGCCACCGTTGGCCGGGTCGTAGATGTGGGCGCCGAGGATGCGGTCGGCCGCCGCAGCGAAGATCGCCGCCGCCAGAACCGGGAAGGCCATCAGGATCAGGATGCTGGTGACCAGCGTGTTCCAGCTGAAGATCGACATGCGCCACATCGTCATACCGGGCGCACGCATCGTCATGATCGTGGTGATGAAGTTGACACCACCGAGGATCGTGCCGAAACCGCTCATGCCGAGGCCCAGCATCCAGAGGTCACCACCGGCACCCGGGCTGAAGCTCTCGCTCGCCAGCGGCTGGTAAGCGAACCACCCGAACGCGGCGGCACCCTGCGGGGTGAGGAAGCCGGCGACGGCGATGGTCGACCCGAACGTGAAGAGCCAGAAGGCGAAGGCGTTCAGACGCGGGAACGCGACGTCGGGCGCTCCGATCTGCAGCGGCAGCAGCACGTTGGCGAAACCGGCGAACAGCGGCGTCGCGAACATGAGCAGCATAATCGTGCCGTGCATCGTGAACAGCTGGTTGTACTGCTCCTTCGTCGGCACCACCTGCATGCCCGGCTCGAAGAGCTCGGCGCGGATGATCAGCGCCATCACGCCGCCGAGCATGAAGAACAGGACCGACGCGATCAGGTACATGTACCCGATGGTCTTGTGGTCGGTGGAGGTGATCCACTTCACCACGATGTTGCCCTTGTGCTCGACGCGCGAGCGGCTCAGCAGCGCCGCCTGGCGAGGGGGAAGGGTCTGTGCCGGAGGCGTGATGGTGGCCATCAGTTGTTCTCTCCCTCGGCGGCAGGTGCGCCGGTGCCCGGTGCGTTCTGCTGACGGTCAAGGACGTCATCGATGTCGCCGGTCTGGCCCTTGGCCTCGAGCGACGCGATGTACGACTGGTATTCGGACTCGGAGACGACCTTCACGTTGAAGAGCATCATCGAGTGGTACTGGCCGCAGAGCTCGGCGCACTTGCCGACGTACTCGCCCTCCTTGGTGGGGACGAACGACCAGTAGTTGTCACGGCCCGGGATCATGTCCTTCTTGTAGAGGAAGTCCACGATCCAGAACGAGTGGATGACGTCGCGCGACTCGAGCTGCAGCGTCACCTTCTTGTCGACCGGCAGCACCAGCTCGGGGAGCTCGTTGGTGATGTTGCCCTGGGCGTCGGTCTGCGCCTGGACACCCATGGTCCAGACGGACTCTTCGGTGTCGTTGCAGTCGGAGCCGTTGTACTGGAAGTCCCAGGCCCATTGCTTGCCGATCGCGGTGATGCAGACATCGGGGGTCTCGTGCTGTTTCTCGATGATCGTCTGGTCGCGGGCGGTGAACGCGAAGAAGCCGAGCACCAGGATGACCGGCGCGATCGTGAAGAACATCTCGATCGGCATGTTGTAGCGCAGCTGCACCGGCAGCCCTGACTGGCCCTTGCGGCGCCGGTAGGCGATCGCGGCCCAGCCCATGAGGGCCCAGGTGATGACGCCGACGGCGAGGACGACGATCCACGACGTGGTCCAGAGGCCGGCGATCATCGACGTGCGGTTCGTCGCCTGGCCGCCCTCCTCATCGAAGCCGGGGAGGAAGCCGTTCGCTGTCGTGGGGCTGCAGCCCGCCAGCGCGACCGCGGAGGCGATCGTGAGCGGGAGAGCTACCCAACGGAGTCGGCGGTTGACGCGCACGGTGCACCTTTCGGGGACATGAAGGTCAGACTCATGCCAGTCTAGGGCAACCTCTTACAAAGTTCCGGCCATCCGCTCAGGATGCCGGGACCGATGGAGGCGACCCGGGATGGATCAGTGGAAGCTGTCGCCGCAGGCGCAGCTGCCGGCGGCGTTGGGGTTGTCGATCGTGAAGCCCTGCTCTGAGATCGTGTCCTTGAAATCGATCTTCGCGCCGTCGAGGTAGGGCACCGACATGTCGTCGACGATGACCTCGACGCCGTCGAAGTCGACCGTCTTGTCGCCGTCGAGATAGCGCTCGTCGAAGTACAGCTGATAGATCAGACCCGAGCAACCGCCCGGCTGGACGGCGACGCGGAGCCGGAGGTCGTCACGGTTCTCCTGCGACAGCAGGCTCTTCACCTTCTCGGCAGCGGCCTCGGTGAGGGCGACGCCGTGGGCGGGAACGGTCTCGGTGGACTGCGTGGCGATGTCGGTCATGACTCTCCCCATGGTCGGGCCGCCAGTGCTCTTGAGGAACGGGGGCGGCGTGTTCTCTCGATTCTACGTCCCGGTGCGCCTCTCGGCCCGGCGACGCGGGTGATCGTGCCGCCGTTCAGTCGGAGGCGTCGAGCGAGGCGAGCAGCAGCGCCTCGGTCACCAGGGCGTTGCGGAACGTCTCGACGTGCAGCGACTCGTTGGGGCTGTGGGCCCGGGCGTGCGGGTCCTCGACACCGGTCACGAGGATCTCGGCCCCCGGGAACTCCCGCACGAGGTCGGCGATGAAGGGGATCGACCCTCCCACGCCGATGTCGACCGGAGTGCGGCCGTACCCGCTCTCGAGGGCGGCGCGCGCCGCTTCGACGGCGGGGCCGGACGTGTCGACGAGGAACGGGTCGCCGAAATCGACGTCGCGGAAGGTCAGCCGCGCCCCGAACGGCGCATGGCTGCGGAGGTGCGCCTCGATCGCGGCGAACGCGTCGGCGGCGGCCTGCCCCGGGGCGACCCGGGTGCTGATCACGACCGAGACCTTCGGTGTCAGCGTGTTGGACGCGTTCCGGACGCTCGGGGCGTCGATGCCGGTGATCGTGATCGACGGCTTGTTCCAGATGCGGCTGAGGATCTCGTCGCGCCCGATCGGCGACACCCCCTCGGGAAGGCCCGCCTCGCTGCGGAGGGTCTCCTCCGAGTACGGCGGGGTGGCGGCAACCCGGGATTCCAGTCCGGCGACGGCGACGGCACCGTCCTCGTCCCAGAGGGTCGCGAGAAGGGTGACCGCCGCGAGCATCGCGTCAGGCACGGCGCCACCGAACATGCCCGAGTGGGAAGCGTGCTCGAGCGTCTCGATGTCGAGGGTGAAGCGGGCATTGCCGCGCAGCGACACCGTCAGGGCGGGCGTCTCGGAATCCCAGTTGCCGGAATCGGCGACGACGATCACGTCGGCGCGGAGCGCATCCGCGTTGTCGCTGAGGAACTGGGAGAAGGATGCCGACCCGGCCTCCTCCTCCCCCTCGAAGAAGAGGTTGACGCCGAGGTCGAAGTCCGTGCCCACGGCGTCGACGAGCGCGCGCAACGCCCCGATGTGGGCCATGATGCCGGCCTTGTCGTCGGCCGCGCCGCGACCGTAGATCCGGCCGTCGCGCAGAGTCGGCTCGAAGGGCGGCGACTCCCACAGGGACTCGTCCCCGACGGGCTGCACGTCGTGGTGGGCGTAGAGGAGGATCGTCGGGCGATCGTTGCGGGCGGGGCGCGTCGCCAGCACCGCCGGCATCCCCTCCTCCCCCGTCTCGGGGACGACGGCGGTCGCGATCTCGACGCGTTCGAAGATGCCGAGGCCCTCGACGAGCGTCTTCACGGCCTCGGCGCTGCGCTGCACCTCGGCCCGGTCGAACCCGGGGAACGCGATCGAGGGGATGCGGACGAGCGAGCCCAGGTCGGCGAGGGCGGCGGGCACCTGGGTGAGGGCCGCTTCGCGCACCGCAGCGGACCGGGTGGTGTCGGAAGTCATGCGGGTAATCTTATGTCGCACGCCTTTTTCGCCGATTCCGAGGAACCGCCCCGTGGCAAAGACACCGCCCCCCGCCGACACCGCCCCCGACGCCCCCACCGGCGCGGGGAAGAACCGCCCGACGCCCACGCGCGCCGAGCAGGAAGCGGCGCGCAAGCGGCCCCTCGTCGCGAACACGAAGGAGGCGCGCGCCCGCGCCAAGGCCGAGCTCGCCGCCCAGCGCGAAAAGGCCCGGATCGGCATGGCCAACGGCGACGAGCGTTACCTCACGCCCCGCGACCGCGGGCCGCAGCGGCGGTTCGCCCGCGACTACACGGATGCCGGCTGGCACTTCGGCGAGCTCGTCATGCCGCTGCTGGTGATCGTCATCCTCTTCGCCCTGGTCCCGAACACCGCCGTCGTCTTCTACGCCTACATCGGCCTCTGGGCCTACCTCCTCTTCGTCGTCGCCGACATGATCATGCTCTCGCGCAAGGTCAAGAAGCTCGCCGCCGCGAAGTGGGGCGACCGCCGCGAGAAGGGCCTCGGCTGGTACGCGGCGATGCGCTCGGTGCAGATGCGGTTCATGCGTCTGCCCAAGCCCCAGGTCAAGCGCGGCGAGTACCCGAGCTGAGTCCGAGATCCGCAACGGGCCCGCACCGAGAGGTGCGGGCCCGTTCTCGTGCGGGGCGGATGCCGAAGCTCAGCGCACCAGGCCGCGGTTGATCTCGCGCGCCCAGAGGGGGCCGCGGTACACGAACGCGCTGTAGCCCTGCACCAGGTCGGCACCGGCCGCGAGCCGCTCGCGGACGTCGGCCGCGGTCTCCACTCCCCCGGCGGCGATGACGCAGAAGTCGGCGGGGACGGCGGCACGGACCCGGCGGAGCACCTCGAGCGAACGCTCGCGCAACGGCGCGCCGGAGAGCCCGCCGGCGCCCATGGCCTCGACACGTCCGGCATCCGTCGTGAGGCCCGTCCGGGCGATCGTCGTGTTGGTCGCGACGATCCCCGCCAGCCCCGTGTCGACGGCGAGGGCCGAGATGCCGTCGATCTCGTCGTCGGTGAGGTCGGGGGCGATCTTCACGAGGAGCGGGGTACCGCCGGCGGCATCCTTCACCGCCGACAGCAGCGGACGGAGCGTCTCGACGGCCTGCAGGCCGCGGAGCCCGGGCGTGTTCGGGGACGACACGTTCACGACGAGGTAGTCGGCGACCGGGGCGACGAGGCGCGTGCTGGCGACGTAATCGGCCGTCGCGTCGGCGACGTCCACGACGCGCGACTTGCCGATGTTCGCGCCGAGCACCGGACGGTTCGTGCGACGGCGCATGCGCGCGAGGCGGCCCGCCACGACGGCCGCGCCCTCGTTGTTGAACCCCATGCGGTTGATCAGCGCACGATCGGCGGGCAGCCGGAACAGCCGCGGCTTCGGGTTGCCGTCCTGCGGGATCGCGGTGACCGTGCCCACCTCGATGTGGCCGAATCCCAGCGCGTGCAGGCCGAGCGCTCCGACGGCGTTCTTGTCGAAGCCGGCGGCGACGCCGAAGGGCGAGTCGAAGACGAGACCGAGGGCCTCGGTGCGCAGCTGCGGGGCCGGGCGGGTGAGGGCGCGGGCGATCCACGAGAACGGCGGCACCGCGGCGACACGGATGACGACCATCCCGAAATGGTGGGCCGTCTCGGGGTCCAGGCGGCGGAGGACGAGGTCGAAGAGGAGTCGGTACATCGGCTCCCAGCCTAGGGCGAGGGGCGCACCCCCGTGATCAGACCTCTTCGCGCTGGGCCCGCTGCGCGTGATCCGCCCGCAGCAGCGCGATCGCCTCATCGAAGTCGTCGAGGGTCTCGAACGCCTGGTAGACGCTCGCGAACCGCAGGTAGGCGATCTCGTCGAGCTCGCGCAGGGGTCCGAGGATCGCGAGTCCGATCTCGTTCGTGTCGATCTGCGAGACACCGGTCTGACGGACCGCCTCCTCGACGGCCTGGGCCAGCATCGCGAGATCCGCCTCGGTGACGGGACGGCCCTGACACGCCTTGCGGACGCCCGACATGACCTTCTCGCGACTGAACGACTCGATCACGCCGGACCGCTTGATGACGTTCAGGCTCGCCGTCTCGATCGTCGAGAACCGACCGCCGCACTCGGGGCACTGACGACGGCGACGGATGCTGAGCCCGTCGTCGCTCGTGCGGGAGTCGATGACGCGGGAATCGGAGTGACGGCAGAACGGGCAGTGCATGGCGGCATCCAGCCTACGCGTCGAAGCGCGCCGTGACGGCTTCACCGTGCGCGGGCAGCACCTCGGCGTTCGCGAGCGTGACGATGTCGTCGTGGACCGCCTTCAGTGCGTCACGGTCGTACACGATCACCTGCTGCGGACGCAGGAAGGTGGATGCCGACAGTCCCGACGCATAGCGCGCCTGACCTCCCGTGGGCAGCACGTGATTGCTGCCGGCGAGGTAGTCGCCGAGGCTCACCGGGGTCCACGCGCCGACGAACACGGCACCGGCGTTGACGTACTCCTCAGGGCGCGGGTCGCGCAGGTGCAGCTCGAGGTGCTCGGGAGCGTAGGCGTTGCTGAACGCCGTCGCCGTGGCGATGTCGTCGACGAGCACGACGGCGGACTGCGGCCCCGACAACGCCTGCGCGACGCGGGCGGCGTGGTGCGTCGCGGCTGCGCGCTTCTCGACCTGGACCACGACCGCCTCCGCGAGCGCCGCAGAGTCGGTGACGAGGACGGCCGCCGCCTGCTCGTCGTGCTCGGCCTGGCTCACGAGGTCGGCGGCCACCAGCCGGGCGTCCGCTGACTCGTCCGCGACGATGAGGATCTCGGTCGCGCCCGCTTCGGAATCGGTGCCGACCATGCCGGCCACGACGCGCTTCGCCAGCGCGACGAAGTTGTTGCCGGGGCCCGAGATGACGTCGACCGGGTCGAGACCGAGGGCCGGGACACCGTGGGCGTAGGCGCCGATCGCCCCCGCGCCGCCCATCGCGTACACCTCGGTGATGCCGAGGAGGCGAGCCGCGGCGAGGATGACGGGGTGGACCCGGCCGCCGTGGTCGCGCTGCGGCGGCGAGGCGAGGGCGACCTGTGCGACGCCGGCCACCTGCGCGGGGACGACGTTCATCACGACGCTCGACGGGTAGACCGCCTTGCCGCCGGGGACGTAGACACCGGCCCGCCGCACGGGTCGCCAGTGCTGCTCCACGCGGGCACCGGGGCCAATGTCCGTCACGACGGATGCCGGGACCTGCGCGGCTGAGGCGCGCCGGACCCGGTCGATCGCGTTCTCGAGCGCCCGACGGATCGCCGGGTCGAGGGCGTCGAGCGCCTCCTCGAGGTGCGCGGCCGGGACGCGGACGTCGTGACCTTCCACGCCGTCGAAGCGGGCGGCCTGTTCGCGCAGCGACGCCTCCCCCCGCTCCGCGACGTCCGCGACGACGGCGGCCGCCGTCGCCAGCGCCTCGTCGCGGGCAGCGGTGGCCCGGGGGACGGCAGCGAGGAGGTCAGCCGGAGTGACGGCGCGACCCCGGAGGTCGATCGTGCGAAGCATCCCTCCAGGGTACCGGCGCGTCAGCCCCGGGTGACGCCCGAGACGTCGGTGAGGTAGCCGATCCGACCGTCCTCGTGGCGCACGACGAACGAGTCGCCGCGGTCCTCGATGACGAGGGCCCAGGCGGTCGGGCCGATGCGGAACAGGGGCGCGCCGTTCTCGTCGACGACGTCCCGTTCGACGGGTGCGAGCGCCCAGAACGCCTGCTGCGCCGAGGCCGGAGCCGGTGCCGGCTCGTCGTCATCGATCGGGTCGCCGAGCGGTGCCGGGTCGGGGTCGACCGACGGCGCCGCCATCGTGAAGCGGGCATCCGAGATCGGACGGGCGACGACCGGGCGGGCACCGCGGGCGACGCGGTGCGAGACCGTCTCGCTGCGGTGCAGGAAGTCCTCGTGGAACGGCGGGATGAAGGGGGCGATGACCGTGAGGGCGACACCCGCCGCCATCAGGATGACCTCGACCCAGACGACCCAGCTGCTCAGCCAGACACCCGTCGCGGCGCCGCGGGCGATGTTGATCCAGAGCCAGCTGAGCCAGAGCACCGCCGAGACCGAGAAAGCGACGGAGGCGAACTGGTCGATACCCAGGGAACCGACCCGGCGGATGCCGGTGGGCGAGAAGCGACGCAGGACGATGAGGAACACCGCGACCGTCGGCACGCCGATGGCGAGGATCCAGTCGATGCCCGAGCCCCAGACGTTCCCGCTGCCGAGGAGCTGCGTGTACGGGCCGTCGCTGTAGAGCGGGAAGAACGAGAAGAGGAAGGCGAGCGCCCAGACGCCCAGCAGCGACACCTCGCGCAGCGAGAACGGGCCGATCCCGTACTGCGGCGGGACGTGGCCCGCCTCGGGAGCGTGGTCGACAGCGGCAGGGGCGGCCTCGACGTGGGACGCAGGGGCCTCGGCGGCCGCCGGGGCGTCGTCCACGGGGGCGGATGCCTCGGCTGCCGGCGCGTCGGCTGCGGCCGGCGCGGAGGACGCCGCATCCCTCTCGAAGTCGTACGCCTCGGTCTCACTGTCGACGCGGGACGCGTCGTACACCGCGGTCTCGGGCTCCCGGACGACGGTGATGTCGAGGTCCTCGACGGTGCCCCCCGTCTCGTCGGGCGTTTCGGGGGTCGGCTTCTGGTCGGTCACGATGCTCCTTCCGCACAGCGCCGGGGGGGCGCCGCCTGCGATCCTACCCCGCGGGCTGTGGACGACTCAGCCCAGACACTGGGGTCCCAGCAGACCCTTCAACTCGCCGTAGAGGTCGACCGTCACGCCCACCTGCGCGGGCACCTCGAAGACCTTCGCGACGCCGCCGCGGTGGAGCTTCAGGGTCACCTCGGTGCTGCCCGGATGCCGGTCGAGGACGGCGGCGAGCTGACCGATCGTCGTCTCGGTCGCCCGGTGCTCGGGGAGCAGGAGGACGAGCGGGCCGGCGGCATCCACCGATCCGAGGTCGGGGACGAACGCGGACTGCCCGTGGAGGTTGCGCCCGTCGTCGCGCTGCGAGACGCGTCCGCGCACGACGAGGATCGAGTCGGCCTGCAGCATCGACTGGAACTCGGTGTACGTCTTGCCCATGAACATGACGGTCACCTCGCCGTCGAAGTCCTCGACGGTGATCATGCCGTACGGATTGCCGCTCTGCTTCGCGACGCGGTGCTGCACGCTGGTGACCAGGCCCGCGATCGTGACGATGTCGCCGTCGGAGATGTCCTCGGAGACGAGCAGGTCGTGGATCGCGGTCGACGCGTGTTTGGCGAGCGGGATCTCGAGCCCGGCGAGCGGGTGGTCCGACACGTAGAGCCCGAGCATCTCGCGTTCGAAGGCGAGCTTGTCCTTTTTGGTCCACTCGGGACGCTCCGGGACGCGGGCGACCTGCTGCGGCTCGTCGTCGCCCCACAGGCTGTCGAAGTCGAAGCCGACCTCGCCATTGGCCTCGCGCCGTTTGTCGAGCACGGCCTGCTCGGTGGCGTCCTCGTGGATCTCCATGAGCGCGCGCCGGGTCGAGCCGAGCGAGTCGAACGCGCCGGCCTTGATGAGAGACTCCACCGTGCGTTTGTTGGCGACGTGGGCGGGGACCTTTGCGAGGAAGTCGTGGAAGCTCGTGTAGGGACCGTCGGCCCGCGCCGCGACGATGCCGTCGACGACGTTGCTGCCGACGTTGCGGACGGCGCCCAGACCGAAGCGGATGTCCTCACCGACGGCCGCGAAGTAGCGGATCGACTCCCCCACGTCGGGCGGGAGGACGCGGATGCCCATGCGGCGGCACTCGTTGAGGTACACCGCCATCTTGTCCTTCGAGTCGCCGACGCTCGTGAGGAGCGCGGCCATGTACTCGGCGGGATAGTGGGCCTTCAGGTACGCGGTCCAGTAGGAGACGAGGCCGTACGCCGCGGAGTGGGCTTTGTTGAAGGCGTAGTCGGAGAACGGCAGCAGGATGTCCCAGAGGGCCTTGATCGCTGCCTCACCGAAGCCGCGTTCCTTCATGCCGCCCGAGAAGCCCTCGTACTGCTTGTCGAGCTCGGACTTCTTCTTCTTGCCCATCGCGCGGCGCAGGATGTCCGCCTGACCGAGCGAGAAGCCGGCCACCTTCTGCGCGATCGCCATGACCTGCTCCTGATAGATGATCAGGCCGTAGGTCGTGTCGAGGATCTCGCGCAGCGGCTCTTCGAGCTCGGGATGGATCGGCGTGATCGGCTGCACGCCGTTCTTGCGGAGTGCGTAGTTGGTGTGCGAGTTCGCGCCCATCGGACCCGGTCGGTACAGCGCGATGACGGCCGAGATGTCCTCGAAGTTGTCGGGCTTCATGAGGCGCAGGAGCGAGCGCATCGGGCCGCCGTCGAGCTGGAAGACGCCGAGCGTGTCGCCGCGGCTGAGCAGGTCGTACGCGGCGCGGTCGTCGAGTTCGAGGTGCTCGAGGTCGAGTTCCTCGCCGCGGTTGCTGCGGATGTTGTCGAGGGCGTCCGAGATGATCGTGAGGTTGCGGAGCCCCAGGAAGTCCATCTTGATGAGCCCGAGGGTCTCGCACGACGGGTAGTCGAACTGCGTGACGATCTGGCCGTCCTGCTCGCGGCGCATGATCGGGATGATGTCGATCAGCGGTTCGCTCGACATGATGACACCGGCGGCGTGGACACCCCACTGCCGCTTGAGACCCTCGAGGCCGATCGCGCGGTCGAAGACGGTCTTCGCCTCGGGATCGGTGTCGATGAGCGAGCGGAACTCGCTCGCCTCCTTGTACCGCGGATGCTGCGGGTCGAACATGCCGCCGAGCTCCATGTCCTTGCCCATGACGGGCGGCGGCATGGCCTTGGTGAGCCGCTCCCCCATGGAGAAGGGGAAGCCGAGGACACGACCGGCATCCTTCAGCGCCTGCTTCGACTTGATCGTGCCGTACGTGACGATCTGTGCGACGCGCTCAGAGCCGTACTTCTCGGTCACGTAGTCGATGACCTCGCCACGGCGACGGTCGTCGAAGTCGACGTCGAAGTCGGGCATCGAGACGCGGTCGGGGTTGAGGAACCGCTCGAAGATCAGACCGTGCTCGAGCGGGTCGAGGTCGGTGATGCGCATGGCGTACGCGACCATCGAACCGGCACCGGAACCGCGGCCGGGACCGACGCGGATGCCGTTGTCCTTGGCCCAGTTGATGAAGTCGGCGACGACGAGGAAGTACCCCGGGAAACCCATCTGGAGGATGATGCCGGTCTCGTACTCCGCCTGCTTGCGCACCCGGTCGGGGATGCCGTCGGGGTACCGGTAGTGGAGGCCGGCCTCGACCTCCTTGATCAGCCAGCTGTCCTCGGTCTCGCCCTCGGGCACCGGGAAGCGCGGCATGTAGTTGGCGGAGGTGTTGAACTCGACCTCGCAGCGCTCGGCGATGAGGAGCGTGTTGTCGCAGGCCTCGGGGTGGTCGCGGAAGAGCTGCCGCATCTCCTGGGCCGTCTTGATGTAGTACCCGTCGCCGTCGAACTTGAAACGGTTCGGGTCGTCGAGGGTCGAGCCGGACTGCACGCAGAGGAGGGCGGCGTGCGCGTCGGCCTCGTGCTGATGCGTGTAGTGCGAGTCGTTGGTCGCGACGAGCGGGATGCCGAGGTCCTTCGAGAGCCGGATGAGGTCGGTCATGACACGACGCTCGATCGACAGCCCGTGGTCCATGATCTCGGCGAAGTAGTTCTCCTTGCCGAAGATGTCCTGGAACTCTGCGGCCGCGGCGCGCGCCGCCTCGTACTGCCCGAGACGCAGGCGGGTCTGCACCTCCCCCGACGGGCAGCCGGTCGTGGCGATCAGTCCCTTGCCGTAGGTCTGCAGCAGCTCGCGGTCCATGCGCGGCTTGAAGTAGTAGCCCTCGATGCTCGAGAGCGAACTGAGCCGGAAGAGGTTGTGCATCCCCTCCGTGCTCTGGCTCCACATCGTCATGTGGGTGTAGGCACCGGAACCCGAGACGTCGTCGCTCTTCTGGTCGGGCGAGCCCCAGGCGACGCGGGACTTGTCGCTGCGGTGGGTGCCCGGGGTGACGTAGGCCTCGAGACCGATGATCGGCTTGACGCCGGCGGACTGGGCGGCACGGTAGAACTCGAAGGCCGCGAACGTGTTGCCGTGGTCGGTGACGGCGATCGCCGGCATCCCGTACTCGGCTGCCGCCTGCGTCATCGCGCCGATCTTGGCGGCCCCGTCGAGCATCGAGTATTCGCTGTGCACGTGCAGATGGACGAAGGAATCGGATGCCACGGATCGAGTCTACGTTCCGGGTCCGACACGGGACCTAGGCTGGTCGGCATGGCCACTCCCGAGTTCGTCCTCGCCCTCCGCGAGAAGATCGGCACCGCTCCCCTCCCCCTCGTCGGCGTCACCGCGATCGTCTTCCGCGACGAGAAGGTGCTCATCGGACGGCGGGCGGACAACGGCTCGTGGCAGCCCGTCTCCGGCATCGTCGACCCCGGCGAGGAGCCCGCCGATGCGGCGGTCCGGGAGTGTCGCGAGGAGGCGGGGATCGTCGTCCGCGCGACGCGCCTGGCCGCCGTGCAGCAGATCCCCCGCATCGAGTACGCCAACGGCGATCAGGTCGACTACCTCGACCTCGTCTTCCGCTGCGACTGGGTCTCGGGCGAGCCGCATCCCGCCGACGGAGAACTCACCGACGTCGGGTGGTTCGGGCTCGGCGAGCTGGTCGACGTCGATCAGACCCACGTCCGGAAGATCGCGCTCGCGATCGCCGAGGACGACCCCGCGAGCTTCGCCGGCGGCCGCTGACCGTCAGCCCGTTCGAACAGGCTTCGGGTGCCGACGTAGGCCATCGTGAGGTCGACCTTCTCGCCCCTGTCGTCGACGGGGTACCCCCCGATCGCCGGCGCACCCTGCGACCTCGCGAACTCCACCACGCCCGCCAGCAGGGCGTGGGAGATACCCTTCCCGCGACGCCCCGGGGCGGCCCCTCCGCCTCGAGGTCCCGCACCCGCGCGCCGCGTGCCGGACCGGAGAGCGGCCGATGCTCGGGACCCGGAAGCCGGTAGGTGAGGCACCAGCAGACGTTGGCGTCGGGACGCTTCGGTCCCACCATCGTCGCGACGTCGTCGAAAGAGGTGGCGGGGCGGACGTCGACGGTCATGACAGCAGGATGCCGCGGGCCGCCGACGTTCGCACCCCCTTCCGCCGAGTCGGCTCACGCGTGGTCGCGCAGCATTTCCAGGGCGTGAGCGAGGTCCGCCGGGTACTCCGAGCGGAAGGTCGACCACTCCCCCGTCGCGGGGTGCGCGAATGACAGTTCGTGGGCGTGGAGCCACTGCCGCGTCAGCCCCAGGCGCTGGGCGAGCGTCGGGTCGCCTCCGTAGAGGGGATCGCCGACGCACGGATGCCGGTGGGCGGCCATGTGGACGCGGATCTGGTGCGTGCGCCCGGTCTCGAGGTGCACCTCGAGCAGCGAGGCACGGGGGAATGCCTCGAGCGTCTCGTAGTGCGTCACCGAGTCCTTGCCGTCGGGCGTGACCGCGAACTTCCACGAGTGGCTGGGGTGACGGCCGATGGGCGCGTCGATGGTCCCCACCAGCGGGTCGGGGTGGCCCTGCACGACCGTGTGGTAGATCTTGTCGACCTCGCGTTCCTTGAACGCCCGCTTCAGCGCGGTGTAGGAGCGCTCGGTCTTCGCGACCACCATCAGGCCGCTCGTGCCCACGTCGAGGCGGTGCACGACGCCCTGACGCTCGGGAGCGCCGGAGGTGGCAATGCGGAACCCCGCGGCGGCGAGGGCGCCGACGACCGTCGGACCCTCCCATCCCAGCGAGGGGTGCGCGGCGACACCGGCGGGCTTGTCGACGACGACGATCTCGTCGTCGTCGTGGACGATGCCGAGGTCGGGTACCGCGATGGGGACGATCTCGGGACCCCGCTTGTCCTCCCAGTCGACCTGCAACCAGCCCCCGGCGACGAGCTTCTCGGACTTGCCGACGGTGCGCCCGTCGAGTTCGACTCCCCCACCCTCGGCGACCTCGGCCGCGAACGTGCGTGAGAAGCCGAGCAGCTTGGCCAGCGCGGCGTCGACCCGGGTGCCGTCGAGGCCGTCCGGGACGGGGAGGCTACGGCTGGGCATGGGGATCGGCGGATGCCGGCTGCGCCTCGTCGTCCGCCGTCGCCGCGGCATCCTTCTCCCGCGACCCGTCGAAACGGACGCCGAGCAGGACCAGGATCGCGACGGCGAGCATCATCGTGACGATGAAAGAGTCGGCGACGTTGTAGATGGCCGACGGGAAGCCCAACCAGAGCCACGGCGTGTGGATGAAGTCGACGACGTGCCCGACGAGGAACCCGGGTGCGCGGAACAGTCGGTCACCCAGGTTGCCGAGGATGCCGCCGAGCAGCAGCCCGAGGACGATGGCCCACGCCCGCGACCGCACGCGGGTCACGGCGAGGACGATGATCGTGACGGCAGCGGCGGCGAGCACGAGGGTGAAGACCCAGGTGACGCCCTCCCCGAGCGAGAACGCCGCGCCGGGGTTGAAGGTCAGATAGAGCTGGAGGAAGTCCCCGAGCACCGGGACGGCCTGCCGCTCGGGCAGGTTCTCGAGAGCGAGGAACTTCGTGAACTGGTCAGCGGCCAGCACCAGCACCGCGAGGATCGCGATGGTGGTGCCGGCCGCTGCGGCGCGCAGTGTCGTCCGCGACGCGGATGTTCGGCTCGACAACGTGCGAGCGGTCAGGAGGCGGGGATGGGCGTCGAGCCCGAGGTGCCGGCGACGTCGAGATCGCGCAGCTTCTCCTCGATGAAGCCGCGCAGCTGGACGCGGTAGTCGCGCTCGAACTGACGCAGCTCGCTGATGCGACCCTCGAGGGTGCCGCGCTCGCTCTCGAGGCGGGTGAGCTCGTCCTTGGCCTTGGTGCGGGCCTCGTTGAGGATGGCGTCGGCCTCGGCCTGCGCCTCGGAGATGAGCTTCTCCTTCTGCGCCTTGCCCTCGGCGACGTGCTCGTCGTGCAGGCGCTGCGCCAACTCGATGATGCCGGCGGACGCGGCCGCAGGAGCGGTCGCTCCGGCCGCGGGGGTCTCGGCGACGGGCTCGGCCGGAGCCGGGGCCTCCTCGACGACCTCTTCCTCGGCGGCGGGGGCGGCGGCCTCCGGAGCGGGGGTCTCGCCGGACTCGTACGCGGCGAGCTTCGCCTTCAGCTCCTCGTTCTCGGCGATCGTCTTGCGCCACTCGACGACGATCTCGTCGAGGAAGTCATCGACCTCGTCCGGGTCGAAACCCTCCTTGAAACGAACATGCTGGAACTGCTTGGTGACGACGTCTTCGGGAGTCAAAGGCATGTGTCTTTCCTCTTTCGGGGCTCAGGAAGCGGGCCGGTCAAAGAAGACCCGCGAGGCGCGAGCCGTACCCCGACAGCATAGTCCGCGGCTGTCGTGGGTGCGACGGCGACGACCTCACACGCGGCTCAGCACCTGCGTGACGGACAGGAGCACGAAGCAGCACAGCATCGTGATCGGGAAGGCGAGATCGAGCGCGATGGGACCGATGCGCAGCGGCGGGATGAAGCGGCGGAAGAACTTCAGCGGCGGGTCGGTCACGGTGAACACGACCTCAGCGAAGACGAGCCAGCCGCCGCGCGGACGCCACTCCCGGTTGAACATCGGGATGTACTCCAACACCAGACGTGCCAGGAGGAACAGCACGTAGATGAGCAGGAGCGCGTTGAGGATCCCGGCGATGAGGCCGATGGCCGACACGACGTCAGTGCGTGAAGGGGGCGGAGTCGGCGTCGCCCTGGGCGATCGCCCCCTCGCCAGATACCGCGACGTTCTCGGGCGAGAGCAGGAAGACCTTGCTCGTCACGCGCTCGATACGGCCGTACAGACCCAGCGAGAGTCCGCTCGCGAAGTCGATGAGGCGGCGGGCGTCCGCATCGCTCATCTGCGAGAGGTTGATGATGATGGGGATGCCGTCGCGGAAGTTCTCGGCGATCATCTGCGCGTCGCGGTACTGCTTCGGGTGCACCGTGACGATCTCGCTCACGGTGGCCGGAGCGGGCTGGCGCACGACGGCTGGACGGTGGATGGGCGTCACCGGGGCGGTCTTGTTCTCGACCTGCTTCTCCCGGCTCTCGCGGCGGGGAGCCGGCTCCTCGTAGACCTCTTCCTCGTCGGCGAGGCCCAGGTACACCATGGTCTTCTTGAGCGGGTTCGACATCGCATCCTCCGTATTGCTCGTCTGTGATGAGGCTAACCGTGCAGGGGCCTCGGGCCTGTGATTGCCGAACCGATGCGCAGGTGTGTCGCACCCGCGGCGATCGCCTCGGCGAAGTCGCCGGTCATTCCGGCGGAGATCCAGTCGGCATCCGGCACCACACGGCGCAGCCGTGCGGCGTGATCCGCGAGCCGGGCGAAGGCCGCGGCGGGGTCCTCGTCGAGCGGGGCGACGGCCATCACGCCCCGCAACCGCAGCGAGGGGCAGAATGCGGCGACGTGCTCGGCGAGCTCCTCGACACCCGACGGCTGGACGCCCCCGCGACCGGGGTCGTCGGTGAGGTTGACCTGGATGAGGACGTCGAGCACGCTCTCGTCGCCTTCGGCGCGGGCGCCGTGGAGCGCGTCGGCGAGCCGCGCGCGGTCGAGGGAGTGCACCGCGTCGGCATCCCGACGCACCGCTTTCGCCTTGTTCGTCTGCGCCTGGCCGATGAAGTGCCAGCGCAGCGCCGGGCCGTCGTAGTCGGCGCGTTTGGCGCTGAGTTCCTGCTGCCGGTTCTCGCCGACGTCGATGACGCCGAGGGCGGCGAGACCCTGCACGAGCTCGACGGGGTGGAACTTCGTGACGACGATCCGCGTGATCGTCGCGGGATCGCGGCCCGCCGACCGAGCGGCATCCGAGATGCGCGCGTCGATGTCGGCGAGCCGCGAACGAAGATCCACGACGGCGTTACTTCAGGAAGTCGGGGATGTCGAGGTCGTCATCGCCGAAGGCCGAGTCGTAGTCGCTCGACGACGACGCGGGCGCCGACACCGACACCGACTCGCGTCCGCTGTTCTCCGCCGCGGCGAGGTCGCGCGCGACCGTGTCGGCGGGCAGCGGCGGCAGCACGGGAGCGGATGCCGGGCGGCTGGCCGTGATCGGCTCGACCTTCACCTGGGGCTCGCCGCCGTCGAAGCCGGCCGCGATGACCGTGACCCGGACCTCGTCGCCCAGGGTGTCGTCGATGACGGTACCGAAGATGATGTTGGCCTCGGGGTGCGCGGCCTCCTTGACGAGCTGCGCGGCGTCGTTGATCTCGAAGATGCCGAGGTTCGAACCACCCTGGATCGACAGCAGCACGCCGTGCGCGCCCTCGATCGACGCCTCGAGCAGCGGCGACTCGACGGCCAGTTCGGCGGCCTTGATCGCACGGTCGGCGCCGCGGGCCGAGCCGATGCCCATGAGCGCGGAGCCCGCGCCCTGCATGACCGACTTGACGTCGGCGAAGTCGAGGTTGATGAGACCGGGCGTCGTGATGAGGTCGGTGATGCCCTGCACACCGGCGAGCAGCACCTGGTCGGCCGTGGCGAAGGCCTCGATCATCGAGATGCCGCGGTCGCTGATCTCGAGCAGGCGGTCGTTCGGCACCACGATGAGGGTGTCGACCTCTTCCTTGAGCTTCGAGACGCCCGCCTCGGCCTGCGTCTGGCGACGACGGCCCTCGAAGGAGAAGGGCTTGGTCACGACACCGATGGTGAGGGCGCCGATCGACTTCGCGATCCGCGCGACGACCGGGGCGCCACCGGTACCCGTACCGCCGCCCTCGCCGGCCGTGACGAAGACCATGTCGGCGCCCGCGAGGGCCTCCTCGATCTCCTCGGCGTGGTCCTCGGCGGCACGACGGCCGACCTCGGGGTCGGCGCCCGCGCCGAGACCGCGCGTGAGCTCGCGGCCCACGTCGAGCTTGATGTCGGCGTCGCTCATCAGCAGCGCCTGGGCGTCCGTGTTGACGGCGATGAACTCGACGCCGCGAAGGCCGAGCTCGATCATGCGGTTGACGGCGTTGACACCGCCACCACCCACGCCAACGACCTTGATCACAGCAAGGTAGTTCTGGTTCTGGCTCACGCCGGCCTCCGTATCGTCCTGAACCTCGAGTGCAAACCTTCAACCTCAACCAGAGGTTTAAAGAATTGCCGAGTATGCAATTCCCGATTCCGAAGGTAGGCGGCGCAGCGGCGCTCAGCCGCAGCGTCGTGGGCGTGTCGCGCGATCTGATTCCGCGTCAGCGGATGACGACCGCGTCCGGCGACGAGATGTCGTACTCGTCGACCTCGGACGGCGGCTTCGCGGTCATCGCGGCCTGCAGGACGCGAGCCTTCTCGACGGGGTCGTCAGAGCTCCCCCACACGACCTCCGCCCCCTCGATCGTGAGGGTGACATCGTCGGGCGTCGTCGCCGCCATCGCCGTCACCTGCGTGCGCAGGTCGGCCGGGAGCGAGCGGTAGACGGCCCCCACGGCGCGGAACGCGCGCGACCCGGCCCCGCCGGTCGCCTCGATCACCGGGTACCCCTCGGGCGCGTTCTCGCTGGTGGAGAGGACGACGCCGGCCGCATCGACGAGCGAGAATGCGCCGCGCGTCGACACCACCCCCACGGGGGTGCGTTCGATGATCCGCACGACGAGCTCCTGCGGCGGACGCGCTTCGATCGAGTAGCTCTCGACGAGCGGGAACCCGACCAGCGCGGCCTTGACCGCGCTGGAGTCGACGAGCGCGAGAGGGGTGCCCTTCTCCCCCGCGAGCGCCTGCTCGACGGCGCCGCGATCGAGCCGATCGGTGCCCAGGACGGTGATCTTCGAGACGGCGAACAACGGGCTGTAGGCGGTCGCCACGGCCCCGAGCCCGACGAGCACGACGGCGGCGAGCGACGCCAGCCACGCGTAGCGACGCCGCCGCTGACGGACGGTGAACCGTCGGACCTCGCGGCGGAGGGCACGCCGGCGGGCGCGGGCCGCCGCCCAGACGTCGCGCAGACCGAGCGGGCGGTCGCCCTCGGCATCCGGAGTCCGTTCGCCGGGCTCCACGTCGTCGACCTCGGCCACCGGCTGAGCGAACGGGACGAGGCGGCCCGGCCGCGAGGGCTCGATGACCTCGGTGACCTGCTCCGGCGCCGGTTCGGGATCGTGCACGGGCTGTTCCGCCCGAGGCCGCGGGACGGGCTCCGACTGCGGAGCCGCCGTCGGGGCGGATCGACGTGCCGGCGGCGTCGTCGGCAGGGGGGACGGCCGCCGCACGGTCAGTCCTGCCCGAGGGCGTCGAGGACCTGCGGGATGATGCGGTACACGTCACCGCAGCCGAGGGTGATGACGTAGTCGCCGGGACGGGCGATGGATGCCGTGTACTCGGCCGCCTGCTGCCAGTCCGCCACGAAGCGCACCCGGTCCTGGTCGGCGAAGGCACCGCTGACAAGCGCGCCGGTCACCCCGGGGACGGGATCCTCGCGGGCGCCGTAGACGTCAAGGACGACCGTGTGGTCGGCGCGGGACTCGAGGACCTCCGCGAACTCGCGGTACATGGCCTGCGTGCGGGAGTAGGTGTGAGGCTGGTGGACGGCGATGATGCGTCCCTCCCCGACGACGGTGCGCGCCGCCGCGAGGGCGGCGTCGACCTCGGTCGGGTGGTGCGCGTAGTCGTCGTAGACCGACACGCCCGCGCGGACGCCGTGCAGCTCGAACCGGCGGATGGTGCCGCCGAACTGCTCGACCGCGCGCAGCGCCGGCTCGAGCTCGTATCCGAGGGTGAGGAGGACGGCGACCGCGCCGGCCGCGTTGACCGCGTTGTGCGCCCCGGGGACACTCAGGGCGCCCGACGCCGAGCGTCCGTCGTGGTGGAGGGTGAAGGAGACCGGGCCCTCGGTGACGATGTCGCTCACGCGGACGTCCGCCTCGGCGGCCGTGCCGAAGGTGACCACGGTGCGGTGCGACAGCGACGCGGCGACCTCGCGGGCGCCGGGGTCGTCGGAGGAGATGACGACGGCCTGGGATGCGGCATCCGCGAATCGGACGAAACCCTCGTAGAAGGCCTCGCGCGACCCCCAGTGGTCGAGGTGGTCGGGATCGACGTTCGTGATGAGGGCGACCGCGGTGTCGTAGAGGAGGAACGAGCCGTCGGACTCGTCGGCCTCGATGACGAACAGGTCGTCGGACCCGGTGCCGCTCGAGACGCCGAGGGAGGCGATGACGCCGCCGTTGACGAACGTCGGATCGGCGCCGATCGCGCGGAGGCCCGTGACGATCATCCCGGTCGAGGTGGTCTTGCCGTGCGCGCCGGCGACGCTCACCAGTCGACGACCGCCGACCAGCCAGTGCAGCGCCTGCGAGCGGTGCAGCACGGGCACGCCCCGCTCCTGCGCACGCAGGTACTCCGGGTTCTCGGGCCAGATGGCGCCCGTGAACACGACCGCATCCACGTCGTCGGGGAGATTCGCCGCGTCGTGGCCGACGTGCACCTCCGCGCCGCGCGCCGCGAGCGCCTGCATGGCCGCGCTGTCGGAGCGGTCGGAACCCGACACGCGGATGCCGCGATCGAGGAACATGCCGGCGAGCCCCGACATCCCGGAACCGCCGATCCCGATGAAGTGGGCGGCGGTGATGTCCGCGGGGATGGGGAGCGTGAGATCGGGGCGAATCATGGCCCGACAAGTCTAGGTCGGGGTGGGCGGCGGGGACGCCGCGGCGCGCTGTGCCGGGCTGCTCAGCGGGCGAGCGCGCGGTCGATCAGTCCGACGACGTTCTCACTCCCCGAACGGGTGCCGACCTGCGCCGCGGCGGCGCGCATGCGCTCGAGCGACGCCGCATCGGACAGGAGCGGCACGACGGTCGAACGGATGCGCTCCCCGGTCAGCTCGGCATCGGGGATCAGCACCGCTGCCCCCGCCGCGACCGCGGAAGCGGCGTTGAGGGCCTGCTCGCCGTTGCCGACCGCGTAGGGGACGTAGACGGCCGGGATCCCGAGCGCGCTGAGCTCGCTCACGGTCGCCGCCCCCGACCGCGAGACGACGGCGTCGGCGAGGGCGAACGCGAGGTCCATGCGATCGATGTAGGGCACGATCCGGTAGGACGGGTCGTCGGGGTCGGCGATGTCGTTGCGCTCCCCCGCGGCGTGCAGGATCTGCCACCCCGCCGCGACGACGTCCTGCCACGCATCGGCGAAGGCGCGATTCAGCCGCACCGCCCCGAGCGATCCGCCGAAGACGAGGAGGACGGGCCGGTCGGCATCCATCCCGAAGGCCGCAGCCGCCTCCTCGCGCAGCGCGGCGCGGTCGAGGTTCACGATCTCGGGGCGCAGCGGCATCCCGACGACCTCGGCACCGCGCAGCGGCGTTCCCTCGAAGGCGACACCGGATGCCGCGGCCCCCCGCGCGCCGAGCACGTTGGCGAGCCCCGGCTTGGCGTTCGCCTCGTGGACGACCACGGGGACGTGGGTGCGGCGGGCGGCGACGTAGGCGGGCGCCGAGGCGTACCCGCCGAAGCCGACGACGACGTCGACGGCGCGATCGCGGATGTGGTGCCGGACCTGGCGCACGGCGCGGGCGAACCGTGCCGGGAAGCGGAGCGCCGCGGCATCCGGTCGACGCGGGAAGGGGACCTTGTCGACGAACAGCAGCTCGTATCCCCGCTGCGGCACCAGTCGGGCTTCGAGGCCCTCACGGGTGCCGAGGACGAGGACGGTCGCGCCCGGGTCACGAGCCATCAGGGTGTCGGCGACGGCGAGCAGCGGATTGACGTGGCCCGCGGTGCCACCACCGGCCAGGAGGTACGTGGTCACCGGATCGAGCCTACCGGCGGGACGGAGCGGTGCCCGGCGCCGAGGTGGGCAGCGTCCGCGCGAAGGCGAGGAGCACCCCGCACGCCATCAGCACCGAGACGAGCGACGTGCCGCCCTGCGACATGAACGGCAGCGGCACACCCAGCACCGGGAACACCCGCAGCACGACGCCGATGTTGATGAGCGCCTGACCGACGATCCAGACGGTGATGCCGCCCGCCGCGATGCGGATGAAGGGGTCGTGGGTCTTGCGGATGACGTGGAAGGCGCCGACCGCGAACAGCGTGAACAGCGCGAGCACCACGATGCACCCGATGAGGCCGAGTTCCTCGCCCACGATCGCGAAGATGTAGTCGTGGGATGCCGCGGGCAGCCACGCGTACTTCTCCCGCGAGTTGCCGAGGCCGAGACCGAAGACACCGCCGCTGGCGAGACCCCAGATCCCGTGGAGAGGCTGGTAACAGCCGCCGTAGTAGTCGTCGATGCAGTTCGGGTCGAGGAAGCTCGTGATGCGCGCCATGCGGTTCGCACTCGTGAGCGCCAGCACGGCGACCGCCGCGACGGCGATGACCACGGGGATGATGAACACCCGGAGCTTCACCCCCGAGAAGAACAAGGCACCGAGCAGGATGAGTACGAGGATCATCGCGGTACCGAGGTCTTTACCGGCGACGACCGACCCGATGACGATGGCACCGACAGGCACCACGGGGATGAACACGTGGCGCCAGAGTCCGAGCAGCGTGTGCTTGCGGTACAGGACGTAACCGAGCCACAGCGCGAAGGCGAGCTTCAGGAACTCCGACGGCTGCGCCTGGACACCCGCGATGGAGATCCAGTTGCGGTTGCCGTCGAACTCGTAGCCGAGGGGTGTGAAGACGAGGAGCTGGAAGGCCAGGGCAGCACCCAGCGCGATCCATGAGATCCGCTTCCAGAAGGTCACCGGCAACCGGCTGAAGACGAACATCAGCGGAACGCCGAGGATCGCGAACAGCGCCTGTCGCATGACGGTCTGGAACGGGCCGCCGGCGTCGGACGTGGCCATCGTTGCCGACAGCACCATGACGAGGCCGAAGATCGTGAGGATCAACGCCGTCGAGGCGATGAGCAGGAACTCGCTCGGGACCGGTGTGAAGACGCGGCCCAGCGCGACGCGCGCCGTGAAGGCGGAGGAGCCGCGGTCAGCCGGATCCGACGGGGCCGGACGGTCGGTCGTGGTCGTCACCGGCGTCCTTTCCCATCCGTGCGTTCACCGCGTCGGCGAAGCGCCGGCCGCGATCCGAGTACGAGGCGAACTGGTCGAACGATGCCGCAGCCGGAGCGAGGAGGACCACGTCTCCGTCCTGCGCGACGTCCGACGCCAACGCGACGACCTCGGTCATGACGTCCTCAGTCTGAGCGTGGTCGACCTCGAACAGCGGCACCGCCGGCGCGTGTCGCGCGAATGCCGCGACGATCGTGGACCGTTCGACGCCGATGACGATCGCGGCCTTCACCCCGGGACCGCGCGCGGCGACGAGGTCGTCGATGTCGACGCCCTTCAGCAGTCCGCCGAGGACCCAGACCGCGCCGGGGTACGCCTGGAGGGAGGATGCCGCGGCGTGCGGGTTGGTGGCCTTGGAGTCGTCGATCCAGGTGACGCCGTCGACGACACCCACGACCTCGATGCGGTGCGGATCGAGGCGGAAACCACGGAGCGCGTCGCGGATCGCCGCGGGCGGGACGTCGAGGGACCGGGCGAGCGCGGCGGCAGCGAGGATGTTCGCAACGACGTGCGGAGCGGCGAGCCCTGCGTCGGCCAGCTCGGCCACGGTCGTGAGCTCGAGCGCGTTGGTGCGCCGCTCCTCGAGGAACGCACGGTCGACGAGGATGCCGTCCACGACGCCGAGATCGCTCGGCCCCGGGACGCCGAGATCGAAGCCGATGGCGCGGCATCCTTCGATCACCTCCGCGTCCTCGACCATCTCGCGGGTCGCAACGTCGCTCTTGTTGTAAACGCAGGCGACCCGGGTGAGCTGGTAGACGACGGCCTTCGCGTCGCGGTACGCGTCGAAGGAACCGTGCCATTCGAGATGGTCGGCGGCGAGGTTCAGGCAGACGCTGGCGTACGGCGAGACGCGGTCGTCGCCGTCCTGGAGGCCGAGGTACCAGAGCTGGTGGCTCGAGACCTCGATGACGAGCACGTCGAACCCGGCCGGGTCGCGCACCGCGTCGAGCACCGGGACTCCGATGTTGCCGCACGGCGCTGCCCGCAGGCCGCCGGCGACCAGCATCGTGGCCGTCAGTTGCGTCGTGGTGGTCTTGCCGTTCGTCCCCGTGATGAGCACCCAGTCCGCGGGCGACCCGTCGGCGCGCAGCACCTTGTCGCGGACGCGCCAGGCGAGCTCGATGTCGCCCCAGACGGCGACACCCGCCTCACGGGCCCACGTGACGACGGGGTGGTGCGGCGGGAATCCGGGCGAGGCCACGACGACGTCGGGACGGTGCGCCGTGAGCTCCTCGGGGACGGTGTCGAGCGGGCCCTCCCACATCCGCGCCCCGATGACGGGAACCAGTCGGGCGTACTCCTCGGCGGCGTCCTCGGTCACCACCAGGACGTCGGCGCCGAGCTCGGCGAGCGTGTCGGCGACGGAGAATCCCGTCATCGACAACCCGAGGACGACGACCCGGAGCCCCGACCAGTCGGCGTGCCAGCTCGTCAGCCGGCGGAGGTCGGCGGTCATACGGCGGCCAGCCAGCCGACGTAGAAGAGGGCGACACCGAAGATCGCGAAAATGCCGGCGATGACCCACATCCGGACGACGATCGTGATCTCGGGCCACCCGCGCATCTCGAGATGGTGGTGGAACGGGCTCATGAGGAAGAGGCGTTTGCCACCGGTCGCCTTGAAGTAATACCGCTGCAGGATCACCGAGGCCGGGGCGATGATGAAGACGCCCGCGAGGATGACCGAGAGGATCTCGGTGCGGCTGAGGACGGCCATCGCGACGATCACGCCGCCGATCGCCATCGAGCCCGTGTCACCCATGAACAGCTTCGCCTTGGGCGCGTTCCACCAGAGGAAGCCGACAAGGGCTCCGACGAAGGATGCCGCGACGATCGTCAGGCCCATCGGGTCGCGGGTGTCGTAGCAGGCGGCGGTGTACTCGGTGGCGAGCGCGGCGGAGTGGCAGCGCTGCTGCAGCTGCCAGAACGTGACCAAGCTGTACGCCGAGACGGTGAAGATCCCCGCACCGGTCGCCAGACCGTCGAGGCCGTCGGTGAGGTTCGACGCGTTGGACCAGGCCACCGACATGAACGAGATCCACAGGAGGTAGAGGATCCATCCGGCGACCGCCCCGAGCGCCATGAAGGAGAGCGTCGGGATGTCGCGGAAGAAGGAGATGTAGGCGGAGCCCGGGGTCTCGCCGTACTGGTTCGGGAAGTTCAATGCCATCACGCCGAACGGGACGGCGACGGCCACCTGTCCGACGATCTTGCGCCAGCCCGAGAGCCCGAGGCTGCGCTGCGACCGGACCTTCATGTAGTCGTCGATGAAGCCGATGATGCCGAGACCCACCATCATCCAGAGGACGAGCAGGCCGGACACGGTGGGTTCCGTGCCCCCCGTGTAGCTGCCGACGAAGAAGCCCACCATCGTCCCCACGATGAAGACGATGCCGCCCATCGTGGGCGTCCCGCGCTTGGTGTGGTGGCTCGGGTTGTTGATGTCCTCCGGCGTGCGGATGACCTGGCCCCACCCGATCTTCCGGAAGACCCGGATGAACAAGGGCGTGAGGAACAGGGTGAATGCCAGCGAGATCGTCGCAGCGGCCAGCAGGGATCTCACGAGAACGATTCTCCCAGACGATCGCCCAGGAACCTGAGCCCCGCCGCGTTCGAGGACTTCACGAGAACCCGGTCGCCGTCGCGGAGCTCGGTCATCAGGTAGTCGTAGGCCTCATCGGCGGTCTCGAAGAACACGGCCTCACCGTCCCAGGAGCCTTCGCTGATGGCGGCGAGGTACAGGCGCCGGGCGGCGGAACCGACCACGACGATGCGCTCGTAGCGGAGGCGGACGGCCTGGAGTCCGATGCGGTCGTGCTCCTCCCCCGCCTGCTCACCGAGTTCGGTCATTGCCCCGAGGACGGCGACCTTGCGCTGCCCGGGTGCGGTGATCTGCGCGACGGTACGGAGGGCTGCGGCCATGGAGTCCGGGCTGGCGTTGTAGGCGTCGTTGATGACACGCACGCGCTCGCTCCCGAGCGGCTGCATCCGCCAGCGCTCGGCGATCTCGACCGTGCCGATCCGTTCGATGGCATCGGCGGGATCCACCCCCAGCAGTTGGGCGACGGTGATGGCGGCCAGCGCGTTCATGACGTGGTGCTCACCCAGCACCCGCAGGTGCAGCGGCAGGCGCCGACCGTCGACGAGGATCGTCGCGGTCGTGCCGGATGCCGTGACGTCGACGTCCTCGGCGCGCACGTCGGCCGACGGGCCCCGCCCGAACCAGCGGACGGCGACGGCGCGCTCCTCGGCGACGGCGGCCATCGCCGCGACGCGGGCGTCGTCGGCGTTGAGGACGGCCGTGCCGCCGGGACGGAGCGCCTGGACGAGTTCGGTCTTCGCCTTCTGCGTCGCCTCGACACCGCCGAACCCGCCGGCGTGGGCGAGGCCCACCATGAGGACGGCACCGATGTCGGGCGTGATGAGGCCGGCCAGTTCGGCGATGCGGCCGGGACGGGACGCCCCGAGCTCGCTCACCAGGAAGCGGGTGTCTTCCGTGACGCGCAGCATCGTCACCGGAGCGCCGACCTCGTTGTTGAACGACGCCCGGGGGGCGACGGTGGGGGCTTCGTCCTGCAGGATGCGGGCGAGCAGGTTCTTCGTCGTCGTCTTGCCGTTCGACCCGGTGATCCCCACCACCTGCAGGCCTCCGTGCGCGCGGACGCGGGCGACCACCTCACGGGCGAGGGCGCCGAGGGCGGCGACGGCGTCGGGCACCACGATCTGCGAGACCGGCGCGCCGACGGGGCGCTGCACGATCGCGAGGGACGCCCCCGCCGTGACGGCGGCGTCGACGAACAGGTGGCCGTCGGTCGCGTCGCCGGGCTTGGCGACGAAGACGGAGCCGGGCCCCATCTCGCGGGAATCGGTGTCGACCGTGCCCGAGACGACGGTCTCCGGGGTGTCGGTGCCGTGGAGCTGAAGGGTGCCGCCGACGGCGTGCGTCACCTCGGCGAGCGTCATCCGGATCATGCTGGGGTGTCTCCTCGTGCGCTCGGGTTCAGCCTGTGACGGGCAGGAGGGGGGTCTCCGAGCCCGACGGCATGACGCGGTAGTGCGTGAGCACCTGCGCCATCGCCTTCTTGAACACCGAGCGGTTGGCCGACGACATCCGCTGCTTCTTGGGCTCGTCGAAGACCGTCAGGACAACATACTTCGGATCCTCGGCGGGAGCGAAGCCGACGAGGGACGTGAAGTACAGGTTCGGCTTGTATCCGCCCTTGCCGTCGGAGATCTGCGCCGTGCCGGTCTTGCCGCCCATCCGGTAGCCGGGGAGGGCGATGTCGTCGGCGAGCGTCCCCTGCGCGAAGACGTTCTCGAGCATGAGCGAGACCTCGTCGGCGGTCTCCTTCTTGATGACCTGCTCAGGGGCGGCGAGCTTCGGCTCGACGACGGTGCCGTCGGGCTTCGTGCAGGACTCGACGAGCGATGCCGGCATCCGCAGACCGTGGTTGGCGAACGTCTGGTACGCGCTGGCGACCTGGACGGCGGTGACGGTGAAGGCCTGCCCGAAGGTGGTCGCGTAATTCGTCTGGTTGTCCCACGTGTCCGCGGGGGCGATCGTCGTCTTCGGCTCACCCGACCAGTCCAGACCGGTCGGCTGACCGGCGCCGAACTTGGTCAGGTACTCGTACCGCGTCTGCGGGTCGACCATGCCGCCGAACTGCGACATCGCGACGTTCGACGAGGTGACCAGACCGCCGTTGAGCGTCAGGTTCTCGGTCGCGTGGTTCTCGGAGTCGTTGACGACCGCGCCGTTGTCGAACACCATCCGGTCGGGCACCCTGACCGTCGATTCCGGCGTCACGCCGGCCTGCTCGATCGCCGTCGCCGCAGTGACCGGCTTGAAGGTGGAACCCGGCTCGAAGGAGAACCGGAGCAGCCGCGATCCGCGGTCCTCAGGCTCGCTGGCGCCGGGATCGTTCGGGTCGACCGTGGGGGTCTCCGCGAGCGCGCGGATCTTGCCCGTCGCGACCTCCATCACGATGATCCCGCCCCAGTCCGCCTGGTAGCGCGAGGTCTCCTCGGCGATGAGCTGCTGCATGTACCACTGCAGGTCGGCGTCGATCGTGAGGGCGAGGGTGCCGCCGTTCTTCGCGGGCTGCTCGACCGCCGTTCCGGGGATGACCACCCCGTCGGCGCCCTTCTGATAGCGGATGCTGCCGTCGGTGGGTGCGAGGCAGGAGTTCTGCAGCGACTCGACGCCTTCGAGGGGCTTGCCGTCGGAACCGACGAAACCGAGGATGTTGCCCGCGACCGCGCCGTTCGGGTACGAGCGGGAGGCGATCGGTTCGAACGAGATGAAGGGGATCTGCAGATCGGCGAGCTTGCGGAACTCCGCCGTCGAGACGAACTTCTTCACGTACTCGAACTGGTCGGCCGGGTCCTTCGCGAACGCGTCGTCGGCGATCGCCTGGACCTCGGCGGCATCCTGACCCGTCACCTCGGCGATCTGCGCGGCGATCTCGGGCCACGTCACCAGCACCGTCTTGTCGTTCTCGTCCTTGACGAGCGAGCCGTTCTCGTCCCGGAGGGACATCCCCTTCTCGGCGAGCTTCGGGTTCACGACGACGTGATAGCGCAGCAGGCTCGTCGCGAGCGGGGTGCCGTTCGTGTCGACGATCGTTCCCCGCGCTCCCTCGAGCTTCGAGGTGACCCGCATCCCCTTGCTGAAGGCGTCGCCGACGTGCTGGCTCGCGTTGACGATCTGGATGTCGACCAGGCGGACGACGAAGGAGACCAGGACCACCAGGACGACGGCGAGGGCGACGACGGTGCGACGGCGCGGGCCTCGGGTTGCTCGTGTCGTCATGTTCTCAGTGTGTGCTGGGGGTCGGCAGTCCGTCGGTGATCGAGGGGGGTGTCGGCGTATTGGCCAGCAGGTCCTCGTCGATGGACACACCCGAGTCCAGGCTCGCCTCGGGGTCCGTCACGAGCGGGACATCCGCAACGAGGGCGTTGGAGACCGCCGCCCGCGACAGCGCCTCGATCGAGGAGGCATCCGACGCGCCCTTCTGCGGACCGAGGGTCGCGCCGTCGCTCAGGCGCAGGTAGTTGGGCTCGCCGCCGGCGACGAGGCCGAGGGCGGCGGCGTTGGCGGCGAGGAACTGCGGCGAGCTGAGCCCCGCGATCTCCTCCTCGAGGATCTGCTTCTGGTAGTTCGCGTCCCGCTGCTGCGCCGTGAGGTCCTTGACCTCGTAGGCGCCCTGCGTCGTGACGATCGACAGCCCCATCTGCACACCGGCGATGGCGAGGGCGCCGGCGACCGCGACGAGGCCGAACACGAGCCGCGGACGGCGTCGCGGCTGCGGCGCGATGCCGACGCCGGGGCGACCCAGCGGACGGAGGACCGGTGCCGCCGAACCGAGGACGACCTCATCGCCTGCGCTGTCGATGGCAGTGGTGGCCAGGGCCGGAACGGTCATGACGCCTCCCTCACTCGCTCTGCCGCACGCAGACGCACCGGTGTGGCGCGCGGGTTGCGGGACTTCTCTTCGTCTGATGCCACTTCGGCGCCCTTGGTGAGGAGGCGGAAGCGGGGGGCGTGCTCGGGTGGTTCGATCGGGAGGCCCGCCGGCGCCGTGGACCGCGTCGCCTCGGCGAACACCCGCTTGACGAGGCGGTCCTCGAGGGACTGGTACGACATGACGACGATGCGACCGCCGACGGGCAGGATGCCGAGGGCCTCGGGCAGGGCGCGTTCGAGCACCGCGAGCTCGCCGTTGACCTCGATGCGCAGCGCCTGGAACACACGCTTGGCGGGGTGACCGCTGCGCTCGCGCTGCACGGCCACCGGCGTCGCGGCGATGAGGATCTCGACGAGGCGGGCGGACCGGTCGATGGGCGCCTCCTCGCGCGCGGCGATGATGGCTCGGGCGTACCGGCCGGCGAGCTTCTCCTCGCCGTACCGCTCGAAGATCCGGCGGAGGTCGCCCTCACCGTAGGTGGCGACGATGTCGGCCGCCGTGGTCGAGGCGGTCTGGTCCATCCGCATGTCGAGCGGGGCATCCTTCGCGTACGCGAACCCGCGGTCCGCCTCGTCGAGCTGGAGGGAGGACACCCCCAGGTCGAACAGGATGCCGTCGACCTTCGTCGCTCCGGCGCTGCGCACCGCGTCGGCGATGTCGTCGTACACGGTGTGGACGAGGGTCACGCGGTCCCCGAACCGGGCGAGCCGCTCCCCCGCGATCCGAAGGGCGTCGGTGTCGCGGTCGAGGCCGATCAGCCGCACCTGGGGGAAGCGCTCGAGGAGCGCTTCGGAGTGGCCGCCCATGCCCTCGGTGGCGTCGACGACGACGGCGCCGTCGCGCTGGAGCGCGGGTGCGAGCAGCTCGACGCAGCGGTCGAGGAGGACGGGGGTGTGGATGTCGTCGTAGGCCATGGTGCGTTCGGTTCTGCAGAGGCCCTCGGCCCCGATCCCCATCCGCTCCGACCTGGCGCCGGGGAAGTGCGTCAGGGCGAGCGGCTGGGAGTCGCGGTCGAGGATCAGAAGAGTCCCGGGATCACCTCCTGCTCCATGTCCGAGTACGTGTCTTCGTTGCTGTCCGCGTAGGCGTTCCAGGCATCGGCGTTCCAGATCTCGGCGTGCGCGCCGACACCCGTCACGACCAGTTCGCGCTCCAGAGCCGCGTAGGTCCGAAGGTGCGGCGGGATCGTGATCCGGTTCTGCGAATCGGGCTTCTCCGCACTCGCGCCGGAGAGGAACATGCGCTGGAAGTCGCGCGCCTGCTTGTTGGTCAAGGGGGCTTCGCGGATGCGCTCGTACACCCGCTCGAACTCCGCCGAGCTGAAGACGTAAAGGCAGCGCTCCTGGCCGCGGGTGATCACGACGCCGGGGCCGAGGTCGTCGCGAAACTTCGCCGGCAGGATGACCCGACCTTTGTCGTCCAGCTTCGGGGTGTGGGTGCCCAACAACATCGCTCGGTCACCCCCTTCGTCCGGCCCGCTCCAGGATGACGCCACTTTACTCCACTTTCCTCCACTCCGCGACAGATTCCCGCCCCGATGCGCTCTCGTCTGCGCTCATCGGGGTCGGCCACGCCGGGCGGGCCCCGCCCGCGCTCCCTGCGAGGGCACAAAAAAAGCACCGACCCGGAGGTCGGTGCTTCAGAAGTGGAGGGGTGTGGAGGAACTCAGATCATCGATCGTCGTTGCGTCGATCCCACCGGTCGTTCATGCGATCCATGAAGGAGGCGGATGCCGGCGCCTTCGCGGCGCGCGGCTTGCGCGACCCCGTCGCGGCCCGGGCTGCAGCGGCACCCTTAGCCGGGGTGAAGGCGAGGACGACACCGCCCACCATCACGACAAAGGCGATGACGCCGATGACGACGAGGGATGTGGCCACGCCGACGACGAGCCCGGCGATGCCGAGGAGGACGATGACGGACCCGTAGACGATGTTGCGATAGCTGAGGGGGGCCGCGCCCCGGTCCGCGCTGACAACATCGGCGTCGTTGCGCATGAGATGGCGTTCCATCTCGTCCAGCAGACGCTGCTCCTGCTCTGACAGTGGCATGCATCCCCCTCGGGTCGGTCCATCAAGTGTACGCGTGCGCGCGATCACTAGGCTAGGCCCGTGTCCTCTTCCCCCGACCCGATCGTGGCCGTTTCCCAGCGAGTCGAGAGGTTCCTGCAGGCGCAGCGCGATGCGGTCGCGGATTTCGGCGAGGAGGCCCGGTCGTTCGTGGATTCCGGCGCCGCCGCCGCCACCGGCGGGAAGGGCTTCCGCGCCCGCTTCTGCCTCGCCGGATGGCGCGCGGTGGCCACGGCCGAGGCGCCCGCGCCCGGCCACGTGCCGGAGGTCGTGACCGCGGCATCCGCGGCATTGGAGGTCTTCCACGCCGCCGCCCTCGTGCACGACGACGTCATCGACCGTTCCGACACCCGCCGAGGGCGCCCCGCCGCCCACCGCGCGTGGGAGGCGGCGCACCGCGCAGGCCGCTGGGCGGGCGACGCGGCGGGCTTCGGCACGTCGGCGGCCATCCTCCTGGGCGACCTCCTGGTGGCGTGGAGCGACGACCTCCTCGAAGAGGGCCTGCTGGCCGCCGAACCGAGCGCCGCCGCCCGCGCGCGCGCCGAGTTCGCCCGCATGCGCCGGGAGGTCACCGTCGGTCAGTTCCTCGACATCGCCGAGGAGTCGGTCCACGTCGTCGCGCCCGTCGACACGCACCCCGACCGCGCCCTGCGCGTGGCGTCGCTGAAGTCCGCGCGCTACAGCGTGCAGCATCCTCTCCAGCTCGGCGCGGTGCTCGCAGGCGCGGACGACGACCAGTACGCCGCCCTCGCCGCGTTCGGTCACCCCGTCGGCCTCGCCTTCCAGTTGCGGGACGACGTGCTCGGCGTCTTCGGCGACACGACCGTCACGGGTAAGCCCGTGGGAGACGACCTGCGCGAAGGCAAACGGACGCTCCTCGTCGCCTACACCCGGGCCGCCCTGGCACCGGGGGCCCTCGCCGTCTTCGACGAGCTGATCGGCGACCGGGACCTGACGCCCGAACAGGTGTCGCACCTGCAGCAGACGATCGTCGACACCGGTGCGCTCGCGCGCGTCGAGGATCGGATCGCGGGATGGGCAGCCGAGGCCGACCGTGCCTTCCGCGGCGCACGCCTGGGTCACGCAGCCGTCAGCGAACTCCGCGACCTGGCGCGCGCGGCGACCGTTCGCACCGCCTGAGCGACGACCGCCCCGGCGTCAGACCCCGCGAGGGGTCAGGCCAAGGACTGCGCGACGCGACGGACCTCGCTCTTGCGCCCCTGCCGGAGGGCATCGATCGGTGCGACGCCGATCGAGTCCTCGGGCGCCAGCAGCCAGTCGATCGCCTCGTCGTCCGAGAACCCCGCGTCCTGCAGGACGATGATCGTCCCCCGGAGGGCGGAGATCGGCGCTCCGTCCACGAGGAAGACGGAGGGGACCCGGGGCGCCCCGAATCGCCGCGACGCGATCAGCTGGTGCTCGTCGAGCATCCGGCGCACGCGTCCGAGGGGTTCGCCGGTCAGCTCGACCAGCTCGGGAAGACTCAGCCAATCAGTGGACACGGTCGCGTCAGAACTCACCCCTCCACTATCGCATCCGCGCCGACGCGGCGTTCATCACACCAGTCACATGCGCCTCATCCATTGACACCAGCAACACGGCCGTGACACGGTTCTGCGGGGGGATCGACGAGCTGGGACCGAACGAAGGAACACCTGTGCGCCGTAACGACCTCCTGTCCACCGCCCTGCGCGACAAGCGCACCCCTGCCGTCATCGGCTCGATAGCACTCGCGATGTCGCTCCTGCCGATGGACGCGGCACAGGCCGAGGAGCCCCGGCGGAACACCCCGGAACCCGTCACGGCCAGATCCGCGACCGAGTCCGCCACCGCGGCCACCGTCGTCGGCAGCCCGGCGGCGCGGAAGGCCGTGAAGACCCACGTCGTCGCCCGGGGCGACACGGTCAGCGCCATCGCCGCGGCGAACGGCGTGCGCACCGCCGACGTCCTGGCCTGGAACGGCCTGGGCTGGCGGTCGATCATCCGACCCGGTGACGTCCTCCGTCTCGGTCCGAAGAGCTCGGGGCGGGGTGCCGGGCGCACACCGGCAGCGGCGGCTCCGGCATCCACCTACACGGTGAAGCGGGGCGACACCCTCTGGTCCATCGCCACCCGCCACGGCATGGGCGTCGCCGCCCTCGCTCGGGCCAACGGACTGGGATCGTCGACGATGATCCACCCGGGGCAGAAGCTGACGATCAGGTCGGTGGCCGCCACTCCTGCCGCCGCCTCCCGCCCCAGCGCACCCCGACCCGAGAAGGCCGGCCCCGTGCACGAGGTGTCCGCGGGCGAGACGCTCTGGGCGATCGCGCAGCGCAGCGGTGTCAGCCTCGGGCGCCTGCTCGCCGCCAACGGCCTGGACGAGGGCTCGATCATCTATCCGGGACAGAAGCTCCGCATCCCGACCGCCGCGGCGCCCTCCCCCGCCTCGAGTGGCGCGGCTTCCGTCGCCCTGGACGCCGAGCAGATCGCCAACGTCAAGACGATCATCGCGGTCGGACGCGAGCGCGGCGTCTCGCGCGACGGCATCGCGATCGCCCTGGCCACGGCGATGGTGGAGTCCTGGATCCGCAACCTCGACGGCGGCGACCGCGATTCGGTCGGCCTCTTCCAGCAGCGCCCGAGCGCGGGCTGGGGCTCGGTGGCCGAGATCCGCGACCCGCGACGGTCCGCGGCGGCGTTCTACGGCGGCTCCGCGGACCCCAACGGCGACCGGACCCGCGGCCTGCTCGACATCGAGGGGTGGGAGGACATGGCCTTCGGCGACGCGGCCCAGGCCGTGCAGATCTCCGCCTACCCCGAACGGTACGGACCCTGGGAGGCGCAGGCGTACCGCTGGCTCGAGACGTACGGGTGATTTCGTCGGCCGACCGGCTCCGGGGGTGAGGCGTTACCCGGGCTCGCAGGGTCCGCTCCGTAGACTTCTGACGTGAACGCCACCCCGCAGACCGACCCGCTGATCGGCCGCCTGGTCGACAGCCGGTACCGGGTCCGCGGGCGCATCGCCCGAGGCGGCATGGCCACCGTGTACGTCGCGACGGACCTGAGGCTCGAGCGGCGCGTCGCGCTCAAGGTGATGCACGGCCACCTCTCCGACGACACCGTCTTCCAAAACCGCTTCATCCAGGAAGCACGGTCGGCCGCGCGGCTCGCCGACCCCCACGTCGTCAACGTCTTCGATCAGGGCCAGGACGGCGAGATGGCCTATCTCGTCATGGAGTACCTCCCCGGGATCACGCTGCGCGAGCTGCTGCGCGAGCAGGGGCGCCTCACGCTTCCTCAGACGATCACGATCATGGATGCGATCCTGTCGGGTCTCTCGGCGGCGCACCGCGCGGGGATCGTGCACCGCGACGTGAAACCCGAGAACGTCCTGCTCGCCGAGGACGGCCGGATCAAGATCGGCGATTTCGGCCTTGCCCGCGCGTCGAGTGCGAATACCGCCACCGGACAGATGCTGCTCGGGACGATCGCCTACTTGGCGCCCGAGCTGGTGACGCGGGGGACGGCGGACGCCCGCAGCGACATCTACGCGCTCGGCATCATGCTTTACGAGATGCTCGCGGGCGAACAGCCCTACAAGGGCGAGCAGCCGATGCAGATCGCCTACCAGCACGCGACCCACTCGGTTCCGCGCCCGAGCGTGAAGAACCCCGCCGTGCCGGAGCAGCTCGATGAGCTCGTGCTGTGGGCCACCGAGCGCTCGCCCGAGGACCGTCCGAACGACGCGCGCGAGATGCTCGACCGCCTGCGCGAGATCGAGAAGCAGCTGGGCGTGTTCCCGCAGGTGGTGCGCTCCACCCCCACCGGGACGAAGGTCGTCGTCGACGACTCGCTCGACTCCGACGAGGTGACCCGCGTCATGCCCGGCACGTTCACGGCACCGAGCGTCACGACGGAGGTCGACAACGCCACCCGCCTGCGGCGACGCACGCACCGCAACGCGGTCAAGGGCGGTTGGCTGCTCGCCGTGGTCCTCGTGCTGGCCGCCGGTGCCGGCCTGGCCGGATGGTGGTTCGGCAGCGGTCCCGGTTCACTCGTCGCCGTCCCGACGGTGGTCGGGATGAGTTTCGACGACGCCGAGGACCTGCTGGCCGAGAACACCCTCGTCGCCCGCCGCAGTGACGTCCACAGCCTGGAGGTCCCCGCCGGGAAGGCGATCGGGACGGACCCCGGCACCGGCGAGTTCGTCGACCGCGACTCCCCGGTGACGGTGCAGATCTCCGCCGGTCCCGCCACCGCCGAGTTGCCGGCCCTGCAGGATCGGGCGCGCGCCGAGGCCGAGTCGCTCCTGGCGGAGAACAACATCACGGTCGCCGAGACCAAGAACTACTTCACGAGCTTCGCCGCCGACCGGGTCGTTCGCGTCTACGTCACTCAGGCGGGAACGCCGGATCCGGTCGAATGCACCGAGGGCTGCTCGGTCCTTCAGGGCTCGACGGCGGAACTCCGCGTCTCGCTCGGCCCGCTCCCCGACGTCGCCGGAACGCCGGCGGACGAGGCCGCGAAGACCCTCCGGGACGTGGGGATGGAGGTCGAGGAGACCCGCGAGTACAGCAACGACGTCGCCGACGACCTCGTCATCCGCGTCGCCGATCGACCCGGCGGCGGCTCCTGGCAGCAGGGCGAGAAGCTGACGCTGGTCGTCTCCGACGGCCCGCGCCCCGTCGAGGTGCCCAACGTCGTCGGCGAGACGGTGCGCACCGCCGTCGACCGGTTGCAGTCGGCCGGCTTCAAGGTCAACCCGAACATCGAGGACCTCGAACTCCCGCTCGGCGGACGCTACTGGGACGTCTACCGGGTGCAGGCCATGACGCCGGACGGCGGGACGCTGCAGCGCCCCGGGACGACCGTCAGCCTCACACCGCAATTCCAGCCCTTCGGCTGATCCCCGGCACCCGTTCTTCGCCAACGACGAGGGCCCGGCGGTCGATCACGGCCGGGCCCTCGTGTCGCCTCGTCAGCGGTTGCCGAGCTCCTCGGCGACGAGGAAGGCGAGCTCGAGCGACTGCATGTGGTTCAGGCGCGGGTCGCACAGCGACTCGTAACGCGTCGCGAGGGTCGCCTCGTCGATCATCTCGGAACCGCCCAGGCACTCGGTCACGTCATCGCCCGTGAGCTCGACGTGGATGCCGCCCGGGAACGTACCGACCGCGCGATGCGCCTCGAAGAAGCCGCGGACCTCGTCGACGACGTCGTCGAAGCGACGCGTCTTGTAGCCGGTCGGCGTCGTGATCCCGTTGCCGTGCATCGGGTCGGTCACCCAGAGCGGCGTGGCACCGGCATCCTTCACCGCCTCCAGCAGCGGCGGGAGGGCGTCGCGGATCTTGCCGGCGCCCATCCGCGTGATGAAGGTGAGCCGCCCCGGCTCGCGCTCGGGGTCGAGCTTGTCGATGAGGGCCAAGGCGGTCTCGGGCGACGTGCTCGGTCCGAGCTTGACGCCGATGGGGTTGCGGATCTTCGAGAAGTAGTCGACGTGGGCGCCGTCGAGGTCGCGGGTACGCTCCCCGATCCACAGGAAGTGCGCCGACGTGTTGTACGGCGTGTCCGTGCGCGAGTCGATGCGCGTCATCGGGTGCTCGTAGTCCATGAGCAGACCCTCGTGACCGGTGTAGAACTCCACGCCGCGCAGCTCGTCGAAGTTCGCCCCCGCGGCCTCCATGAACTTGATGGCCCGGTCGATCTCGCCCGCGAGACGCTCGTAACGCTGATTCGCGGGGTTCTTCGCGAAGCCCTGATTCCAGCTGTGCACCTCGCGGAGGTCCGCGAACCCGCCCTGCGTGAAGGCGCGGATGAGATTCAGAGTCGACGCCGCGGTGTGGTACCCCTTCAGGAGCCGGTGCGGGTCGGCGGTGCGCGAGGCCTCGGTGAAGTCGTAGCCGTTGACGATGTCGCCGCGGTACGCGGGCAGGGTGACGTCGCCGCGCGTCTCGGTGTCGCTCGAGCGCGGCTTGGCGAACTGACCCGCCATGCGCCCCATCTTCACGACCGGCATCGATGCGCCGTAGGTGAGGACGACCGCCATCTGCAGGACCGTCTTGATGCGGTTGCGGATCTGCTGCGCCGTGGCACCCGCGAAGGTCTCGGCGCAGTCGCCGCCCTGCAGCAGGAAAGCCTGGCCCGCGGCGGCGTTCGCCAGGCGGGCGCGGAGGTTGTCGACCTCGCCGGCGAAGACGAGGGGCGGAAGGGTCGCGATCTCGGCGGAGACGGCGGCGACCGCATCCGCGTCGGGCCACAACGGCTGCTGCTTGATCGGGAGCGAGCGCCAGTGGTCGAGAGGAGTGGGCATCCGCCAATTCTAGCGGCGGCGGACGGCGCCCCCGGCCGTATGACGGGGGCCGCGACGGCGCAGCGAGAGCTCAGGAAGCGGATGCCGGGCGCCGGTGCTTCACGGTGGAGGCGTAGACGTCCTCGTACTCCTGCTCCCCCATGCGCTGAAGGGCCACCATGATCTCGTCGGTCACCGAGCGCAGGACGAAGCGGTCGGACTCCATGCCGTGGAAGCGGCTGAAGTCGAGGGGCTCGCCGATGACCATGCCGACCCGCCCGACCCGCGGGATCGACCGGCCGATCGGCATGACGTCGTCGGTGCCGATCATGACGACCGGGATCACCGGGACGCGCGCCGTCAGCGCCATCCGCGCGAGGCCCGTCCGACCGCGGTACAGCTTGCCGTCGGGGCTGCGGGTGCCCTCGGGGTAGATCCCGAGCAGGTCGCCGCGACCGAGCACCTGGAGTCCGGTGTTCAGGGATGCCTCGGAGGCCTTGCCGCCCGTGCGGTCGATCGGGATCTGGCCGGTGCCCTGCATGAAGACGCGGGTGGCCCAGCCCTTCAGCCCCTTGCCCGTGAAGTAGTCGCTCTTGGCGAGGAAGGACATCGGCCTGTCGATCATCAGCGGCAGGAAGATCGAGTCGCTGACCGACAGGTGGTTGCTGGCGATGATGGCGGCCCCGGTCGCCGGGATGTTGCTCCGACCCACGATCCACGGACGGAAGATCGCCTTCACGATCGGTCCGATGATGAGGTACTTCAGGACCCAGTAGACCATCTCAGACCCGGCCTCCTGCGAGGTCGGCGACGCCGATCAGGCCGGCGTCGTTGCCGAGGGTGGCGATAGCGAAGGATGCGACCGGCCGCTCGCCGTAGCCCGGCAGCGCCGTCGCGTAGGCCTCGCGCACCGGGTGGAGGAGCCGCTCCCCCAGGTCGGCGACACCGCCGCCGATGACGAACAGGGCCGGGTCGAGGACGGCCTGGAAGCCGCCGCACGCCTCACCGAGGGCCGTCGCGACGCGGTGGACCGCCTCGAGGGCGCCGGCGTCGCCGTCCGCGATGAGTCGCGCCATGGCCGCTGCCGGCACGATCCCGTCGGCGGTCCGCGCGGCGGCGAGGCCCGCGCCGAGGGCGCCGGATGCGGCGATGTCCGCCGCTTCGCGCTGCAGGGCACGCCCCGACGCGTACTGCTCGAGGCATCCGTTCTGACCGCAGCCGCAGGGGCGGCCGCCGCGCTCGAAGCGGATGTGGCCGAGCTCGCCGCCGATGCCGTTGCCGCCGACGAGCAGCTCGCCGTCGATGATCGCCGCGCCGCCCACGCCCGTGCCCAGGGTGACCATCACCATGTCGCGGACGTCCCGACCGGCACCGAAGCGGAACTCACCCCACCCGGCGGCGTTGGCATCGTTCTCGAGGGTGACGGGACGTCCGATGCGTCGCTCCAGCTCGTCGCGGAGCGGCTCGTCGGTCCAGTCGATGTTCGGGGCGTGCAGGATGACGGACCGGCTCGCATCGATGAAGCCGGCCGCGGCCACGCCCACGGCGTGCACCACCCGGTCGGTGACGAGGTCGTCCACCATGGCGGCGACGGCGTCCGCCAGCGCGTGGGGATCGGCGGGGGTGGGGACACGGCGCCGGTCGACGATCGTGCCGTCCGGGTCGACGATGCCTCCAGCGATCTTGGTCCCACCGATGTCGATGCCGACGTTGAGCACACCACTCCCCTCCGCGCGTGCGGGCGCACGGCATCCGTGAGTCTAACGGGGTGCGACGGGCCGCCGCGGCCGTGGGATCGAGGCTCACGATGGCCTAGACTCGGTCGCACCTGACGCCACCCGGTACCGAAGGAGTTGCCGCCCCATGAGCGCCGTACAATTCGACGTCCCCGCCGTCGTGCCCGCCGACCCGACCTCGAACACCTCGGACATCCTCGTCCAACGGGTGAGGGCGACGCCGTCGCTGGCCCTGTTCGCCGTCCCGGACGGGGACGGATGGCGAGACGTCACCGCAGCGGAGTTCCACCGCGAGGTGATCGCGCTCGCGAAGGGATTCGCGGCCAGCGGCATCCAGCCCGGCGACAAGGTCGCCTTCCTTGCACGGACGACCTACGACTGGACCCTCGTCGACTTCGCGCTCTTCTTCGCAGGAGCCGTCATGGTGCCGGTCTACGAGACCAGCTCCGCGTCGCAGATCAACTGGATCCTCGCCGACTCGGGCGCCGTCGCGATGGTGGTCGAGAACGCGACCCACGCCGAGCGTGTCGCCGAGATCCGCTCGGAGGTCCCGCTCGTGCGCGAGGTGTGGACGATGGGCACCGGGGACCTCGACAGCCTGCGCGCACGGGGCACCGAGATCACCGACGACGAGATCGAGCGCCGCCGTTCGCTGGCCAACGCCGACGACATCGCGACCCTCATCTACACGTCGGGGTCGACCGGCCGGCCCAAGGGCTGCGTCCTCACCCACAAGAACTTCGTCGAGCTCTCCCGCAACTCCGCCAAGGCGCTCCACGAGGTCGTCGAGCAGCCCGGGGCCGCGACCCTCCTCTTCCTCCCCCTCGCGCACGTGTTCGCACGGTTCATCTCGATCCTCAACATCCACGCCGGGGTGAAGACGGGCCACGAGCCCGACACGACGAAGCTGCTCGCCGGACTCGGCTCGTTCAAGCCGACGTACCTGCTCGCGGTGCCACGCGTGTTCGAGAAGGTCTACAACTCGGCCGAGCAGAAGGCGGAGGCCGGCGGCAAGGGCAAGATCTTCCGGGCCGCGGCCGCCGTCGCCGTCGAGCACTCCCGCCGCCTGCAGGACGGCGAGAAGATCCCGCTCGGGATGAAGATCAAGTTCGCGCTCTTCGACCGCCTCGTCTACAGCAAGCTGCGCACCGCGATGGGCGGGCGTGTGACGCACGCCGTCTCGGGATCGGCGCCGCTCGGGCCGCGCCTCGGTCACTTCTTCCACAGCCTCGGCGTGCAGATCCTCGAAGGCTACGGGCTCACCGAGACCACCGCGCCGGCGACCGTGAACCTCGCCACGAAGTCCAAGATCGGCACGGTGGGCCCCGCGCTCCCCGGCGTCGGCGTCCGGCTGGGCGAGGACGGCGAGATCGAGGTCCGCGGCATCAACGTCTTCAAGGAGTACTGGCGCAACCCCGAGGCGACCGCGGAGGCCTTCCACGACGGCTGGTTCCGCACGGGCGACATCGGGACCTTCGACTCCGAGGGCTACCTCACCATCACGGGGCGCAAGAAGGAGATCATCGTGACGGCCGGCGGTAAGAACGTCGCCCCCGCCGTCCTCGAGGACCCCATCCGCGCGAACCCCATCGTCGGGCAGGTGGTCGTCGTGGGCGACCAGAAGCCGTTCATCGGCGCCCTCGTCACGCTCGACCGCGAGATGCTGCCGACCTGGATGTCCAACAACGGACTCGCCGCCGACATGCCCATGTCGCAGGTGATCGCGCATCCGAAGGTGCTCGCCGAGGTGCAGTCCGCGGTAGACCGGGCCAACAAGGCGGTCTCGCGCGCGGAGTCGATCCGCAAGTTCGTGATCCTCGACACCGAGTGGACCGAGGCATCCGGTCACCTGACGCCGAAGATGAGCATCAAGCGGAACGTGATCCTCTCGGACTTCGCCGGCGACATCGAGGAGCTGTACCAGGCGAACGTGTCCACCACGAACATCTCCCTCGGGAACTGACCCGCACCCCCTCACATGTCGAAGGGCCCCGGCGATCCGGGGCCCTTCGACATGCACTGGTCAGAACCAGTCGGACTCGCGCACTTCTCGCATCGCGTGGCGCCGGACGTCCTTCGGCAGGCGGTCGAGGTACAGCATCCCGTCGAGGTGGTCGCATTCGTGCTGCAGCGCCTGTGCGAGCAGCCCCTCCCCCTCGATGACGAGCTCGTCACCGTGCAGGTCGATGCCGGTTACGCGCGCCCAGGGGTGACGGAGGGCGTCGTGCCAGAGACCGGGGACCGAGAGGCATCCCTCCCCCGTCGGCACCGGATCGCCCGCGACCTCGAGGGTGGGGTTCAGGATGTACCCGATGACACCGTCGACGTTGTAGCTGAACGCGCGGACGCCGACACCGATCTGCGGCGCCGCGACGCCGGCACGACCCGGCTCGGCCACGGAGTCGACCAAGTCCGACACCAGACTGACGATGCCCTCGTCGATGTCGTCGATGGGTGCGCAGACCGACCGCAGGACGGGGTCGCCGAACAGGCGGATGGGACGGACCGCCATCAGCGCACCGTTCCCGCCGCGCGCAGCCCCTCGACGACGACGGCCGCCAGCTCGCGGGCGGCGAGGCGCGTCGCGCCGGCCAGCTCGCGGAACGAGATCGGACCGCCGGTCGCGATGTGCGCGTCGTACGGAATGGTCACGACCGCGCGCACGCGGCTGCGGAAGTGGGATTCGAGCTCGCTCGGCTTGATGAGGCTCGCCCCCGGCCGGGAGGTGTTGAGCACGACCACCGCGTTGCGGGCGAGCTCGCCGTACCCGTTCGTCTCGAGCCACGACAGCGTCTCGGAGGCCAGCTTGGCCTCGTCGACGCTGCGTCCGGCGACGATGAGGATCTGGTCGGCGAGCTCGAGGGTCGCGTCCATGACGGAGTGCACGATGCCGGTGCCGCTGTCGGTGAGGACGATCGAGTAGTAGTGGGCGGCGATGGCGGCGACGTCGTGGTAATCGCGGTCGCTGAACGCCTCGGACAGGTGCGGGTCGGCATCGGAGGCCAGGATGTCGAGGCGCGTCTCGTCCCGCGCGACGATCCCGGAGAGGTCGTTGAACCCGTTCACGTCGGCGCGCGCACGGACGAGGTCGCGCACGGTCTTGCCGCTCGTGCGCTCGATCCGCTCGGCGAGGGTGCCGCGGTCGGGGTTCGCGTCGACGGCGATGATGCGGTCCTCGCGCGCGTCGGCGAGGGCCATCCCGAGCAGGGTGGTCACACTCGTCTTCCCGACGCCGCCCTTGCGCGAGAGCACGGGTACGAACTTCGCTCCGCCGGTGAGCGGCGCGGCGATGCGGCGGTCGAGCTCCTTGCGTGCGCGGACCTTCGGGCTCTCCGCGAGGAGGACCCGACGGAAGCTCGCGGCGTAGACGAGACGCTGCCAGGCGCCTTCGGGCTCGGGCGCGGCGACGCGGGACCGGTCGATGAGCCGATCGGCGGTGAGCAGGTCCGGGCTCTCGCGGTCGGCCGAGAGCTGGTCGAGACGGCGGGACTGCAGGGGTTCCTCGTCGACGCGGACCCCGCGCACACGCTCGAGGGCGTGCTTGTCGGCTCCCGCGGAATGGTGGATCGCACGCCGAGTCACCCCCGTCGCCGGCGGGACCGTCGCCGGGACGACCTCCGCGTCGACGATGTCGTCCTGGGTGTCGGCTGTCGGGGCAGGAGACTCGTCCTCGGGCCGCGATGCGGAGACGACGGATGCCTCGTCGTGGCCGTCGTCCGAGGTCCGCTCGGCCTCGTCATTCCCGACCGGGGCGATGTCGTCGTCGTCGACGTAGTCGTCGTCATCGTCCGCGAGCGCCGGGAGCGTCAGGTCGATCTGGGCCGTCGTCCCGTCGACGATGCCGATGCCGGTCGTCTCGAGGTTGTCGGTGCGCTCCAGCACACCGTTGTCGACGCCCTCGGACATCTCGTTGTCGCGCTCACGCATCACGGGGGTCACTCCTGGTGGATCTGGGGCCTCGCAAAGCCCGACGCACCAGGTTAGTCCGCGGGACGGACGACGAGCAAAAGGTCACCCGCCTCCACCTGCGCGGTGGGGGCGATGACGATGCGCTCGACGACGCCGTCGATGGGGGCGGTGATGGCCGCCTCCATCTTCATCGCCTCGATGGATGCCACGGGCTCCCCCGCGCGCACCTTCGCGCCCTCGTCGGCCTTCACGGTGACGACACCCGAGAACGGTGCGGCGACCTGACCCGGCTTCGACGTGTCGGCCTTCTCGGCCTGGCGGGCCTCGACGGCGACCGAGCGATCGCGGACGGTGACCGGGCGCAGCTGACCGTTCAGGGTCGCCATGACCGTCCGCATCCCCTTGTCATCGACCTCGCCGATCGCCTCAAGACCGACGTAGAGCTGCACGCCCCGCTCGATCTCGACCACATGCTCCTGGCCCGGCTTCATCCCGTACAGGTAATCGATGGTGTCGAGGACGCTGAGGTCGCCGAACGTGTCACGGACCTCATGGAACGCCTTCGTCGGAGCGGGGAAGAGCAGCCGGTTGAGCTTCTCGCGTCGCGTCGCCGAGTCCGCGTCGAGAGCCGCGGCATCCTCTGCGGAGATGTCGGTCACGCCCACCTTCACGGAGCGTCCCGCGAGCACCTTCGACCGGAAGGGCTCCGGCCAGCCGCCGGGCAGGTCGCCGAGCTCGCCGGCCATGAAGCCGACGACCGAGTCCGGCACGTCGTACTTCTCCGGGTTCGCTTCGAAGTCAGCCGGGTCGGCCTTCACGGCCGCGAGGTGCAGGGCGAGGTCGCCCACGACCTTCGACGAGGGCGTGACCTTCGGGACCCGGCCGAGGATCCGGTTGGCCGCGGCGTACATGTCCTCGATGAGCTCGAAGTCCTCCGACAGCCCGAGGGCGATCGCCTGCTGACGCAGGTTCGAGAGCTGGCCGCCGGGGATCTCGTGGTGGTAGACGCGCCCGGTGGGGCCGGGCAGACCCGACTCGAACGGTGCGTAGAGGTTGCGGACCGCCTCCCAGTACGGCTCGAGGTCCGAGACCGCCTGCAGGTCGAGTCCGGTGTCGCGCTCCGTGTCCGCCAGCGCGGCGACCAGCGCCGACAGCGAGGGCTGGCTCGTCGTGCCCGACATCGGCGCGGCGGCCGCGTCGACGGCATCCGCTCCGGCCGCACTGGCCGCGAGGAGTGTCGCCAGCTGACCGCCGGCCGTGTCGTGGGTGTGCACGTGGACCGGCAGGTCGAAGCGCTCCCGCAGGGCCGACACGAGCCGCGCCGCGGCAGCCGGACGCAGCAGCCCCGCCATGTCCTTGATCGCGAGGATGTGGGCGCCGGCGTCCACGACCTGCTCCGCGAGGCGCAGGTAGTAGTCGAGCGTGTACAGGTCCTCGGCGGGGTCGAGCAGGTTGCCGGTGTAGCAGATCGCCGCCTCGGCGACGGCGGTGTCGGTGGCGAGGACCGCCTCGATCGCGGGCCGCATCTGGCTGACGTCGTTGAGCGCGTCGAAGATGCGGAAGATGTCGACACCGGATGCCGCGGCCTCCGCGACGAACGCATCCGTGACCTTCGTCGGGTACGGCGTGTAGCCGACCGTGTTGCGACCGCGCAGGAGCATCTGGATCGCGACGTTCGGCAGGGCGGAGCGGAGGGCGTCGAGACGCTCCCACGGGTCCTCGCCGAGGAAGCGGAGGGCGACGTCGTAGGTCGCACCTCCCCACGCCTCGACCGACAGCAGCTGCGGAGTGAGCCGGGCGACGTGCGGGGCGACGCGGACGAGGTCCTTCGTGCGCACGCGGGTCGCGAGCAGGGACTGGTGCGCGTCGCGGAAAGTCGTCTCCGTGACGGCGAGTCCGTCCTGCGCGCGGAGCGCCTCGGCGAAGCCCTTCGGGCCGAGCTCGAGCAGACGCTGCCGCGACCCGGGGGCAGGGGCTGCATTCAGGTCGACGACCGGCAGCTTCGCGGCGGGGTCCGTGTGGACGGGGCTGTCACCGTTCGGACGGTTGACCGTCACGTCCGCGAGCCAGGACACGATCTTGGAGCCACGGTCCTTCGACTCACGACCCTGCACGAGCTCGGGCCGCTCGTCGATGAACGCCGTGCTCAGGTCGCCGGCGGCGAAGGCCGGGTCGTCGAGCACCCGCTGCAGGAACGGGATGTTCGTCGACACACCGCGGATGCGGAACTCCGCCAGCGCGCGACGGGAGCGGACGACCGCGGCCTCGAAGTCGCGCCCCCGGCACGTCAGCTTGGCCAGCATGGAGTCGAAGTGCGGGCTGATCTGCGAGCCGGCCGCGGTCGTCCCGCCGTCCAGACGGATGCCGGCACCGCCCGGCGAGCGGTAGGTCGTGATCTTGCCGGTGTCGGGGCGGAAGCCGTGCGCGGGATCCTCCGTCGTGATGCGGCACTGCAGGGCGGCGCCGCGCAGGTGGATCTGCTCCTGGCGCAGGCCCAGGTCCTCGAGGGTCGCGCCCGCGGCGATGCGCATCTGCGACTGCACGAGGTCGACGTCGGTGACCTCTTCGGTGACGGTGTGCTCGACCTGGATGCGGGGGTTCATCTCGATGAAGACGACCTCGCCCGCGCGGGGACCGGCGGTCTCGAGGAGGAACTCGACGGTTCCCGCGTTCACGTACGAGATGGACTTCGCGAACGCGACGGCGTACGCGTAGAGGTCGCGGCGGATCTCGTCCGAGAGGCCCGGCGCGGGTGCGATCTCGACCACCTTCTGGTGGCGACGCTGCACCGAGCAGTCGCGCTCGAACAGGTGGACCGTGTTCCCCGCCGCATCTGCGAGGATCTGCACCTCGACGTGACGCGGCCGCTGCACGGCCTGCTCGAGGAAGACACGCGGATCCCCGAATGCGCTGCCCGCCTCGCGCATCGCCTCCGACAGCGCGGGCGGGAGGGCGTCGGGGTGCTCGACCCGCCGCATCCCGCGACCGCCGCCGCCGGCGACGGCCTTCACGAAGATCGGGAAGCCGATATCGGATGCCTGCGCGACCAGCGCGTCGATGTCGTCCGACGCCTCCGTCGAACGCAGCACCGGCACACCCGCGGCGATCGCGTGCTGCTTGGCGGTGACCTTGTTGCCGGCCATCTCGAGCACCGTCGAGGACGGACCGATGAAGGCGATCCCATGGTCGGCGGCCTTCGCGGACAGCTCGGGATTCTCCGACAGGAATCCGTAGCCCGGGTAGATCGCATCGGCGCCGCTCTCGAGCGCGACGCGGATGATCTCGTCGACGTCGAGGTACGCGCGGACGGGGTGGCCCACCTCGCCGATCTGGTACGCCTCGTCGGCTTTCAGCCGGTGCAGCGAGTAGCGGTCTTCATACGGGAAGACGGCGACCGTCCGCGCCCCGAGCTCATACGCGGCGCGGAATGCGCGGATGGCGATCTCTCCGCGATTGGCGACCAGAATCTTGCGAAACATGCTCTTCACCTCACTGGGTGCGGGGCCACTCCGTCGGGGCCGCCGAGGTACGGGCTGAGTACCCTCACAGCCTAGGGGACGGTAACGTGGTCGCTTGTGCACGTACTCTCCGTCAGCTCCCTCAAAGGTGGCGTCGGCAAGACGACCGTGACCCTGGGCCTCGCCTCCGCGGCGTTCGCGCGCGGGGTGCGGACCCTTGTCGTCGACCTGGACCCGCAGTCCGACGTGTCGACGGGCATGGACATCCAGGTGGCGGGTCGGCTCAACGTCGCCGACGTCCTCGCCAACCCCAAGGAGAAGGTGGTCCGTCAGGCCATCACCTCGAGCGGCTGGGCGAAGGTGCACCCCGGCACGATCGACGTCATGATCGGCAGCCCCTCCGCGATCAACTTCGACGGTCCGCACCCGAGCGTCCGCGACGTGTGGAAGCTCGAGGAGGCCCTCGCGACCATCGAGGCCGACTACGACCTGGTGCTCATCGACTGCGCGCCATCGCTGAACGCCCTCACGCGCACCGCGTGGGCGGCATCCGACCGCGTCGTCGTCGTGACCGAGCCGGGTCTCTTCTCCGTCGCGGCAGCGGACCGTGCGCTCCGCGCAATCGAGGAGATCCGCCGCGGCCTGTCCCCCCGCCTGCAGCCCCTCGGCATCGTCGTCAACCGCGTCCGTCCGCAGTCCATCGAGCACCAGTTCCGCATCAAGGAACTGCGCGACATGTTCGGGCCGCTCGTGCTGACCCCCCAGCTCCCCGAGCGCACCTCCCTGCAGCAGGCGCAGGGTGCGGCGAAGCCGCTGCACATCTGGCCCGGCGACTCCGCGCAGGAACTCGCCGCCGACTTCGATTCGCTGCTCGACCGGATCGTCCGCACGGGTCGCATCCCCGTCTCGGGCGCCGCCTCCCCCGCCTGACCGTCCGGCACCCGGGCGCGCGAGAGCATCCTCCGCGCGTGCGGGAATGCGGCGTGCGTCAGGCGGAGCGCGCGGCCCGACGAGCAGCCAGCTCGTCGACCTGTTCCGGCTGCTGGGCCTCGAAGTCGACCAGGGTGGTCTCGACCTCGCGGAGGACCTTGCCGACGGCGATGCCGAAGACGCCCTGCCCGCGGCTGACGAGGTCGATGACCTCGTCGTTGGAGGTGCAGAGGTACACCGACGCACCGTCGCTCATGAGAGTCGTCCCCGCAAGATCGCGGATACCCGCCGCGCGCAGCTGATCGACGGCGATGCGGATCTGCTGGAGCGAGATCCCCGTGTCGAGGAGCCGCTTCACGAGCTTCAGAACGAGGATGTCGCGGAACCCGTAGAGCCGCTGCGACCCCGAACCGCTCGCGCCGCGGACCGTGGGCTCGACGAGCTCGGTACGGGCCCAGTAGTCGAGCTGCCGGTAGGTGATGCCGGCAGCCCGTGCCGCCTGGGCTCCGCGGTAACCGACTTCGTCGTCCATCTCGGGGAGGCCGTCGGTGAACAGGAGTTCGGTCGAGAACTTCTGCTCGCCCAGCGCATCGTGCGCGGTCATCGGGGCCTCCTGCGGGTGATCGGTGATTCCACGCTAGAGGACCGAGGTGCCTCCGGCAACGACATCCGACTCGCCGCGTCCGGCGTGTCGCGGACGGTCACGGGGTCAGACGATCGAGCGCTGCGGCGACGAACACCTGTCGGATCTCTTCGAGTCGACGGGCCAGTTCGGGCGCGATCTCGTTGGCCTTCGCTCGGGAACCGGCATCCGCGCGGCGCAGCAGCGGGGCGATGGCGCTCTCGATGAGCGACACCTCGCGCTCGGCGCTCTGCCGGATGGTGCGGATGTGGCGGGGCTGGATCCCGTGCGCGTCGAGCGCGACGAGGGAACGGAGCACGCCGAGCGCACGCTCGTCGAACGAGTCGGAGGGCGCGATGAGACCGGCGGACACCGCTTCGTTCAGCAGCGTCGCCGAGGCGCCGGCGGTGCTGAGGAGCTCGTCACGACGGTAGCGACGCGAGGTCTGGACGATGGATGCCGGCGGGACGGGCGCCACGTCGTCGCCGTGTTCCTCGAGGTACTCGCGGATCCGCGCCAACGGGATGCCGAAATCACGCTGCATGCTGAGGGCCGTGCGCAGCCGCTCCACGTCGGCGGCGGAGAACTTGCGGTACCCGGACTCGGTGCGGACGGGCGTGACGATCCCCTGCACCTCGAGGAAGCGGAGCTTGCTCGCGGTGAGGGCGGGGAACTCCGGGCTCAAACGGGCGAGGACCTGGCCGATGCTCAAGGACCCCGAGGACGCAGCTCGTCCCCGGGTGGCGGCGGCCGGGCTCACGCGCCGATCGCCCGCTCTGCCGGAGCGACGAAGAAGTTGAGGCGGAACTTGCCGACGCGCACCTCGGCCCCGTCGGTGAGGGTCGCGCGGTCGACACGCTCGCCGTTGACGTAGGTGCCGTTGAGCGAGCGCTGGTCGATCAACTCGAACGTGGCGCCCGTGCGGGTGATTTCCGCGTGACGCCGGGAGACGGTCACATCGTCGAAGAAGATGTCGGCCTCGGGGTGGCGGCCCACGGTCGTCACGTCGGTGTCGAGCAGGTACCGCGCGCCCGCCGTCGGCCCAGACCGGACGATGAGGAGCGCGGCACGCGCCGGGAGGGCGTTGATCGCCTCGACCTCGGCGGCCGTCAACTCGGTGCCGAAGGGCACGAAGGAGAGGTCCGAGTCGTGCCCGAACGTCTGCGTCGAATCCACAAGACGCGGGTGCGCCGACGTCTCGGCACCCCGATGGATGTCGCCGCCCGGTCGCTGATTCTCGTCCACGATGTCCTCCTTCTCCCACAGTAACCGATCGCTCCCGCTCACGGTGGCCGGGTCCACGCCGAGGCGACATGGTAGCGGGCCCGTGGCGCAGACGACAGGGCCGGGGAGCGGCGGCATGCGTTCGATTAGCGTCGCCACCATGTCGACGTCCACGAACCCCCGCATGCGCCGTCGCGGTGGCGCGATCGCCGCAGCGGTCGCCGCCGCGCTGCTGCTCGCTCCCGCCTCCCCCGCCGCGGCCCACGACGAGTTGCTCAGCTCCGATCCGGCCGCCGACGCCGTCCTCGGAACCACCCCGGAGGAGATCTCGCTGACGTTCAGTGCGACGCCCTCGACGGAGTCGGGTGCGACGGTCGTGGCGGTCTACGACGAATCGTGCCGTTCGCTGGCCGCCGGGGATCCCGAGGTCGCGGACAACGTCGTCACCCAGGCGGTCGACGGACCGGTCGAGGGGGCGGTCCTCGTCCAGTGGCGGATCGTCTCGAGCGACGGGCATCCTCTCTCGGATCAGTTCACGTTCTCGGTGGGTGAGGACGGGAAGGTCGCGGCGGTCGAGGAGTGCGGCGAATCGGCCGGCGAGCAGGCGGAAGGGTCGTCGGAAGGGTTCAACGCGGTCCCCTACGCGGTGGGCGGAGGCATCATCTTCCTCGCCGTCGGCGTCGTGATCGCGGTCGCGATCGTCCGCGGTCGACGGGGCGAGACGAAGGAGTGAGGCCACCGGCAGCGGACTAGGCTGGACGCATGCCTCACTACGACGTCGTCATCCTCGGTGCCGGCCCCGGCGGCTATGTCGCGGCCGTCCGCTCCGCACAGCTCGGACTGTCCACCGCCATCATCGAAGAGAAGTACTGGGGCGGTGTCTGCCTCAACGTCGGGTGCATCCCCTCCAAGGCGCTCCTGAAGAACGCGGACCTCGCGCACACCTTCACCCACAAGGCCGACCTCTTCGGCATCAGCGGTGACGTGAACTTCGACTTCGGCACCGCATGGGACCGCAGCCGCAAGGTCGCCGAGACCCACGTCAAGGGCATCCACTTCCTCATGAAGAAGAACAAGGTGACCGAGTACCAGGGTCGCGGCTCGTTCATCGACGCGAAGTCCATCGAGGTCACGAAGGAGGACGGCTCGAAGGAGACCGTCACGGCCGACAACGTGATCATCTCGACCGGCTCGACCGTGCGTCTGCTGCCGGGTGTCACCCTCAGCGAGAACGTCGTCACCTACGAGGAGCAGATCCTCACGCGCGACCTGCCGAACTCGATCGTCATCGTCGGTGCCGGCGCGATTGGCATGGAGTTCGCCTTCGTGATGAGCAACTACGGCGTCAAGGTCACCATCATCGAGTTCCTCGACCGCGCTCTCCCCAACGAGGACGTCGAGGTCTCGAAGGAGATCCAGCGGCAGTACAAGAAGTACGGCATCGAGATCCTCACCTCGACCAAGGTCGAGTCCGTCGTCGACTCGGGCGACAAGGTCACCGTGTCGTACTCCGCGAACTCCGACGGCGCGAAGGGGCAGATCGAGGCGGACAAGGTCCTCATGTCGATCGGGTTCGCCCCGCGCGTCGAGGGCTTCGGACTCGAGAACACCGGTGTCAAGCTCACCGACCGCGGTGCCATCGAGATCGACGACTACATGCGCACGAACGTCGACGGCGTCTACGCCATCGGCGACGTGACCGCCAAGCTGCAGCTCGCGCACGTCGCCGAGGCGCAGGGCGTCGTCGCCGCCGAGACGATCGGCAAGGCGGAGACGCAGACGCTCGGGGACTACCGCAACATGCCGCGTGCGACGTTCTGCTCGCCGCAGGTGGCCTCATTCGGCCTCACGGAGCAGCAGGCGCGCGACGCCGGCTACGACGTCAAGGTCGCGAAGTTCCCCTTCTCGGCCAACGGCAAGGCCAACGGCCTGGGCGAGCCGGTCGGGTTCGTGAAGCTGATCGCGGATGCCGAGCACCTCGAACTGCTCGGCGGCCACCTCATCGGCCCCGACGTGTCGGAGCTCCTGCCCGAGCTGACGCTCGCGCAGAAGTGGGACCTCACCGCCCTCGAGGCCGCGCGGAACGTGCACACGCACCCGACGCTGTCGGAGGGCCTGCAGGAGGCCTTCCACGGCCTCGCCGGCCACATGATCAACCTCTGATCAGGCAGGGAAGACCTATCGGAACGAATGGGTCTTCAGTAACCTGACGATCACGACTGACGCCGCCCCGAACGAAGCCGGGGGCGGCGTCAGCGCGTTGTGGCCTGGGGGTCAGAGACCGAGGGCGCGCTCGAGCTTGGAGCCCGACCCCGACACCTCTCCCCCGACGGCGCGGACGAGCTCGTCCGCCGCGGCGAAGAGCGCATCGCGGGCCGCGGCATCCGTCGGCGCGGCCGGACCGAGCTCGAGCTCCCACTCGCGCCAGGACGTCTCGACACCCCGGCGGACGTCGGTGGCCGTGACCCTGTCGTCGACGAACTCCGCGAGGAGATTCCCCTCCGCATCGAGGAGCGCATACGCGGTGCGGGCGTTGCGGATGCGCGCGAGCGGCGCGAACGGGGGCGATGCGACAGGGGCGAGGACATCCTCGATCGCCGCGGGCACCACGATGGCATCGGAGCCCGCGGCATCCAGCGGCCAGCGCGACTCCGCCTTGCCTTCCGGCGTCACGCGCTTGATGTGCCAGCCCTCGTCGGGTCCGCCGCTGCGGCGCCGGAGCGCGACGCGCGCCCGTCCCAGCGCGCCGTCGGCCGTGTCGAGGTAGTGCGCGTCGAGCTCTCGCGGTTCGGGTGCGCCGACACCGGCGACGCCGGGAAGCCGAGCCCAATCGGGCAGCGGCGTCCCGGCGTCGACGTCGTACGTGCGCTCGATCTCGAGCGAGTGCTCCGGCTCAGTCGTCAAGGGTCGAACGGTCGTCGCGCTCGTCGGCGGACGGATCGATGTCGTCCTGCGCGGCGACGAAGCGGAAGTCGGCGGACGTGGGTCCGTCTCCCTCCCCGGTGTTCTCGTCGGCACCCGCGCGCTCGTAGGTGATCTGCGTTTCGCTGTAGGGCAGGATCAGCCGATCCGTGTCCTCCTCGAGCGGGATGACCTGGCCGTCGAGCGGGCCGCCGTGAAGTCGTGCGATTGCCATGATGTACCTCCGACACCGACTCTAACCCGGCGCCCCGACGGCTCCGCCGCGACTTGTCAGCCGGTCACCGCGGTGCTATCCGCGGCCGTCAGACGAGGGGCGGCGTGTGCCAGATGCGGTCGATGTAGTCGCGCATCGACCGGTCGGAGGAGAAGAACCCGCAGCGCGCCACGTTGAGGATCGCGGCGCGGGTCCAGGCATCCTGATCGGCGTAGAGCGCATCGACGCGCTTCTGCGCCGCGATGTAGTCCGTGTAGTCCGCGAGCGCCATGAACGGGTCGTGGTGGATCAGGTTCGACACCACCGGCTCGAACACCGATCCGTCTCCGCCCGAGAACGCGCCCGAGGAGACGAGGTCCAGCGCCCGCGAGAGGTTCTCGTCGGCGCGCACGAAGTCGATGGGGTGGTACCCGCGCGTCTGCAGGTCGGCGACCTCGGGCTCGGACATCCCGAACAGGAAGAAGTTCTCGTCGCCCACGAGCTCGCGGATCTCGACGTTCGCGCCGTCGTCGGTGCCGATGGTCAGCGCACCGTTGAGGGCGAACTTCATGTTGCCCGTGCCGGAGGCCTCCTTGCCGGCGAGCGAGATCTGCTCGGAGAGGTCCGCCGCCGGGACGACCCGCTCGGCGAGGGTGACGTTGTAGTTGGGCGGGAACAGGACCGCGAGGCGCCCCTCGACCCGCGGGTCGGAGTTGACGACGCTGCCGACGGCGTTGATGAGGTGGATGATGCGCTTGGCCATCGCGTAGCCGGGAGCGGCCTTGGCGCCGAACACGAAGGTGCGGGGGGTGACCTGGTCGGGTGTGACGCGGCCCGAGGCGATGGCGTCGTACTCCGTGATGATGTGGAGGAGCTTGAGCGTCTGGCGCTTGTACTCGTGCAGGCGCTTCACCATGACGTCGAGCAGATGGTCGTCGGCCACGGCGAACCCGTCGCGGTCGGCGAGGGTGCGGGCGAGCGCGCGCTTGTTGGACGCCTTCACCGCGCGGAACGCGGCGTGGAAGGCGGTGTCGTCGGCGTAGTCCTCGAGCTCGCGCAGCCGGTCGAGGTCGGTGAGCCAGCCCGGTCCGATCGTGTCGGTGATGAGGCGCGACAGTCCGGGGTTGGCGAGACGGATGAACCGGCGCGGCGTGACCCCGTTCGTGACGTTCGTGAACTTGCCGGGGAAGAACTCGTCGAAGTCCGGCAGCACCTTCTCGCGCAGCAGCTGCGAGTGCAGCTCGGCGACACCGTTGACCTTGGAGCCGGCGACAGTGGCGAGGTAGGCCATCCGCACCGCACCGTCGGGCGAGATGATCGACATCCGCCGGATCCGTTCCTCGTCGTCGCCGAAGCGCTCGCGGACCTCGTCGAGGAACTCGTCGTTGATCCGGTAGATGATCTCGAGGTGGCGCGGCAGGAGCCTGCCGAGCAGGTCTGCGGGCCACACCTCGAGCGCCTCGGGCAGCAGGGTGTGGCAGGTGTAGGCGAAGCACTGCCGGGTGATCTGCCAGGCGGCATCCCATTCGAGCTTCTTCTCGTCAACGAGGACGCGCATCAACTCGGGGACACCGATGACGGGGTGGGTGTCGTTGAGCTGGAAGATGACCCGGTCCGGCAGCTTCGCGAGATCGAAGTCGCTCGGCAGGATGAGGTTCACGAAATCGCTGATGGATGCCGCGACGAAGAAGTACTGCTGCTGCAGGCGCAGCTCCTTGCCCTGCGGGGTGGAGTCCTCGGGGTAGAGCACCTTCGAGATGTTCTCGGCGTAGGTCTGCGCGCGCACGGCCTCCTGGTAGTCGCCGGCGTTGAAGACGCGCAGGTCGAAACCCTGGGTGGCCTGTGCGCTCCACAGGCGCAGCGTGTTGACGCGGCCGTTGTGGTAGCCCGGGACCATGTAGTTGTACGGCACGGCGAGGACGTTCCACGACGGCACCCAACGCGTGCGCGTGACGCCCTCGTCGTCGTACTGCTCGGTGTGGCCGCCGAACGAGATGGTCTGCGCCGCTTCGGGGTGGGGGAACTCCCACGGCGAGCCGAGCGCGAGCCACGAGTCGGCCTGCTCAACCTGCTGTCCGTCGACGAAGGTCTGACGGAAGATGCCGTACTCGTACCGGATGCCGTAACCGATGCTCGGCACGCCGAGCGTCGCGAGCGAGTCGATGAAGCAGGCCGCGAGGCGGCCGAGGCCGCCGTTGCCGAGACCCGGCTCGACCTCGAGCGCGCGGACGTCCTCCAGGTCGAGGCCGCAGGCGACGAGGGCCTCGGCCGCGATGTCGGTGAGTCCCGTCGCCAGGAGGTTGTTGTCGAGCTGCCGACCGAGCAGGTATTCCGCCGAGAGGTAGGCGACGCCCTTGGCCTGGGTCGACCGCTGCCGACGCACGTCCTCGAGCCACCGCGCCATGAGGTAGTCGCGCACGGTGGCGGCGAGCGCGAAGTAGCGATCGTTGGCCGTCGAGGTCGACAGGGCCACGCCGCGGCCGTTGTTGAGATTGCGCAGGTACTGCGTCACGAACCCGTCGACGGTGGGCTCGGGCGACTGCACGGGCGCGAGGGCGATCGGGTGGGTCGGCTGAAGTCGCGGGTTCTTCACGGTACGACGGTACACACCCGGACGGTGCGCATCGAGTGGATGCGCCAGAGTTCACACACCGGTGACGAAGGAGCGGGGGTGTCAGTCCTTCGCCCGTTCGGCCGCGAGGGCGTCCCGGGCCGCCTGCAGCTCGTCAGCGGCCGCCTTCACCTGGTCCTCGGCGGTCTGCACGCGGCGCTCGATCAGCGTCGTGGCGCCGTGCACGCGGCGGACGCGGTCCCCGCTCTCGAGCGTGGCCGCCACGATGTACGCCGAGGCGATGAGGATGACCTGGCACGACAGGTTGATCCACAGCAGCAGCGCGATGAGCGAGGCGAAGGTGGCGAGCAGCGGGTTGGAGCCGGCGCCCCCGACGAACAGGCTCGACAGTTGCTGCAGCACGGTCAGGCCGAAGCCGCCCAGCAGAGCCCCGGTCCACAGCGCCCGCGCCGGGGCGCGGACGCCCGAGAGCGTGCGGAACAGGAGCGCGACGACCGCCGTGTCGAGGACGAAGGTGACGAGGATGCCGACCGCGGCACTCAGGCCGACCGTCACCGGGCTGTCGGCGGAGACCCCGACGACGTCGGCAACCAGACCGACGCCCGCCGTCCCGAGGACGGTCGCGACCGCCGCGGCGGCGAGCCCGACCCCGATGACGACGGCCAGGACGAGGTTGCGACCGAGGACGATGATGAACAGGGTGTCGTCGTGGACCTTGTCGGCGATCACCCGCAGCGAGGTGCGCAGCGACCCGATCGCACCGATCGCCGCGAGGACGAGACCCACGAGGGAGAACACGCCGGTGAGCGAGAACGCGATCGGTTGACCGAGGTCCTTCGTGTCGATGACGCCGCCCTCGCCCACGAGACCGGGGATCACGCCGTCGACCGCGTCGATGAGACTCTGCCAGGCCTGCGGGTTGCCCGACAGCCAGAGCGCGGCGACGGAGAAGCCGAGCAGAACGCCGGCGAACACGCTGAAGAGCGTGCGATAGGTCACGCTGTCGGCCAGGAGGGGGCCGCGCCGCTCGCTGTAGCGGAGGTAGGCCCGCACGAGCCGCCATGACAGCGCGCGGGCGATCAGGCGCGGGACGAGCGGGGTCTTCGTGCGATGGGCCATGTCCTCACGGTAGCGAGGCGGGCGAGCCGACCCCGCTCCCCTTGCGTCGTCGAGGCGGATCTGGCACGCACCGCCCGCGACGTCACAGGCTGAGACGGTCCGCCACGTCGCCGCCGAGGAGGATCCCGGTCCAGGCGCCCAGCAGCATCCACGGTCCGAAGGCGACCGCGGTGCGCCGGGAGGCGCGTCGGGTCGCGAGCAGCAGCGCGCCGTACACGCCGCCGAAGACGAACCCGGCCACAGCGCCGACGGCGAGCGCGGACCACCCCACCCACCCGAGCGCCATACCGAGGACGCCGGCGAGTTTCACGTCTCCCCCGCCCATCCCGCCTCCTGCCGCGCGCAGCAGGAGGTAGAAGACGAACAGCGCGGCGCCTCCGACGGCGGCGCGCAGGAGGGACGACCACGGGGCTCCCGCGAGGCACGCGACGAGCAGCAGCCCGCCGAGCACGGGGTAGCCGGGGAGCACCCACGCGTTGGGCAACCGGTGCGTGCGGACGTCGATGACCGCGAGGACGACCGAGGCGACGGCCAGCCAGACGTAGGCGAGGACGACCGCGGCGATCGCGACGGGATCCGTGAGTGCGGCCCAGGGCACGGACACGGCTCAGCCGTCCTGGACGTCGAGACGGACGGAGACCGTGTCCCCCTCGGAGATCCCCTCGCGCTCGCGGACCGAGCGCTTGAGCGGCAGGACGTACACCCCGCGCGCCGCGTCGGGGAAGATCGAGGTGCGCCAGGACGACGACCCGACCGTCGCGCCCACCGGGACGGATCCGAATCCCCGCCCGGGTCGCGGTACCTCGCGGATGTCCGCACTCACCTCCGCCGGGAGGGGGACGAAGTACCAGTCGTCCCTCCGCGACTCCCAGCGGAACAGCACCCCGGAGGCCTCGACGATCATGCCCTCACGGTAGCGATGTCGCGCGCACGGCGGCGCGCGGCATCCCCACCCCGATCACCACTGCGGGTGGATGTCCGCGCGAAGCCGGCGGTCGTACACGTCGACGACGGCGGCCGCGAACGTGTCGAGGACGGCGGGGTCGATCGCGCCGGCGTCGGCGTTGCTTCTCGCCTGCGCCGTCGTGCGCGCGCCCGGGATGACGGAGGTGACGCCTGGACGGGACGCGATCCAGGCGAGGGATGCCGCCGGCAGCGACACGCCGTCGGGCAGCGCCGCGCTGAGCTCGTCCACCGCGACGAGACCCGTCTCGAAGTCGACGCCCGAGAACGTCTCACCGCGGTCGAACGCCTCGCCGTGCCGGTTGAAGGTGCGGTGGTCGTTCGCCGCGAACGAGGTCGATGCGGTGTAGCGCCCGCTGAGGAGGCCGGAGGCGAGCGGCACCCGGGCGAAGATCGCGACGCCGGCGGCCTCGGCGGCCGGCAGCACTTCGTCGAGCGGCTTCAGCCGGAACGGGTTGAAGATGATCTGCACGTTGGTCACCCCGGGCCGCGAGATCGCGGAGAGGGCCTGTGCGCAGGTCTCGACCGAGACGCCGTACGCGGCGATCGCACCGCTGTCGACGAGGGCGTCGAGGGCGTCGTACGTCTCGTCGGCGTCTATCACCGCCGACGGCGGGCAGTGCAGCTGCACGAGATCGAGCGTGTCGACGCCGAGGTTGCGCCGTGACCGGTCGGTCCACGCGCGGAAGTTCTCGGGGGTGTAGTTCTCGGGTTCCTGCGCGAGGCGCCGCCCCATCTTGGTCGCCACGGTCACGCCGTGGCCCGGGTGCGACGCCAGGAAGCGGCCGATGAGGGTCTCGCTGCGACCGTCGCCGTAGACGTCGGCGGTGTCGAACAGGGTGACGCCGGCCTCGACGGAGACGGCGAGGACGTCGAGCGCATCGGCTTCGGAGACGTCCCCCCAGTCGGCACCGAGCTGCCACGTGCCGAGGCCGATGGCGGAGACGGAACTGCCGGTGGAGGCGAGAGGTCGCTGCTGCATGGGGCTCACCCTACTTCGCCGCGGGGACCTCCGGACCGGGTGCCGTCATGTCGCCGACCGCGGCGGCGAGGTGCGACAGCACGGTCGCGACGGCCGGGACGCCCGCCGCCCCGCGCGCCGAGACGGCGTGGAGCTCGCGCCGGTCCCTCGACGCCAGCGGGCGGGTGATCACGCCGGCGACGAGGGGGAAGGACGCCACCGCGAGCCGCGGCAGCGTCGCGACGCCCACACCCTGCGCGACCAGCTGCTCGACGGCGGCGACGTTGTCGGTCTCGAAACGGATGCGGGGCGCGAATCCCGCGCGTTCGCAGGAGTCCAGCAGGTGGCTGCGGCACCGCGGGCATCCCGCGATCCAATCGTCGTCGGCGAGCGCCCTGAGGTCGACGACGTCCTCGGTGCTGCGGGCGTGCCCGTCGGGCAGCACGAGGAGGAGGTCCTCGGCGCCGATGCGGCGGGCGTCGAGCCCCCGGATGCTGTCGCCGTGCGCGTCGGTGCCGTCGCCCGGGTGGCTGAAGGTCAACGCGATGTCGGCCCGGTCGGCGCGGACGGCGGCGACCGCCTCGGGCGGTTCCGCCTCGACGTACGTCAGCGAGAGACCCGGGTCGGATGCGGCGAGCCGGCGCATGAGGCGCGGGAGGATCGTCGGCGAAGCGGAGGGGAACCCGACGAGCCGCACCGTGCCGATCCGGCCGCCGCCGAGGTCGGCGAGCTCCCCGGCCACCGCGCCGAGCGCCGTCGTGATCGACGTGGCGTGGCGGGCGAGGATGCGCCCGGCCTCGGTGAGCCGCATCCGCCGTCCCACCCGCTCCACGACCGCCATCCCCAGCCGCGTCTCGAGGCGGCGGATCTGCTGACTCACGGCGGGCTGGCTGTACCCGAGCGCCGTCGCGGCGGCGGTCACGGATCCCGTGTCGCCCACCGCCTTGACGATGCGGAGCTCGGCGACGGAGAGGTCGGGAACGGGTTGCGGCATCCAGACATATAACGCCATGTCATGCACTCGATGCAATACCTGCCATGGTGCACTCGATCGCGGATCGCGACGATGGAGTCATGGCCCTCTCCCCCGCCGACGTCCGCGACGCGTTCCCCGACGCGCGAGGATACGTCGCGGCCTGCACCGCCGGCATCCCGCCCCTCGCCAGCCGCGACGCGGTGCGCGCCGACCTCGACGCGTGGCCCGACCCGATCCGGTACGCCGCGAGCGCCGAGCGGTGCCGCGCATCGTTCGCGCGACTGGTCGGGGTGGACCCGGCCGCCGTCGCGCTCGGCGCGCAGACCTCGGCGATGGTGAGCCTCCTCGCGGCCTCCCTGCCCGACGGCGCCGTCGTCCTGTGCCCCCAGGGCGAGTTCTCGTCGCTCGTCCTCCCCTTCGTCCACGCCGGTCGGGGCATCACCGTGCGGACGGCGCCGCTCGACGCGCTCGCCGACGCGGTCGACGCGGCGACGACCCTCGTGGCGTTCTCGATCGTGCAGTCCGCGACGGGTGCCGTCGCCGACGCCGACGCGATCGTCGCGGCGGCGCGGCGCCACGGGGCGCGCACGCACTGCGACGCGACGCAGGCCGTCGGCTGGATGCCGGTGGCCGCCGGCGCCTTCGATGCGCTGGTCTGCCACGCCTACAAGTGGCTGTGCGCGCCCCGCGGCGTCGCGTTCCTCGCGCTCCGCGAGGACTTCGCCGCGACGATCGGTCCGCGCCAGGCGGGCTGGTACGCGGGCGCGGACCCGTGGGCGTCGTGCTACGGCACGGACGCGACCCTGGCGGCATCCGCTCGACGGTTCGACGTCTCGCCCGCGTGGCAGGCGTTCACGGGGGCCGAGCCGGCACTCGCCCTCTTCGCAGGAGCGGACCCGCGGGCGCTGAGCGAGGAGGTGACGGGCCTCGCGGCCGCGCTGCGGGAGCGGCTCGACCTGCCGACTCCGGCGCGGGCGACGCCGATCGTGACCTGGCGGGACGAGAGCGGTGCGGACATCGGCCGGCTGCGCGCCGCGGGGATCGTCGCGTCGAGCCGCGCCGGCAACGCGCGCGTCGCGCTGCACGTCTTCAACGACGAGCGCGACGTCGAGGACATCGCCCGCGCGCTGGGTCGCTGACGGACCTCACTCGCGGCCGGTGCGCAACTCGATCGCGATCTGGGCGGCGTCGATCACCGCGAGTTCGTGCGCGAGCACGTCGGCATCGAAGGTGCCGGTGTCGCGGGCGTCGAGCAGCGCGCGGCGCTGGACGTCGATCACGGCGAGGCGGTAGTCGCTCTCGACCTGGAACGCCCGGGAACGGTCGAGGTCGGCCGAGCGGTCCGGAGCGGGGACGTCGGCCGCGCGCTCGCGGAGGAGCTCGAGGATGTGCCGCCGCTCCTCCTTCTCGCGCTCGCGCGACTCGTCGGCCGAACCAGCGGGGGTGAGCGCGTCGACGAGCGGCGCGACCGAGGCGCCCTGCCCGACGAGGGAGACGACGGCGACGGCGAAGGCGATGAGGACGAGCACGGAGCGCAGCGGGGTGTCCTCGGGGAGCGTCTGCGCCGCAGCGAGCGTGATGGCGCCCCGCATCCCCGCCCAGACGACGAGGGTGCCCTCGCGCCATCCGAGCGGCGCCTTCTGGAAGTAGCGGATGTCGGCGAGTCCGCGCGTCACGCGCGGACCGAAGCGGCGCACGGTTCCCCGCGAGACGCGCCGGCCGCGGCGGGCGAACGCATCGACGAGCTGCGCCTCGCCCTCCTCGGTCTCGAGGCGCTGCGCGATCGTCTCGAGGCGGGGCTGGAGGCGGCGGACGCGACGCGCGCTCATCGACAGCAGCGCGAGCAACGGTGCCACGTACGCGGCCCGCACGATCACCGTCAGGAGCCACGCGCCGGCCGCGATGAGGAGAGCGGGCGCGATGCCCTCGTGCGCCTCCTCGACGTCGGTGAGGATCGAGGTCAGCTGCAGACCCATGAAGAGGAACACGAACCCCTCGAGGATCAGCTCGACTGTGCGCCAGTTCTGCGCGTCGGACAGCCGATTACGCGCCGAGAAGACGCGCGGACCGCCCACTCCGGTGATGATGCCGGCGACGACGGCGGCGACGAGGCCCGAGGCGCCGAGGAGTTCCGCCGGGACGGCAGCGAGGAACGGCACGGTGAATGAGAGGACCGTGTTGACGGTCGGATCGGTCGCGCGCTTGCGCACCGTCAGGTTGAGCCAGCCGAGCACCGCGCCGATCAGGACCGCGACGACGACGGCGTAGGCGAACGTGCCGACGGCACCCCAGAAGGAGAAGGATGCCGCGGCCGCGGCGACCGCGGTGCGCAGCAGCACGAGCGCCGTCGCGTCGTTGAGCAGGCTCTCTCCCTCGAGGATCGCGACGACCCGCTTGGACACGGGCGTGCGTTTGATGATCGAGGTCGCGACGGCGTCGGTGGGGCTCACAATGGCGCCGAGGGCGACTCCCCACGCGAAACCGAGATCGGGGATCGCGATCATGAAGAAGAGGCCCAGGGCGAGGGCGGTGCCGATGACGAGGAAGACCGACAGCCCGGCGATGGCGCCGAACTCGCGCCGGAAGTGCATCGCCGGCATCGAGACCGCTGCCGAGTACAGCAGCGGGGGCAGGATGCCGAGCAGGATCCACTCCGGGTCGAGGACGAAGTCGTCGAACATCGGGAGGAAGCTGCCGCCGACGCCCACGGCGACCATCAGGATCGGCGCGGCGATACCCGCCCACCGGCCGATCACCGTCGTCGACGCGACGACCAGGAGCGCGACCACCAGGCCGAGAAGAGTCTCGATCACAGGGAAAGCCTGTCAGAGGACCTCAGCGAACGGTGATCAGTACGCCGTGGGTCCGCCCACCGGAGCGAAGGAGCGCATCGCTTCCGGCGTCGGGAGGTCGACCCGCAGCCTCGTCGTCCCCGGACGGGGGCCGGCGCCGTTCACGATCGCGGCACCGCCGAGGCGCAGGAGCGGCTCGGCGAGCTTCGCCGCGGAGGCGTCGGGGAGGAAGCCGACGACGCGCCCGTTCGAGTGGACGGCGACGTCGACGCCGCGACGGCCGCGCTGCCCGATGCGGAGGATGTACAGGCGGTCGTCGCGGGTGCGCCGCTCGGGGTCGTCGACGAGGTAGTGGGTGCGGGCGAGGTCCACGCGGGACGTGGGGAGCACGCGGAGATCCGGGAGATCGTCGTGCGATCGCGTCCGGCCGATGAGAGCGTGACAGAGGTGTTCGAGCCAGGTGGGCACGAGGCCCCCTTCCTGCAGGCGACACGAAACTCGTGCCGCCCCTCGAGCCTCGCACACGGCGCCTGGCAAACGGCCGGTGTCGGAATGCGCGGGGGTCACGAGGGGTTGCGCCCGGTATGAAGGCGATCGTCTACAGCTCCCCGGGCGCATCCGACGTCCTGTCCCTCGTCGACCGCGAGGTTGCCGACCCCGGGCCCGGTGAGGTGCGGGTCCGCGTCGCTGTCTCGGGGGTGAACCCGACCGACTGGAAGTCCCGCTCCGGAGGCACCCAGCGAGCGACCTTCGCCGAGACCGTCCCGAATCAGGACGGTGCCGGCGTCGTCGACGCCCTCGGCGAGGGAGTCGACGACCTCGCGGTCGGCGACCGCGTGTGGGTGCACCTCGCGCAGCACCAGCGCCCCACGGGCACCGCGCAGGAGTACACGGTCGTCCCGGCATCCCGCGCCGTCCGCCTTCCGGAGGGCGTCGACTTCGCCACCGCGGCCAGTCTCGGCGTGCCGGCCGTGACCGCGCACCGCGCACTGACGGTGCACGAGGACGGACCCGCTCGGCTGTCGCCCGGCGCGCTCGCCGGACGCACCGTTCTCGTGCAGGGCGGCGCCGGCGCCGTCGCCCACGCCGCGATCCAGCTCGCCCGCTGGGCGGGTGCGACCGTCCTCACCACGGTGAGCTCCGATGCGAAGGCGCAGCTCGCGCGCGCGGCCGGCGCGCACCACGTCATCGACTACACGCGGGAGGACGTGGCGGCGCGGGTGCGGGACATCGCCCCCGAGGGCGTCGACCAGATCGTCGAGGTGTCGCTGGCGACCAACGCCGCTCTCGACGCCGAGATCGCCGCCGGGCACGCCGTCATCGCGTTCTACGCCGACGACAACGGCGACACGTTCAGCATGCCGATCCGGCCCACCTTCGCGAAAAACATCCGGGTCCAGGGCGTCCTGCTCTACACGGTCGGCGAACCCGCGCTCGATGCCGCCGTCGCCGACATCACGCGCGCCCTCGAGGACGGCGCCCTGCCCGTCGGCGAGGAGGCGGGCCTGCCGCTGACGTGGTTCCCGCTCACGGAGACCGCAGCCGCCCACGACGCGGTCGAGGCCGCGACCGTCGGCAAGGTGCTCATCCGGGTCGCCGACCTGTGATCGACCGGATGCCGCGGGTCGCCCAGCGCCTCAGCCCGCGGCATCCGTCCCGTCATCGACACGCGCCGCAGCGATGTGGCTGATGGGGCGCCAGACGAGCACCAGGGTCACCGCCGCACCCGCGAAGGCGAACCACCACGGCGCCGTCAGCCCCCAGAACTGGGCGATCACCCCGCCGATCGCCTGACCGATGACGAGCCCGCCGAAGACGCCCACAATGTTGACCGACGCGATCCGGCCCTGGAGCTCGTGCGGGACGAGTCGTTGGCGGACCGTCGTGGAGATCGTCCCCCAGACGAAGGCGTACGCGCCGAAGGCGATCATGATGACGAAGGCGACGGCGCCCGACGTCGTCAGGGCGAAGGCGAGGTGCATCGCGACCTCGGCGCTGAGACAGACGCGCATGAGGGTCGCGAACGAGAACCGGCGCTCGAGCCAGCCGAAGCTGACGGTGGACAGCAGGCCCCCGATGGCCGACGCGGTCGTGAGCGCACCGTATCCGACCGGCCCCATCTGAAGATGCTCGGTCGCGTACAGCACGAGCACGCCCCAGGGGGCTGCCCACGTGATGTTGAACGTGAGGATGATGATGACGAGGGTGCGCACCGGAGGGTTCCGCCACAGCCACCGGATCCCCTCGACGATGTCGGTGTGGACGGCGGGGCGCCCTCCGTCGCTCTCACGGGCGGGGACTCGGGTGCGGGCGATGCGCGAGATGAGCACGACGGCGAGCGCAACGCAGATCGCCTGCACGGCGAACGGCCAGAACGAGCCGAGCGCGAAGAGGAAGGCGCCCAGCGGCGGTCCGCCGAACTGGTTCGCGACCAGGAAGCCGGCCTGGAGCCGTGCGTTGCCGATGCCCAGGTCCTTCTTCGTGATCATCATCGGCAGGAGCGTGCTGCTCGTGGTGTCGACGAACACCTCGGCGCACCCGTAGACGAAGGCCACCGCGAGCACAATCCAGATGCTCGCCGTGCCCGTGATCAAGAACGCACACAGCGCCACGAGGACGAGAGCCCGGACGCCGTTGGCGCACATGATCAGCACGCGACGGTCGACCCGGTCGGCGATCGCTCCCGCGTGGAGGCCGAAGAGCAGCCACGGAAGGAACTGCATGACGGCGCCGGATGCCACGAGCACCGGCGAATCCGTCATCGAGGCGATCAGCAGAGGGGATGCCGCGAGCGCGATCCCATCGCCGATGTTGCTCGTCCACGACGACGCCAGGAGCCAGCGGAAGTCACGTCCCAGGCGCCGGGGCGCGACCCACTCTCCGATTCCCACCGAAAGAGCTTACGGGGGGCGACGCGCGGCGGATGATGCGACATCTCCTCGATGGAGCGGACCGACCCGATGACCATGGCAGAGTCATCGCGCGCTTGACACTTCTCGAGGCCGTCGGCTGTCCGGCTCGCCTTCACAACGATCACGTCGGTCGGTTCCGATCATGCTTGGGCCACGATGTCGGGGTTCGACTCGATGAGCTCGGCCTGCTCGGTCCACGACAGGCCCACGATGCTGAGCACGACTCGCGCGATGGCTGACGGACCACTCTCCGCGTCCAGGCGAGTCTGGCGCAGAGTGGCTCGGGCTGTCTCTTCGATGAGCATGGCGAGGACTTCGGGCGAGACGTCTCTTCGGAAGGCCCCCGCTGCCGTGCCGGTATCTGTGAGCTCGCGGATACGTCGTCGAAGGGGCGCGAGCGAACGGACTGTCTCTGCGACATGGGCTTCACTAAGGGCGATATTGGCGGCGGCGCGCACTGCTGAAGCTTCGCGCCAAAGGCGCACGGCGAGGCGGGCCAGAGCGACGCGCGGGTCGGTGTCGTCGATGACGTCGGCGATCGCATTGAACCGCTCAGCGCCGAGCGCGATGACCTCTTTCAGCAGGGTCTCCCGGTCGGGGAAGTGGCCGTAGAGAGCCCGTCGCGACAGGCCGGCTGCTTGCGCGATGGTGTCGAGGGATGCCTGTGGATTCTCTGCGAGCACGGCCTGCGCAGCGTGCAGAAGTGCGTTGTGGTTGGTTGTGGCGTCACTTCTGCGCTCGCGGGTAGGAACCGAGTCCGGCCGGGCGGGAGACTCTTGCGTGGACATGATCACCTCTCGCGGACACTCACATGAGCTTGGTTGATTCAAGCGCCTCCGACATGCCCCGGTTGTATGCGATCAGGGGCCGCCGCAGCACCAGGCCGAGCAGCAAGGCCGGGACGATGAAGAGGGCGAGGAGGAGAAGCGAGATCCAGAAGTCCGCCGCGTAGACGCCGGCAATCGCCGACCGCATGGCCTGGATCGCATAGGTGGCTGGCAAGAACGGGCTGATGCTCTGGAACCAATCCGGCAGCAGCTGGAGAGGGTACGCGCCGCCGGATCCGGAGATCTGGATGACGAGGAGGAGCACGCACAGCGCCTTTCCGGCATTGCCGAACGTGACGACCGCGGTGTAGACGATGAGGGTGAAGACGAGGGAAGTCAGCCATCCGGCGAGGACCATGAGCAGTGGGTGTGCTGGCTCGATGCGGACGAACAGGATGAGCCCGAGGGTGAGGAGTGTGCTCTGGGCGAGGCCGACGAGTCCGAAGATGCCATATCGTCCGAGGTACTTCTGGGTCGTCGTGAGTGCTGGGGCGCCAGGAAGCGTGTTGTGGTTGACGTCGACCCGGATGGTGACTGTCATCAGCAACGCTCCGACCCAGAGCGCGAGGATGGTGTAGAGGGGCGCCATGGCAGCGCCGAAGCCGGCGACGGGGAATACCGCCGTGCGGTCGACCCGGACGGGTTCTGCCAGTGAGGCGGCGAGAACGCCGGGGTCGCCTCCGATGATGTCGCGGAGCTCGCTGAGATCACCGGTGTCAGCTGCGGTTCCGAGCGCCCGATCGAGGTCGCCGAATCGGTCGGCCAGTTCGTCCAGTGAGGTGGATATCCCGCTGGCGACGGTCTTGCCGCGATCGATGGCCGTCAGCACGGAGTCCGCTGAACCGGACAAGCTGGCGGATACGCCGGCGAGGTCACTACGCACGACTGAGACGTCCGAGTCGAGGCGCGAGAGCGTCGACGACAGGAGATCCAGTTGCGGCTTCAGATCGTCGGTGTACGCGCTCTGCGCTTTCTGTACAGCAGTCTTCGCTTCGGCGATCGCGACGAGGATCTCCTGGTGGGAGTCCTGAGCGGAAGCGTTGTCCCCCTGAACGTCCGTTGCAGCTTCCGCGAGGCGATCGTGGACGGCCTGCTGTCGGGCGATCGCGTCATCGAGAACGGCGATGACGGTGTCGAGGGCGCCTTCCGCGGCTGCGGGGAGCGTGGGCCGGACCTCAGTGTCGAGGGTGTCGCGGATGGTGTTGTATCGGTCGATCTGATCTTGGACTCGTGCCGCGATGTCGGTGAGCACCGTCACGCGGTCGCCATTGAGACGATCGATGTCCGCGTAGAGGTCGTCGATGCGATCGCCCACCGCGTTGTAGCTCTTGGTGGTCGCAGACAGTGCGTCGGAGACTCCCCCCGTGGCGTTACGCAGGGCGGAGGCGACGGAGTCGACCGCATCGCGCCCGCTGCCGGCAGCGCCGGCGGCGTCGTTGAACGCACCTCCTGCGGCGTCGACGAGTTGGGAGGCGCTGTTCACCAGGGGGATGCTGGAGTCGAAGAGGGCGGAGAACATGTCGGCGGTCTGCGCACCGGCACGCAGTTGCGTCGACAGACCGGACACACGCGCCTGGAGCCGGGCGAGCGCAGCCTGGGTGTCGTCGTCGGTGAGGTAGTCGGAGAGGGAGGAGAGCAGCCCGAGCGCGATCTCGCTGAGGGTTTGGGTGAACGTCTCGGAGATCTGCGCAGACACGCCGTCGGCGCCCTGGCCGGTGATCTTCGGAGCGAGGGCGTTCTTCTTCTCGTTGGTATAGAGCGCGATGTCGGTGTGCTCCGCACCGTCGACGTAGAAGGTCATCATGTCGCTACTGAAGGACGGCGGAAGCACGATCGCGGCGTAGTAGGCACCCGACTTGGTGCCGTCGATTGCGTCGTCTTCCGTCGTGACGACCCAGTCGAGGTCATCGTTGGCGCGCAGCGCGGACAAGACCTGTTCGCCGACGTCGATCCGGAGGGGAACCAGATCGCTTTCGTAGCCGGTGTCGGTGCTGGCGACGGCGACCTTCAAGTTCCTGGTGTTCGCGAAAGGATCCCAGCTGGCGATCACGTTGAACCAGGTGAACAGTGACGGGATGACGACGAGGCCGAAGATGACGATGCACGCCATCACATTCCGTGTCGCGTGACGCACGTCTCGCGCGACCAGCCGCAGGATGACCCTCACGACTGCTCCCCCTTCCCCGCAGCGCGGTCGTCCTCCTGCTGAACTACGCCTTCGCTCTCCTCCGCTTCGGCGGGCTCGACCCGGCTCGCCGCCTTCTTCGTCGTCTCGGGCGTGTCGACGTCCCGCTGGGCGGAGTCGTCAGCCTCGAGCGACGCGTCGGCTTCGGGCGCATCCTGGAACCACTTCGCCACGACATCATCCGCGTCGTCACTGATGTGCTCATCCGCATCACCAGTGGCAGCGACGTCAGCGGAGTGACTCTCGTCGAGAGAATCACCGGAGCTGAGGTCCTCCGCGAGCAAATGCTGTGCGCCGGGAACGGACTGGCGTGCCGTGCGCGACTCCGTGGAGGCGACGGCGGCGTGCGAATCCGCGCCCCCGGCGAGGACCGCCTGACGCAGGTCGGCGTCATCAAGCCCGGCGATCTCTCCGGCTTGCGCGAAGCTCCATCTGATGTACTCGATGGCGACAAGGAATCCGATGATCAGAAGGCACCAGAGGGTTCCGATACCCAGCAGCAGCGCCTTGGCGTCCGCGAATGTCAGAGCTACCGCGGAGACCAGTGCAAGTCCCGCCAGTCCGACGATCAGCGTCGCCCGCAGCAGCACGGGGTAACGGTGAGTGAACGGGTGCGCTCGGCGGGTGAGCTCGACCCGGTATGCACGGCGATTCGAGAGCGCGCGGATGATCTCTCTCAGCCGGTAGCCCGAACCGGCGACCTGGACGTTCTCACCGATCAGCAGGTCGGTCGCGGCCACCTCGCGGTTGAACAGAATGTGGAAGCTGGCGAGCCTGCGCCGCAGGACCAGTCCGAAGAGGAATGCGATGGCGACGAAGACGGCGAGTGTCCCGAGGAACCGCCAGTAGTGGCCGCCGTAGAACCCCGCGATCGTCTCCCGCATTGCGTCGATGCCGTAAGAGAACGGCAGCAGCGGATAGATCGCGCGGAAGAAGTCGGGCATCAGCTCGATCGGGTACAACCCCGACGCGCCCGGGATCTGCATGACTACGAGCAGGATGCACAGACCTCTCCCGACGTGCCCGAAACCGACACAGAGCGCGTAGATGATGCTCACGTACGCCAAGGCGATCAGCACAGCGGTCCCCACGAAGGCGACGGCGCTCACGGTCTGCACGCCGATGATGAGGTTGCCGATCGACACCACCAGCGCCTGCCCGACGGCGAGCAGCGCGAACAGGCCGAAGCGTCCCAGGTAGGCCTCTCGGACCGTGACTCCCTCGACGCCTTCCGTATCGACCTCGATCTTGAAGATCACCATCAGCACGAACGCGCCGATCCAGAGGGACAGGTTCGTGAACAGCGCCGCCATCGCAGACCCGTAGGAGGACACCGGGAACATCGTCTGCTCCTCGACAGCGACCGGCGATGCGATGAAACGGGCGATGTCGTCCGGGTTCAGTCCGGTGATCGTGCCGAGGGCACCCCACTCCGCCGCCGCGGCGACCGCTTCGATATCGGTACGAGCCGCCTGCAGATTCGACTCGATGCTCGTGATGTCGGCATCGAAACTGTCGAGCGCCGTCGAGGTGGATGCCAGCTGCGAATCCGCGCTGCGCAGCACATCCCCGACCTGAGTGAGGACCTGTCTCTGCGAGGCAACCGCGGCCGAAAATTCTCCCGCACTCGAGGACAGCCGCGCCATCGCACTGTTCAGCGCCGAAAGGTTCTCGGTCAGCACCGTCCGCAGATCAGATGCCGCAGTCTGTGTACCCTGGGCCGCCTCGTCGAGGGCATCCGAAGCCGCCTGCAGCCCCTCGACGGCGTCTGAAGTGCCGTTGCTCAACTGCGACAGGTCCGCGACGAGTTGCTGATCTGCAGCGTTCCGCTCCTGCAGTGCCTCGATCACCCCGGACAGACGCTGCGCCGTGTCAGGATCCAGGTCGGCGTCATCGAGCAAAGCCTGCACCTGTGCGATCGCGGCCTCGTTCGCCTCGAGGACGGTCTCGACGTCGCCGATCGCCGTGTCCACCCGTTGCCGTGCAGAAGTCAGAGCTTCCGTCACCTGACTGACCGAGGAGTTCGCGGAGGCAGAGGCCTCCGCGAACAGCGACGTGCCTGTGAGGTACGCGGCCGTCGCGGCATCGGCGAACTCGATCACCTGGTCCTGTGCTTCGGCGATGATCGACTGTGCTTCCCCGGCGGCCTTCTGAACGTCCGCCAGCGTCGAATCGACATCCGTGAGCGTGTCGCGGGCATCGGACAGCGTCACTCGGGAAGCGGCGATCCGATTCTGGAGGTCAGTGATGCTGTCCCGCGCCGATGCCAGCGACTGCGAAGTGCTGTCGAAGGCGTTCAGCGCGTTGTCTTTCGTCGTCAGCAACTGCGACTCTGCGTCGTCCCCCGCGTCCCGCACCGCGTCTGTCGCGGCCTCGGCGACTTGTTCGGTGAAGGCAGCCGTGATCTGCCGATCGAGCTGGGACGCGCCGACGTCAGTGATCTTCGGCGCGATCGCGCTGGCCTTCTCGTTGACGTAGTACTGCAGCGCCGGCTGGGTGAACTCTCCGCTGGTGATGCTGAGGAGATCCTCACTGAAGTCTGCAGGGATGACGATGGCCGCGTACACGTCGCCGCGCTTGACCTCCTCCATGGCCTCCTGCTCGCCCATGAAGACCCAGCCGAGCTGATCATTCTCCTCAAGCTGCTTGCGGACCTGATCACCCACGTTCAGCGAGCCGGTGAGGTCCGAGGATGCACCCTCATCGAGATTGGCCACCGCGACGTCGATGTTCTCGGTGTTCGCGTACGGGTCCCAGAACGCGTTGATGTTGAACCACGCGTACAACGCCGGAGTGATCAGCACGCCGATCACGATGATCCATGTCTTCCGGACACGGATCAGTCGGGTGACGTCCCTCCTGAAAATCCGCCAGCTCATCCGCACCTCGCAAGCATACGCAATTTGCACAGCTCTGTGCACGTTAACGACGAAACGTCTCGCCGACCATCTGCGCGGGGCCTCCTTGCCGTCTGAAAAAAACTGAGTACGCTCATTCATGTGAACGGGTTGTGCCAGCCTTCAGAGCTTGGACGAGCTTCGGGCGTCGGGGAGATGGAACCCCGCCGCGAGCAGAACATGCGACTCAAGCGGGAGCGGATCTTTCGCGTCGCGTCTGATTTCTTGCGCGCGCGGGGATTCTCCGCGGTGACGACGCAGGAGGTGTCCGCGGCGGCCGGAGTCGCGGCGGGCACACTCTTCCGCTACGCCGCGACGAAGAGTGAGTTGCTGCTCATGGTCTACAACGAGGCACTCCGGTCGTCGATAGCTGACGGCGCCGCGCGTGCGGCGTTGATGGCGGATCCTGCCGATGCGGTATTCACTCGCCTGCGCCCGCTCGTCGCCGCCGCTGCCCGAGAGCCGGAGAACAGTGCTGCGTACCAGCGCGAGCTGCTGTTCGGCCCTCATGAGGCGAAGTTCCGGGCCGAGGGCATGGCTTTGATCCTCGCGCTCGAGGCATCGCTGTCTGACACGTTGCGCCGTGCCGCGCCGACCCTCAGCGACGGGGAGGCACGGGTCGCAGGGTCGGCGCTGTTCGCCGTCACTCACCTCGCGATCGCCCGGATGACGGCTTCCGGCATCCCCGAGGCTGACGCGATCGACGACCTCAGACGTCAGGTCACCCACATCGTGACCGGCGCGCTGCAACACACCCCGGCGGCCCAATCGGCCGCGCGAGAAGAAATGAAGGAGACAGAACAATGAGCAACATCACACATGTGACCGTCCTGGGGACAGGGGTCCTCGGTAGCCAGATCGCATTTCAGACCGCCTTCAGCGGCTTCCAGGTCGTCGCGTATGACATCAGCGACGACGTGATCGCGGCAGCCAAGGCGCGTTTCGATGCTCTCGTCACCGCCTACAAGGAGGACGGAGTCGCAGGAGCGTCCGAGGGAAAGGCCGACGAGGCGCTGAGCCGCGTCCGCTTCTCCTCCGACCTCGCCGAGGCGGTCGCGGACGCGGATCTGGTCATCGAGGCGATCCCCGAGGTGCTGTCCATCAAGCAGGACACCTACCGCAAGCTCGGCCAGCTCGCACCTGAGAAGACCATCTTCGCGACCAACTCGTCGACACTCCTGCCCAGCGACCTCAAAGACTCCACCGGACGCCCCGCCAAGTTCCTCGCGCTGCACTTCGCGAACCGGATCTGGAAGTTCAATACCGCCGAGGTGATGGGCACCGCCGACACCGATCCGGCCGTCTTCGACGAGGTCGTGGCCTTCGCAGGCGACATCGGCATGGTTCCGATTCCCGTGCACAAGGAGAAGTCCGGCTATGTGCTCAACTCGCTGCTGGTGCCGTTCCTCAACGCCGGGTTCACACTCGCCGCGGGCGGATACGCCGAACCAAAGGACATCGACAACGTGTGGCGGATCGGCACGGGAGCGCCGATGGGCCCCTTCCAGATCACCGACATCATCGGCCTGACTACGCCGTACAACATCCTCGCCCACGGCGGAGAGAAGGATCAGACGCTCGCGGCCTGGCTCAAGAGCGAGTACATCGACCACGGCAAGCTCGGCGTCGCCACCGGCGAGGGCTTCTATACCTACAACTGACCCCCCAGCCGCAGCAGAACGAGCACTCCACGAGAGGACGTCGGAGCCCGACCCATCACCTCACCCTTGGTGTCCGGCACACCGGGTCAGACTCCGGTCGATGTCGTCACCTCCGTGGCGGTACCCGTGCACTGCGCGAGCCGGTCGGGTGAGGGTTTGCCCCATTCCGCACCGACGACCGCGTCCGCATCCGCGGACAGCAACGCGTTGATCATCGTCTGCAACAGGGAGCGCATCAGATCAGGCGACGCGTCGGTCAAGGCTTCAGCGAGCACGCTCGCAGGGTCGACAATATGAGGAGCGGTCATCGTGATGATGCCTTTCGAGTGGAGGTAGGAGACTTCTCGAAGGATCACACGGTGACCGCGCCTACGTCGCGAACGACGAGCCGGCCACGCCACGCCACGCCACGCCGCGCCACGCCACGCCACGCGGCACTATTACCTCATCGCGGTGGGGTAACTTCGCACGATCGAGAGAATCCTGACCTATCGCAACGATGCGGCGCACGGGTGGTTCGAACGAGTTTCGCGTGAGGACGCCACCTGGACTCTGCACGAGGCGCGGAGGTTGGCTCGAGACCTCGTGAGAGCAACGTAGTATCCGCTACGGCCGCTTCGGCCCGCACCCACGGCCCCCACTTGCCGGCACTGCGCGTCTAGGGATCCAGGTTCACGACGAGGCACCGCTGCCGGGCAGTACCCGGAACGGGATGCACAGTCGAACGCCGCGCGGGGGCGAGGCCGATAGTCCTGCTATCCCTCTTGAGTATCTCTAGGTGGTCTCGCGTACGACGAGGTGCGCGTCGGTCTCTGGGCCGGCGTGCGGCGGAGCGGATCCGGTCGCGGCGCTCAGAGCAAGTTCGGCGAGGAATCGGCCGAGGCCCGCATTGTCGACGCGCACTGTCGATAGTGCGGGGACGAGGAGACGCGCGAGCGGGGTGTCGTCGTGGACGACGATCGCCAGCTGTTCGGGAACGGCGATGTCTGACCGGAGCGCGGCGCCCAGGAGGAGTGCGGCGATGTCGTCGTTGTAGGCCACCACGCCGTCGACGCCTTGGTCTATCCATTCGCGCAGCAGTTCCAGCGCGTTCATCTCGCTGAAGGTGGCATCAGCAACGAACCCGGAGCCGGCCTGGTTCGACAGTATCTTCCGCGCGAGTTCGCGCCGCTGTGCGACGAGGTCCGCGACGCGGGGATCAGGGGACGCTGCGAAGGCGAGCTGTCGACATCCTCGCTCGAGGAGGTGGTTGACCTGCAGGCGTGGCCCGTCCGCGAATCCGAGATCCCCGACAGCGCCATCCTCGCCTGCGGGTACTGGCGGAATGATCTGCTGCACACCGCTGCCACGGATCTCGGCGAGCTGTTCTCGAGTGAACGGCGCCATGCCCATCACAACGTCCGGACGGAGGGTCTCCCACAGCGGCCGGGCCTGCCCGCCCGGGCGCGGCGTCGTGGTGACGAGCGAGTAGCCGGCCTCATCCAGCGCGAGAGACGCCTCGTCGAGGTGAGAGCGCATGCTGTAGTCCGTTCTCGCCTGGACCTGTGCCGGTGAGATGTGCCCTGGGCCCCAAGCGTTGCACAGGACATCCCGATCGGGCGAGAGCGGTCAGAGCCGGTCCAGGATGAACTGCACCCGCTCCTCGGCGCTGAGGACCGGAACCCGCACGACCGGCAAGGGCAGCGCTTCGTACACCTGGGTCAGCAGTTCGTGGATGCGCTGCTGGGCGGCGGTGTCCTCGGTGCGGGCGTAGTCCGCGGCCAGGGGCAGCAGGTCGAGGATGAACGTCGTGCGGTAGTCGACGTGCTCGAGCGCGGTGAGCAGGGCGGGGTCGGGCTCGAGATCGAGGAAGCGGTAGTAGGCGAGGGAGTCGGGGACGGCCCGGTCGAGGAACACGGTGGCGTCCGGGTCGAGGGCAGCTTCCTCCGCGAGCTGCATGTCCAGGACGCCGCGCTGGAACTGCCGCTGCTTCGCCCGGACCTCCTCGACGGTGCGGCCGGCGATGCGCTGCAGGTCGAGATAGTGCCGGGCATGCTCGATGGTGGTGGTGTAGCCGCGGTCCCGCAGCAGGTTCACGGTGGTGGTCTTGCCCGAGCTGGGCCCGCCGGTGATGACGTACCAGTTGGTCACGTTCGCCCTTTCGCTCTGCCCGCTCCGGGAATATCCTCTTCACGAAGTACCTTATACCGCTAGAGGGTATACGATCGACGTCGGAGGTGGCTGAGATGGCACACGGATACGTGGATGACAAGCAGGCGCTGCTGGCGCGGTTGCGTCGGGCGGAGGGGCAGGTGCGCGGGATCGCGCGGATGGTCGACGAGGACGTGTACTGCATCGACATCCTGACCCAGGTCTCGGCGGCGACGAAGGCGCTGGAGTCGGTCGCGCTGACGCTGCTGGAGGACCATCTCGGGCATTGCGTCGCGCAGGCGACCGCGCAGGGCGGCCCGGTCGCGGAGGAGAAGCTCCGCGAGGCGAACGCCGCGATCGCGCGGCTGGTCCGCTCCTAGAACGTTCACACCACACGCATCGACACGCTCACGAAAGGAGCACAACATGACCGGACAAGGATTCCAGGACCTCGGCCTGCAGGCGACGAACGGCGGTGGCTGCGCCTGTTGCGCCCCCACCTCCCACGCCGCCACGGCCAACACCACCGCCTCCGCGACGGCGCAACCGGCATCGGGCGAGGTGTCGGCGCAATTCCTGGTGGAGGGGATGACGTGCTCGCACTGCGTGCGCAGTGTCACCGAGGAGGTCTCCGCGATCGACGGGGTCTCCGGCGTCGAGGTCGACCTGCACGCCGGCGGCGTGTCCACGGTGACCGTGTCCAGCACCGCCCCGGTGGACGCGGAGCGAGTGCGGGAGGCGGTCGAGGAGGCCGGGTACAGCCTCGCCGCAGCCTCATGAGCACGCTGGACGTCGATCTCGACATCACCGGGATGACCTGCGCGTCGTGCGCGACGCGGGTCGAGCGGAAGCTGAACAAGCTGCCCGGGGTGAAGGCGACGGTCAACTTCGCCACCGAGAAGGCCCGCGTGCACTCGGAGGCCCCGGTGCCGGTGGAGGAGCTGATCGCGGCGGTCGAGCAGGCGGGGTACGGAGCGAGCCTCCCAGCCCCGCCTGTGCCCGACACGGCTGAGCAGACCATCCCGCGGGACGATGAGCTGGCGTCGCTGCGGCAGCGGCTGATCGTCTCGGCGGTGCTGGCGGTGCCGGTCGCGGTGCTGTCGATGATCCCCGCCCTGCAGTTCACCTACTGGCAGTGGCTCACGCTCACCCTGGCCGCGCCGGTGGTGGTGTGGGGGGCGTGGCCGTTCCACCGCGCCGCGGCGATCAATGCCCGGCACGGGGCGGCGACGATGGACACTCTGATCAGCGTCGGGGTGCTGGCCGCGTTCGGCTGGTCGCTGTACGCGCTGTTCTTCGGCGGTGCGGGGATGCCGGGAATGCGGATGAGCGTCACCTTCGTCGGCACCCCGCAGGCCGGTGGCCACGAGGTGTACCTGGAGGTCGCCGCGCTGGTGACCGTGTTCATCCTCCTCGGCCGCTACCTCGAGGTTCGTGCCAAGCGGCAGTCCGGCGAGGCCCTGCGCGCCCTGCTGGAGCTCGGCGCCAAGGACGCAGTGATCCTCCGCGAAGGCACTGAGCAGCGCGTCCCCGTCGCACAGCTCGTTCCGGGTGACGTCGTGGTCGTGCGGCCGGGTGAGAAGATCCCCGCCGACGGCCTCGTCACCGAGGGAATGTCCGCGGTGGACGAGTCGATGCTGACCGGCGAGTCCGTGCCGGTCGAAGTCGCCCCCGGCTCCCGCGTGATCGGCGCGACTGTGAACACCGGCGGGCGCCTGCTCGTGCAGATCACCCGCGTCGGCGCCGACACCGAGCTGGCCCGGATGGCGCGGCTGGTCGAGGAGGCGCAGACCGGCAAGGCCCAGGTGCAGCGCCTCGCCGACCGGGTGTCGGCCGTCTTCGTCCCCATCGTCATTGTCCTCGCCCTGGCCGCGTTCGCCGGGTGGCTGATCGCGGGGGCGCCCTTGGAGGTCGCCTTCACCGCCGCGGTGACCACCCTGATCATCGCCTGCCCGTGCGCGCTGGGGCTGGCGACGCCGACCGCTCTGCTGGTCGGCACCGGCCGCGGCGCCCAGCTGGGCATCCTCATCCGCGGACCCCAGGTGCTGGAGCAGACCCGCCGCATCGACACCGTCGTCCTCGACAAGACCGGCACCATCACGGCCGGCACCATGACCGTCACCGGCGTCCACCCCGCACCCGGCGCCGACCGAGCCGAGCTGATCCGGGTCGCCGCGGCGCTCGAGCACGGCTCTGAGCACCCCATCGGCCGCGCGATCACCGCCGCCGCGGATGGCCCGGTGGATGCGGTGGAGTCGTTCGCCGCCGAGTCAGGGCAGGGCGTGCAGGGCATCGTCGACGGCCGCATGGTCGCCGCCGGCCGCGCCACCTGGATCACCGGGCAATGGGCGATCGCGATCCCCGACGATCTCGCCGGGACGATCGCGGCCGACGAGGCCGCGGGCGCGACCGTGACCGTGGTGGCGTGGGACGGGCAGGCGCGCGGCGCGATCAGCGTCGCCGACACCATCAAGCCCACCAGCAGTGAGGCGATCGCCCGGCTGCGGCAACTCGGGCTGACCCCGATCCTGCTCACCGGCGACAACCCCGGCGCCGCCCGCACCATCGCCGACGACGCCGGCATCGACGACGTCCGCGCCGGAGTCACCCCGCAGGGCAAGCTCGACACCATCCGGGAGCTGCAGGCATCCGGCCGGGTGGTCGCGATGGTGGGCGACGGCGTGAACGACGCCGCCGCCCTCGCCCAAGCGGACCTCGGCATCGCGATGGGCACCGGCACCGACGCGGCCATCACCGCCGCGGACCTGACCATCGTCTCCGGCGACCTGCTCCTGGTCCCGGACGCGATCCGGCTCGCCCGCCGCACCCTGGGCACCATCAAGGGCAACCTGTTCTGGGCGTTCGCGTACAACGTCGCCGCGATCCCGGTCGCGATGCTCGCCCTGCTCAACCCCATCCTTGCCGCCGCCGCGATGGCGTTCAGCAGCGTGTTCGTGGTCACCAACAGCCTCCGACTGCGCCGCTTCCGCCACCTGCCCGCCCCGACGCCCACCGTCCCGACGCCCCGCCGCGACACCACCCCCGTCCACGCCTGACACCCACGCAAGGAGACCGCCATGACGCACGACCGCGACCACACCGGCCACGACGCCGCCGCGCACGATCACGGGTCCCACGAGCATCATCACCACGAGCCCCCGGCCGGAGCCACCAACCTCGTCACCTGCCCGGTCATGCCCGGCAACCAGGTCGACCCGGCATGGGCCGAGAAGCGCGGCCTGTTCCGCGACTACGAAGGCACCCGGTACTGGTTCTGCTGCCCCGAGTGCGGGCCGCTGTTTGACGCCGACCCCGCCCGCTACGCCAACGCCGCCTGACCCACGACGGCAGGGAAAGGGGGCGCGGGATGGATACAGCGGTCGGGCTGGTGCAGGCCTACCTGCGGGTGAACGGGTACTTCACCGTCGCCGAGTACCCGGTGCTGGACGCGACCGGTCCGGACGGGCCGCGCACCGTCACCGACCTGGACATCCTCGCGATCCGACTGCACCACATCCGCGGCGACGACCCCGACCCGGCCCTCGGCGCCCGCCCCGGGGCGCCGGACATGATCGTCGGCGAGGTCAAGGAGGGCGCCCCGAAGCTGAACCCCGCGATGCGCGACCCCGCGGTGCTGGAGGCCGCGTTCGCCCGGTTCGGCTGCTGCACCCCCGCCGACGCGCCCGCGCTCGTCCAGGAGCTGCTGACGGCCGGGCAGGTCCTCGCCCCGGAGGGCCACCTGATCCGCACGGTCGCGTTCGGCAACACCGCCCGCCCCAATCTGTCCCGCTCCTGGCACACCGTCCCCCTCGAGCACATCCTCGACTACCTCCGCGATCACCTCGCCCGCAACTGGGCCGTCGTCGGTCGCACCCAGATCAAGGACGACACCCTCGGGCTGCTGGCTCTGATGGAGAAGGCCCACCGCGCCGGAACGGGCCGCCGATGAGCCGGCTGCCGCGCACCGGTCCCCATCCGGGACCATCGCCCCTGGCCAGGCATCGGTCGGGCGACCAGCCTGGGCAGGACCGCCGTGCGCCCGATCGGCGCCGGTGGGGATCCAGGCACACCAGGGTACGCTGGACGCGGGAAGGAGGTCGGCGGTGAACCACATCCGAACCCTGGTGCACGCCCCATCCGGGCTGCACCGGCTGCTGCTGACCTTCGCGACCGCGCTCCTGCTGATCGCCGGCCTGCTGGCCATGCACACCCTCACCGGCAGGCTCACCAGCGGGCGCGCCGACACCCCCGCAGCGGCCTCCGAAGCCGCCCATGCCGCGCCTGCCTCTGACCTGGGCGGCACCGTCGCGACCGGGAGCATGCTCGAGGACACCATCGGGACAGGCCCCGAGGCTTCGGGCGGGCACTGTGAGGGCGACTGCGACGGCTCGGGCGGAATGCCGGACCATTCGATGCTGATGATGGCGTGCGTGCTGGCGCTGTTGGCCGCCACCATCGTGCTGCTCGCCCCGGCGCTGCTGGCCCGCCTGCGCACCGCCCTCGCCCTGCTGCGCCTGCACGGGCGGAATGTGCTCACCGCGTTACCGCACCCCCGACCACCTTCCCTCATCGTCCTGTCGATCAGTCGAACCTGATTCCCCGCCCTCCCGTCACCGCTGTGCCGGGAGATGCTGCGCCGTGCCCGCATGCGGCACGGGAATCGACTCACCATTCGACCGACTAGACAAGGACACCCACCCGTGCGCATCCGCATTCTCGCGCTGAGCACCGGCGCGCTCGCCGCTGCGCTCGTGCTCGCCGGCTGCGCCCCCACCGACGGATCCATGCCCGGGATGGACCACGGCCCCGGCGGCATGACCAGCAGCACCCCCGCCCCCTCCGGGCAGGCATCGTTCAACTCCGCTGACGAGATGTTCGTCACGATGATGATCCCGCACCACGAACAGGCCATCGAGATGGCCGATCAGATTCTGGCCGAGGACGGCATCGACGAGCGGGTCGTGACCCTCGCCGAGCAGATCAAAGCCGCCCAAGGCCCCGAGATCCAGACCATGAAGGGCTGGCTCGAGGACTGGGGAATCGCCTACGACGACTCCATGTCCGACATGGGCGGGATGGGCGGCATGGACCACGGCGACGGGATGATGTCCGACGACGACATGGCCGCCCTGGACGCCGCCACCGGGGTCGAGGCGACCCGGCTGTTCCTCGAGGGCATGATCGGCCACCACCAGGGCGCCGTCACGATGGCCCAGATGGTGCTGGACAACGGGGAGAACCCGGACGTGGCCGCGCTCGCCCAGCAGATCATCGACGGACAGACCGCCGAGATCACCACCATGCAGGACATCCTCGCCACCCTCTGACCCGAACCCCTCGGGCGGGGCCGACCACCCCGGACCTGGCCCCGCCCGAGGCCCGGCGATCCGCCCGGCGCATCCGTCCTGACCGACAGCGTCGACCCGTCGAAAGGCCCGTCATGACTTCCCGGACTCTGGCCGCGTGCTTCGTGGGCATCATCCTCGCCCTGATCATCCTGTCCGCGGCGACCATTCTCTTCATCCAGGCGATCGCATGAGCAGCAACGCCACCACGATCACGGCCGCTGCCGTCGCCGCTGCTGCGGGCCTGCTGCTGACCGGCTGCGCCTCCACGCCGACCGCCACCTCGGCACCCGCCCCGGATACCGGTCTCGGTCATGTGCACGGCATCGTCGACCTCGGCGGGAGCACCGTGCTGCTGGGCGCCCACGCAGGCCTCTACACCCTCACCGACACCGGCGACCTCTCCGGCCCCCTGGGAGGCGCGGACTTCGACGCGATGGGCCTGACCGCCGACGGCGACGTCCTCTACGCCTCCGGGCACCCGGGACCGAACACCCCGGCGGAGCTCGGCGAGCACAACCTGGGACTCATCCGAAGCACCGACGCCGGGACCACCTGGGAGCCGGTCGCGTTCACCGGGCAGGAGGACTTCCACGTCCTCACCGCCGGAGACGGTGCGATCCACGGGATCGGGTCCAGCTCGATCACCATCCGCACCAGCACTGACGGCGGGACCACCTGGATCGACGGCGCCGAGCTCCCCGCCGCCGACCTGACCGTCACCACCGACGGCACCCTCTACGCCGCGACGCGGCAGGGCCTGCAGGAGAGCCGGGATGCGGGCGCCACCTTCGACCTCGTCGCGGATGCGCCGCCGCTCTACCTGGTGGAGGCGGACTCCACGGGCGGGCTGGTCGGCGTCGACACCGACGGCACCCTCTGGCGACTCACCGGCACCGGATCCTGGGACAGCGTCGGTGCCGCCACGGGCACCGTCCAGGCGCTCGGGAACGCAGATGGGGCGGTCGTGCTCGTCGACGACCGCGGCATCGTCTGGATCCACGGCACCGAGACCACCGTCGTCCTCCCGGCGGGGACCGCACAATGACCACTATCGTCATGACCACATTCGGCGGTCTCGGCCGCGAACCTCGAGGAGACCGACCATGAGCACCGCACCGGCCCGCTGGGCATACCGCACCACCGCCGTCACCCCGGAACGACTGGAGGAGGTGGATGCGTGGTGGCGGGCGGCGAACTACCTGAGCATCGGGCAGATCTACCTGCTCGACAACCCGCTGCTGCGCGACCCGCTCACCGCGGAGCACATCAAGCCTCGACTACTGGGGCACTGGGGCACCACCCCGGGCCTGAACTTCCTGTACGCCCACCTCAACCGGGCGATCACCGACCGGGATCTGAACACCCTGTACGTGACCGGGCCGGGGCACGGCGGGCCGGGCATGGTGGCCAACGCCTACCTGGACGGCACCTACACGGAGCTGTACCCGCGGATCGACCGCACCGAGGAGGGGCTCAAGGCGCTGTTCCGGCAGTTCTCCTTCCCCGGCGGCATCCCCTCGCACGCGTCCCCGGACACGCCCGGGTCGATCAACGAGGGCGGCGAGCTCGGCTATTCCCTCGTCCACGCCTATGGCGCCGCGTTCGACAACCCGGACCTGCTGGTCGCGTGCGTGATCGGCGACGGGGAGGCCGAGACCGGGCCGCTGGCGACCGCGTGGCACGGCAACAAGTTCCTCAACCCAGCCGCGGACGGGGTGGTGCTACCGATCCTGCACCTGAACGGGTACAAGATCGCCAACCCGACGGTGCTGTCCCGCATCCCCGAGGACGAGCTGGTCGCGCTGCTGCGCGGCTACGGCCACGAGCCGTTCGTGGTCACCGTCGGCTTCGACGGCGAGGACCCGCGGGAGTCCCACGCCCGGTTCGCCGGCGTGCTGGACGAGGTGCTGGACCGGATCGCGGACATCAAGACCGCCGCGGCGGCCGGCACGCTGGAAGGCCGGCCGGCGTGGCCAGCGATCGTGCTGCGCAGCCCGAAAGGCTGGACCTGCCCGCCGGTGATCGACGGGCTCCCCGTGGAGGGCACCTGGCGGTCCCACCAGGTGCCGCTCGCCGAGGTCCGCGACACCCCCGAGCACCTGCAGCTCCTCCAGGACTGGCTGGCCTCCTACCGGCCCGACGAGCTCTTCGACGCCGACGGCGCCCCGTTCCCCGCCACGGTCGCCGCCGCCCCGGCCGGAGCGCGGCGGATGAGCGCTAACCCGGTCGCGAACGGCGGGCAGCTGACCGTCCCGCTGCGCCTGGGCGACTTCCGCGACCACGCCCACCCGGTCGACCCCGAGGCGCGAGGCACGGGAACGGCGGAGGCGACCCGGATGCTCGGCGAATGGCTCGCCGACGTGATCCGGCGCAACCCGGACAACTTCCGCATCTTCGGCCCCGACGAGACCGCCTCCAACCGGCTCGCCCCGCCCGTGTTCGAGGCCACCGGCAAGCAGTGGAACGCGACCGTGCTGCCGGTGGACGAGCATCTGGCGCCGACCGGGCGGGTGATGGAGGTGCTCAGCGAGCACCAGTGCCAGGGCTGGCTCGAAGGGTACGTCCTCACCGGCCGGCACGGCCTGTTCAACTGCTACGAGGCGTTCACGCACATCGTCGACTCGATGTTCAACCAGCACGCCAAATGGCTCGAAGCCGCCAGCGAGGTGCCCTGGCGGGAACCGGTGCCGAGCTTCAACTACCTGCTCTCCAGCCACGTCTGGCGGCAGGACCACAACGGGTTCAGCCACCAGGACCCCGGGTTCATCGACCTCGCCCTGAACAAGAGCCCCGACATCGTCCGCGTCTACCTCCCGTTCGACGCGAACACGCTGCTGTCCACCTACGACCACTGCCTGCGCTCCACCGGCTACATCAACGTCGTCGTCGCCGGAAAGCAGCCCGCCCCGCAGTGGCTCACCATGGACGAGGCGATCGAGCACTGCACCCGGGGCCTGGGCATCCTGCCCTGGGCCGGCACCGAGACCGAGGGCGCCGAGCCGGACGTGGTGCTCGCCGCCGCCGGCGACGTGCCCACCCTCGAGGTGCTCGCCGCGGCCGCGTTGCTGCGCGAGCACATCCCTGACCTGTCCGTGCGGGTCGTGAACGTGGTCGACCTGACCCGTCTGCAATCCGAGGACCAGCACCCGCACGGCCTGCCGGACCGGGAGTTCGACGCGATCTTCACCCCCGACAAGCCGGTGATCTTCGCCTACCACGGCTACCCGTGGCTGATCCACCGTCTCACCTACAAGCGCGCCGGGCACCAGAACCTGCACGTCCACGGGTTCGTGGAGAAGGGCACCACCACGACCCCGTTCGACATGGTCATGCTCAACGACCTCGACCGATACCGGCTCGCGATCGACGTCCTCGACCACGTCCCGGGCCTTGCCGCGACCCACGCGCAGCTGCGGCAGGAACTCGTCGACGCCCGCCTGCGCGCCCGCGCCCACACCCGCGAGCACGGCACCGACATCCCCGCCGTCGCCGACTGGCGCTGGCCCCACCCCGACACCGACCCGAACCGCCCCTCCACCGCGAAGGAAATCCGATGACCGACACCAAGACCGTGACCCTGCAGGTCAGCGGCATGATCCGCGCGACCTCCAAGAACGTCACCGAAGCCCACCTCGCCCGCCAGCCGGGCGTCCTGTCCGTCGACGCGAACCCGGTCTCCCAGACCGCGACCGTCACCTACGACCCGCAGACCACCTCGGTCGCGCACCTGCAGCAGTGGGTGATCGAATGCGGCTACCACTGCGCCGGGCAGTCCGTCCCGGACCACATCTGCGACCCCGCCCACGAACCCCACGAGCACGCCGACCACCACGACCACGCCGAGCACGATGCCCACGCCGAGCATGACGCGCACGACGGCTATCAGGAGCACGCCGAGCACGAGGGACGCGCGGTCTCCACCGGTCATGACACCCCGGCGGGGCACGAACACCCGCACCCGGCAGCGGACCACGCTGACCACTCCGCAGTGGACGCCGGTGAGCATGCCGGTCACGCTCCGGCCACCGAGGGTGGGCACGATCACGGGGCTCAGCCGGCCGGCCGCAGCGCGCAGGATGTGATGGGCCACGGCGGGCATCACGGCGGCATGTCGATGGACGCGATGATCCGGGACATGCGCAACCGGTTCCTGGTCGCGTTGATCCTGTCGATCCCGATCACCTTGTGGTCCCCGATCGGCCGGGAGGTGCTCGGCTTCGAGGTGCCGGCCCCGTTCGGGCTGCGCGACGACGTGTTCATGCTGATCGTGTCGCTGCCGGTGATCTTCTACTCGGCCTGGATCTTCTTCGACGGCGCCTACCGAGCCCTGCGGGCCCGCACCCTCGACATGATGGTGCTGGTCGCGGTCGGCGTCGGCGCCGGCTGGATCTACAGCCTGATCATCACCCTCACCGGCGGCGGCGAGGTCTTCTACGAGGCGGCGACCGTGCTGGCCACCTTCGTGCTCCTCGGCCACTGGGTCGAGATGCGCGCCCGGGGAGGTGCGAACGACGCCATCCGACGGCTGCTGGAGCTCGCTCCCGCCCGCGCGGTCGTCCTCCGCGACGGCGAGGAGGTCGAAATCCCCACCTCCGAGGTGGTACCCGGGGACCTCATGCTCATCCGCCCCGGCGCGAAGGTCCCCACCGACGGCGTCGTCGAGGACGGCGAGTCCGAGATCGACGAGTCGATGGTCACTGGCGAGTCCATGCCGGTCGAGAAGGCGCCCGGCTCGGAGGTGATCGGCGCGACCGTGAATACCGTCGGCACCCTCCGGGTGCGCGCCACGAAGGTTGGCGCCGACACGGCGCTGGCGCAGATCGTGAAGCTGGTGCAGGAGGCGCAGAACTCCAAGGCCCCTGGGCAGCGTCTCGCCGACCGGGCCGCGTTCTGGCTCGTCCTGCTCGCCCTCGTCGGAGGCACTCTGACCTTCCTGGTGTGGTTCCTCGCCGGGGCGGATGTGCCGATGGCGATCCTGTTCGCGATCACCGTCGTCGTCATCACCTGCCCCGACGCCCTCGGGCTCGCCACCCCGACCGCGATCATGGTCGGCACCGGCCTGGGCGCCAAGCGTGGTGTCCTGTTCAAGAACGCCACCGGCATCGAGACCGCCGCGCACATCGACACCGTCGTGCTGGACAAGACCGGCACTCTCACCAAGGGCGAGCCCGAGGTCACCGACTACATCCCCATCGGCATGGACGACCTCGAGCTACTCGCCCTCGCCGCGGCGCTCGAGCGGGAGTCGGAGCACCCGCTGGCCAAGGCGATCGTCACCTACGCCGAGAGTCGGAACATCCCGCGTCGCACCGCGTCCGCGTTCCGCAACGTCACCGGGCAGGGCGCAATCGCCACCGTCGACGGAAGGCAGGTGGTGCTCGGCAACGCCCGGCTGATGGCAGCGCAGGGCATCGACACCGGCCCGGTCGTCTCGCAGCAGCAGGCCCTCGCAGACGGCGGCCGCACCGCGATCATGTTCGCCGTCGACGGGCAGATCGCCGGCGTGATCGCCCTCGCCGACGCCCCCCGCGACACCGCGAAAGCCGCGATCGACGCACTCCACGAGCAGGGCATCGAGGTGGCGATGCTCACCGGCGACAACAAGCCCACCGCCGAGCGCATCGCCTCGCTGCTGGGCATCGACACCGTGATCGCCGACGTGCTCCCCGAGGACAAGTCCGCCAAGATCGCCGAGCTCCAGGCATCCGGCAAGAAGGTCGCGATGGTCGGCGACGGCGTCAACGACGCCCCCGCCCTCGCCCAGGCGGACCTCGGCATCGCGATCGGCGCCGGCACCGACGTCGCCATCGAGACCGCAGACGTCGTCCTGATGCGCTCCGACCCGCTCGATGTCGCGATCGCGCTGAAGATCGGGAAGGGCACGCTGCGGAAGATGCGGCAGAACCTCGGCTGGGCCATCGGCTACAACGCCGCCGCCCTCCCCATCGCCGCCGGCGTGTTCTACCCCGCGTTCGGGATCATGCTCACCCCCGAGATCGCCGCCATCAGCATGTCTGGCTCCAGCGTGATCGTCGCCGTCAACGCGCTCCTGCTCAAGCGGCTCCGGCTGCCCGCCCAGCAGGCCCCCGCGGCCCCGGCAGAGGCGAGCAGCCTCGCCCCGGCGTCGACGCCCGGCGGCGCCTCATGACCGGACGCGAGGCGCCGCGATGACTCCGCGGTCGGCAGAGCACGGGACTCACCACCTCGATGCCGTCTACGACGCGGTGCTGTTCGACATGGACGGCGTGGTCACGAACACCGCCGCGATCCATGCCGCCGCGTGGAAGCAGCTGTTCGACGAGGTGCTGCGAGACCCGCGTGTGCAGGTGGACGACCCCGAGACGACCTTCGACCCGGCCGCCGACTACCGCCGCTATGTGGACGGGCGAACCCGCGAGGACGGGGTATCGGCGTACCTGACGACCCGTGGGATCGCCCTGGACGCCGGAGATCCCGACGACCCACCAACGGCGTGGACGATCGCGGGGCTCGCGGCGCGCAAGAACGAGCTGTTCCTGGCGGAGCTGGGCACCCGTGGGCTGCGCGTCTATCCGGGCACCGCGGCGCTGCTGCATCGCCTGCGGGACGCGGCCGTGCCGGTCGGGCTGGTCACCGCGAGCCGGAACGCGCAGCAGATGCTCGCCGCCGCAGGACTGGCCGGCTGCTTCGACACCGTGGTGGACGGCCGGATCGCGCTCACGCATCACCTGAAAGGCAAGCCGGATCCCGCCATGTTCGTCGAGGCGGCCCGGCGACTGGGTGTCGCCGCGGCCCGCACCGCGGTCGTCGAGGACTCGGTCGCCGGCGTAGCGGCCGCGAGGCGCGGAGGCTTCGGCTTCGTCGTCGGCATCGACCGCGCCGGAGCGCGGGAGCAGCTCGAGGCCGTGGGCGCCGACCTCGTCCTGGCCGATGTCGCCGAGCTCGACCTGGGCGTCTCCACCACGGATCCGTGGCAGCTGGTCTACGACGGCTTCGACCCCGCGCACGAAGGGCACCGGGAGGCGCTCACCGCGCTGGGGAACGGCTACCTGGCCACCCGTGGCGCCCGGCCCGAGCACCACGACGACGGCATCCACTATCCCGGCACCTACCTCGCCGGCGTGTACAACCGACTGGCGAGCACCATCCACGGGCGCGAGCTCGAGGAGGAGCATCTCGTCAACACGCCCAACTGGCTTCCGGTGGACCTCCGCATCGGAGACGGGCCGTGGCTGTCCACCGGCCAGGTCGTGACGCACAGCGAACGACGCGAGCTCGACCTGCGCCGCGGCCTGGTCGTCCGCCGCGCGGTCCTCACCGCTCCGAACGGGGATCGACTCGACTTCGTGCAGACGACGTTCACCTCCCTGGACGAACCTCACCTTGCCGTGCTGGAAACCACGCTCACCGCCCCCGACTGGAGCGGCACGGTCACCCTTCGCGCCGGGATCGACGCCGGCGTGCGCAACAGCAACGTGGCCGCGTACCTCGGATCGGACGCCACCCACCTCACGCAGCCGACGTTCCGCCACGTCGGCGACACCACCCTCTGCGAGGTGCGGACCCGACAGAGCCGGGTCCACATCGCCACCGCCGTCCGCACGACCCTCACCGGAACCGACAGCGCGACCGATCACCGCATCGACACGCCATTGCAGCCCACCCGAGAGCTGCGCATCCCTCTGGAGCAGGGTCGACCGGTCACCCTCACCAAGACGGCCGCGATCTACACCTCCCACGATCGGGCCATCAGCGAGCCGGGTGGTGCCGCCCTGACCCTGCTCACCGAACGCGGTGGCGACGTCGAGGCGCTGCGGGAACGCCACGCGGGTGCGTGGCGGCGACTCTGGGAACGCTTCGCGGTCACCCTGGACGCCGACACGCACAGCCGACTCATCCTGAACCTGCACGTCTTCCACCTGCTCCAGACCCTCTCGCCGCACACCGTCGAGCTCGACGCCGGGGTGCCCGCCCGCGGCCTGCACGGCGAGGGGTATCGGGGGCACGTCTTCTGGGACGAGGTGTTCGTCCTGCCCGTGATCGCTCTGCGCACGCCCGAGATCAGCCGGGCGCTGATCGACTACCGCTGGCGGCGACTGGACGCCGCCCGCGCCGCGGCGACCGCCGCCGGACTCCGCGGAGCCCTCTTCCCCTGGCAGAGCGGCAGCGACGGTCGCGAGGAGACGCCCGAGGCGCTCTACAACCCGCGCTCCGGTCGGTGGATGCCGGACAACTCCCACCGTCAACGCCACGTCGGCCTCGCCATCGCCTACAACGCCTGGCAGCACTACCAGGCCACCGGCGACCTCGACTGGCTCGCCGAACGCGGCGGCGAGCTCATCATCGAGGTCACCCGCCTGTTCGCCTCGCTCGCCGAGCACGACACTGCCACCGACCGCTTCCACATCGCCGGGGTGATGGGACCCGACGAGTTCCACGACGGCGCCCCGGACGCTCCCGGCAGCGGCCTGCGCGACAACACGTACACCAACGTCCTCGCCTCGTGGGTCGCCACGCGAGCGGCCCGGACACTCGCCCTGCTCCACGGGCACCGCGGCGAGGGCCTCCGCGACCGGCTCCGCGTCACCGACGAGGAGATCGCGGGATGGGCCCGGCTCAGCACACGACTGGCGGTGGGGTTCCACCGCGACGGCATCCTCACCCAGTTCGACGGCTACGAGAGCCTGCAGGAGCTGGACTGGGACCACTACCGCGAGGAGTACGGGAACATCGGCCGGCTCGATCTCATCCTCGAGTCCGAGAACGACAGCACCAACCGGTACAAGCTCGCCAAGCAGCCCGACGTCGTCATGCTGGTCTACCTGCTCGGTCACGACGGGCTCCGGGCGCAACTCGCCACGCTCGGCTACCCGTTCTCCGAGCAGGACCTGACCCGCACGGTCGAGTACTACCTCGCCCGCACCGCCAACGGGTCGACGCTCAGCCGAGTCGTGAACGCCTCCGTCCTGGCCGGCATCGACCCGTCCCGCTCCTGGATCGCGTTCCGCGAGGCGCTGATCGCCGATCTCGACGACTCCCAGGGCGGCACCACCCGCGAAGGGATCCACCTCGGCGCGATGGCCGGCACCATCGACCTGCCCGTCCGCTCCTTCGCCGGCATGGCCCTCGGTGACGACGAGCTCGTCTTCGCCCCCCGACTGCCGCCGAACCTCACCCGGGTCGGGTTCCAGATCCGATACCGCGGCCACCTCGTCGACGTGATGCTCCGTGACCGCAGCCTGGAGCTTCGCGTGCACGCCGGCTCAGCACCCGCGATCCACGTGCGCGTCGGCGCGGTCGCCGTGCCGCTCTCGGCCGGACAGACCAAGACGTTCGCGATCGGCCCGGGCACCTCGGCCCGCGACGCGACCAACCGCGAAGGAGGCCTCGACTGATGAGCACGCATCGGAGCCGGTATCGGCGCATCGCCACCATCCTCGAGCACCACGGACTCGGGCTCGGCCTCGGGCTGCTCGGGCTGGAGAAGTGGATTCCCTTCAACAAAGGCGTTCTCGGGCATGCGCGCCGGGACGAGCCCTACACCAGTCCGGAACACCTCCGACTCGCCCTCGAGGAGCTCGGACCGACCTTCATCAAACTCGGCCAGCTGCTGTCCACCCGCAACGACCTGCTGCCCGCCGCTTACCTCGCCGAGTTGGTCAAGCTTCAGGACGCCGCGCCGCCCGAGGCCTGGGAGCCGATGAAGGCGGTGATCCGCGAGGAGCTCGGCGCGGACCCCGAACAGCTCTTCGCACAGTTCGACCCGCAACCGCTGGCCGCCGCGTCGATCGGGCAGGCATACGCCGCGACCCTTCACGACGGCACCCAGGTCGTCGTGAAGGTCCGCCGACCCGGCGCGGTCGCCCAGATCCACGAAGACCTGGAGATCCTGCAGAATCTCGCCGAGCGCGCCGACAAGCGGTGGGATGCCGCCCGCCAGTACAACCTGCCGGGCATCGTCGAGGAGTTCTCCCGCACGCTGCGCGCCGAGCTCGACTATCTGCAGGAGGGCCGGAACGCGGAGCGGTTCGCCGCCGACTTCGCCGACTCACCCGACGTCGCCGTCCCTCAGGTGTTCTGGGAGACGACCACGTCACGCGTGCTGACCCTGGAACGGATGCACGGCATCCGAGTCGACGACCTGCCCGCCCTGGACGCGGCCGGCATCGACCGGAACCAGCTGGCCAGGCGAGGCGCGGACCTCATCCTCACCATGGTGTTCGAGAACCGCTTCTTCCACGCCGACCCGCACCCGGGCAACCTGTTCATCCAAACCGACGGATCCATCGCCCTCATCGACTTCGGCATGGTCGGCCAACTCGACGAAGAGGTCACCGAGCAGCTCTCCGACGTGCTGCTCGCCTTCACCCGCGGAGACTCCAGCGCGCTCGCCACCGCCCTGCTCGCGCTCTCGATCACCAAGAACACCTCCGACCGCGGCGAGCTCGGCCGCTCCCTGGACGTCTTCGTGTCGCGGTATCTCGGACGCCCCCTGTCCGACATTAACCTCAGCCACCTGCTCGGAGACCTGCTCGCCCTGCTGCGACACCACCACCTCCAGCTGCCGCAGCAGACCGCTCTGCTGTTCAAGGTCCTGATGATGGGCGAGGCACTGGCGGCACGGCTCGACCCCGAGTTCGAGATGCTGCAGGCGCTCACCCCCTTCTCGGAGCGGATCGTGCAGCGACAGTTCTCCCTCCCCGCCCTGGCGAAACGCTGGGCACAGGCATCCGCGGATGCCGGAGCACTGCTGCTCGAGCTGCCCGGAACACTCAAGCAGCTCCGGCGGGTGCTGGAGAACGGCGGCCTCGAGGTGCACCTGCGCGCGGCCGAACTGGAACCGCTCGTGGGACGGGCTGAACGGATCGGCAATCGCCTGATCGCCGGCATGATCACCGCCGCCCTGATCAACGGCATCGGCGAACTCGTCAGCGGGAACACGAGATGGCGCTCGCGGGAAGGCGTCATGATCGGCGCCGGCGCGAGCGTGGTCACCGCACTCGGCGGCTACCTGCTCTGGACCACGCGGCGACGGCGATGACCGCCGCGGCTCCCATCCCTCATCAGAAAGGCACGCACATGAACACCATTCGAGTCGGCGTCAACGGCTACGGCGTCATCGGCAAGCGCGTCGCCGACGCGGTCCTGCTGCAGTCGGACATGGACCTGGTCGGCGTCGCGGACATCGCCACCGACTGGCGGATCAAGTCCGCAGCGAACCGCCTGCCCGTGTTCGCCTCCACCATCGAGGCGCAGCAGGCCATGCGGGGCGCCGACGTGCCCGCACAGGGAGTGCTCGACGACCTTCTCGCGCAGTGCGACGTCGTCGTCGACACCACCCCCAAGCATGTGGCAGCGGGAAACCTGGAGCGCTACCGCACCCTCGGCGTCAAGGCAGTGCTCCAAGGCGGCGAGTCCCACTCCACCACCGGCCACTCCTTCGTCGCCCAAGCCAACTACGCCAGCGCCATCGGCAGGGACAGCACCCGGGTGGTCTCCTGCAACACCACCAGCATCGTGCGGATCCTCGGCGCGCTGGATGCGGCCGGACTCCTGCTGCGCGCCCGCGGGGTGCTCATCCGCCGCGCCACCGACCCGTGGGAATCGCACCTCGGCGGGATCATGAACACGATGGTCCCAGAACCGACCATCCCCTCTCATCAGGGCCCCGACGCACAGACCGTGCTCCCCGGACTCGATGTCGTCACCATCGCCGCCAAAGGCGCCCACACGCAGACCCACAGCCACTACTGGACGCTGCAACTCACCCGGGAGGCGACCCGCGACGAGGTGCTGGACGCCCTGCGCGCCGCGCCCCGCATCGCGTTCATCCGGATGTCCGACGGCCTGGTCGCCCTCAACTCCACCGTCGAGCTGATGCGCGATCTCGGCCGCCCCCGGGGAGACATGTGGGAGGTCGCCGTGTGGGAGGACCTGGTCACCGTGAACGGCAGCGAGGCCTACCTCGCCTACCAGGTCTACAACGAGGCCATCGTCGTGCCCGAGACGATCGACGCGATCCGCGCGCTGACGGGCACCGTCCCCGACGCCGCGACCTCGATCCGCCTCACCGACGAGAGCCTCGGCATGCGCCAGGACTTCCTCACACCGGCGGAGGAGCCCGACCATGACCGGTGACCACCAACCGCCCGCCGACCATCCCGGCGAAGGCGACCCGCGGCGACGGATGCCTGTGACGGCGTGGCTGATCATCGGGATCTCCGTGCTCGGGATCGCGATCTACCTGTTCATCGACCACCTTCCCCACGTCGTCGCAGTGCTGCCCTACGTCGCGATCATCGGCATGGCCGCCATGCACCTGTTCGGCCACCGCCACCACACCGGCGCCCACGACTCGAATCATCGACGCCACGGGGGCGACAGCGGGACCGACACGCGAGAGTCGTCGTGAACACCGTCGTCCGCCCCCTCGCGGACGCCAGCCGGCACGGGCACCCCCGACCGCTGCGGATGCTGTGGGTCACGCTCGCCTGGGGGTCGTGCTTCGTCGCGATCACCGTCGGCCTGCAAGACGCCCCGCCGCTGTGGCTCGCGGCACTGAGAGCCCTCATCGCCGGGGTCGCGCTCGCAACCGTCGCCGCCATCCAGCGGGCACCTCTTCCCCGCGACCCGAAGACATGGGCACTGATCGGCTGCCTCGGACTGGTGAACATCGCCCTGGCATTCGCGACGATGTTCGTCGCCGCGACCGGACTGTCGACCGGGATCGCCTCGGTGCTCGCCAACGCGCAGCCAATCCTGATCCTGCTGCCCGCGTGGTGGCTCTACCGCGAGCGTCCCACCCCCGCCGCGATCGCCGCGATCGGCCTGGGCTTCACCGGCCTACTCATCATCGTCCTTCCCTCCGGGCTCGGCACCGGAGCGTGGCTCTCACTGACCTCCGCCGCCGCGATCACCGCCGGCACCCTTATCGGCCGGATCGTGCACGCAGACGTCCGAGTCGTGGCGGCAGCTCAGCTGCTCATCGGAGGTGCGATCCTCGCCGGCACCGCAGCCGTCACAGAAGGGCCGCCCACGATCGGCTGGAACATCCGGTTCATCCTCACCCTGCTGTTCCTATCACTGGTCGGCACCGCCGCCACCACGGTCGCCTGGTTCACCGAGATCGGACGTGCCCGGCTCGACCTCCTCGCCGCGTGGACGCTGCTCGTGCCGGTCTTCGGGATCCTGCTGTCGCTGCTGATCCTGCGCGAGGACCCGGGCCTGTGGGGCTGGATCGGGACCGTGATCGTGCTGAACGCAATGGCGTTGCTCGCCATCGGATCCAGGCGCTCAGAGCCCTCGGCCGTCACGGCAACCGGCAATCGTGCCCCACCAGCCTCCGCCGATCATGCGACGTCCGACCCGGACGGCCTCCCTGACGAAAACCACGGCCCGCGCTCCCGGCCGGAAAGGAAACAACGATGAACCCGTCGCCCGCCCCACGCCCCCGCTTCCTCCTAACTCGGCGAGGGTTCCTCGGCGTCAGCATTGGCGCCGTCGCGACGGTCGCGCTGGCATCCTGCGCGCCGGCGGCGAACTGGGTGCAGCCCGACGGCGCCCAGGTCCAAGGCGCCGAGCGGCGCCGCGGCGGCACCGGGAAGGTCACCACCGCGACCCTCACCGCCGCCCCGACCGTGCTGGACCTAGCCGGGGCGACCGCGCCGACCTGGGCGTTCGGGTCTGTTCCGGCGCCCGTGATCCGTCTCGGCGCCGGAGACACTCTGAAGGCCACCGTCCGGAACCAGCTCGAGGCGGACACCTCCGTGCACTGGCACGGGCTCGCGCTGCGCAACGACATGGACGGCGTCCCGCCGGTCACCCAGCAGCCCATCAAGGCCGGGGCCAGTTTCGACTACGAGTTCATCGCGCCCGATCCCGGCACCTACTGGTTCCACCCCCACGTCGGGGTGCAGCTGGACCGTGGCCTGTACGGGGCGCTGATCGTCGAGGACCCCGCCGAGCCCGGCGGGTACGAGGACGAGTGGGTCATCATCCTCGACGACTGGCTCGACGGCGTCACCGCCACCCCCGACGACGTCCTTGACGAGCTGTCCGCCGGGATGGGCGACATGGGCGGGATGGGCGACATGTTCATGCGGATGGGCAACACCCTCATGGGCGCCACCTCCGACCTGCTCGGCGGCGACGCCGGCGACGTCTACTATCCCCTCTACCTCGTCAACGGGAAGCCCCCCGCCGACCCGACCCAGTTCACCGGGCGGGCCGGCGAGAAGGTGCGGCTGCGGATCATCAACGTCGGCAGCGACACCGCGTTCCGCCTCGCCATCGGCGGTCACACGCTCACCATCACCCATACCGACGGATTCCCCGTGGAACCGGTCGAAGTCGACAGCATCCTCATCGGCATGGGCGAACGCTACGACGCGATCATTACCCTGGATGACGGCGCGTTCCCCCTCATCGCTCAGGCCGAGGGCAAACGCGATCGCGGTTTCGCCGTCATCCGCACCGGCAGCGCCGCGGCAGCACCGACGGCCGATGTGAGCATCCCGGAGCTCACTAGCAGCCGGATCGGGACCGCGCAGCTGCTGACGTCAGATAGCAGCGTTGCGCTGTCCTCACGGCAGCCTGATCGGACCGTGGCGATCACTCTCACCGGAGGTATGGCCGAATACGACTGGGGCATCGACGGGCGACGGTTCGATATGAATCAGCCCCTCGACGGCGCGCACGAGATCCGCGAAGGCGAACGAGTCCGGTTCACGATCACTAATGACACCGAGATGTGGCACCCATTCCATCTACATGGTCACACCTACCAGCATGAAGGTGGCGGCCCGCGGAAAGACACGTCGATCATCCTGCCCAAGCAGACCCTCACCGTCGACTTCGACGCTGACAACCCAGGTCTCTGGGTCGCCCACTGCCACAACATCTACCACGCCGAAACCGGCATGACCACTGTCATCGGCTATCGGGCGTGACCACGGCGCAACCTTCCGGAGGCCACGGAACTGGTCGTGTCGATGAACGCGTGACGGCGCCATTGATCGGACGGGATGCGGTCCCACCCCTGCGGGATCGTGACGATACCGGCCGCGGCTACGTTATTGGCCGGCCGGTCCGCCGTCGTCGGCGGTGGAGAGCGTGCGCGCCGAACGCATCCACCGCGCCGTGTTTGGGCACGCCAAGATCGTCCACGTCCTCGAGGGCGCCGCACACATTGAGACAGCCACAGGCATTCACGAGTTGACACCGGGCTACGCGATGGCTCTCGGGGCCGGCATGTGGTGCTCAGTGCGCTTAGACCCGACTGTGCGGCTATGGACGCTCTACTTCGACGAGTCCTTCCTCCGCTCCCACATGCGATGGGTGCTCGCCGACACCACGCGCGTCCGTCCGGGCGTGCATCCTGACGCCTGGGACGGCTCGGCACTCGTGCTGCAGCCTGGCGTGGACATCCTGCACCGCATCGAACCGCTGTGGCGCCAGATCAGCCTCGTGAACGAGACCGCGCCACCGGAGGTCGCGACCACCCGACTGATCTCTCTGTTCTCCCGCGCCGTCGAGATTGCCCTACCGACGCTGCTCGCCGACGACGGCGCCGTGCCCGAGAGGTTCGTCCTCCCGGTGCGCGGCCGGCTCGCGCAGCCGCCAATCGCTCGCCCCGTCCCGTGCGCCGCTCGGTCGTCCTGCTGCGCTCGCGCATGACCGAGCCGTGGACGGTCGGCAGGCTCGCCGCGGAGGTGGCCGTCTCCCGCGCCCATCTCACACGCGTTTTCACCCAGCAGGTCGGTGTCGCCCCCATGCGGTTCCTCATCGAGACCCGCCTGACGGAGTTCACGCGACTGATCGAGGAAACCGACCTGCCGATCGCCGATGCATCCCGGCAAGTCGGATGGAACGACGCGCGAGCCGCCTGATCACGCGGTCGGCCGCTCCCGAGGCGGCCTGTCGACGAAGATCCACCAGCTCGTCGACGGCAACGGGCTCCCGCTGGTCGCGC
>NZ_JBFBOP010000007.1:0-204375 GCF_040686395.1 Microbacterium sp. NPDC080220
CGATCTGACGAGCCGGTGCGCCGGTGTCGGGGACGACGAGGACGGTCCGCGCGCGGAGACTGTCCTCGCCGGTGCCGTAGACAGCCCGGACCGGGTACACCCCCGGGTCGAGGTCGTCGATGGGGGCATCGCCCGCGTCGATCGTGAGCGCGGCGGATGCCGACTGCTCGGACGCGACCTCGGGCATCGCGATCTCGCCCACGTCGTCGAACGACGCGCCCGTCGAGCCGCTGTCGAGCCACGAGGCGATCGCCGCGGTCGACACGAGGGGATCGGAGCCGATCCCCACGGTCGCCGTGCCGGCGGGGACGGCGTCCGGGCCCGGGTTGTCGGCCGTGAGTGTGAGTGTCAGATCGCCGGATGCGGGGACCACCCCGCCCGCGCCCGGCGCGAGGGTGGCGGTGACGGTCTGGTCGGGCGCGTCGTCGACCGCGGCGAAGGCCGCCGGGGCCGGGGCGGCGAGGGCGATCACGGCCGTCGCTGCCGCCGCCGTACGCAGCCACCGGGATCGGCGAGGCGGACGTCGGCCCGGAGCAGGCGAGATGAAGGTCATGAAGAGGTCGATTCCCGTGCGATCGATGACCGCACCATCGGGAGTGATTCTAGGGTCCCCGTCCTGCGGAGCCCCTGATTGGGCCCCGAGGTCGGTTGAATGGGACGGTGAGCGACATCCGGCATCCCGACCCGTCCACGACCGCCGCGCTCCGCGCCGACCTCGCCGCCGCCGGGTACACGGCCGACGCCGTCCGCGCCGCGTGGGGACCGCTCGCCGACGACGCGATCGGCCGCGGCCTGCTCGCGCCCGCCCGGCGCGCGCTCGCGGGCCGCAGCGACGCGCTCGCGGTGCTGTGCCGCACGCTCTTCCTCGGTGATGCCGCCCCGGCCGCGGACCTCGACCGCGCGCTGCCGACCGCCGGTGTCGCGGGTCTCGTGACGCTCGGGATCGTGCGCGTCGAGGGCGGAACCGCGACACCGCTCGTGCTGCTGCGCCCGCAGGACTACACGGATGCCGCCGGCTCGGGGTGGTGGTGGATCGTGAGCGACCTCGACGAGGCGGCGCTGGGCGGCGCGCTGCCGACCGGGCACGTCCTGGGCGTCGGCGGCGCCTCGCTCACGCTCGCCGGTCTGCAGCTCGACACCCCCGCGCGACGCGTACTCGACGTAGGGACGGGATGCGGCATCCAGGCCCTGCGGGCGCGGCGGAGCGCGTCGAGCGTCGTCGCGACCGACGTGTCGGAGCGGGCGCTGCGGTTCACGCTGCTGAACGCCGCGCTCAACGACGTCGACGGGATCGAGGTGCGCCACGGCAGCCTGTTCGAGCCCGTCGCGGGCGAGGAGTTCGACCGCGTCGTCTCGAATCCCCCGTTCGTCATCACGCCGCGCGTCGCCGGGGTGCCCGAGTACGAGTACCGGGATGCCGGTTTCGCGGGCGACGACCTCGTCGCGGCGTTCGTGTCGGGCGTCGGCGAAGTGCTCGCCCCCGGCGGGACGGCGCAACTGCTCGGCAACTGGGAGTATCGCGACGGGCGGGACGGTCTCGACCGCGTGCGCGAGTGGGTCGCTGCATCCGCTCACCCGCTCGACGCATGGATCGTGGAACGAGAGCAGCTCGACCCGCTCGCGTACGCCGAACTGTGGGTGCGCGACGGCGGCACGGCGCCGGGGAGCCCCGACTACGCCCGCCTCATCGACGCGTGGCTCGCCGACTTCGCCGCGCGCGGGGTGACGGCGGTCGGCTTCGGGTACCTGCTGCTGCGACGGACGCCGATCGGAATGCCGCCCCTCGCCCGTTACGAGCGCGTCACCCAGCCGGTGCCCGGCGCCCTGGGGCCGCACCTGGGGGCCGCGCTCGCGGCGTGGGACCGCCTCGGGCTGCTCGACGACGTCGGACTGGCCGAGGCGACCGCGGTCGTGGCGTCGGACGTCACCGAGGCCCGCCACCACCGCCCGGGAGCCGAGGAACCCTCGGTGATCGAGCTGCGCCAGGGCGCCGGATTCGGGCGCGTGCTGAACGTCGACCCCGCGCTGGCCGCCCTCGTCGGCGCGTGCGACGGCGACCTGCCGCTCGGCGTGCTCATCGACGCGATCGCCGACCTGCTCGAGGTGGATGCCGCCGCGCTCCGCGCCGACCTGCTGCCGCGCGTGCGCGAGCTGGCGTTCACGGGGTTCCTGCGCGTGGTGTGAGGCGCGGCGCGCGGGATGCCGTCGGTAGGCTCGTAGGCATGCTGAACATGGCCGAGGGTCTCGCGCGCCTGGGCGCGCTCGCCGAGGCTCCCGTGTCGGCCACGCTCGCCCGCGCGTTCGCGGATGCCGGGTTCGAGCTCGCGATCGTCGGCGGACCCGTCCGCGACGCGCTGCTCGGCCGCACCGTCAACGACCTCGACTACACGACGAACGCGCGACCCGACGACATCCTGCGCATCGTGAAACCGCTCGCGACGGCGACGTGGGACATCGGCCGCGCCTTCGGCACGATCGGCGCGAAGATCCGGGGCGAGCAGGTCGAGATCACGACCTACCGCGCCGACAGCTACGACGGCGCGACCCGTAAACCCACCGTCGAGTTCGGCGACACGCTCGAGCAAGACCTGGTCAGGCGCGACTTCACGGTCAACGCGATGGCGCTCCGCATCCCGGGACCGTCGCTCGTCGACCCGACCGGCGGCGTCGAGGACCTCGTCGGCGGGTCGCTGCGCACCCCCACCGATCCGGACGTCAGCTTCGGCGACGACCCGCTCCGGATGCTGCGCGCCGCCCGCTTCGCGAGCCAGCTCGGCATGGACGTGCACCCTGCGACCCTCGAGGCGATGAGCCGGCTCGCGCCGAGCCTGTCGATCGTGAGCCCCGAGCGCATCCAAGGCGAGCTCGTGAAGCTCCTGTCGACGGAGGCGCCGGACCGCGGCATCCGTCTGCTCGTCGACACCGGCCTCATGGCGCTCTTCCTGCCCGAGGTCCCGGCCCTACGGCTCGAGGTCGACGAGCACCACCACCACAAGGACGTCTACGAGCACTCGCTCACGGTGCTCGCGCAGGCGATCGACCTCGAGAAGCAGCGGCACCCGGGTCAGGCGCCCGACGTGACCCTGCGCCTCGCCGCGCTCCTGCACGACATCGGCAAGCCCGCGACCCGCAAGCTCGAGCCGGGCGGCGCGGTCAGCTTCCACCACCATGACGTCAAGGGCGCGCGGATGGCGCGCAAGCGGCTGCAGGCGCTGCGGTTCGACGGTGCGACGACGGATGCCGTGTGTCAGCTCATCGAGCAGCACCTGCGCTTCTTCGGGTACGCCGAGGGCGCGTGGACCGACTCGGCGGTGCGGCGGTACGTCCGCGACGCGGGCGATCAGCTCGAGCGGCTGCACATCCTCACGCGCGCCGACGTGACGACCCGCAACAAGCGCAAGGCGGCGCGGCTGCGAACCGCGTACGACGACATCGAGTCGCGCATCGCCGCGCTCGCCGAGCAGGAGGAGCTCAACGCGATGCGTCCCGAGCTCGACGGCAACCGGATCCAGGAGGTCCTCGGCATCCGTCCCGGTCGCGAGGTCGGCGAGGCGTACCGGTTCCTGCTCGACATCCGCCTCGACGAGGGGGTCATCGGAGCGGATGCCGCCGAGCAGCGCCTGCGCGAGTGGTGGGCCGCGCGGAGCTGAGCCCGCTTCGCCGCACGCGGCTCAGCGCAGGCGTCGCGCCGCGGTGAGGTCGATGACGAAGAGGACGGCACCCTGGATGACGATCGCGAGACCGTGTCCGCGGGCATCCGCCCGGCTCAGGCGCCCCCCGAACGAGGGCGTACGCGCCGCGAGGTGGGCGCCTGTGGCGACGTAACCGACGTCGAGCGCCGCGTTCACCAGGAGGATGCGGCGCAGCATCCGCTTCTTCGGGACGCTCCGCTGACGGCGGGTGAACGCCGCGAGACCGGCGTCGATCGCGCCCCACATCAGGTTCTGCAGGCCGAACGCGCGGGTGCGCGGGAACAGCGCGAGCGCGCCGCCGACGACGACGGATGCCGTGCCCCACCGCGTCAGGCGGCGGACGACGACGGCGGCGACGGACTTCGCGGAGCTCATGCCTTCATCATGGCCCGGCGGCGGGCCCCGGGCCGCTCGCCTGTCACGATCTGCGGCCGGCGCCGGCGTGTCGTGACGGGCGAGGGAGGATGGTCGCCTCGCCGCGGGCCGCCGCCGCCCTGTCGCTCGCGGGCAGGTCGACCTAGACTGACCGGCACCGCTCCTTCGACGATGATCGGAGCCCCATGAGCTCGCCGTGGTCCGCCCGGGTCGAGGTCGCGCCCGCCACCTCGCGCCTGCTGATCGAGCGCGCGCACGAGGAGCTCCTCGCCGGGAACGCCGGTGACCCGCGACTCGAGGATGTCCGGCCGCTGGTCCGGGAATCGTGGCGCCGGTCGCTGGCCTCGGATGCCGCCGCCGAAGGGCTCCCACGCCTCGACATGACGGCCGACGAGCTCGACGCCTACCGGCGAGCGCACCCGCTCGCGGGCGTCATGGAGATGGTGCGATCGCTCCTGCTGCCCGGTTCCGGCGAGGACTCGGGTGTCATCGTCGCGGTCGGGGATGCCTCGGGTCGCCTCCTCTGGGTCGAGGGCGACCGCGGGGTGCGCACCCTCACCGGCGACATGGGATTCGTCGCCGGCGCGGACTGGGCCGAGGCATCCGTCGGCACGTCGGCGCCCGGTACGGCGCTCGCGCTCGACCGGGCGGTGCAGATCCGGCAGGCAGAGCACTTCAACCGCTTCGTGCAGCCCTGGTCGTGCACCGCGGCGCCGGTCCACGACCCCGAGACCCGGCGCCTGCTCGGGGTGATCGACGTCACCGGCGGCAGCGAGGCCGTGACGCCGCAGGCCCAACTCCTCGTCGATGCGACGGCCCGCGCGATCGAGAGCGAGCTGCTCGTCGGTCGGCTGCGCTCCCGCGCCGAGGCGCCTCGGCGCCGAGCCCCCCGCGCCGCGACCGTCCGGCACGCGACCCTGCGGGTGCTGGGGCGCGACCGGGCGCTGCTCGAGACGGAGGGGGAAGCCGCGGCATCCGTCATCGAGCTCAGCGCACGACACGCGGAGATCCTGCTCATGCTCGCCAGCCATCGCGAAGGCCTGTCGGCCGAGGCCCTCGCCGACCTCGTCTACGGCGAGCCCGCGGTCGAGACCCTGCGACCCGAGATGGTGCGCCTGCGCAGGGTGCTCGAGAAGCAGGCGCCGCAGCTCGTGCCGCTCTCGCGCCCGTACCGGTTGCCCGCGGAGCTCGAGACCGACGTGCAGCACGTCGTGTCGCTGCTCGACCGCGGGGCGCACCGCGTCGCGCTCGCCGCGTACACCGGACCGGTGCTGCCGGACTCGGTCGCGCCCGGGGTGGAGGAGCTGCGCACGTCGGTGCGGGCCACCCTGCGCGAGACGATGATCGGCGAGGCCGGCGTCGAAGCGCTGCTCGCCTACGCCGACAGCGCCGACGGGCGGGAGGATGCCGAGGTGCTCCGCCTGTGCCTGCGCATGCTGCCGCCGCGCTCGCCGCGTCGCCCCGGGCTCGTCGCCCGGCTCGAGGCCCTCACCGCCTGACCCGTCGTTCCCCTGTCGCAAACGGCAGGGCGCCGCGGCGTGTTGCGACAGGCGAAGGCGGGGACGGGGGGATGCCGGGCGCAACCGAATGCAACGTTGCGCGGCGTAGCGTGCCGGCATCCGATCCGCGGCGCTGACGCCGCATCCATGTCCGTCGAAGGAGACAGCATGACCATCGTCGAAGAGGGCGTTTCGAGCGTCTACGCCGCACCCGGCCAACGGGGCGCGGTCGCGGAGTACCGGGCGCGCTACGGCCACTACATCGGCGGCGAGTTCGTCGAGCCGGTGAAGGGCCAGTACTTCGAGAACATCACCCCCGTCACCGGCAAGCCGTTCTGCGAGGTCGGCCGCGGCACCGTGGAGGACATCGACCGCGCGGTCGACGTCGCGTGGAAGGCGTTCGCGTCGTGGAAGAAGACCACGCCCGCCGAGCGCGCCGTCATCCTCAACAAGATCGCCGACCGCATCGAGGAGAACCTCGAGAAGATCGCCGTCGCCGAGACATGGGAGAACGGCAAGCCGGTGCGCGAGACGCTCGCCGCCGACATCCCGCTCGCCGTCGACCACTTCCGCTACTTCGCAGGTGTGCTCCGGGCTCAGGAGGGCTCGCTCAGCCAGATCGACGAGGACACCGTCGCCTACCACTTCCATGAGCCCCTCGGTGTGGTCGGCCAGATCATCCCGTGGAACTTCCCGATCCTCATGGCCACGTGGAAGCTCGCTCCCGCCCTCGCCGCGGGCAACTGCGTCGTGCTCAAGCCCGCCGAGCAGACCCCGGCATCCATCCTGTTCCTGTTCGAGATCATCGGCGACCTGCTTCCGGCGGGCGTCGTCAACATCGTGAACGGCTTCGGGATCGAGGCGGGCGCGCCGCTCGCGCAGCACAAGCGCATCCGCAAGGTCGCCTTCACCGGTGAGACCACGACCGGCCGGCTCATCATGCAGTACGCATCGCAGAACCTCATCCCCGTCACGCTCGAGCTCGGCGGCAAGAGCGCGAACGTCTTCTTCGACGACGTGGCGCGCGACCGCGACGCGTACTACGACAAGGCGCTCGAGGGCTTCACGTTCTTCGCGCTGAACCAGGGCGAGGTGTGCACGTGCCCGTCACGCGCTCTCATCCAGCGGTCGATCTACGACCAGTTCCTGGGCGACGGCCTCGACCGGGTCTCGAAGATCGTGCAGGGCAACCCGCTCGACCCGGCGACCATGATCGGTGCGCAGGCCTCCAACGACCAGCTGGAGAAGATCCTCAGCTACATCGACATCGGAAAGCAGGGCGGCGCCAAGCTGCTGGCCGGCGGTGAGCGGGTCGACCTCGGCGGCGACCTGAGCGGCGGATACTACGTCGCGCCGACGGTGTTCGAGGGCACGAACGACATGCGGATCTTCCAGGAGGAGATCTTCGGCCCGGTCGTCTCGGTGACGAGCTTCGACGACTTCGGCGACGCGATCGACATCGCCAACGACACCCTCTACGGTCTCGGTGCAGGCGTCTGGAGCCGCTCGGCTGACACCATGTACCGGGCGGGACGTGCGATCGAGGCCGGCCGTGTGTGGACGAACACGTACCACCAGTACCCCGCCCACGCGGCCTTCGGCGGGTACAAGCAGTCGGGCATCGGACGCGAGAACCACCTGAAGATGCTCGATCACTACCAGCAGACGAAGAACCTCCTCGTGTCGTACGCCGAAGGCGCGATGGGCTTCTTCTGAGCCGTCACCCCATGACCGACACCACCTACAGCAGGGTCGCCGTCTCGGACGAGGCGGCGGCCCTGCTGCGCACCCTCACCGCGCAGCACGGTCCGCTGATGTTCCATCAGTCGGGCGGATGCTGCGACGGCAGCAGCCCCATGTGCTACCCCGTGGGCATGTTCCTCACCGGCGCGGGCGACGTGAAACTCGGCGAGATCGACGCGGGCCTCGACGATCCGATCGAGGTGTACATGTCGGCATCCCAGTTCGAGTACTGGAAGTACACGCACCTCACGATCGACGTCGTTCCGGGACGCGGGGCGGGGTTCTCGGTCGAGGGGCCGACGGGGATGCGGTTCCTCATCCGGTCCCGGATGCTGACCGACGAGGAGCTCGCCGCCTTCGGGCTCGCCTGAACGCCCGACCACGACCGTTCACCCGGACGCCACCTTCCGGTCACGCCCGCTTGTTTGGATCGCGGCGTGTCCTTACCGATCGTGACCGTCATCCTGCCGGCGAAAGACGCCGGTCCGTACATCGGCACGACCGTCACGACGCTCGGCCGGCAGTTCGAGGACCCGGGCCGCCTGCGCCTCGTGGTCATCGACGACGGCTCGACGGACGACACCCGCGCGCAGGTGCAGCACTTCGCCCGCGAGATGCCCCACGTCGAGATCATCTCGAACGCGCAGCCCGTCGGCCTCGCGGCCGCGCGCAACCAGGGACTGGACCTCGTCGACACCGAGTTCTTCTGCTTCGTCGACGGCGATGACTGGATGCATCCGGACCGTCTCGAGAGCCTCGTGGCCTCGATGCGCCGACTGGAGTGCGACTTCGTCCGCACCGATCATGTGACCGACACCGACGGTCGCCGCCGGCTCATGCGCGCACCGCACGGGCGCCGAGGCCGGGTCGTGTCGCCGCGCGACGCCATCATGCCGGCCGACGAGACGACGATGGTCGACTACCCCTATGCGTGGGCGGGAATGTTCCACCGGCGCGTGTTGGACCAGGGTCTCGCGCACTTCGAGCCGGGCCTGTTCACGGCCGAGGACCGCCCGTGGATCTGGCGCCTGCACCTGCGTGCCGCGTCGTTCGCGGTCGTCGATGCCCCCGCGATCCTGTACCGCCGCGGCGTCACCACCTCGCTCACCCAGGTGCTCGACCGTCGCCAGCTCGACTTCCTCCCGGCGTTCGCGGAGGCGATCCGGGTCGTCGAGGCCGACGACGAGGCCGACCGCTTCCTTCCCAAGATCGCGACGACGACGATGTCGGTGTGCGCCTACCATCTGTTCCGCGCGCGGGCGATGTCGACCGCCGACCGCACGGCGCTGCGCACCGGCATCCGTGACCTGCTGCGCGCCATCCCGGCCGAGCAGATCGACCCGGCGCTGTCGCGGCTGTCGGACCGCCGTCGCCGCATCCTTGCGCGCCTCGTGCGCGAGGTGCGCACCGCATGACGCAGATCTTCGTCCTCAACTCCGCGTACGGACTCATGACCGCTGTCGCGGCGATGGATGCCGGGGCGATCCCAGCATCCCCGTCGGGACGCATCCTCGTCGCCGTGAACGCGGCCATCATCCCCGAAGCCGCCCCGGGCATCGGGGACGCCGCGCACCTGGCCACCCTCCGCGCGCGCTTCGACCGCGTCGTCGACCTGAACGAGCTGCTCGCCCCCGAGCGCCCGCCGCATTGGCGCGTGACCGCGAACGCGGCTCCCATTCTCGAGCGCCTACTGCGCGAGGCGTGGGGGATCGGCGACGCGGCCGTCGAGCTGTTCCTGCAGAGCCCGCAGGTCGCGCCGTCGCGGGTGTTCATCGACGTGTTCGCCGGTGCCGACGTGTCGATCGTCGGCGACGGCCTCATGACGTACTCGCCGATCCGCAATCGCTGGCCGCACACCGTCGCGAGCCGGGTCACCGCCGTCGTCCACGCCGACACCGTGCCGGGCGTCGAGCCGCTGCTGTTCCCCGTTGCCGCTCGAGTGCCCGTGCCACCCGCAGCCCTCCGCGCGGTCGTCGACGAGGTCGCCGCCGCGAAGGACGACCCCGAGATCGATGCGCTCGTGCAGCTCGATCGCCCGGCCCTGGTGCTCGGGCAGTACCTCTCGGCGCTGAAGCTCATCTCGGCCGACGAGGAGCTGCGGATGCAGTGCGACATGATCGACCGTGCGCTCGAGTGGCGCCCGGGCTCGATCGTGTTCAAGCCGCATCCGTCGTCGGCCCCCGCCCTCATCGACGACCTCGCGGCGCACGCCGCCGCGCGCGGGGTGAGCTTCACCGTCTTCCGCGGCGGCACCCCCGCCGAGGTCCTCGCCGTGCGGCTGCCGTTCGTCGGCGCGGTCGCCGGTTTCTCGACGGCCCTGCCCACGCTGCAGGCGCTGACCGGCCTGCCCATCGGCGCCGTCGGCACCGATCTGCTGCTGCAGCGACTCACCCCGTTCGAGAACGGCAACCGCATCCCGGTCACGATCATCGACGCGCTCACCCGTCCGGACTCGCCCTACCCGGGAGAGCGGATGCAGCTGCTCGTCGATGCCGTCGGGTACGCCATGCAGCCGGTCATCGCCGCGCACCTGCGGCCGCGCGCCGAGGAGTTCCTCGCGTCGGCGCCCGCCGCCGAGCGTTCCCGGTATTTCGCCCGCGCGCGCCTGACCTCGCTCGCGCTGCCCGGCGGCGGCACGCCCGGCCTGTTCTCGCGTGCGCTCGGGCAGCGCGACGGCGCGAGTCGCATCACCGAGGTGCAGCTCGCGCTCCGCGGCGCGCGGCGCCGGGGAAAGCGGGCCTGGAAGGCCCTGCGAGGAGGATGACGTGACACCGAGCACCGCCCAGACGATCGCGATCATCCCCGCCCGCGGCGGGTCGAAAGGCGTGCCGGGCAAGAACGTCGCCCGGGTCGGCGGCATCCCGCTCGTTGCGCGCGCCGTCCGTGCTGCGCTGACCTCCGGCGCGATCGACCTCGTCGTCGTCTCGACCGACGACGCCGCTATCGCCGACGCCGCGCGCGCCGCCGGGGCGCGCGTCGTCGACCGCCCCGCCGACATCTCCGGCGACCAGGCCAGCTCCGAGAGCGCGCTGCTGCACGCCCTCGACACCCTCGCGGCCGAGGGGATCACCCCCCGGGTGACGGCATTCCTGCAGGCGACGAGCCCCTTCATCCCCGCCGCCGCCCTCGGCGAGGCGGTGGCGCTCGTGCGGGGCGGCCGCGCCGACAGCGTGTTCTCGGCGCGGGAGAGCTACGAGTTCGTCTGGCGGAGGGATGCCGCCGGTGCGGCATCCGCTCTCGGTCACGACGCCGCACACCGACCGCGCCGGCAGGACCGCGACCCGCACTACGTCGAGACGGGCGCGTTCTACGTCTTCACGACCGACGGGTTCCGGGAGGCCCGGCACCGCTTCTTCGGCCGGACCGGGATCGTCGAGGTCCCCGAGGAGACCGCGATCGAGATCGACGACCCGGCGCAGCTGCGCACCGCGCAGACCCTCGCGCACCTTCTCGAGCCGGCCGAACCCCTCGCCGCGCGGGTCGTCGTGACCGACTTCGACGGCGTCCACACCGACGACACCGCCTGGGTGGATGCCGTCGGCACCGAGCACGTGCGCGTCAGCCGCTCCGACGGCATGGGGGTCGCGCTGCTCCGGCGAGCCGGGGTGCCGGTGCTGATCCTGTCGACCGAGCAGAACGCGGTCGTCGGCGCCCGCGCCGAGAAGCTGCAGGTCGAGGTGATCCACGGCGTCGACGACAAGGCGACCGTGCTGCGGCAGTGGGCGACCGACCGCGGCATCGACCTCGCCGAGACGGCCTACCTCGGCAACGACGTCAACGACCTGCCGGCGATGGCTCTCGTCGGCTGGCCCGTCGCCGTCGCCGACGCCCGGCCCGAGGTCGTCGCCGCCGCGCGCGTCGTGCTGACGCGCCCCGGCGGCGCCGGAGCGGTGCGCGAACTGGCCGACCGCGTCCTCGCCGCACGCTGACGCACCCACCCGACAGCCAGTTGTCCGGTCCTCGCCACCCGGGATTCATCCGTCATTCACGGTCGGAACCGACGCTGAGGGGAGTAACGACGAAAGGACTCGCCATGACGGTGACCATTGGAAACCACGTACTCGGCGGCGGACACCCCGTGTACGTCATCGCCGAGATCGGCCTCAACCACAATGGCGACGTCGAGCTCGCCAAGCGTCTGATCGACGTCGCCGCCGACGCCGGCGCGAACGCGGTCAAGTTCCAGAAGCGCACCCCCGAGATCGCGACGCCCGCACACATGCGCGACACGCTCCGCGACACCCCGTGGGGCACGATGACCTACCTCGAGTACCGCTACCGCGTCGAGTTCGACCGCGACCAGTACATCGAGATCGGCGACCACGCCACGATGCGCGGCCTCGACTGGTTCGCCTCGCCGTGGGACGTCCCGAGCGTCGAGTTCCTCGAAGACCTCGGCGTCGTCGCCCACAAGGTCGCCTCGGCGAGCCTCACCGACATCGAGCTGCTCGAGGCGCTGCGCGCCACCGGCAAGCCGGTCATCCTCTCGACGGGCATGTCCACGATCGAGCAGATCGACCGCGCGCTCGAGGTGCTCGGCACGGACCGGACGGTGCTCATGCACGCGACGTCGACCTACCCGATGGAGCCCGAGGAGGCGAACATCAAGATGATCGCCTCGCTCCGCGACCGCTACGCCGGCATCCCGGTCGGGTACTCCGGTCACGAGCGCGGCCTGCAGATCTCCCTCGCCGCCGTCGCCCTCGGCGCGGTCGCCGTCGAGCGCCACATCACCCTCGACCGCACGATGTGGGGCTCCGACCACGCCGCCTCGCTCGAGCCGACCGGTCTCGAGCACCTCGTCCGCGACATCCGCGTCATCGAGACGGCTCTCGGCGACGGGGTGAAGCGCATCTACGAGGGTGAGCTCGCCCCCATGGCGAAGCTGCGCCGCGTCCCGGCATGACCATGCGCGGTGACCGTCCGGGACGCCTGCGCGTCGTCGCGATCGCCGACGCCGACTCCTTCGTGAAGTGGTCGGCGGCGCTCGTCGACTCCGCGCCGTCGGTGGACCCCCACCTGCTGCTCGTGAAGACGCCGCTCACGGTGAGCGTGGCGCAGGAGCATGCGGCGTTGGCGGGCACCGGCATCCGTCCCGAGGCGGTCACCCGCCTGGCCTGCGACGACATCGCGGCCTGGCTCGCGAAGGACCGGCCCGACGTCGTCGTCATCGGCGGCCGCGGCCCGTTCGTGCGGCTCGTGATGCGGCAGATCGACCGCGTCGCGCCGCGGCCCGTCGTGGTGTCGGGGCTGCCCGGCATCTCGATCCCCGCCCAGCGCGGCGCCGCGATGTACCGCAAGCACTGCGATCTCATGATCGTGCACTCGCAGCGCGAGCGACGGGCGTTCCGGCACCTGGCCCAGCGCCTCGGCCTCGAGCTGCGCCTCGGACTCGCGACCCTGCCGTTCGCGCGTCCGACGCGTCCGTCCGGGGGCGGCACCGACCTGGTCTTCGCGGCGCAGGCGATCGTTCCGCGCGAGCCCGCCGACCGGGTCGCCATCGCGGGCATCCTGCGGGCCGCGGCCCTCGCCGACCCGTCGCGGCGTGTCGTCGTGAAACTGCGCTCCCGCCCCGAGCTCGGCGAGACCGAGACGCACTACGAGCGCACCGAGCTGACCGAACTGCTGCGGGACCGGCCCGACAACCTCGTCTTCTCGCACGAGCCGATGGCGCAGGCGCTCGCGAACGCCGAGGGGCTCGTCACGGTGAGTTCGACGGCGGCGATCGAGGCCATGGCGATGGGCGTCCCCGTCATCGCCCTCGACACGTTCGGTGTCTCGAAGACCCACCTCAACACCGTGTTCAACGGCAGCGGCGTGCAGGGCAGTGCCGAGGACGTGATCGCCCGCCGGTTCCGCCACCCGAACGCGCAGTGGCTCGCCGACAACTACTTCCACGCCCCCGAGCAGTCGACCTGGTGGTCCGACGTCGAGCAGCTCGTCTCGCTGCGCCGGCGCGGCCTGCTGCCGCCGCGGTTCGTCCCGACGGCCCGCGGGGGCGCACTGCACGAGGCGTGGCAGCGAAAGGCCGTGCTCGGCCGCGAGGACCGCTCGCTCACGGGAGCCGTCGCGCTCGCCGTCGGCGCACCGCTCGTCTGGGGCATCCTCACCGCGCGCAAGGTGCTCGGCCGTCGCGGCGCGGGCAGCTGGTTCGACGACCAGACCGACATCACCGTCACCCCGGCCCGGTACCAGGACCCGATCGTCCGGCCCCGCCGCGCGGCGCTCGTCGCGATCGACTGACGCGGCGCCGGGGCTTCCCCTGTCACAACACGCCGCGCGCGGCCGCCGTTCGTGACAGCGGAGGAGAACGCCGCGCGTCAGCGGCGGCCGGCGAGCATCGCGGCGGCGGCCGCGGTCTCGTCGCGCAGGGCGTCCGCGAGGGCGGCGACCGCCGGGATCCGCAGCGACTCGGGCCGCACGATCATCCAGTACGGCAGCCGCTCGTCGAACTGACCGGGCAGCAGCCGTACGAGGTCGTCGTGCCGGTCGGCGACGAAGCACGGCAGCAGCCCGATCCCCGCCCCCGCCCGGGTCGCCTCGACGTGCACGAAGACGTTCGTCGAGCTCAGTCCGTCGCGCATCTCGGGCACGAGGCGCCGCGGCAGATCGAGGGCGTCGACCTGCAGGATCGCGTCGACGAAGTAGACGAGCGGATGCCGCATGAGCTCGGCGGCGTCGCGCGGCATCCCCTCCCGTTCCAGATAGGCGCGCGAGGCGTACATCCCGAGCGTGTACGCGCCGAGCTCGACGCCCTGCGCGCGCCGGGACTGCGGGGCGCCGACGACCACCTCGATGTCGAGGCCCGGACGGTGCGCGGCGGCCCGCCGGGTCGCGGTGACGATCTCGACGCTCAGGCGCGGGTGCTGCCGGCGCAGCCGCGCGACGGCGGGGGCGGCGATGAAGGCGCTGAACCCGTCCGTCGCCGACATGCGCACGACACCCGCGATCGGGTCGTGGTCCTCGCCGGCGCCGGAGAGCTGCGTCAGCGCGGACTCGATCCGTCCCGCGGTGTCGACCGCCTGGCGGCCGAGCGCCGTGAGCTCCCAGCCCCCGCCTGACTGCGCGACGAGGCGCCCGCCGACCGCGTCCTCGAGGGCCGCGATGCGACGCGCGACCGTCGTGTGGTCGACGCCGAGGGCGTTCGCCGCCGTCGTGTAGCGACCCGACCGGGCGACGGCGAGCAGCACGAGCAGGTCATCGGCGCGGAGGCGACCACGGGCATCCATGTGTGCAATTCTGCACACGAAGGGTGCAGGACTGGGCATTGATCCTCATGGTGCGCGGTGCGCAGACTGTGGGGCGGACGCCACCGCGTCCCGCGTCAGAGCAGACCACCCCGGATGTCATCGACGACATCGATCGGAGAGACCATGTCAGCCCCCACCCGCGCCGCCGAACCCGCGGCATCCGCCACCCCGTCCGGCCTGCGCCGCGTCGTCGCCGCCTCGATGGCCGGCACCGTCGTCGAGTGGTACGAGTTCTTCCTCTACGCCACCGCCGCGAGCCTGGTGTTCGGCACCTACTTCTTCCCGCAGACCGGCTCGTCGCTCGACGGGATCATCGCCGCCTTCGTCACCTACGCGGTCGGTTTTGTCGCGCGGCCGCTCGGCGGCGTCGTGTTCGGCCAGATCGGCGACCGCTTCGGTCGCAAGCCCACCCTGCAGGCGACGATCATCATCGTCGGCGTCGCGACCTTCCTGATGGGGTGCCTGCCCGGCTTCGTCGAGATCGGGTACTGGGCCCCCGCGCTGCTGGTCGCGCTGCGTTTCCTGCAGGGCTTCGCCGTCGGCGGCGAGTGGGGCGGTGCCGTGCTCCTCGTCGCCGAGCAGAGCCCGAACCGGTCACGGGCGTTCTGGTCGAGCTGGCCGCAGGCCGCCGTGCCCGTCGGCAACCTGCTCGCGACGCTCGTGCTGCTCATCACCTCGTGGGTGTTGAGCTCCGAGGACTTCCTCGGCTGGGGATGGCGCATCGCCTTCTGGCTGTCGGCCGTCATCGTCCTCGTCGGCTTCTACATCCGCCGTCACGTCGAGGAGGCGCCGATCTTCCTCGAGGCCAAGGCGCAGGTCGAGGCCGAGAAGGCGGTCTCGTACGGCGTCGTCGAGGTGCTGCGTCGCTACCCGGTCGGCGTGCTGCAGGCCATGGGCGTGCGGTTCGCGGAGAACATCGTCTACTACATCGTCGTCAGCTTCTCGATCGTCTACCTGAAGACGGTGCACGAGTACGACACCAGCCAGCTGCTGCTCGCCCTGCTCATCGCGCACGTCGTGCACTTCCTCGTGATTCCGCAGGTGGGGCGCCTCGCCGACCGGTTCGGCCGCCGGCCCGTCGCCCTGACGGGCGCGATCCTCAGCGCGACGTGGGCGTTCTTCGCCTTCCCGCTGTTCGACACCCTGAACCCCGGGCTCATCGTGCTCGCCGTGACCGTCGGACTCACCTTCCACGCGTTCCTGTACGCGCCGCAGCCGGCGATCATGGCCGAGCTGTTCCCGACCCGCATGCGCTACTCGGGAGTCTCGCTCGGCGCGCAGGTGACGGCCATCGCCGCCGGGTCGCTCGCCCCGATCCTCGCGACGCAGTGGCTGCGCGACTACGGCTCGTGGACCCCGGTCTCGATCTACATCGCGATCGCCTGCCTCATCACCGGCACCACGATTGTCCTGATGCGCGAGACGAAGGGCGCCTCCCTGCACGCGATCGACGAAGCGGATGCCGTCCGCACGGCCGAACTGCTCCGTGAGAAGGAGCGCGCATGACCGACCTCACCGGCCGGACCGCCCTGGTCACGGGTGGCGCGAGCGGCATCGGGGCGGCGTGCGCCTCGGCGCTCGCCGCCGCCGGTGCCCGGGTGACGGTCGCGGACGTCGACGCCGACGGCGCGCAGCGGGTCGCTGCCGCCGTCGGCGGCGAGGCGTGGGCCGTGGACCTGAGCGACACGACGGCCCTCGCCGACCTGCGGCTGGACGTCGACATCCTCGTGAACAACGCCGGCATCCAGCACGTCCGCCCCATCGAGCAGTTCGAGCCCGAGCGGTTCTCGTTCATGATGCGCCTCATGCTCGAGGCGCCGTTCCTGCTCATCCGCGCGGCGCTGCCCGCCATGTACGAGCGCGGGTTCGGCCGCATCCTGAACATGTCGAGCGTGCACGGACTCGTGGCATCCCCCTACAAGTCGGCCTACGTCGCCGCGAAGCACGGTCTCGAGGGACTGTCGAAGGCGACCGCCCTCGAGGGCGGCGCCCACGGGGTCACGAGCAACTGCATCAACCCCGGGTACGTGCGCTCGCCGTTGGTCGAGAAGCAGATCGCCGATCAGGCGAAGCTGCACGGCATCGGCGAGGACGAGGTGCTGTCGCAGGTGCTGCTCGCCGAGGCCGCGGTCAAGCGCCTCGTCGAACCCGAGGAGGTCGCCGCCCTCGCGGTGTGGCTGGCGGGACCGGATGCCGGCATGGTCAGCGGCGCGAGCTACACGATGGACGGCGGCTGGTCCGCCCGCTGAGCCCCCCGGCCTTCCCCTGTCACAACACGCCGCGCGCGGCTGCTGTTTGTGACAGGGGAAGGGGGGATGCCGCGGCGCGGCGCGCCGGGTCAGCGGAAGATCGCGTCGAGCAGGCCGCTCTGCATCGCGAAGACGCCGAGGACGAAGAGCCCGCCGATGATGATGGCGGGCCACGAGACGCCGCCCTTCAGGCGGCGGCCCTGCGCGGCGACCCCCGGCGGCGGGCGCAGCGTGCCGAGCGGCGGGGCGAACGGCAGCGAGTCGGCCGTCGCGCCCGGCACAGCCGCGGTCTGCGTGAGCCGGTCGTCGCGCCAGCGCTCCCACTGCGCGAGCTTGTCGAGCAGGGCGCCGACGGCCGAGAACAGCCACGCCCACGTGTTCGGGTCGAGGGTCGACAGGTCGCGCTTCGCGTAGAGGAACAGCCAGTCGTCCACGATCTCGACGTCGAGCTGCGCGGCGTGGTCGATGAAGCGCGCCATGATGTCGGGCGTGAAGAGGTAGAGCGCGTCCTGCTCGTACCCCTGCGGGCAGTAGAGCGCGAAGTGCTGGTCGAAGTCGCCTTCGAGGCTGAGTCGCTGGTCCTTGTCGAACGCCTGCGGCAGGTTCGAGCCGAAGAGTCCGTTGTTGCCGGTCGCGTCGAGCACGATATGCGGCAGCGGCGTCGCCAGCCGGATCGCGACGTACCCCCAGCGGTGGGTCGTCTGGTTCTTGCCCGACCCGGTCGTGTAGCGGTAGTTCGCGAACTCGACGAACCGCGGACGCTCGCCGCGCAGGATGTCGCTCGACTTCCGCGAGTGACCGTGCGAGAAGATCATGCCCGGCAGCGGCGGAGCGGATGCCTGGGCGTACCAGGTCAGCCCGTTCGCCCGCGCGAACCGCTCGAGTCGGTAGATCCGTTCGTGCGACCCCTTGAGCCCGCGGATGATGAGCGAGACGACGCCGATCGCGAAGATCGCGACGACCACGACGAACCCGATCGCGAGCGGGTTGTCGTTCGACCCGCGGAGGAACGCGCCCAACACCGCGATGAACACGTTGACCATGAAGAAGCCGACGAACAGGAACACCGCGACGGCGATGACGATGCCCCACACGTTGCCGCCCGAGGGCAGCCGACCGGCGGCGAGCAGCTCCTTGCGGTGGGCCGAGACGGCCGCACGGTCGACCGGCTCGGTGAGCGGAGTCGGGTCGAAGGTGGATGTGCTCATCGGTTCACCTCGTCGGAGTCGGACGTCAGGGCGGCGCCTTCGGGGATCTCGAGTGCTTCGAGATCGGATGCCGCGATCAGGGCGGCGATCAGTTCGCGGGACCCGCCGATCACCGTCGAGTCGTAATCGACCTCGGAGACGAGCACCCACGCACGATCCGCCGGCCAGACCAAGCTCGGGCTGAGCGCCGACGGCTCGAAGCCGTGCTCCTCTGCCGGCCGGTCGCGCCAGGGCACGTCGAGGAACCAGTCCGGACGGGCGAGCTCGCTGACGCCGCCGCGGAAGAGGACGTGTCCCCGGCCCGGGAGCTCGAGCCGAGGACTCTCGGAGATCTCGCGCGAGAGGATGCCCTCCTGCCAGCTCTCCTTGCGGAACACGTTGTTCCACGCGTCCTTCACGCTCGTGCCGAGCATCTGATTGTGGTGAGCGAGGACGGGGTCGGCCGGATCGCCCATCTGGAAGAACGCGCGTGACGGGCCGGCGCCCATGTGTCCGAGCAGCGCGCCGTGACCCTCCCAGAGCGCGACGATCCCGTCGTCCGGCGTGGTCGTGTGCTGCGCGAGGATCGACGCGAGCGCTGCGAGCAGCTCGGGCAGGAGCTGCCCGCTCTCGGGGGGATCGACCCAACGCCCGTCGGGCGTGACGAGCGTGCCGCCCGTGTCCTCCTGTTGCGTCAGGCTCGACCACTGGGCGGTGGGGTGGAACACGGCGCCGAAGATCCCCGCCGCCTCACGCCACGAGAGGTCACGCGTGACGAGGCGCTCGCTCACGCGGAGGTGCTCGTCGGCCGTGACCGCCACCCACTCCTCGATAGTGGGCAGCCGCTCACCAGGGAGCTCGGTGACGGATGCCGGGTGGAACACCCGCGCGTACGCCTCGAACCCGCGCGGCACGACGTCGTGCATCGTCCAGGTCCACGGGTCGTCGAGGCGCTCGCGCAACCAGTCGCCGGCCGAGACGTCCGCGGTCCACTCCATGACGGCCACGGTACCGGCCGGCCGGTCCCGGGAACGGGACGGATGCTGCGAGGGACCGGCATCCGTCCCGTTCGTCGTCAGGCGACCCGGCTCACGCGGTGCGCACGTCGACGACCCAGGTCACGCCGAAGCGGTCGGTGAGCATGCCGAACCCCGCGCTCCACGCCGACGCGGCGAGCGGTTCGATGACGGTCGCGCCCTCGGCGAGGGCGTCCCAGCGTGCGGTGACCTCGTCGAGGGTGTCGCCCTGCAGCGAGACGAAGAAGGTGCGGTCGGTGAGCGTCATCCCGTTCTCGCGGTGCGTCGTGCCCGCGACCGCCTCGGCGCCGGCGGCGGGCCCCGGGACGTCGTACGCCATGAGGCGGAATCCGTCCGCCGCGACGAGGATGCCGAAGACGACCGTGTCGGCGCCGGGTGCGTCGGCGGGCATCCCGAGGTCGGCGTAGGTGGTCACCATCGGCTGGCCGTCGAAGACGCGGGCGTAGAACTCGAGGGCCTCGCGCGCGGTGCCGCGGAAGTTGAGGTGGGTCGTGGTGGTGAGGGTCATGATCGTCCTTCGCTGAGTGGCTGTCTGCCTGCAGCGACTCTCCTCCGCGTAGAGGACCGTTTCTGTCCGCTTCTCGACGAGGATGGGGGCATGTCCTCGCCCTCCCACCGGATGCTGAACCTGCTGTCGGTCCTGCAGTCCCGGCGCGACTGGGCGGGGCAGGAGCTCGCCGACCGCCTCGGGGTGACCGTGCGCACCGTGCGACGCGACGTCGACCGGCTGCGCGAACTCGGCTACGCGATCACGGCGGTCAAGGGCCCGTACGGCGGGTACCGCCTCGCGCCCGGCGAGGAGCTGCCGCCGCTCCTGTTCGACGACGAGCAGGCGGTGGCGATCGCGGTCGCGCTGCAGTCGGCATCCGGAGTCGACATCGCGGATGCCGCGGCCCGGGCCCTCGCCATCATGCGGCAGGTCATGCCGTCGCACCTGCGCCACCGCATCGACGGCATCCGGTTCGAGGCGGACGCGGCGGGCGCGCAGGCGGCGCCTACGGTCGTGGCGGCGGTGAGCGCCGCGGCCCGCGATCACCGCACCCTCCGCATCGAGTACCGCGACGACGGCCGCGCCCGGCGGATCGAGCCGCACGCCGTCGTCGTGCGTGACGGCCGCTGGTACGTCGTCGCGTGGGAAGGGGATGCCGCGGACTGGCGCATCCTGCGGCTCGACCGCGTGCGGGTCCGGCAGGGCGGTGGCGTCCCGTTCGAGCCGCGCGAGATCCCCACGGGCGATGCGCGCACCTATCTCTCCGCGAGGTTCAAGGGTTCCGACGAGCAGGACCGCTGGCCTGTGACCGCCGACCTGATCCTGTCGACGCCCGCGCAGCGGGTCGTGCCGTTCCTGGGCGACGCGGAGCTCGAGGACCTCGGCGACGGCCGCAGTCGCGTGCGCGTCGGATCCTGGTCGTGGGCGGGAGCGCTCGCGTGGGCGCTGCGCTTCGACGTCCCGTTCGAGGTGGTGGGGCCACCGGAGCTCGCCGAGGCCGCCGGGGCGCTGGGGCGTCGACTGAGCGATTCCGCGGCGGGGCCGGGCATCCGCTAGACTGTTGTGGTTGTCCGTCTGCGCTCATGCGCAGAATCACCGGACACGTGCATCAACCCTCCTGATGCCGGGAAACGCCCGGCATCCGTTCTAGTCCGAAGGAGGTGGGTTAGTGACGCACATCCACCAGTACGAACTCATGGTGATTCTCGACCCCGAGGTCGACGAGCGCCAGGTTGCTCCCAAGCTCGACGGGTTCCTGAAGGTCATCACCGCTGATGGTGGCTCGATCGACAACGTCGACGTGTGGGGCAAGCGCCGTCTCGCCTACGAGATCCAGAAGAAGACCGAGGGCATCTACGCCGTCGTCAACTTCACCGCCACGAGCGAGGCCACGCAGGAGCTCGACCGTCAGCTCAAGCTGAACGAGCAGATCATGCGCACCAAGGTCCTCCGCGCCGAGGAGGCGATCGCTCAGGTCGCCGCCGAGAAGGAGCGCGCTGAGGCCAAGGCCGCCCGCAAGGCAGCGAAGGCCTAAGGCTCATGGCCGGCGAGACCATCATCACGGTCGTGGGTAACCTCACGGCGGACCCCGAGCTGCGCTACACGCAGAACGGCCTGCCCGTCGCGAACTTCACGATCGCATCGACGCCGCGCAGCTTCGACCGTCAAGCCAACGAGTGGAAGGACGGCGAAGCGCTGTTCATGCGCGCGTCGGTCTGGCGCGAGTTCGCTGAGCACGTCGCAGGCTCGCTCACCAAGGGCATGCGGGTCGTCGCGACCGGCCGCCTGAAGCAGCGCTCCTACCAGGACCGCGAAGGCAACAACCGCACGGCGATCGAGCTGGAGGTCGACGAGATCGGCCCCTCGCTCCGCTACGCCACGGCTCAGGTCACCCGCGCCGCCTCCAACGGCGGCGGTAACGGTGGCGGCGGCTTCGGCGGCGGTCAGCAGCAGTCGCGTCCGCAGGTGCAGCAGGACGAGCCCTGGGCCACGCCCGGGTCCTCGGCTCCTGACGCCTGGAGCGCGCCCGGGACGAGCTACGGCGACGACACCCCGTTCTGATTCGAATTGCGGATGCCGCGGGTCGCGGCATCCATCTCTCTTAAGGAAGACACATGGCTGGAAAGGCAACCGGCGATCGCCGCAAGCCGCGGAAGGGCGCGAAGAACGCCGCTCCCGCGAAGGCGATCCGCGTCGGCGTCATCGACTACAAGGACGTCGCGACGCTTCGCAAGTTCATCTCGGAGCGTGGGAAGATCCGCGCCCGTCGTATCACCGGAGTCTCGGTGCAGGAGCAGCGTCTGATCGCCAAGGCGATCAAGAACGCCCGTGAAATGGCGCTCCTGCCCTACGCCGGCGCTGGCCGGTAAGGAGTACCGACATGGCAAAGCTGATTCTCACGAACGAGGTCGCCGGGCTCGGTAGCGCCGGCGACGTCATCGAGGTCAAGAACGGGTACGCCCGCAACTACCTCATCCCCCAGGGCTTCGCTGTGGCCTGGACCCGCGGTGGCGAGAAGCAGGTGGCGTCGATCCGCGCCGCTCGCGAGTCCCGCGCGATCCACGACCACGAAGAGGCCGTGGCGCTCAAGAACACGCTCGAGTCGAACACGGTCAAGCTGACCGTCAAGGCCGGCGCTGAGGGCCGCCTGTTCGGTTCGGTCAAGACTGCCGATGTGGCCGACGCCGTCAAGGCCGCCGGTCTGGGCGACCTCGACAAGCGCAAGATCCACATCACCTCGCCGATCAAGGCCGTGGGCGAGCACGAGGCGACCGTTCGCCTCGGCGACGAGCTCACCGCCGTGATCACCCTGCAGGTGGTCGCCGCCAAGTAATCCTGGCGCGCGGTTCGATGCCGCGGTCCCTTCCCTCACGGGTCGGGACCGCGGCATCCGTCGTTCCCGGGGCCGTGCGACGTGTTCGCGGATGCAATGGATCTCGGCCGACACGCCGGTGTATGGGGGTGGGGACCCGGCGTGTCACGCAGAATCCATTGCATCCGCAAGGGGGGGTGGGCGGATGCCGCGGGTGGGGGCCCGTGGCATCCGTCCTTCGGGGGGGAGTCGGTCAGACGGTGCGGCGACGCAGCGTAAGCAGCGCACCGCCGGCGATCAGGGTGATCGCAGCCAGGGGCAGCCACGGGGTCGCGACGCCTCCCGTCTGAGCCAGCGCCTGCGGCGTCTCGCCACCGCTGGCCCGGGGGACCATCGGGGCGAGGCTGCCGCCGGGGATCTGACCGTCCGTGCCGTCACCGGGGACCGTGGGCTCGACCGGCGTGGTCGGGTCCGTCGGGTTCACCGGCGTGGTGGGGTCGACCGGGTCCGTGGGGTCGACCGGGTCCGTGGGATCCGTGGGGTCGACCGGGTCCGTGGGATCCGTGGGGTCGACCGGGTCCGTGGGGTCCGTCGGGTCCGTGGGGTCCGTGGGGTCGGTCGGGTCCGTGGGGTCCGTGGGGTCGGTCGGATCCGTCGGGATGCCGGGGTCGGTCACCTCGCTGTCGCCGATGACCGAGACGGCGGTGTCACCGATGGTGATCGGGATGCCGATGGGCAGCACGACCTGCGTACCGCTTCCGACGCCGCCCTCACCGGAGGTGACGGGGCCCGTCGACGTGCCGGTTCCCGGCGTCCCGGTGGAGCCGCCGCCGATCACCGAGCTGTCGCCGATCACCGACACCGCGGTGTCGTCGACCGTCACCGGGATGCCGATCGGGGCGACCACCTGCGTGCCCGAGCCGACACCGTCGGTGCCGTCCGTGGACGGGCCGCCGGTCGTGCCGGATGAGGGCGCTGCGGGGGCCGCGGCATCCGTACCCCCCGTCGTGCTGTCACCGATGACCGAGACCGCGGTGTCGCCGACGGTCACGGGGATCGTGATGGGCGCGACAACCTGGGTGCCCGAGCCGATACCGTCCGAACCGCCCGTGGTGGGCGCTCCGGTCGAGCCGCCCGAGACCGGCGCCGTCGGACCCGACGAGCTCTCGCTCGTGCTGTCACCGATGACCGAGACCGCGGCGTCGTCCACGGTCACGGGGACCGTGATGGGGGCCACGACCTGCGTGCCGGAGCCGATGCCGTCGGTGCCGTCGGTCGAGGGCGCGCCGGTGGTTCCGGTGACCGGTGCGGTGGGCGCGGCGACGTCGGTGCTGTCACTCGTGCTGTCACCGATGACCGAGACCGCCGTGTCGCCGATGGTGACCGGCACGGTGATCGGCGCGACCACCTGCGAGCCCGAGAGGATGCCGTTCGAACCACCCGTGGTCGGCGCTGCGGTCGAACCGCTCGGCGCCGGGGCGGCCGGGGTGGCGGCATCCGTCGACTCGGTGGTGCTGTCGCCGATGACCGAGACCGCGGTGTCGTCCACGGTCACGGGGACCGTGATGGGGGCGACGACCTGGGTGCCGGAGCCGACGCCGTCGGTTCCTTCGGTGGACGGGGCGTCGGCCGGCTCGGCGGGTGCGGGCGCCGGCGCGGCGGGCGCGGCATCCGTCGACTCGGTGGTGCTGTCACCGACGACCGAGACCGCGGTGTCCTTCACCGTGATCGGGACGTTGACGTCGACCAGCGCCTGCGACCCCGAGGCGGCGCCGCCGGCGCCACTCGTGGACCCGGACGAGGTCTCGCGCGGCTGAGCCGGCTCGGCCTCGTCGTCGGACGAGCTGGACGAGTCGCCGATGACCGAGACGGCGGTGTCGCCGACGGTGATCGGGATGTCGACGTTCAGCAGGGCCTGGGTGCCCGAAAGCAGCCCGTCCTCGCCGGACGTCGTCGGTTCTGCGGCCTGTGCGGCCGCCGCGCCGAAGAGCGTGATGCCCCCGGCCACGAGCGTGCCCAGCAGGACACGCGACAACGTGGAGTTCATTTCATCTCTCCTCAAGGATCGACAGGGAATAGGCGCCGGAGCGCCGGCACGCAGAGCGTGCGGATGCATGCCGCGAGAAAGCGCGGCACGATCCCCGTCAGTCGGGAGAGACGTCGGTGTCGAAGAAGGGCGCGGGAAGACCCTGCTCGTCGGTCGGGCGACCCCGTCGTGCCCAGGCACGGTGCGCGACGGGGAACCCGAGCGGGAGCAGGGCGAACAGCCCGGCAGCCCCTCCGGAGGATGCGGAAGACAGAGAACCCGACTCGCTCAGCGGCGCCGAGGGCGCGGGCGCAGGGGGGCCTGCGAGATCGAGCGGATGCGGCGCCGCGACAGCCGCGCCGGAGTCGGCGGGAGCCTGCGCGACGGCGCGGGAGAAGAGCTGGGCGACGTGCGTCGGGGCACCCGACGACGCCTCGACCGGAGCGGTCGCGGGCCGATTCACGAGCGCACCGGTGGGAGCGTCGACGACCGGCATCGACACGGCCGGCTCGACGACGGGCACGGTGGGCGCGGCCGGAACCGGAAGGCCGGGCACAGGGACCGTGGAGGGCACATCGACGGGGAGGCTCGGAAGCTCGATGTCGGGTGTTACGGCATCCACCACGGGCGGGACGACCTCGACGATCGGCGGGATCACAGGCGAGACGGCGTCGACGACAGGGTCGGTCACCGGGCTGACCGCGTCGACGAGGGGCGGGACGACGGCCTCGACGATGGGGGCGACGACCTCGTCCGTGACGGGGGTCACCACCTCGGTGACGGGTTCGAGGACAGCGTCGGTGACGGGCTTCACAGCCTCGGTGACGGGCTTGATGACCTTGTCCGTGACGGGCTTGATGACCTTGTCGGCGACCGGCTTGACGACCTTGTCGGTGACCGGCGCAACGACCTCGTTGGTGACCGGCTTGAAGACCTTGTCCGTGACGGGCTTCGCGACTTTCTCCGCGACCGGCGCGACGACCTTTTCGGCGGTCGGCTTGACCGCCTTCTCGGTCACGGGCTTCGCGACCTTCTCCGTGACGGGGGCCACCACCTTGTCGACGACAGGCTCGGTGACGTCTTCGACGATCTTGGTCACCCCGCTGAGGAGTCCCTCGTCCGTGCGGTCGGACGCGCGGGCATCCGATGCGACCAGGACGGTGACGATCGCGGCCCAGATCACGGCGATCCCGAGCCCGATCGCACAGAGGAGACCGAGGCGGGAGAACGCGCGTAGCGTCGTCTGCACAGGTCACCTCCACGATGGAAACATCGGGACGCATGCCGAGAAGGCCGCGTCTGCGGGGTGCCTGGACCCCATAAAGTACGCCGGTCCTATGAGTTTGGCAAGAGATTTCGAGAGTGCGGGAAGACCGCTGGGAAGGCCCGACATTCTCATTTGACAAATGGGCGATTCTGCACATGGGGTGGGGATAACGCTGAACCTTCAAGCGCCACTTGAGGTCGGTTATCCATCCACAGCCTGTGGGAAGCACAAGCCCAGATCAAAGCGACATTCGGTGATGTGGAACGATGTGTTTCCGCAGGTTCTCCACAGGCACTCTGCACAGGGTGGTCGGCGTTTCCCGCACGTTCTCCACACAGTTATCCACAGGCCGGTTTGCGTGTGTCGGAGCCCCTCCCTAGCGTGTGCGAGGGCCTTCCAGCGGGCCCGGAAGAGGGGCATGGATGTCGATCGCGGATCTGTCGGACGACCGAATCGGCGGCTCTCGCGGCCCCGAGCGGACTCCGCCGCACGACATGCTCGCCGAGCAGAGCACCCTCGGCGGAATGCTGCTCTCGGGTGACGCGGTCGCCGACGTCATCGAGGCGCTCCGCGGAACCGACTTCTACGTCCCGAAGCACGAGCTGATTTTCGAGGCCGTCCTCTCCCTCTACTCGCACGGCGAGCCGACCGACGTCGTCGCGGTCACCGACGAGCTCATCAAAACAGGCGATCTGCAGCGTGCCGGCGGGGCGGACTACCTGCACTCGCTGACGTCCATCGTCCCGACGGCGGCGAACGCCGCCTACTACGCGTCGATCGTCCGCGAGCGGGCGCTGCTGCGTCGGCTCGTCGAGGCCGGCACCCGCATCGTGCAGATGGGCTACAACGGGCAGGGCGAGGCGCTCGACCTCGTCAACAACGCCCAGGCCGAGATCTACTCGGTCACCGGAGCCGAACAGTCCGAGGACTACGTCCCCCTGCAGGTGGCCGTCGACGCCGCCGTCGAGGAGATCGAGGCTGCTCGCGGTCGCGACGGTCAGATGACCGGCATCCCAACCGGGTTCGCCGGGCTCGACCAGCTCACCAACGGTCTGCACGGCGGACAGATGATCGTCGTCGCGGCGCGTCCCGCGATGGGTAAGTCGACGCTCGCGCTCGACTTCGCCCGCGCCGCCGCCATCAAGCACAACCGCCCGACCGTGTTCTTCTCGCTCGAGATGGGGCGCAGCGAGATCGCGATGCGCCTCATGAGCGCCGAGGGCTCGGTGCCGCTGCAGAGCATGCGCAAGGGCATGCTCGACAGCCGCGACTGGACGACGATCGCCTCGACCCGCGGCCGCATCAACGACGCGCCCCTCTACATCGACGACAGCCCGAACATGACGCTCGTCGAGATCCGCGCGAAGTGCCGCAAGCTCAAGCAGCGCGTCGGGCTCGAGATGGTCGTCATCGACTACCTGCAGCTCATGACGAGCGGTAAGCGCGTCGAGTCGCGTCAGCAGGAGGTCTCGGAGTTCTCGCGTGCGCTGAAGCTCCTCGCGAAGGAGCTGCAGGTCCCGGTCATCGCCCTGTCGCAGCTGAACCGTGGTCCCGAGCAGCGTGCCGACAAGAAGCCCGCGATCAGCGACCTGCGTGAGTCGGGCTCGATCGAGCAGGATGCCGACATGGTGATCCTCCTGCACCGCGAGGCCGCCTACGAGAAGGACAGCCCCCGCGCCGGCGAAGCCGACCTCATCGTCGCGAAGCACCGTAACGGCCCGACCGACACCGTCGTCGTCGCCTTCCAGGGACACTTCTCGCGCTTCACCGACATGGCCGTCGGGATGGACTGAGGGCCGGGTCGTCCCCCGTCCTGCTCAGATCAGCGCGGCATCCGTCGTTCCAGGATCAGGTCGCGCGGCTCGCTGAAACCGAGTCGCCGGTAGAGCGCTTCGCCGTCCGCCGTCGCAGCGAGGCGCACGACGCGGACGGCCGTCTCGGCGTCGAACCACTGCAGCAGCGCTTCCACGCAGGTGCGGGCGAGCCCGCGGCGGCGGAACGCGGGGAACGTCACGACGTTCGCGATCTCGCCCCGCAGTCCGCTCGGGTTGCGGGGCGACGGGGCGTGGTCGTCGACCGTGCCCACGGCGCACGCGACGACGCCGTCACCGGGGACCTCGGCGATGATCGCGGCGCACCGCGTCGGCTCGGCGAGACGGGCGCGGTACCAGGCCGCGGCATCCGCTCGCCAGGACTCGTCGCCCGTGTCCGCACCCATGTCGCGCATCATCTGCGCGCGCAGGTCGACGAGCGCGGGAACGTCGGCGGCGCGGGCACGGCGGATCACAGCGTCGGTCGTCACACCCCGATGCTACGGGCGAGCGTTCCGGGGACGTGTTCGGTCGTTCCCGCGCGCGGCGGGCGACGAATCGCGTCCCCGGAGCCGCCGCGGCCCGCGCTCCAGGGGGTGCATCCTGTCGTTCACCGCCCGCGCATGCGACGAATCGCGTCCCCGGAACCCGACTCCGATCAGACCGGATGCCGCTGCAACAGTTTCGCGGCGACCATCATCGCCCCGCCGAGCACGGCGGGGATCCCGCCGCCCGGGTGGACCGAGGCGCCGACGCGCCACAGCCAGGGTGTCCGCGGGTCGTGGTGCGCGGGGCGGTGCAGCGGGCCGCTCATCCACAGCGGTCGCGCGGCGCCGTACAGCGCGCCGTGGCGCTCGCCGAACGTGCCGAAGTAGCGCGGGTCGAGGACCGCGGCATCCGTCATCGTGTCGGTGAGCAGCTGGTCGAGGCCCATCGTCCGCGAGATCCGTTCGACTTCGCGGCGCACGAACGGATGCTCGAGGCTGTACCCCGCTCCGTCGGCTGGAGCGGTCAGCAGCAGCGCGAGCGTGCTGCGGTCGTTCGGGTAGACCTGCCCGGCGCGGTACAGGTTCACGAACGCCATCGTGTCGGCGGGCTCGTCGCCCGCGGCGAGGCTGCGGAACAGCGCGTCGGGCTTCGAGGGCAGGATGACGCTGTGCGCCGCGATCCGCTCGGGCAGCGGTTCGCGCAGCGCACCGTAGATCGCGACCGCCGAGCACGACAGCGCGCGCGGTGCCCGCGGCCGGCGACCGCGCAGCGCGTCGAGCCGGTCGGCATCGAGCGCGCCCACGACGATGTCGGCCGCGAACGACCCGCTCGCCGTCGTGACGCGCCCGCGCTGGATGCGCGTCGCGGTCTCACCCGTGCGGATGTCGACACCCGCGGCATCCGCCATCCGTTCCAGCGCGAGCGCGATCTCGTACACGCCGCCGCGCGGCACCCACACGCCGGATGCCGCCATCACGGCCGGCATGCTCGCGTACAGCGCGGGCGTCTGCGACGGTGACACGCCCGCGTTCAGCGTGTGGATCGCGATGATCTCGCGCAGCCCCTCGGGCATCCACGTGAGGCTGTCGAGGTAGGCCCGGGTGCTGAGTCGTGGACCGTACACCGCGAGCAGCCGGCGGAGCGCGGGGAGCGACCGCCGGTCGAGCGGGTCGGCGACCAGCAGCGCGGTCACGTCGTCGGCCAGCGGCGCGTGCTCGTCGCTGAACCGCCGCCACGCGGGGTACCAGCGGTGCTCGGGCGGCACGGGGAGGGTGACCTCCTCGCCGTCGTAGTAGTAGCGGCCGACCTCGGGCAGGCGCTCCAGCGCGAGCGTGTCGGCGTCCGCGCCGAGGCGCCGCCGCAGCTCGTCCCACACGCCGGGGAAGGTCACGAGCGACGGCCCCGAGTCGATGCGCTGCCCGTCGACCTCGAGCCGCCGGCTTTTGCCGCCGACCCGGTCCGCGCTCTCGAGCAGGGTCACGTCGTGACCCGCGCGGGCCAGCAGAGCGGATGCCGCCAGCCCCCCGAGCCCGCCGCCGACCACCACGATGCGGCTCATCCGTACGCCTCGAAGAACATCTTCGCGAGCTGCAATCCGCTCGCGAGCGACCCGGCGACATAGGGGAACGCGATCGACAGCGGATAGAGCCGGCGACCGGTCGCGGGGGTGGGGCGTCGCAGCATCCATCCGACGAGGACGCCGGCGATCAGCAGGTTGAGCGCGGCGACGGAGATGCTGACGAGCGCGAACAGGACGGTGGATGCGAGCCACCAGAAGCCGCTCCAGAGGGCCGTGCCGCGCGGGCCGAGCAGCACGGCGGTCGTCGTGATCCCCGCCTCGCGATCCTCGTCGATGTCCTGCACGGCGTCGTACGCGTGCTTGGCGACGCTCCACACGAGCAGGCCGATCACGGCGGGCCAGAGCGGCGGCGCGCCGAGCGCGACGGGGACGATCAGCAGAGGCAGCCCGTAGGCGGCGTTGCTGAGCGAGTCGAGGAACGGGCGCTGTTTGAAGCGCAGCGGCGGGGCCGAATAGAAGACGAACACCGCCGTGTAGAGCAGGATGAGCGCGTTCGCGGCGAGCGGGTAGGCGATGACGAACCAGGCGAGGAACGGCACGTTCGTGATCGCGACCGCCCAGACGATGGTCCGCACCTCGCGCGGCTCGATCCGGGCGCCCTCGATCGTGCCCTTCCGCGGGTTGAGGGCATCGGTCTCCTGGTCGAAGATGTCGTTCACGCCGTAGATCAGCAGGTTGAACGGCAGCGTCAGCCAGATGAGGAGCGGGATCGCTGCCGGATCGAGCAGCGCGCCGGTGAGCCACATCCCGAGGACGCCGGTGCCGATCGTGTTGATCCACAGCACGGGCCGCGAGATGTGGACGAGCCGGGCGAGCGTCGTCCGCCCGGTGACGGGCCGGGTCGGCGCACGATGGTCGTCGATGTCGGTCTCCTCGGAGTGGGCAGCGGCGCAGAGGCGCGTGCTCCGCGATTGTATGTCGGGCCGGGGGAGCCGGGCCCGCTCTTGCGCGCGCTCGCCGGGGCGTGCACCGCGCATCGACGACGCCGCGCGGAACTACCCTGGAGCCATGGCGCGCAGCGAGGAGTCCGACGAGTCCCGGACCGTGCACTCCCTGGGCGCCGCGATCCGCGACGCCCGCCGCCGCCTGGGGCTCTCGGTGCAGGCGCTCGCCGAGCGGGCCGGAGTCAGCCTCGGCCTCGTGAGCCAGCTCGAGCGCGGCATGGGCAACCCTTCGCTCCTGTCGATCCAGCGCCTCGCGGGGGCGCTGGGAGTGCCCGTCGGGCAGCTGCTCGAAGAACCGGCGGGCGATCTCGCCGTCGTCACGGCCGACCGCCGTCACGTCATGCCGACGGCCCCCGGCGTGCCCCGCGACGCGCAGGCGGTGCGCGAGCTGCTCACCCCGCGCGGCGAGCCGATGCTGCAGCTCATCCGCTCGACGCTGCCGCCCGGATTCAGCAACGAGGATCGCCCGTTCCGCCACATCGGCACCGAGTGCGTGACGGTCGAGTCGGGCGTGCTCGTCGTGGTGCAGGGCGACCAGCGCATCGAGCTGCACGCCGGCGACACGGTGACCTACGGCTGCTCCGAGTCGCACTGGTGGGCGAACGGGCACGACGACGTCACCGTCGTACTCGGTGCGGTCACGCCCTTCGAGCGCTGAGCCCTCCGAGGGCATCGTGCGCCCGCCGGTCGAGGTCTGCGGCACGCAGCCCGACGAGCCGCGCCAACTCGGCGAGCGGATCGGGGTGGTCGTCGACGCGCAGGTCGATGACGACCTCGCCGCCCGCCTGCGCGACGAGCAGCGCGGCGCTCTGGCGGCCGCGCGCATCGCCGCCGGCGTCGTCCCCGGCCCGCATGGCGTCGACCACGGCCCGCGCGAACGCGGCGGCGTCGACAGCGGATGCCGCGGCCTCGAACGACCCCATCATCGCCTCGACGACGTGCTCGCCGACGAGCAGGTTGCCCAGGGCCACGGCATCCGTCGTCAGGCGCGACCCCGCCCAGGTCGAGACACCGTCTCCCGTGTACGCGGCGCCGCGGCCCGACACCGGAAGCGCGGCGATCTGGCGGAGCTCGGCCCCGTCGTCCCAGTCGTCGATCCGAGCGACCGTCTCGGTCGCGGACGACCCCTCCGCCAGCGCTTCGAGCATGCGTCCGCGCAGGGCGCGATTGGTCCAGGCCTGGCTCGCGACCACCCCCACCGCCGGGTCGATCGCGAGCACGGCGTTGCCCGCGGCCAGCGACTTGCTCGCGGTCGCGCCGCCGATCAGCGCGCCGCTGCGGGCGAGGAGTGTGAATGTCACGGGGGCCTCCGTACGGTCTCCGGTGATTGTGAAGATCGTGTTTCAGTCTGGACGGACGGTTGTCGTCGTCCTCATGCTGGCACATACTGATGAAATCATCATCAAAATGATGACTCGACCCGACCCGATGGGCACTCCATGAACAAGCGCATCACCGCGGCATCCGCCACCGCCATGACCTTCTTCCTGCTCGCCGGCTGCTCGGCCGGCGAATCCGTCGACATCGACGGCGCCGACGGGGCGAGCCCCACCGGCGGCACGCTCGTCGCCGCGATCGGCGGCGAGCCCGACCAGCTCGACCCGCAGAAGACCTCGTCGTACTTCTCGTTCGAAGTGCTCGAGAACGTCTTCGACACGCTCGTCGAGCCCGACGAGAACCTCGAGATGCAACCGGCGCTCGCCGAGAGCTGGACCGTCAGCGACGACCAGCTGACCTGGACCTTCACTCTCCGTGACGGTGTCACCTTCCACGACGGGTCGCCCTTCACGAGCGAAGACGTCGTCTACTCGTACGACCGCATCATCGACGAAGAGCTCTCCAACGCCTGGAAGTTCGCGGCCGTGACCGACGTGACGGCACCCGACGACACGACCGTCGTCATCACGGTCGCCCAGCCCACACCGAACCTGCTCTCGAACCTCGGCGGCTTCAAGGGCATGGCGATCGTCGAGAAGGACAACGTCGAATCCGGCGACATCACCACCGCCCCCGTCGGCACCGGCCCCTTCTCGGTCACCGAGTACACCGCCGGCGACCACATCAGCCTCACCGCCAACCCCGACTACTGGGGCGGCGCGCCCGAGCTCGGCGGCGTCGAGTACCGCTTCATCTCCGAGCCGGCGACCGCGCTCGCGGCCCTGCAGAGCGGCGAGGTGCAGTGGACCGACGTGGTGCCGGCGCAGCAGGTCGAGCAGCTCCAGTCCGACGATGCGATCGAGCTGGGCGTCGCCCCCTCGAGCGACTACTGGTACCTCGCCCTCAACGAGGCCCGCGAGCCCTGGAACGACGTGCGCGTCCGTCAGGCCATCGCCTACGCGATCGACCGCGACGCGATCGTGCAGGCGACGAGCTTCGGCACCGCCGTCGTCAACCAGCTCGCGATCCCCGAGCAGAGCGTCTGGTACACCGAGTACGACCAGTACTCGACCGACCTCGACACGGCGAAGGAGCTCATGGCCGAGGCGGGTGTGACCGGCATGTCGCTCGACCTGCTCGCGACCAGCGACTACCCCGAGACCGTGACGGCAGCGCAGATCATCGCCTCGAACCTCGAGCCCCTCGGCATCACGGTCAACATCCGTCAGCCCGACTTCTCGACGTGGCTCGACGAGCAGAACTCGGGCAACTTCGACATGCTCATGATGGGCTGGCTCGGCAACATCGACCCCGATGACTTCTATTACTCGCAGCACCACACCGACGGTGCCTCGAATGCGCAGAAGTACTCCAACGCCGAGGTCGACAGCCTGCTGGACGCCGGCCGTGTCGAGACGGATGCCGAGGCCCGCAAGGACCTCTACGCGCAGGCCGCGACGATCATCGCCGACGAGGCCAGCTACATCTACCTGTACAACCCCTCGGTGGTGCAGGCGTGGTCGCCGACCGTGACCGGCTACGAGGCACGCGCCGACCGCGCGATCCGCTTCCGCGACGCCGCCCTCGCCGGCTGAGCCGCGGTCGATCCTGACCGATCCGAGAGAGAGGAGACGCACACGTGAGAATCGCACCCGGACGTGTGGCGAGGTTCCTCGCGGTGCGCCTCCTCTCCTCGGCGGTCGTGCTGCTGGGCGTTCTCATCGTGACGTTCGCCATCGTGCAGTTGGTGCCCGGAGACCCGGTGCGTCTGGCACTCGGCACCCGGTACACGCCCGAGGCGTACGAGGCGCTGCGCGCGGCATCCGGTCTCGACCGTCCCCTGCCGGAACAGTTCTTCGGCTACCTGGTGAACGCCCTCACGGGTGACCTCGGTGTCAGCTTCCGCAACGGCCAACCCGTCACGATCACGCTGCTCGAGCGACTGCCCGCCACGATCTCGCTCGCTCTCGTGGGCCTTCTCATCGCCCTCGTCATCGCGGTGCCGGCGGGCATCTGGTCGGGGCTTCGCGAAGGCCGGGTCAGTGACGCGATCGTCCGCACGATGAGCCAGTTCGGGGTCTCGATCCCCGATTTCTGGCTGGGACTCCTTCTGATCTCGCTCTTCTCGGTGACGCTCGGGCTGCTGCCCGCCAGCGGATACGTCCCGTTCTCGGAGGACCCCGTCGGATGGATGCGGCGGGTCGCCCTGCCCGCCCTCACCGTCGGTCTCGTCTCGGGCGCCATCATGACGCGCTACATCCGCGCCGCCGTGCTCGACGTCGCCTCGGCCGGATTCGTGCGGACGGCGGTGTCCAAGGGCCTGACGCCTCGCGTCGTCACCTTCCGCCACATCGTCCGGAACGCCCTCGTGCCCGTCCTGACGATCGCCGGCATCCAGCTCGCCACGATCCTCGGCGGGGTGATCGTCGTCGAGGTCGTGTTCGCGTGGCCAGGTCTCGGCCGGCTCACCTACGACGCCGTCGCCTCGCGCGACTATCCGCTGATCCAGGGAGCCGTCCTCCTCGTCGCCGTGATGTTCCTGCTCGTGAACTTCCTCGTCGACGTCCTCTACGCCGTCGTCGACCCGAGGATCCGCGTCTCATGACCACGGACACCGCCGCCGCTCCCGCCCGCCTCTCGTCCGTGCGGATCCTCGCCCGCAACCCGCTCACCGTCGTGAGCGCGGTGATCGTCGGACTCGCCGTCGTCGTCGCCGTCGCCGGCCCCTGGATCGCCCCGTACGGCGTCAACGCCATCGACGTCGCCGGTCAGCTGCGGGCGCCGTCGGCGGCGCACCCGTTCGGCACCGACGAGCTCGGCCGCGATGTCTTCTCGCGGGTGTTGCTCGCGGCGGGTGCCTCGCTGTCGATCGCGGCCGCCGCGGTCGCGTTCGCGCTCGTCGTCGGTGTCGTGCTCGGTGTCGCGGCGGGGTACCGCGGCGGCTGGCTCGACACCGTCCTCATGCGCATCGTCGACGTCATGTTCGCCTTCCCCGTGCTGCTTCTGGCTCTCGCGATCGTCGCCATCTTCCAGCCGGGCATGCTGACGACCACGATCGCGATCGGTGTCGTCTACACGCCGATCTTCGCCCGCATCGCCCGCGCGAGCGCGCTGTCGGTGCGGGTCTCGCCGTTCGTGCAGGTGTCGCAGACGATGGGGACCCCCGGCATCCAGATCGTCCTGCGGCATGTGCTGCCCAACATCGCCGGCCCGCTCGTCGTGCAGACCTCGCTCTCGTTGGCGTTCGCGATCCTGTCGGAGGCGGCGCTGTCGTTCCTCGGGCTCGGCATCCAGCCGCCGGCGCCGTCGTGGGGCGGCATGCTCTTCGCCGCGCAGGGGTTCCTGACCCAGGCGTGGTGGATGAGCGTGTTCCCGGGGGCGGCCATCTTCGTGACAGCGCTCGCCTTCAATCTGTTCGGCGACGGCCTGCGCGACGTCCTCGATCCGCGTCAGCGCACCATCATCGAGGCGAGGAGGACCCGATGAGCGACCCCGTCCTGACCGTCGACGGCCTCACCGTCGACATCGGCCGTGCCTCGATCGTGCGCGGCGTCGGCTTCGAAGTCGAAGCCGGCCGCACCCTCGGGATCGTCGGCGAGTCCGGGTCGGGCAAGTCGATGACGGTCCTGGCCGCGACGGGACTCATCGATGCGCCCGGCCGCCGCGTCGCCGGGTCGAGCCTCCTGCGCCTGGCCGACGACCGGCCCCCGGTGCAGTTGGTGGATGCCTCGCCGCGCCTCCTCCGCCAGGTGCACGGCGGCGGCGTCGGGTTCGTGTTCCAGGACCCGAGCACGTCGCTGAACCCGCTGCTCACCATCGGCCGGCAGATCACCGAATCGCTCGAGACGCACCGCCGGATGGGGCCGAAGGCCGCACGCGCCCGGGCCATCGAGCTGCTCGAGGCGGTCGGCATCCCCCATCCGGACGAGCGCGTCGACGCGTATCCGCACCAGCTGTCGGGCGGGCAGAAGCAGCGCGCCATGATCGCGATCGCGTTGGCCTGCGACCCCGCCCTGCTCATCGCCGACGAGCCGACGACGGCGCTCGACGTGACGACGCAGGCGCAGATCATCGAGCTCGTGCAGAAGCTGCAGCGCGAGTTCGGCACGGCGGTGGTCTGGATCAGCCACGACCTCGGCGTGATCGGACAGGTGGCCGACGACGTGCTGGTGCTCCGCGAGGGTGTCGCCGTCGAGCAGCGCCCGATCGGCGACGTGTACGCCGACCCGCGGCATCCGTACACGAAGGAACTTCTCGCGGCTCGCCCGCGGATCCGCGCCGGCGAGCCCGGGCCCATCGCGCCCGTCGGGGCGGCGCCGCTCGTGGAGGTCGCGAACCTCGACGTGCGGTTCTCGCTCTCGACGCCGACGGGGCGGCGGATCGTCCACGCCGTCGATGACGTGTCGTTCACGGTGCGGAAGGGCACGACCCTCGCCCTCGTCGGCGAGTCGGGGTCGGGCAAGTCGACCATCGCCGGTGCCCTGACCGGATTGACCGAGCCCCGCGCCGGCACGGTCCGCCTGGCGGGCGACGACGTGCTGCGTGCGCGTCGCCCCGACCGCCGGCGGATCGCGATGGTCTTCCAGGACCCGTTCGCCTCACTCGACCCGCGGCGCAGCATCGGCGATGCGATCACCGAGCCGCTGCGGGTGCACCGGCTCGGCGGCCGGACCGCCGCATCTCGTCGCGACCGGGTCGCCGAGCTGCTGACGCTCGTGGAACTGCCGACGGACTTCATCGAGCGGTTCCCGCACGAGCTGTCGGGCGGTCAGCGCCAGCGCGTGTCGATCGCGCGCGCCCTCGCGCTCGAGCCGGAGCTCATCATCCTCGACGAGGCGACCGCGTCGCTCGACGTCTCGGTGCAGGCGCGGGTGCTCGCCCTGCTGCGCCGGCTGCAAGAGGAGCAGGGGATGACCTACCTCTTCATCGCCCACGACCTCGCCATCGTGCAGGAGATGAGTCACGACGTCGTCGTGCTCAAGGACGGCGCGGTGGTCGAGGCGGCCCCCGCCGACGAGATCTTCGCGGCGCCGCAGGCCGAGTACACGCGGATGCTGCTCGCCGCCGTCCCGCCCGAGGCGCCGCGCGTGGGTGGTTCGCGGGGCTGAGCGGGGTGCGGCCGCGCGGCGGGGTTCGCTCGCCTGTCGCGATGTGCGCCGGCGCGCGGCGTGTTGTGACGGGGGAAGGGCATGGCGGCGCGGCATCCGCTCGCCTGTCGCGATGTGCGGTGGCGCGCGGCGTGTTGCGACGGGGGAAGGGCGTGGCGGGGCGCGGCATCCGCTCGCCTGTCGCGAAGTGCGTGGGCGCGCGGCGTGTTGTGACGGGGGAACGAACGGATGCCGGGGCGCGTCCGCGCGCTACGCGCCGTCGAGCGCGATGCGCGCGCGCCGGGCGACCTCGAGGATGCGGCCGACGTTCTCGACCGCGATCCCGGGTTCGTCGTCGCCCAGGTGCTCGAGGGTCGCGAGCTGCGAGGCGAGGAGCGCCGGCGGCATGAAGTGCTCGCGCGACCGCATCCGTCGGTCCAACTCTTCGGGCGAGACGACGAGTTCGACGAAGCGGACGTCGGGGGCCGCGGCGCGGATGCGGTCCCGATAGCGGCGGGCCAGCGCCGAGCATGCCACGACGAGGCCGGGGGCGTCGGCGAGAGTCTCGCCGACGATGTCGAGCCAGGGCGCGCGATCCGCATCGTCGAGCGGGCGGCCCGCTTCCATCTTCGCGACGTTGGCCGCGGGGTGCAGGTCGTCGGCGTCGACGAAGTCCACACCCAGGTCGACGGCGAGGGCGGCTCCCACGGCGGTCTTGCCCGACCCGCTCGGCCCCATCACGACGATGCGGGGCGCGGCGCCGATGCTCACGACGCCGCCTCGGCAGCCGTCATCGCGACGACGACTTTGCTGCTGTCGGCGGGGCGCCGGGCCGTCTCGAACGCCTCGATCGCGTCCGTGGGGCCGAAGGAGTGCGTGATGACCGCCTCGATCTCGGGACGACGGTGGAGAACCTCGATGGCCTCGTCGATCTCGTCGAGGAAGCGGAACGCGCCCGTGATCGTCGCCTCCTTCGAGATGAGCGGGGCGATGTTCACGCCGACCGGCTGGTTCGGCAGCATCCCGATCTGCACGATGGTGCCGCGACGGCGCACGGCGGCGATCGCGGACGACACCGCGGGTGCTGCGCCCGAGCACTCGAGCACGACGTCGAAGGTGTCTGCGGGGATCGCGTCCTCGCCGACCCGCCACACGGCATCGGCACCGAGCGCGCGGGCCCGGTCGAGCGGCTCGGGCAGCAGGTCGGTGATCTCGACGCGTGCAGCCCCCGCTTCCTGCGCGGCCATGACCGCGAGCAGTCCGATCGGGCCCGCGCCGCAGACGAGCACGCGTGCACCGGCGAGGGACCCCGCGCGACCCGCGCCGTGCAGAGCGACCGCCAGGGGCTCGGCGAGCACCGCCCGGCGCACGGGCAGTCCATCGGGCAGGGTCCGGATCATGCCGGCATCCACCACCAGGTACTCGCTCATCGCGCCCTGCGTGTGCGGGGTCGTCGCTGCGCTGCCGAGGTAGCTGCCGCCGGGTCGCAGGTGGGGTTCGACGGGGGTCGCTCCCTGGGGACCGAATCGTGCCGGATGCACCGTCACCGGCGTGCCGGGTGCGAAGCGCCCGTCGGGGTCGAGGTCGACCCAGCCCGACAGCTCGTGCCCGGGAACGAGGGGCTCGGTGACGACGAACGCGCCGTTCGCGCCCTCGCCGTAGTAGTGCAGGTCGGATCCGCAGATCCCCACGTAGCCCACGCGCACGCGGACCTGGCCCGCGTCGGGGATCGGCACCGGCTGCGCGGTCACGGTGAGGTCGAGCTTTCCGTTGATGACGACGGCATCCATGTCTTGCTCCTCTTGTCAGACGACGGCGGTCATGCCGCCGTCGACGAACAGGTTCTGTCCGTTCACGAAGTCGCTCGCCGCCGAGGCGAGGAACACCAGCGGTCCGCGGAGCTCCTCGACCTCGCCCCAGCGGCCGGCCGGGGTGCGCTGGGCGACCCAGCTCGAGAAGTCGGCGTCGGCGACGAGCGCCGCGTTCATCTCGGTGGCGAAGTAGCCGGGCGAGAGCGTGTTGACCTGGATGCCGTGGCGCGCCAGATCCGCCGCCATCCCCCGACTGAGCTGGACGATGCCACCCTTGCTCGCCGCGTACGGCGCGATCGTCTGGCGCCCGAGCAGCGACTGCACCGAAGCGATGTTGATGATCTTTCCCCAGCCCCGCGCGATCATGCCGGGAGCGACGAAGCGCGACACGTAGAACGCGCTCGACAGGTTGCTCGAGATCACCGCATCCCAGTCCGCGACGGGGAACTCCGCGAAGGGTGCCCGCCGCTGGATCCCGGCGTTGTTGACGAGGATGTCGGGGGTGCCGACCCGCGCGATCAGCTCACCGATCGCGGCCTCAACGGCCGCGGCATCCGTCACGTCGAACAGGGTCGTCTCGGGACGGATGCCGGTGTGCTCGGCGATCGCGTCGGCGCTGCGCTCCACCGCCTCGGCGTCGCGGCCGTGCACGATGACGCGGGCCCCGGCATCCGCGAGGCCCACGGCGAGGCTCTGCCCGAGCCCCCGCGACGATCCCGTCACGAGGGCCAGGCGGCCGGTCAGGTCGAACAGGTCAGACAAGGGACACCAGACCGAAGATCCCGAGCACGATGAGGAAGCCGACGAGCGACTCGAGGGCCTGCTGCACGGTCCACGTCTTGAGCGTGGTCTTGACGTCCATACCCATGAGGCGGCCGACGAGCCAGAAGCCCGAGTCGTTCACGTGACCCGCGAAGACGGAGCCCGCCGCGGTGGCGAGGACGATACAGGCGACTTGCAGCGGGTTGAAGCCGCCCGACACGACGGCCGGTGCGACGAGCCCCGCCGCGGTGACGAGGGCAACGGTCGCCGAGCCCTGCGCCACGCGGAGGAGGACGGCGATGATGTAGGCGGCGAAGATGACCGGAACGCCGATCGAGGCCAGCGAGTCCGACAGGGCGTCGCCGATGCCCGAGGCGCGCAGGACGCCGCCGAACATGCCGCCGGCGCCGGTGATGAGGACGACCGAGCAGATCGGTCCGAGGGCGGACTCGACGACCTTGTCGAGCGCGCTGCCTCCGACGCCGCGGCGGGTGCCGAGGACGAACAGGGCGACGAGGACGGCGATCAGCAGGGCGACCTGGCTCGTGCCGATGAGGCCGAGCGCCTGGACCCAGACGGCGGTGCCGTCGACGGCTCCCGACGAGACGAGCGCGGCGGACCCGGTGTTCAGGAGGATCAGGACGAGCGGGATGGCGATGACGCCGATGACGGTGCCGGCCTTGGGCGGGTTCGTGGGTTCGACGTCCTCGCCGAACAGGCGCGGGATGGCGAGCGGGATGCGGCGGTCGACGAAGCGCGCCCAGAGGTAACCGCTGAGGTACCACGTCGGGATCGCCACGACGAGACCGATGAGAAGCACGAGCCCGAGATTGGCGCCGTAGGTCTCGCTCGCCGTGATCGGACCGGGGTGCGGCGGCACGAAGACGTGCATGACCGAGAACGCGGCGGCGGCAGAGATGCCGTAGAGCAGCATGTGCTTGCCGCCGATGCGGCGGGCGACGGCGAAGATGATCGGCAGCATGACGACGAGCCCGGCGTCGAAGAACATCGGGAAGCCCATGAGGAGCGACGCGACGCTCAGGGCGATGGCAGCGCGCTTCTCACCGAAGACCGAGACCATCTTCTCGGCCAGCACGCGGGCACCGCCCGAGCTCTCGATGAGGGCGCCGAGCATCGCTCCGAAGCCGACGAGGAGCGCGACCGTGCCGACGGTCGAACTGAAGCTGTCGATCAGCACCTTGCCGATGCTGCCGACCGGGATGCCGGTGGCCAGCGCGGTCAGTAGCGAGACCAGCACGAGCACGATGAACGCGTGCAAGCGGACCTTGATGATGAGCAGCAGGATCAGGGCGACCGCTCCGGCCGCGATCAGAAGCAGGGGCACTGCTCCGAGTGTTTGCGTCCACTCGTCCATGGGTGTGTTCTCCAGTGAATCGTCCCGGTGCCGGGGCCTTTCCCGGCAGCGCACCCACCGTGCCACATAGGTAGTACCTTTCGCAAGCGATTGGTAGTACTTTTGTCGCGGCCATCCAACGACGCCGCGCGGGGCGGGTAACGTGACACTCGCAACGAAGGACACCGATGCCCACGCCCGTCACCACCGCATCCCATGCCCACATCGTCGAGACCCTTGGTCGACGCATCGTGGGGGGAGAATTGCCCGCGGGCACCGGTTTGACCTTGGCGGGTCTCGAGGAGACGTTCGCTGCGTCCCGAACCGTCGTCCGCGAGGCAGTGCGCGTCCTCGAGACGCACGGGCTGCTCACCTCGCGTCGCCGGGTCGGGATCGTCGTCCGCCCTCTCGCGGAGTGGGACGTGCTGAACGCCGACATCATCGAATGGTCGCTCGACAGTTCGCGCCGGCGGGATGTCCTCATCGAGCTCACCGAATTGCGCATCGCGGTCGAGCCGGTTGCCGCCCGCCTCGCCGCGGAGCGCGCCGACCCGGTCGAACGCGAGGAGCTGCTCCGCTGGGCGACGCTGCTCAGCGATCTCGGCGGGAAGGGCCTCGGCGACTCGCCCGAGTACCTGGATGCCGACATCGCCTATCACCGGCTTCTGCTGCGCGTGTCGGGCAATCCTCTCTTCGTGAAGCTCAGCGACCCGATCGCCGAGATCCTGCGTGGCCGGGCCGTCCGAGGACTCACGCCCGGAGTGCCGCGCGTCGGCACGCTCGAAGCGCACCTCGCGACGGCGCAGGCGATCTTCGACGGGCGCGGCGCGGATGCCGAGGCGTCGGCGCGCGAGCACCTGACGCTCGTGTCGGACGAGGTCGAAGGGGCCTGACCCGGAGTCTGGGGACCGCGGCCGCGGCCGCGGCATTCGCTCGCCTGTCGCAAAGTGCGCCTCCGCGCGACGCGTTGTGACAGGGGAAGGGATGCCGTGCCCCCAGACGGCTTGACGTGAATACCCTAGGGGGGTACCGTATCTGGCGTGAACGGGTACGATGCGAACAAGGACGACCTGCAGAAGCGGCTGCGCCGCGTCGAGGGACAGGTGCGCGGCATCGCCCGCATGGTCGACGAGAACAAGTACTGCATCGACATCCTCACGCAGGTGTCCGCGGCGACCAAGGCCCTCGAGACCGTCGCGCTCTCGCTGCTCGCCGACCACCTCAGCCACTGCGTCGCCGAGGCGAGCGCCGAAGGCGGGCAGGTCGCCGCCGACAAGATCCGCGAGGCGAACTACGCGATCGCCCGTCTCGTCCGCTCCTGAACTCGCTCCTGAACCTGGAGGAAACACCATGACCGAACGCATCCAGCTGGGCCTCACCGACGTCTCCGCATCCGCGACGCCTGCCGCCCCGGCATCCGCTGTCACCGAGGAACTGCTCGTCACCGGTATGACCTGCGGCCACTGCGCCGCGAGCGTCCGCGAGGAGCTCTCCGAGATCGACGGCGTCGAGGCCGTGACCGTCGACCTCGTCGCCGGCGGCACCTCGCACGTCACCGTGCACAGCGCGACCCCCCTCGACGACGACGCCCTGACCGCCGCCGTCGAGGAGGCCGGATACACCCGGGTGTCGGCGTGAGCACCACCGACGTCGAACTCGACATCTCCGGGATGACGTGCGCCTCGTGCGCCACCCGGATCGAGCGCAAGCTCAACAAGCTGCCCGGGGTCGAGGCATCCGTCAACTACGCCACCGAGAAGGCGCGCGTGCGTGCCGAGGGTATCGAGACGGCGGAGCTCATCGCGACGGTCGAGGCCGCCGGGTACGCGGCGACGGTGCCCGCGCCCGAGCCCGAGACGACGGAGGCGGATGACGAGACAACGCCGCTTCGCAACCGTCTGCTGATCAGCGCGGCGCTGTCGCTGCCGGTGGCGCTGATGTCGATGATCCCGGCGCTGCAGTTCGAGTACTGGCAGTGGCTCGCGCTGACCCTCGCGGCTCCCGTCGCGGTGTGGGGCGCGTGGCCGTTCCACCGGGCCGCGGCCGTCAATCTGCGCCACGGCGCCGCGACGATGGACACCCTCATCAGTCTCGGCGTCATCGCCTCGTTCGGCTGGTCGCTGTACGCGCTGTTCCTCGGCGGCGCGGGGATGCCCGGTATGACGATGTCCTTCACGCTCGTCGGGGCGCCGCGGGCGGGCGGACACGAGATCTACCTCGAGGTCGCCGCGCTCGTCACCGTCTTCATCCTCGCCGGGCGCTACATCGAGGCCCGCGCGAAGCGGGCGTCGTCCGAGGCGCTGCGCGCGTTGCTCGAGCTCGGGGCGACGGATGCCGCGAAGCTGCAGAACGGTGTCGAGACGCGCGTGCCGGTCTCGCAGTTGGTCGTCGGCGACACGGTCGTCGTGCGTCCGGGCGAGAAGATCCCCTCGGACGGTCTCGTCACGGCGGGAATGAGCAGCGTCGACGCGAGCATGCTGACGGGTGAGTCGATGCCCGTCGAGGTCGCGGAGGGTTCGCGGGTCGTCGGCGCGACGATCAACGTCGGCGGACGCCTCGAGGTGCAGATCACCCGGGTGGGTGCCGACACCGAGCTGGCGCGGATGCGGCGGCTCATGGAAGAGGCGCAGACCGGCAAGGCCGAGGTGCAGCGCCTCGCCGACCGGGTCTCGGCCGTCTTCGTCCCCGTCGTGATCGGCCTCGCGCTCGTCGCCCTCGTCGGCTGGACGATCGCCGGCGCGCCGTGGGAGCTCGCGTTCACCGCGGCGGTCGCGACGCTCATCATCGCGTGCCCGTGCGCGCTGGGTCTCGCGACCCCGACCGCGCTGCTGGTGGGAACCGGGCGCGGGTCGCAGCTCGGCATCCTGATCCGAGGACCTCAGGTGCTCGAGCAGACCCGCACCGTCGACACGATCGTGCTTGACAAGACCGGCACCGTCACGACCGGACGCATGAGCGTGACCGACGTACTGCCCGCGGGTGTGTCGCGGGAGGAGCTGCTCGCCGTCGCGGCGGCGGTGGAGTCGGGGTCGGAGCACCCTGTCGCGCGGGCGATCGTGGCGGCGTCGACAGCGGGGGGTGTCGAGTCGTTCCAGTCGCACGCCGGGTTCGGGGTGCAGGGTGTCGTGGACGGAGCGGCGGTCGTCGCCGGGCGTCCGTCGTGGCTCGCGGAGCAGTGGGCCGTCGCCGTGCCTGCGGATCTGCCCGAGGGGACGGTCGTCGCCGTCGCCCGGGACGGGGAGTACCTCGGTGCGATCGTCGTCGCCGACACGGTGAAGCCCACGAGCGCCGCGGCGATCGCCCGGTTCCGTGAGCTCGGGCTCGAGCCGATCCTGCTGACCGGCGACACCGCCTCCTCGGCAGCGCGGGTCGCCGCCGAGGTCGGGATCTCCCGCGTCGAGGCCGGGGTGACTCCGGCGGGCAAGCTCGATGCGATCCGCCGGCTGCAGGGCGAGGGCCGGGTCGTGGCGATGGTCGGCGACGGTGTCAACGACGCCGCGGCGCTCGCCGCTGCCGACCTCGGGATCGCGATGGGTGGCGGGACGGATGCGGCGATCGCGGCATCCGACATCACCGTCGTCTCGGGCGATCCCCTCGTCGTCGCCGATGCGGTGCGCCTCGCGCGGCGGACCCTCGGGATCATCAAGGGCAACCTGTTCTGGGCGTTCGCGTACAACGTCGCCGCGATCCCGCTCGCGATGGCCGCGCTGCTCAACCCGCTCGTGGCCGCCGCCGCGATGGCGCTGTCGTCGGTGTTCGTGGTGACGAACAGTCTGCGGCTGCGCGGGTTCCAGGCGGTGGGGCGGGGCTGAGGCGGTGCGCGGCCGGGGTTCGCGGGTAGGGCGTTCACGGATGCAATGGATGCCGCGCGACACGCCGCGCCCCGGCATCCGTCCCCGGCGTGTCGCCTCGGATCTGTTGCATCGGTGAACACTTGAGGCCGCGACAGGCGCCCCACGGCCGCCGCGCCTGCGCGCTGAGGCTGCTCGGTGTGTTCCTCGTCATCTTCGCGCTCGGTGCCGGGATGTTCCCCCCGAGACGCCGCACGCGTCGACCCCCCTCGGATCCCACCTAGGGTGAGGACATGTTCACCGTCACCGAGTCCGTCACGATCGACCGTCCGGTGGACGAGGTGTTCGCCTTCTTCACCGAGGGGCGCGCCAGCTGGGACGAGTCGGTCATCTCGGAGGAGTTGACCTCGCCTCCGCCCGTCGGCGTCGGGTCGACACTGCACACCCGGATGCGGGCGGTCGGGCGCGAGTTCGCGTTCGACTGGCGCGTGACCGGGCACGAACCGGGCACCCGCATGGCGATCACCAGCACCAGCGGCGTCATGGCGACGTCGTCGGAGCTGACGTTCGCCGACGCGAACGGCGCGGCCCTCGTGAGGGTGCGCATCGAGGCGGAGCCGACCGGCGTCATGCGCCTCGCGCAGGCGATGATCGCCGGCGAGGTGCGCTCCACGCTCACGGCGTCGCTCGCGAAAGCCAAGCGCGTGCTCGAGCAGGGCTGACGACCAGCGTCATCCTTCCGACGGACACGGATGCCTCGCGAGGCCGATGATCGCGGCGCGGCATCCCCGTAGACAGGAAGCATGAACCGCGCACTCGCCGCCCTGTCCCTCGCCGCCCTCGCCATCGGTCTGACGACCGCCTGCGCGCCCACGTCGAACGACGTCGAGGAACACGTGCTCGACACCGTCGCCGACCAGTCGAGCGTGACCACCGCGGACCTGCTCCCGGAGGACGGCGCGAAGCGATTCACCATCGCCTGCCCCTACGAGAGCGCGGCGGACGTCGCCGCCCGGCTCGACGTCGACGCGAAGGCCGTCCCCGACCTCTCGGACCGCGATGACGCCCAGGCGCTCGTGGTCGTGACCGCCGACGGGATCGACGCGGACGTGTTCCCGCGCGACCGGATCGACCTGTGCTCGACCGGCGACGGGCGTCGTCACGTCGGCCTCGATGTGCGCGTCCGCTTCGACGGCGGTGAGGGATGCGGCATCCCGCCCCACCGCAGCGACCCGCAGCCCGCGCGCCCGCAGCCGGGCGACGAGGGCGCTGCCGACGCCGCCGCGGGCACCGGTGATGAGGGCGATGTCGGTCGAGGTCATGGTGTCTCCTTGCTCGGGTGGGGTCAGGCGTGGCTCGGAACGGGGACGTCGCCGCGGCGGATCGCGTCGGCGCGTTCGCGGATGCCGGTGATCTCGTCGTCGTCCAGGCGTGAGACGTTCTTCACCTGCAGCGACATGCGGTGGTTGGCGGCGAGCGGCTCCTCATGCCGGATGAGGTAGTCCCAGTACAGGGTCGTGAACGGGCACGCGTCGTCGCCGACCCGCTTCGTGGGATCGAACGGGCACGTCTTGCAGTACGGACTCATGCGATCGATGTACTTGCCGGTCGCGGCATACGGCTTGCTGCCCATCAGTCCGCCGTCGGCGTACTGACTCATCCCGAGGGTGTTCGGCAGCTCCGCCCACTCGACGGCATCGACGTACACCGCGAGGTACCAGGCGTGCACTTCCTTCGGATCGACGCCGAGCAGCATCGCGTACAGGCCCGTCACCATGAGGCGCTGGATGTGGTGCGCGTACCCGTTCTCGAGCGTCGTGCCGATCGCGTCCTGCAGGCACGCCATCGCAGTGTCGCCGGTCCAGTAGAAGTCCGGGAGCGGCTCGAACGCCTCGAACGCATTCCGTTCGAGGTATCCCGGCATCTGCGTCCAGTAGATCCCGCGGACGTACTCACGCCAGCCGAGGATCTGGCGGATGAATCCTTCGACGGCCGCGAGCGGCGCCTTCTTCGCCCGGTACGCCGCCTCGGCCGCGGCGACGACCTCGCGCGGCGTCAGCATTTTCAGGTTCATCGACGACGACAGGTGCGCGTGCCACAGCCACGGCTCCCCTGGCCACATCGCGTCCTGTGTCTCGCCGAAGCCTGGCAGCCGCTCGGCGACGAACAGGTCGAGTGCCTCGAGCGCCTGCGCCCGAGTCACCGGCCACGCGAACGAGTCGAGCGAGCCCGGGTGGTCGCCGAACCGCTTCTCGACCAGCGCGATGACGTCCCGGGTGATCTCGTCGGGCTCGAACCGGGCGCGCGGCGGCACGAGGCCCGGGCCCTGCTTCGGGAACGCCTTGCGGTTGTCGGCGTCGTAGTTCCACTGCCCGCCGACGGGCTGGCCGCGCGTCGTCATCAGCACGCCGTGCTTCTTGCGCATCTCGCGGTAGAAGTACTCCATCCGCAGCGACGTGCGGCCCTCGGCGTGCGCGTCGAACTCCGCGACGGTGCTGAAGAAGTGACGATCCTCACGGATCTCCAGCGGGATGCCGGTGGTCTCGGCGACCTCGCGGAGCGCTTCCCGCACACGCCACTCCCCGGGCTCCGTCACGATGAGCGCCTCGGGCTTCAGCTTGGTGAGGTCGGCGGCGAGCTGCTCGGCGAGCGAGCCCCGGGTCCCGCGGGCGTCGAGCTTCGCGTAGTGGAGGGGGCGCCCGGCATCCGTCAGTTCGGCGGCGAAATGGCGCATGGCGGCGAGGAAGACGGCGGTGCGCTGCTTCGTGCTCCACACGTGCTCGGATTCCTCGGCGACCTCCGCCATCCAGACGGCATCGTGAGCCGCGTCGAAGTCGTCGAACGCGCTCGACTCGTGGTCGAGCTGGTCGCCCAGCACGATGACGAGGTGGCGCAGCATGGCGCCAGCGTAGGAACGCCGCGGACCGATCCCCAGCGCTTGTGCGCGGTGCGGCCCTGCGCTAGCGGCGCGCGCGACCTGGCATCCTGGGGGCATGCCCGCGACAGAGGACGCCCCCGACGTCGACGTCGAGCAGGTCGGCCACGGCGATCGTCGCACGCGGGTCACGCGGGTCGAGACCACCGCGGGCGACGGCGGCCGCCCGTTCGTGCTGGTCGCGGGGGTCGGGGTCGCGGCGACCTACTTCGAGTTCCTCGCCCCGTCGCTCGCCGAGCACGGCGACGTGTTCGCCCTCGACCTTCCGGGCTTCGCCGGGATGCCGCGCCCCGGCGACCAGCCGACCGCCGAGTTCTTCGCCGATCGGGTCGAGGAGGTGCTCGACCACTACGGGCTCGGCGACCCCGTGATCATCGGCCACTCGATGGGCACGCAGGTCGTGACCGAGGTGCTCATCCGCCGCCCGCAGCTGCGTCACGCCGTGCTCGTGAGCCCCGTGGTCAACGACCAGGAGTCGTCGCTCCCGATCGTTGCGCTCCGCTTCGCGCAGTCCGCCACCCGCGAGACGTTCCACCTCGCCATGACGGCGCTGTCGGCGTACGTCCTCTGCGGCTTCGTCTACTTCGTGCAGGTCCTCCCGCATCTGCTGCGGTACCGGCTGATCGAGCGGATGCCGCTCGTCGAGGCATCCGTCCTGTTGATCCGCGGCGAGTACGACGCGACCTCCCCGCGCCGGTTCCACTCCCGGCTGGTCGCCGTCGCCCGGCGCGCGCGCCGCTGGGAGATCCGGGGAGCGGCGCACTCGATCATCAACGCGCACGCCGTGGGTGCCGCCGACCTCATCGTGAAGCACGCGAACGACTCACTCGCCCCGAAGGGACGGATGCCGGCCGAGAAGGCGGTCGTCCCCCCGCCGCCGCACGCGGGACTCGACATCGTGCTCAGCGCGATGCGCGAGCGCTTCGCCGAGTGGTGGTCCGCCGCCCGCGGCGACGAGGCGGGCGTCGAGCGCGCGAAGGAGCGCCACGCGCGCATCCTCTGGCGCGCCTACACCCGCTCGGGTCAGGACCCCCGCCGCGGAGCACGCTGACTCAGCCGGCTGCGCCGGACACGTTGGCCTGTAGGAATGCCTCGACGACTTTGCCTCCGTTGGGCACCGGCTCATCCAATTGGCGCCGAACTGAGCTCATGATGGCGCGGATGTCGCGCAACAACAGTTGCTGCTGATTTGAAAGGTTCGAGAACGATCTTTCGGCGCTCCTCATGGAGGTTCGCGCTTGCTCGAACTCCTCGTTCGCCGCGAGGGTGACACTACTGAGCGTCAACACGATCGGGAGGAAGTCGCTGTTTCCCTCGATCCGTGCGTTTCGGACTGCGATTGCCGCCTTCCCCTTCGCAATGTCGTACCTGCCGGAGCGGAGGGCGGCGATGGCCTCATGGACTCTTTCGACGGTCTCGAAAGTCAACTGACTCGCCCCTTCGGATCTGCGCGTCAGCCGCAGCCCTAAAAAGCCGAGGGAGAACGCCCCGAGCCAACACACGATCGCGGCGCCCCACTGCCCGGTGAAGATTGCGATCACCCCGTATACGCCAAGGCCGAGCTGTGCCAAACCAATCAACGCCTTCATCATGTCCCCGATCCCCAGATGCGGACCCCACGACCGCAAGCGCAGTATGACAGTCCCGCAGACGGTGAGGAAGAGACGATCCTGTGGGGCGCCCACACCAGCACTGGCCAGGACCCGCGCCGCGGCGCGCTGACTCCGCCGCCCCCCGCCACCACCGCGCCGAATCACCACTCGCGTGCCGAGTCACCACGCAGATGTCGCCACACGGGTGGTGATTCGGCGATCGGGTGGTGATTCGGCAACCGACGCCGACGCACCGACGCCCGCCGACTGTCGCCGCGCGCGCTGCTCAGCCGGCGGCGCCCCACACGTCGAGCACCCGCTCGCGGGCCGACGCGACGGCGGCGGCGACCGCACCGGTCACGACGACCTCGCCGCCGAGCGTCGAGGCGACGAGCTCGGGCGCGGGCAGGTCGAGGTCGGTCGGCAGCGAGCGCCGCGCGGCGGCGACCACCTCGGCGACGCCGTCGGCGATCGCCCCCGAGACGACGACCCGTTCGGGGTCGAACATGCTGCCCAGCACGCTGACGATGCGGGCGAGCGCGAGGCCCACCCGGTCGACGATGCCCAGGGCGTCGGCATCCCCCTCCGCGGCCATCGCGAGCACCGTCCGCGCGTCGAGCGATTCCGGCGCGACGTCGCGGAACCCCGCCGTCGCCTCGCCGGACTGCGCGAGTTCGGCCGCCCACGCGGCCACGCGATGACCGAGGCCCTCGGCCCCGTGCACGCCGTCGACGTGGTCGAACGCGACCATCTCGCCGACACCGCCGTGGCTGCCGCGCAGCAGGCGACCGTCGACGACGACGCCGGCGCCCAGGCGTGATCCGGCCAGCAGCGCGATGTAGTCCTGGCATCCCTTCGCGGCGCCGACCGACCCTTCGGCGATGGCGGCGAGCGAGGCGTCGTTCTCGATGCGCACGATCGGCGCCCACGACAGCACGTCGGCGAGGTCGGGGTTCATCCGCTCCCAGAAGCGGGTGGGATGCCGCGGCGACCGGCCCGTGCGATCGACGGGCGCGGGCACGCCCGCGCACACGGCCAGCACGTCGGGCCGCGTGACGTCCGCGGCGGCGAGGGCGCGGTCGATCGTTTCCGCGACGATCGCCGCGCGTGCGGGACCGTCGTCGCGGTCCAGGACGAGGCGGGTGTCGGCATCCGCGATCCGCGTTCCGCGCAGGTCGGCGACCGTCACCGACACGTGCTCGTGGCCGGCGTCGACACCGACGACGACGGCGGCGTCCGCGCGCAGGGTGAAGCGCCGGGCGGGTCGTCCCTTGCGGTAATCGCCGGCGAGGCGGGCGTTCGGCAGCTCGCGCAGCAGGCCGCGTGCGACGAGCGCGTCGGTCGCTTCGATCGTCGTCGACCGCGTCAACCCCGTGGACTGCAGGGCCTCTGTCGCGGTGAACTCCGAGGAGTCCCACGCGAAAGCGAGCACGGCGTCCTGGCTGGCAGGCCGTGCCGGGGAGGAGGCGAGTGTCGACATCGGGGTCTTGACCTTTCGGGACGCGCCCTGCAATATTGCCTGCATCACATTGATTTGGCGACTAAATATACTCGCCGCATCACCTCGTGAGTGAGAACTTCGTCCGCAACGACGCGATCGGATACACATGTCATCGACCACTCCCCGCCGCCGGCGGGCGGCCGCCGCGCTGGCCGTCGCCGCCCTCGGCGCCGCGACCCTGGCCGGCTGTTCCGCCGACGGCCGCGAGACCATCCGCTTCACCTTCAGCAAACGCGAGGCGCTGACCTTCATGCAGGACGTCGTGAAGGACTACAACGCCTCGCAGGACGCCGTCACCGTCGAGATGGACACCTCGGGTGTCGACGTCGTCTCGGCGAGCTTCGTGCGCGGCAACCCGCCCGACATCATGCTGGCCAACTACAACTACGAGGTCGCCCGCTTCGTCCAGCGCTGCGCGCTCAGCGACCTCGGTGACACGGATGCCGCCGGCACCGTGCGCGAGGACCTGCAGCCGCTCATGGAGCAGTACGGCGCCTGCGAGGGCCGCACGAGCGCCCTGCCGTACTCGGTGATGGCCTCGTCGGTGATCTACAACACGCAGATCTTCGAGGAGAACGGGCTCGAGGTCCCCACGACGTGGGACGAGCTCATCGCCGTCTGCGACGCGCTCGAAGCCGCCGGCGTCACGCCGTTCTACGGCACATTCAAGGACGACTGGACGGTCGCGCAGGGCTGGTACGACTACGCGATCGGCGGCTCCATCGACGTCATCGACTTCTTCGACCGGCTGGCCGCCGAAGGCGCCGACGTCGACGGGTCCTCGGACGTCTCGTTCGAGAAGGTCTTCACGGAGCCGGCCGAGAAGATGCTGCAGCTGGCCACCGAGTACACCAACGAGGATGCCGACAGCCGGGCCTACGGCGACGGCAACCTCGCGTTCGGCGAGGGCCAGGCGGCGATGTACCTGCAGGGGCCCTGGGCCTTCAGCGAGATCGCGAAGACCGCGCCCGACGCGCCCCTCGGCACGTTCCCGCTGCCGATGACCGACGACCCCGACGATCGCGCGATCCGCGTGAACATGGACCTCGCGGCCATGATCCCCGACGCCTCCACGAAGAAGGACGCGGCGCGGGACTTCCTCGAGTACCTGTACCAGCCCGAGATCATCGAGGCGTACAACGAGTCCCAGCTCGGCTTCGCTCCGACGACGGATGCCGCTCCGCCCGACGACCCGCGGGTCCAGGGCATGCAGGAGTTCTACGACGCCGGCGCCATCTACCAGGGCCCGTCCGTCCTCGTGCCGAAGACCATCCCCGTCTTCGCCTACGCGCAGGCGCTGGTGTTCGGGCAGGACCCGGCACGGACGTTCGCCACCATGGACAGCGACTGGTCGCGGCTCGCGTTCCGCCAGCCCGTCCTCACCGACGAGGCTGAGGAGGCCACGCGATGACCACCACCACCGGGTCGACGACGACCCTCCTGACGCAGGGCGACCGCACGCGTCGGCGCAGCAGCAAACGCGTCGAACCGATCTACTACCTGTTCCTGCTGCCCACCGTGCTGCTGTTCACCCTGGCGATCACCGTCCCCGGGATCATCGGCATCTTCTTCAGCCTGACCGACTCGATCGGGCTGGGGGAGTGGAACTTCATCGGGTTCACGAACTACATCGCCCTGTTCAGCGACCCCGCGATCCTGCAGAGCTACCTGTTCACGGCCGGCTTCGCGGTGGCGACGGTCATCGTCGTCAACATCGCGGCGTTCATGCTGGCCGTGGGCCTGACCTCCCGCATCCGCTTCAAGACGGGCCTCCGGACGATCTTCGTGATCCCGATGGTCATCTCGGGCATCATCATCGCCTACGTCTTCAACTTCCTGTTCTCGAACTCGCTGCCCTCGGCGGGGTCGGCGCTCGGGGTCCCATGGCTGCAAGAGAGCCTGCTCGCGAACCCCGACCTCGCCTGGACCGCGATCGTCATCGTCACCGCGTGGCAGGCAATCCCGGGCACGCTCCTCATCTACATCGCCGGGCTGCTGTCGGTGCCGGGCGACGTGTACGAGGCGGCCGACATCGACGGGGCGTCCAAGCGGCAGCAGCTGCTGCGCATCACCATCCCGCTCGTCGCCGGGTACGTCGTCATCAACGTGATCCTCGGTTTCAAGGGCTTCCTCAACGCGTACGACATCATCGTCGGCCTCACCGGCGGCGGTCCCGGGACCGCGACCCGCAGCGTCGCGATGACGATCATCGCGGGCTTCAACGGCGGCGACTACGCCTACCAGATGGCCAACGCGACGATCTTCTTCATTGTCGCGGTCCTCCTCTCTCTCCTCCAGCTCTCGCTCACGCGGGGAAGGAACAAGGTCTGATGTCCACCTCCCAGCCCGCGCTCGCCTTCGAACAGGCCGACGCCGTCACCGCCCCCGACCGCCCCACCGAACCGCCGCGCCGTCGGCGCATGACGGGCGCCGAGCGCCCCAACTGGTCGGGCACCGTCATCCTCTTCCTCTGCTCGGTCACCGTGCTCCTGCCGCTGTACGTCACCATCTCGATGTCGCTCAAGACAACGGGGCAGGCCGTCGACGGCAACGCGTTCTCGCTGCCGGCGCCGTTCAGCTTCGACGGGTTCGTGCAGGCGTGGAACCTCACGCAGTTCCCCGTCGGCGCCGCGATCTCGTTCTTCGTCACGGCGGGGACGGTGGTCGCGACGATCATCCTGGCCGCGTTCGCCTCGTACGCGATCGTCCGCAACTGGGACCGCAAGCTCTTCCGCTACTCGTTCTTCTACCTGCTGGCGGCGATGTTCATCCCGTTCCCCGTCGTCGCGCTGCCGCAGATCCAGTTGACCGGCCGTCTCGGGCTCGACAACCCGGTGGGCGTCATCCTGCTGGCGACGATGTTCCAACTGAGCTTCAGCGTGCTGCTGTTCACGGCGTTCCTGCGCTCGATCCCTCTCGAGCTCGAGGAGAGCGCGCGCATCGACGGCGCCACGACGTGGCAGACGTTCTGGAAGCTGATCTTCCCGCTGCTCGCCCCGATGAGCGCGACGGTCGGCATCTTCGCCTTCCTCTACGCCTGGAACGACTTCATGCTGCCGTCGCTCATCATCTCCGACCCCGCAATGCAGACGCTCCCGGTGCGGCAGAACCTGTTCCAGACGCAGTTCAGCAACAACTACAACGTCGCCTTCGCGTCGTACCTGATGGCCATGGCCCCCGCGATCCTCGCCTACCTCTTCACCCAGCGCTGGGTGATGGAAGGCGTGACGCAGGGCGCCGTCAAGGGCTGATCGACCACCGCAACCTCGAAAGGACCCTCGTGACCTCCGACGTGCAGACCGCACCCGACACCGCCGACCTCACCGACGCCGAGCTGCCCGAATGGTGGCGGCAGGCGGTCGTCTACCAGGTGTATCCCCGCAGCTTCGCGGATGCCGACGGTGACGGCATCGGCGACCTTCGCGGCATCCGCTCCCGGGTGCCCTATCTGAAGGAACTCGGCGTCGATGCGATCTGGATGAGCCCGTTCTACCCGTCCGACCTCGCCGACGGCGGCTACGACGTGGCGGACTACCGCGACGTGGATCCGCGTCTGGGCACGCTCGACGACGCGGACGCGCTCATCGCCGCCCTCCACGAGGCGGGCATCAAGGTCGTCATCGACATCGTGCCGAACCACACGTCCGACCGACACGCGTGGTTCCAGGAGGCGCTCGCCGCCGGGCGCGGCTCGGCGGCGCGGGCGCGGTACATCTTCCGCGACGGCAAGGGTGAGAACGGCGAGGAGCCGCCCGCGGACTGGACGTCGGCCTTCGGCGGCCCGGCGTGGGAGCGCGTCGAGGACGGGCAGTGGTACCTCCACAACTTCGCCGTGGAGCAGCCCGACCTCGACTGGTCGAACCCCGAGGTGCGCGCCGACTTCGTGCGGACGTTGCGCTTCTGGTCGGACCGGGGTGTCGACGGGTTCCGCATCGACGTCGCGCACATGCTGACGAAGGACCTGCCCGAGGAGCTCCCCACGCAGGCCGAGCTCGACGCGATGCCGCGCGACGGGCAGCATCCGATGATCGACCGCGACGACGTGCACGAGGTCTACGCCGAGTGGCGACGGGTGTTCAACTCCTACGACCCGCCGCGCACCGCCGTCGCCGAGGCGTGGGTCGACCCGTCGCGCGTGCCGCTGTACGCGAGCGCCGAGAGCCTCGGCCAGGCGTTCAACTTCGATCTGCTCGAGGCCGACTTCGACGCCGGCCAGTTCCGGCGGATCGTCGCCGACAACCTCGCGCTCGCCGCCTCGTCGGGGTCGTCGACGACGTGGGTCCTCTCGAACCACGACGTCGTCCGGCACGCGACGCGGTACGGGCTGCCGCATCCGGAGCGGGATGCCTCGGGCCGCCCGTCGCGCAAGCACGGCAACGAGTGGCTGCTCTCGGGCGGCGCCGAGCCTGCGCTCGACGCGGAGGCCGGCCTGCGGCGCGCCCGCGCGGCGAGCACGTTCGTGCTGGGGCTGCCGGGCTCGGCCTACGTCTACCAGGGCGAGGAGCTCGGGCTGCAGGAGGTCGCCGACATCCCCGATGACGAGCGGCAGGACCCGACGTTCTTCCGCAGCCCCGGCGAGGACAAGGGGCGGGACGGATGCCGGGTGCCGATCCCCTGGACCGCGTCCGGCTCGTCGTTCGGCTTCGGCTCGGGCGGGTCGCACCTGCCGCAGCCGGAGTGGTTCGGCGGGATGTCGGTCGAGGCCCAGGAGCGCGACCCCGCGTCGACCCTGAACCTCTACCGCCGTGCGCTGGAGCTGCGGCACGAGCTGCAGACGGCGGAGGAGCTGACCTGGCTCGAGACGGGACGCGACGACGTGCTCGCGTTCTCGCGACCGAACGGGTGGACCGTGGTCACGAACTTCGGCGACGAGCCGGCCGATCTGCCCGCGGGTGAGGTGCTGCTCGCGAGCGCCGAGCTCGAGGGCGACCGGCTGCCCGGCGCGACGACGGTCTGGCTGCGCGCCGCCGGCTGAACCCCGGACGGCCCCTCTCGCACGTGCCGACGTGCTCGTGCGCGACTCCGCAGCGCCGAGTCACCACTCAACGGCCGAATCACCACCGGAATGCATGACGATGGGTGGTGATTCGGCACGCGGGTGGTGACTCGTGGTCCGGCTGGAGCGACACGGGGATGGGGAGACGGATGCCGGAGGGCGACAGTGTGTTCCGGCTGCGGCAGCGGCTGGCCGCGGCATCCGTCGGTCACACGATCGCGTCGGGTGAGCTGCGCTCCGGCGACGCCGCGGGCACGCCGCTCGCCGGGGCTCGGATCGCCTCGTACGACACGCACGGCAAGCACCTGCTGACCCGCTTCGACACCGGGCAGACCCTGCACACGCACCTGCGCATGCAGGGGAGCTGGACAGTCACGCGGCCGGGTCGCCGCATCCCGTCGCGCGAGGAGCACCGGGTGCGCGTGCGGATGCGTCTCGACGACGGGTCGACGCTGTGGGGGATCGACCTGCCCGTCGTCCAACTCGTCGCCACGGCGAGCGAGGACGACGTGCTCGGGTACCTCGGTCCGGACCCGCTGCGCGAGGACTGGGATGCTGCCGAGGCGGTGCGCCGGCTCGCCTCACGGCCCGAGCGTCCTCTCGTCGCGGCGCTCCTCGACCAGCGCAACCTGGCGGGGCTCGGCAACCTGTGGGTCAACGAGACCGCGTTCCTCTCCGGCGCGCATCCCTTCGCACCGATCGGCTCGGTCGATCTCGTGCCGCTCGTCGAGAGGGCGGCACGGATGCTGCGGGTCTCGGCGACCGTCCCCGGCATGTACCAGGTGACCACCGGCTCGACACGCAAGGGAGAGTCGCATTGGGTCGTCGGGCGCGCGGGCCGGCCGTGCCTGCGCTGCGGCACCCGCATCCTCGTCCGCAACGAGGTCGCGAACGACCCCGAGCGTCGCCGCACCTGGTGGTGCCCGCGCTGCCAGCCCGAGGTGTGAGGTGCCCGCCCGCAACCCCTTCGCCCGTGTCGGCTCTCCGACGTAACGTCGCGGCATGGCTTCCACCCGGGCACCCAAGACGTGCGCCTCGTGCGGGCGCGAGATCCAGTGGCGCAAGAAGTGGGAGAAGACCTGGGACGACGTGAAGTACTGCTCCGACGCGTGCCGGAAGCGCGGCATCCGTCCCGTCGACGAGAAGCTCACGCGGACGATCGTCGAGCTGCTGGATGCGCGGGCCGCGGCGGCGACGATCTGCCCGTCCGAGGCGGCGAGAGCGGTCGGCGGCGACGACTGGCGCGACCTCATGGAACCCGCCCGTCGCGCCGCGCGGCGGCTCGTCGCGGCCGGCGAGGTCGAGATCACGCAGCGGGGGCAGGTCGTCGACCCGTCGACCGCGAAGGGACCCATCCGCATCCGGAAGGTCCGCTGACGTGCAGACCTTCGTCCCGTACGCCGACCTCGCCCGCGGCATGGCCGCGCTCGACACGAAGCGGCTCGGCAAGCAGCGCGTCGAGACCCTGCAGGTGATGCGCGCGCTCACGATCCCGGACTACGGCTGGCGCCACCACCCGGCGGTCGCCATGTGGCGCGGGCACCGCGCGGCGCTCATGGTCTACCAGGACCTCACGGTCGACGAGTGGGTCCGGCGCGGCTTCGCCGACACGACCCGGCAGTCCACCCTCGCGACCCTCGACGAGATCCCCGAGGACGGCGCCGAGTACCGGTCCGGCACGGTACGGATGCCGCCCTGGTTCGGCCGCGAGGAGGTCCACCGCTCGCACCGGTCGAACCTGCTGCGGAAGGACCTCGAGTACTACCGCGCGCGGGGCTTCGACGACCCCGACGACCTGCCGTACGTCTGGCCGAAGGCCGAGGTCGACTGAGTCAGGCGGATGCCGCCCACGCCCGGATCTCAGAGAGGAGACAAAAAAGTCCGGCATCCGCCACGATGGACCCACGCAGTCGACCGCGCTGGAGGAACCGATGTCCTACGCCCCGCCCCCGCCGCCTCCCCTATACGGCCAGCCGATGCCGCCCGCCCCGGGCCCGGGCCAGCCGCCCCTCGAATGGCCCCACTACGGGGCGTCGTTCACGCAGGCGTTCGTCCGGTACTGGAAGAAGTACGCGACCTTCACGGGTCGCGCCAGCCTCAGCGAGTTCTGGTGGATGAGGCTCGCCTACTTCCTCATCGTCCTCGCGCTCGTCGTCATCATGATCGGCGGCGCGCTCGTCGGCGTCTCGTACGACCCGATGACCGGTGAGAGCCAGCCGGGCCCCCTGATCGCGGTCGGCGGCATCCTGCTGTTCCTCTTCATCGTCGCGACGATCGTCCCGGATGCCGCTCTCACGTGGCGTCGACTGCACGACGCAAATCTGCCGGGACCGCTGTTCTTCCTCTCCCTCGTCCCCGGCGGCGGCATCGTCCTGCTCGTCCTGACGCTGCTTCCGACGAACCCTGCCGGCCGTCGTTTCGGCTGAGGCAGCCGGTCGAGGCGCGACCCGCGCCGGTACGATGGAGGGATGACGATCACGGCCCGCTACCGCCTCGAGCGCGCGCTGCCGTCGGCGATCGGCATCCGCGCCCTCACCGCACCGCAGCATCCGGGAACCAACGGATGGGTGAGCGAATGGGGCACCAACGCGCACGGCGAGATCGCCGGCTGCCCGCCGTCGGGGGCCTGACGCGCACCGCTCGACGGTGCGTCCTCAGCGACCCCTGATCACCGACGCGGAAAGCGATCCGTCATGTCCACTTCCCCCTCCTCCCGCACGGCGCCGCACGAGATCTGGCGCGGCATCCGTCAGACCGTGCAGACCGACACCTTCGGCGGCATCCTGCTGCTGGCTGCGACCGTCGCGGCCCTCGTCCTCGCCAACTCGCCCGCCGCGCCCTGGTATACCGGTCTGCGCGAGACGTCGTTCGGACCCGAGGCGCTCCACCTCGACCTGACCGTCGCGCAATGGGCGGCCGACGGACTGCTCGCGATCTTCTTCTTCGTCGTGGGTCTCGAACTCAAAGAGGAGATCGTCGCGGGGCGGCTGCGCTCGCCGCGCATCGCCGCGGTCCCCGTGATCGGCGCGCTCGGCGGTGTCATCGTCCCGGCGCTCATCTTCACGGCGTTCACGGTGACCGCGCCCGGTGACGCGGTGCGGGGCTGGGCGATCCCGACGGCGACCGACATCGCCTTCGCCATCGCGGTGTTCGCCGTCGTCGCGAAAGGCCTGCCGCCCGCGCTCCGTGTTTTCCTGCTGACTCTCGCCGTCGTCGACGACCTCTTCGCCATCACGATCATCGCCACCGTCTACACCGACGACCTGCAGCCGGTGTGGCTCGCGGCGGCGATCGTCCCGCTCGTCCTGTTCGGGCTGGCGGTGCGGCGCGGCATCCGTCACTGGTGGGTGCTGATGCCGCTCGCGATCGTCACCTGGGCGCTCGTCCACGCGTCGGGCGTGCACGCGACGATCGCCGGCGTGCTGCTGGCCTTCACCGTCCCCGCGACGGTGACGCCGCGAGCGCGGGTGCAGGTGGGGACGGATGCCGACGGCAGCCCCATCCACGATGCGTTCACCGCGCACTTCGCCGACCGCTTCGGTCCGATCTCGACGCTGGTCGCGATCCCCGTGTTCGCGTTCTTCTCCGCCGGGGTGACCGTCGGCGGCTGGGACGGGCTGGTCTCGGCCTTCGGCGATCCGGTGACCCTCGGCATCCTGGTGGGGCTCGTCGTGGGCAAGCCGGTCGGCATTCTGCTCGCGGTGTTCCTGCTCACGCGGGTGCCGTCGGTGCGGCGGACGTTCGAACTGCGATGGGGCGACATGCTCGGCGTGGGACTGCTCGCCGGCATCGGGTTCACGGTCGCGCTGCTCATCGGCGAGTTGTCGTACGGCGTCGGATCGCTCGAGGACGACCACGCGAAGATCGGCATCCTCAGCGGGTCGGTCATCGCTGCGATCGTCGGTGGCGCCGTGCTCGCCGGGCGCGCGCGACGCGTGCGGCAGACTGAGAGCGCGTCCCCGTCCCCAGGAGCCCCATGAGTCGCACGCAGCCGACCCCCGCGATGTACCAGCGCAACGCGCTCGCGCCGAGCCTGATCGCCGCGGCGGTTCTCTTCGTCGCGCCGGCGCTGCTCGAGAGCGACTGGTTCCTCACCGTCCGGTTCGTCGCCACGATCCTCGCCCTCATCATCGGATGGTTCGCGGTGCAGGCGAGGCACTGGTGGTGGGTGCCGATCATGCTCGCTGTCGCGGTGATCTGGAACCCGATCTTCCCCTTCGCGTTCTCGGGTGCGATCTGGAGCGCTGCCCAGGTCGCGGCCGCGTTCGTCTTCCTCGCCGCCGGCGCGACGATCAAGATCCGCCGCCAGACCTGAGTCAGCGGAGGTCGAGCGTGACCTGCGGGTGGTCGGCGAACACGTCGAGCACCCGTTCGAAATAGGTCAGGCCGGTCCTCGCGCGCAGGTCGTCGAGCTGACGCTGGATGGTGTCGGATCGGAACCTGCCCGGCTGTGTCAGCTTCTCGCGCAGCCATCGCTCCGTCTCGGCGACGCCGAGGGCCTGCCGGCTGCGCGCCGAATCGCGCCAGACGACCCGCGCGGAGTGGTCCTCGGCCAGCGCCCCGTACCCGCCGTAGAGCAGGTCGTCGAGCGCGTCGAGGCTAGTGCCCAACCGCCAGTCTCCCCCGGTCATGAACAGACGGTTCAGTTCGGCGTAGAGGTCGGGGATGCCGGCGATCCGCGCCCCGTCGATGACGTAGTCCGCCATGCGGCTCAGGGCACCTTGTGGCCCGCCGCCGAGATGAGGGAGTACCACTCCGCGCGGGTGAGGGGGATGTCCGAGCCCGCTGCGGCATCGGCTACCCGCTGCGGGTTGGTCGTCCCCAGCACGACCTGCATGTGCGCGGGATGCAGCGTGATCTCGTCGCGCTCGGCGGAGCTCAGGTTCAGCGCCTCCGCGAAGCGGCGCTCGCAGCCGTGGCGTGAGCTGCCGTACAGGTCGGCGTGGTCGAAGAAGTCGACACCCGCCGCGCGGCAGGCGTCGTAGAGCTCGCGGGTCGCCGCGTCGGACATCTCCTCGATCCGCATCATCCCGGCGACGACATTGGGGACCCGGTGATCGGTGGGGCCGAGGGGGACGAGACGCATCATGCTCCGTTTCCGGACCGCGGCGGCGTGGTCGACTCCTCAGCCTGACTCATGGCGGCACGCGTGTCGAGCAGGGTGCGCGCGAGCACGGTGGACCCGGCGACCGCGGCGGGCATCGCGATGACGGCGCCGAGCGGGACGAGGAAGCACAGCTGCGTCGCGACGCCGAATCCCAGCACCCGCGCGCGCTGACCGCGGCGCAGTTCGCGGCGGGCCGCGGCATCCAGCCCCCGCGCTGACAGCGCGCGCGAGGTGAGTTCGTCGGCGAGCAGCCAGCCCGTCAGGAAGGCGGCGACGACCGCACCCAGGGCGGTGCCGACCAGCGGGATGAGCCCGACGAGTCCGGCGACCATCGCCGCGAGGAGCCCCCGGAGGATGAGCCCGATGCTGTCACGGATCGACCGCCAGAACCCGTAGTCCGAGTCGGGCGGCGCGTCACCGAGGTACTGCTCGACCGAGCGCCAGATCCGCTCGTAGAACGGGTCGCCGACGAGCAGCGTGAGCGCGGTGAACGAGACGACCGCGAGGACGATCGCGCCGCCGAGCAGGGCCGCGCCGATGCCGAGCCGGACGAGGGATGCCGCGACCTCGGCCCAGTCGTCGGCGAACGGGGTGAGCGCGTCGACGATGTCGCGCAGGAAGACGACGAGGGTGATGATCCCCGCGAGCAGCAGGATGCCGACGATCGCCGCGGGGATGAGGCCGAGCGCCATCCGGCCGGGCAAGCGCCTCCAGAACGCGAAGCCGCGACCGAGGTCGCCGACCCCGCGGAAGAACGAGGCGACCGGGCGCGGTGCGGGCGGGGGAGTCGTCATGCCCCCATCCTGCCCGGTCGCCGATCTCGAACCGACGCGAACCGTCGCGTCCACCGCCGGATGACCGCCGTTGGCGTCGGCTCGGCGGCGAGGGGCGCTGCGCGAGGTGCTCAGACAGGCGGTTCTGCTGCAGGATCAGGTCGTCGGGGTCGCGCACGCACAGGAGAACCCGCCGCGATAGGGGTTGCATCCCACGCGCTGTCTCGGTTGGAGTGGTGCGATGACAAACGACACGTCGGCTCCCCTCGCTCAGGGAAAGCCCGGTCTGAAGCGCGCCGTCGGCACCTGGCTGCTCTTCGCGTTCATCGTCGGTGACACCCTCGGCGCGGGCATCTACACGCTCGTCGGCACGATGGCGACCGACGTGGGCGGTGTCATCTGGCTGCCGCTGCTCATCGCGCTCGTCGTCGCGCTGCTCACGGCCGGCACCTACGCCGAGCTGATCACCAAGTACCCGCACGCCGGCGGCGCGGCGCGCTACGTCGACAAGGCGTTCGGCATCCCGTTCCTGTCGTTCCTCGTCGGCTTCCTCATGATGGCCTCGGGCATCACGACGGCCGCGGCGCTCGCCAACGCGTTCGCGGGCGACTACTTCAGCGCTCTGTTCGACATCCCGCCGATCCCGGTCGCGATCGGCTTCATCCTCGTGCTGACCCTCATCAACCTGCGCGGGGTGAAGGAGTCGCTCGCGACGAACATGGTCGCGTCGATGATCGAGGTCTCGGGACTCATCCTCGTGATCGTCATCGCCGCCATCGTGTTCGGCAGCGGGGGAGGCGAGCCGTCGCGCATCTTCGAGTTCGCTCCCGATGTCGCACCCTTGCAGGGCGCGTTCGCGGCATCCATCATCGCGTTCTTCTCCTTCCTCGGCTTCGAGGCGGCGGCGAACATGGCCGAAGAGGTCAAGAGCCCGTCGCGGTCGTACCCGCGAGCACTGTTCGGCGCGATCCTCACGGCCGCCGTCGTGTACCTGCTGATCGCGATCGGCGCGGTCATCGTCGTCGAACCGTCGAAGCTCGCGACGTCCTCCGGTCCGCTGCTCGAGGTCGTGACCGCGAGCGGCCTCGCGGTGCCGGGATGGCTGTTCAGCCTCATCGCGCTCGTCGCGATCGCCAACGGCGCGCTGCTGTTCATGGTGATGGCGAGCCGTGTCGCCTACGGTCTCGCGGAGTCGGGTCTCATGCCGCACGCCTTCGGCAAGGTGCTGCCGAAGCGGCGGACGCCGTGGGTCTCGATCATCGTCATCGCCGGGGTGACGATGCTCCTCACGGTGGTCGGCGACATCTCGACGCTCGCCGAGACGACCGTGCTCCTGCTGCTCGTCGTGTTCCTGACCGCGAACGTGAGCGTGCTCGTGCTGAAGAAGGACAAGGTCGAGCACGAGCACTTCTCGGTGCCGCGCATCGTGCCGATCCTCGCGATCATCGCGAGTATCGTGCTGCTCACCCAGCAGACCGGCCTGGTCTGGCTGGCCACCGCCGGATACGTCGTCGTCGGAGCGATCCTGTTCTTCGTCGCGCGGTTCAGCCGTCGCCGCGGCGACCGAAAGATCGCCGCGCGCACCGGCGCGATCCCGACCGTGAAGGGGTTCCGCGACTGAGTGCATGGATCCGCGGATGCAGGGCTGACCCCGTGCGGGCGCGCCTAGGCTGGCACGCATGAGCGACGACGCCGGCCTCAACTGGTCCCGCAACATCCGCTACTCGGCAGAGCGCATCGTCGCCCCGACGACGGTCGACGAGCTGCGCGAAGTGGTCGCGGCATCCGCGTCCGTGAAGGCCCTGGGTTCGCGGCACTCGTTCACCCGGATCGCCGATACGACCGGCACGCTCGTGTCGACCGCCGAGCTCGACCTGCCGATCCAGGTGGATGCCGCGCAGCGCCGGGTGCGCGTCGGCGGCGGCGTCCGGTACGGCGAACTCGCGCAGGAGCTCGACCGGCAGGGCTGGGCGCTCGCGAACCTCGCGTCGCTGCCGCACATCTCGGTCGCCGGCGCGGTGAGCACGGGAACGCACGGGTCCGGTGTCGCGAACCGATCGTTGGCCGCGGCGGTCACGGGGCTCGAGCTCGTCACCTCGACCGGCGACCTCGTCCGGCTCAGCGAGACCGACGAGACGTTCTACGGCGCCGTTGTGGGTCTCGGCGCGCTCGGCATCGTCACGACGGTGGAACTCGCGATCGAGCCGACCTTCGAGGTCGCCCAGACGGTCTACGAGAACGTGCCCGTCGAGGCTGTGCGGACGGCGTTCGACGTCATCGCCGGGTCGGCGTACAGCGTCTCGCTCTTCACGACGTTCCGCGAGGACGCCTACGTCGACCAGGTGTGGCGCAAGGAGCGCACGGATGCCGCGGCGACACCGATCCCTGCGGCGCTGCGCGATCGCGAGGCGTCCGGGGCGCGGCATCCGCTGCCCGGGGTGTCCGCGGCGTCGTGCACGGTGCAGGGAGGCAAGGCGGGGCGCTGGCTCGATCGGCTGCCGCACTTCCGCCTGGAGTTCACGCCGTCGAACGGGGAGGAGCTGCAGTCCGAGTTCCTGCTGCCGATCGCCGACGCAGTCGCCGCGTTCGACGCGGTGCGCGGGCTCGCCGACCGGTTGAAGCCCGTGCTGCAGGTGTGCGAGGTGCGCACGATCGCCGACGACGAGCTGTGGCTGTCGCCGAGCTCGGGCCGCGACTCGGTCGCGTTCCACTTCACGTGGACCGCCGACGAGGCCGGCGTCGCTGAGGTGCTGCCCGAGCTCGAAGCGGCGCTCGCGCCGTTCGACGCGCGACCGCACTGGGGCAAGGTCTTCACGCCGCGCGACCCCGCTCAGCTGTACCCGCGCTGGGCGGACTTCGTCGCCCTGCAGCGCGAGCTCGACCCGCGCGGCGCGTTCGTGAACGACTACCTGCGCGCGTTCGGGGTGTAGTCCGCGCGGGCTGCACGGTTGCGTGGGGTGGCGGTGAGAGTCGGATCGCCGGTTTGCGCGGGGTGGCGGTCAGAGTCGGGTCGCCGGTTGCGCGGGGTGGCGGTCAGAGTCGGGTCGCCGCTTGTGCGGTGCCGAGTCGGTCCTGATGGTTGTGCGGTGCCGAGTCGGTCCTGATGGTTGTGCGGGATCGCTCGGGTTCGATGTTTCCGTGGGGTCGCTCGATGGTCGCGCGGTGCCGGGTCCGGCTCGATGATTGCGCGGGTGGGTCCCGAGGGTTGCGGGCCGGCCCGACGAGAGCCCGCGCTGGCTCAGCGGTCAGCGAGACTGCGTGGGTGGTAGTCGGCGGCAGTTCGGTCGTCGAACCGTCGTCGACTTCAGAAGGGTGCGGGTTCCGCTGGTGCGGGTGGCGGTGGTGGTGCGGCAGGGGTGAAGGCGACGGCCGGTGTCGGTGCGTCTTCGCGATAGGTCCTGCCGAGGGGTGAGGTCCATTCCAGGACTCCACCCTTGAGTTGTCGGACTCGCCAGGCGGTGAACTGCTTCATCGAGTGATGCCGTTGGCACAGGTGCGCCAGGTTGGTGAGTTCGGTTCGTCCGCCGAGCGCGTGATCGTGGGTGTGGTCGACTTCGCAGCGGATGGCGGCGACGCGGCATCCTGGGAACCGGCAGTGCTGATCACGGGCTTGCAGAAACCGGCGCATCCCGGAGGGAAACCGGTACGAGTCGGTCGCGACCGTGACACCGGTGGTCGGGTCGTGGAACAGCCGTTCCCACATCCCGGTGCCACCCGCGAGAGTGCGGGCGGTCGCGGGATCGATGGGAGAGCGGCCGGCGAGGTCGCTCGGTCCGTCGTCCTCTCCGGTGAGGGTCGCGGCGGGGACGAGCACCTGCACACGCGCGCGGATCGCGCCGAGCGGACCGGCGGTGGTGTCGCGGGTGTCGTCGAGGGCTGGTGTTCCGGCGAGCAGGAGGTCGGCGAACACGTCGGCTCGGACTTGATCGGTGGAGCGGTTGTCAGTGGCGACGATAGCGGCAGCGTCCTCGCTGTCGGCGCTGCCGTGGCCAGCGCCGACGTCCGCGCGCGTCGCGGCAGCTTCCCCGAACGCGGCACCCGCTCCGCCATGCGCGGCGGCGCGCTCGTCGCGGGTGTCGAGGATCGCCCGCGCCTGCTGCGTCAGCCGGTCATGGATGCCCTCCGCAACCACCGTCGGCAACGTCGCGATCACGTCGGACATCCCGTCTCGTCCTGGCACGATCCGCACGCACCGCGTCGCGGCGGCTTCCTCGTGGCGTTCCGCGAACGAGCGCGGGTGCATCCGGTGCGCGAGAATTTCGAGCTCGCCTCGCACCCGGTTCGGAGTATCACGCTCGCATCGGGTGATCGCGGCGTGTTCGAACTCCGCCCACATCGCCGCGGGAAGGGTGGTCCCGGTCTCGACGATCGCGATCGCGTGCCCGCGGACGATCCGCCCGTGCTCCCACGCCTCGACCGTCGCGGGAAACCCTTCGATCAGGGTCCGCGCCTCACCGATGCGCCGTTGGACGGTCCGATCGGTGACGCGCATGACTCCGCCGACCTCGGCCGCGATCGACCGCAACGCCATGTCATGCACCTGCACCCGCGCATTGCGTTGGGCGGTCTGCGCCTCCGCCAACCGCCCTGCTGCGGCCAGCGCGCGCAGTTCCTCAATCTGCGCGGCGGCGATCCGCCGCGCCGCGGAATCGACGTCCGCGACAACTCCCGCCAGGGCAGCGAGATAGTCCTCGCCACCGGGGGTTTCCGCCGCATCCGTCATACCTGCACTCTGCCACTGGCCACCGACATCCACCCCGGCAAAACAGGCCCAGATCACACGATGTGAACGTCCCGAGGATGAGAGTTCTCTCATCCTCTTCGGCCCGCCCCGAGCGGCTGTCGAGACCTTCGGGACGCCGTCCTGCGAGAACTCGGTCTACCAGCCGTCGCAGGTGCGGGGTGCGGCAACCTCAGGGCCGAGTGAGTCGCGGTCCGAGCTCGACCGCGTCCCCGACGAGGACATCGTCGAGACGTCGCGTCAGGCCGGTCGGTTCATCCTCGACGAGCTGATGGGAGTCTGGGAGATGGTCGACGCGAACGACGCCGCGCGCCCCCCACCGCTCGCGCCCGGGTGAGTTACCCCTCGTCGGTCTCGATCTCGCCGTTCGCGATCGCGTCGGCGTAGATGCGGATGTCGGGGCCGGGCTCCCAGTCGATGAACTCGTCCTTCAGCCTGCCGGTGAGCGCGGCGTACGCCTCGTCCGAGGACATCCCGTCACCGGAGCGGGCCAGGTCGACGACGGCCTCCCGCAGCACCCGGTCGGCGTCGTCGAGGATCTTGCCGCGTGCTTCGTCGTTCCAACGGATCTCTGAGCTCTTCATGCCGCGACGCTAGCCCGACGGGCGGATGCCGCACCCCGGCTTGCTTTCTCGACCTCGATGCGCTTGCCCTCTACCTCATCGCCGCGACCCTGGCAACGGCATCCCGACCCTCCACGGCAGACCGAAGGATGGAGGCAGCGGCAGAGGCCCGCCTCACACGGGTCCCCCGCCCGGTCGGGCCCCCGCGGAGGAGCCGGTCGTGAGCAGCACCACATCCCGAGGCGTCGCCGTCGTCACCGGCGGCAGCGCCGGACTCGGCCGCGCGATCGTCCGCGAACTCGCCGCCCGCGGCTGGGACGTCGCCGTCCTCGCCCGCGGATTCGAGGGAGTGGATGCCGCCGCCACCGAGGTGCGCGCCAAGGGCCGCCGCGCGCACGGCATCACCGTCGACGTCGCCGACCACGCCGCCCTCGAGCTCGCGGCGGCCGAGGTCGAGGCCGAGCTCGGCGAGATCGACCTGTGGGTGAACAACGTCATGTCCGGCTCGATCGCCCCCTTCCTCGACACGACCCCGGAGGACTACGAGCGCGCGACGCAGGTCACGTACCTCGGCACCGTGAACGGCACGCGCTCCGCGCTGCGACGGATGCGGGGGCGCGACCGCGGCCACATCATCCAGATCGGCTCGGCCCTCGCCCACCGCGGTATCCCGCTGCAGGCGGCGTACTGCGGGTCGAAGCACGCGATCCACGGCTTCACCGACTCGGTCGTGTCCGAGCTCACGCACGAGGGGAGCGCGGTCGCGGTCTCGATCGTCGACATGCCGGCGCTCAACACGACGCAGTTCGGGTGGGTGAAGTCGCCGTTCTCGAAGCACCCTCAGCCGGTGCCGCCGATCTTCCAGCCCGAGGTGGGCGCCCGTGCGGTCGCCGACGTCGCCGACAAGCCGCGCCGCCGCACCTGGGTGGGGGAGTCGACCGTCGGCCTCGTCCTCGGCACGCGGGTGGCGGGCCGGTTCATGGACTGGTACCTCGCCAAGAACGCGTGGGAGGGTCAGTTCGCCGACGACAAGGGCTCGTCGACCACCCCGCCGAACCTGTACGAGCCGGTCGCCGGCGACCACGGTGCGCACGGCGCGTTCGACGACCGCGCGCGCGGCGAGAGCCTGCAGACGCGCGCGCTGCGCCACCGGCGCGGGCTGTACACCGCGGCATCCGTCGTCGGGGCCGCCGCGGTCGCGGGCGCGGTGAAGCTCCTGCGACGCTGAACCCCGCCCCCCCAGACCCCCTGACCCCGGGGGCCGGCCGCGGGTAGCATCCCATCTCGTGCCCGCCTACTTCGAACGCCTCGCTTCCGAAGGTGTGAACGAGACCCGGTTCCAGCCCACCGCTTTCACGGGCGGCGCGTGGAACGTCACCGAGCAGCACGTCGCCCCGCCGATCGGCCTGCTCGCGCACGCCATCGAGGTCGACCACGCGGCGCGCAGCCCGCAGCCCATGCAGCTCTCGCGCCTGTCGGTCGACATCCTCGGGGTCATACCGATCGACGAGGTCGAGGTGACGTGTCGCGTGCTGCGGCCGGGTCGCAGCATCGAGCTCGTCGAGGCGACGCTCGCGCAGGGCGGTCGTCCCGCGCTCTCGGCACGGGCGTGGCTCCTGCACACGCGCGACACCGAGGCGATCGCCGGCTCCGCGCACCCGGCGATGCCGCCCCGCGACGCGATCGAGCGCGTCGACCCGTCGTCGGCGTGGCCCGGCGAGTTCATCGCGACGGTCGGCGAGGTGCGCCGCCGGCAGGAGGCGCCGGGTCGCGCCTGGACCTGGATCCTGCCCGCCGTGCCGCTGCTCGAGGGTGAGCCGGTCTCGACGACGGCGCGCCTCGTGTCGCTCATCGACATCGCGAACGGCGTGACCCCGCGCGTCGATCCGCGCGAGGTCGCGTTCCCGAACCTCGACCTGACCCTCCACCTCGTCCGCGCCCCCGAGGACGGGTGGATCGGGTTCGACACGACCGTCACGTTCGGCGCGACGGGGCTCGGGATGACGCACACCGTCCTGCACGACGAGCGCGGCGTCGTCGGCTCGGTCGTGCAGTCCCTCACCGTGAGGCCGCACCGATGACCGCGCCCCTCGCCGGGAAGACCGCCCTCGTCACCGGCGTCTCGCGCCGGCGCGGGATCGGGTACGCCGTGGCGACGCGGCTCGCGCAGCTCGGCGCGAGCGTGTTCATCCAGCACTGGCGCCCCCACGACCTCGACCGGCCGTGGGGTGGCGACGATCTCGACGCGGTGCGCACCGGCATCCGCTCGGCCCTCGTCGGCGACGCGACCTTCGGCGACGTCGAGACGGATCTGACGGATGCCGCTGCGATCCCAGCCCTCATCGACGCCGCGTCCGCGCTCACCGGCCGGCTCGACATCCTCGTCTGCAACCACGCGAAGAGCGGCGACGACGGCAGCATCCTCGACATGACCGCCGACCGGCTCGACGCGTTCTGGGACACCAACACGCGGTCGACGCTGCTGCTGACCGCGGAGTTCGCCCGGCGACTCGCGCCGCCGCAGTCCGGTCAGCGCGGGCCGGGCGACGCGGTCGAGGGTTCGAAGCCCTACGCCGAGCCGACCGGTCGCGTGTTCTGGATGACGTCCGGGCAGGGCCACGGCGCGATGCGCGGCGAGGTCGCCTACGCGACGAGCAAGGCGGCGCTCGCGGGGGTCACCCGCACCGTCGCGGCGGACCTCCTCGATCTCGGCATCGTCCTCAACACGATCAACCCGGGGCCGGTGAACACCGGGTACATGGACCCCGACAGCGCCGACCGCGACACTTCGGGCCTCGACGAATGGCTGCGCACGACCGCGTTCGGCCGCGTCGGCGTGCCCAGCGATCCCGCGGCCCTCATCGGCTGGCTGTCGACCGCCGAGGGCGCCTGGATCGTCGGGCAGGTGCTCACGAGCGACGGCGGGTTCAGCCTGTAGCGGTGACGGATGCACGACCGGTGGGACAGGCGTCGCCTCGCCGCGACGCGCACTGAGCACCCGCACCGCCGGTCGTGCATCCGTGCGCGAACCCTGGCGCGAACACCCTCCGATGTGGTCGGATCACCCCATGGGCGCGGGATCTCCGATGCGGGCGGTGCTGTGGGGCGCCGCCGCGCTGCTCCTCGCGACAATCTTCCTCGCCCCGATCTTCGGTTTCGGACGCTGCCTCGACTCGCCCGATCCGGAGAAGTCCTTCTGCGAGTCGTACACCGCGTCGTACGCCGGTCTGCGCGTGGACGTCTGGCCGTGGGCCGTGGTATCCGCGGTCATCGTGGTCGTGACCGTGGTCGTCGCGGTGCGCCGACACCGCCGCCGTCGCGCCGAGCGCGCCGCATCCGCTTAGAGTCGCTTCAGCACCCGTCGGCGCCGACGGGATCGTCGAAGGGGACGTGAGCATGACAACGGATGCCGCAGACGCGATCGTCGTCGGAGCGGGGCTCGCCGGGCTGGTCGCCGCATCCGACAGGCGAGCGCCGGGTCGGGGCCCTGATGCTGCTACGCGACGGCGCCGGAGACGCGCGGCAGCGTGATGGGCGAGGTCACGACGCGCGCCGCGGCCTGCAGCTGGTCGAGGGCGCCACGGGTGAGGGAGCGCACGGCGCTGAGGGACTCTCCCGTGAGCGCGGCGATCTCGGTCTGGCTGTAGCCGCCGAAGTAGGCGAGCGCGATGACCCGCTGCTGCTCGAGGCTCATGTCGCCCAGTCGCGCCCGCGACACGGCCTCCGCCTGCGCATCGAGGGTGCGCCGGTGCGCGATCGCGTGACGGTGGGTGAGCAGCAGGACCCAGGCCCGCGGATGCCGCGCCTCGGCCTCCGCCGCGTGTTCCCACACGTGCACGTAGACCTCCCGCAGCACGCGCTGCGCCGGCTGCTCGTTCCGCAGGATGTGGGTCGCGAGCGTGTAGGCGCTCGCGCAGGTCGCGTCGTAGAGCCGCGCGAAGGCGTCCGCGTCACCGGCGGCCGTGCGGGCCAGCAGATCCGACAGCTCGGTGTCCGTCAGCGGAAGGGGGTGCGACATGACCTCATCGTGCGCCTCCCGAGCCGTTCATTCGAGCCATTGCCCCCGTCGGGAGTCGGTGCTAGCCGACATCCAGTCATCTGAATGGACGAATCGCCCGCGTGCGCGATCCGCGAACGCACGGAGCGGATGCCGCATCCGCAACGTTTCGTCAACCGGTGCCGGAGACGAACCCGGCGGTGGAAAAGTTGAGCCCATGACCGTTCCCACTCTCACACTCAACGACGGACACACCATCCCCCAGCTGGGCTTCGGCGTCTTCCAGGTCGATCCCGCCGAGGCCGAGCGCATCGTCAGCGTCGCCCTCGAAGCCGGCTACCGCCACATCGACACGGCGGCGGTGTACGGCAACGAAGAGGGTGTCGGCCGCGCGATCGCGGCCTCCGGCATCCCGCGCGACGAGCTGTTCATCACCACGAAGCTGTGGAACTCCGAGCAGGGCCGCGACACCGCGCGTCCCGCGATCGAGGCGAGCCTCCAGAAGCTCGGGCTCGACTACGTCGACCTGTACCTGATCCACTGGCCGCGCCCCGACAAGGACCGCTACGTCGAGACGTGGCAGCAATTCGAGACCTTCAAGGCCGACGGCCTGACCCGCTCCATCGGCGTCTCGAACTTCCACCAGCCGCACCTGCAGCGCCTGCTCGACGAGACCGACACCGTGCCGGCGGTCAACCAGATCGAGCTGCACCCGGCGTTCGCGCAGCGCGAGCTCCGCGCGTTCCAGGAACCGAAGGGCATCCACACCGAGTCGTGGGGCCCGCTGGGCCAGGGCAAGTACGACCTGTTCGGCGAGAAGGCGGTGGCGGATGCCGCCGAGGCCCACGGTGTGAGCCCGGCGCAGGTCGTCATCCGCTGGCACCTGCAGGAGGGCCTCATCGTCTTCCCGAAGTCGTCGACGCCCGAGCGCATCCGCACGAACTTCGACGTGTTCGGCTTCGAGCTGACGTCGGACGAGGTCGAGGCCATCAACGCGCTCGACCGCGGCCAGCGCGTCGGCGCCGACCCGGACACCGCCACGTTCTGACCCGTACACCGAGAAGGGGCGCCGAGGAATCGGCGCCCCTTCTTTCGTGGACCCCCTTACGTCTCCCAGGGAGGGCTCGATACAATCGATCGACCTCGAATCGATTCGAACCCCCTGAAAGCCCCCATGGCCACCTCCCTCACGACGGGCCGCCCTTGGCGCGTCATCCTGCTGTTCACCCTGCCGCTCATGATCGGCAACGTGGTGCAGCAGCTGTACCACTTCGCCGACACGATCGTCGTGGGTCGGCTGCTCGGCGTCGACGCGCTCGCCGCCGTGGGGGCGACCGGCAGCCTGCTCTTCCTGCTGCTCGGTTTCGCGTGGGGTCTCACGTCCGGGTTCGCGATCCCGACCGCGCAGGCCTACGGGGCGATGGATGCCGCCGGTGTCCGCCGCTCCGTCGCCACCGGCGCCGTCCTCAGCGGCATCACGACGGTCATCCTGACCGTCGGCGCGCCGCTGCTCGCCGAGCCCGCACTCGTGGCGCTGCAGACGCCGCCCGAACTCCTCGCCGACGCGACGATCTTCACGCAGGTCAGCTTCCTCGGCGCCGGCGCGCTGATGTTCTTCAACTTCCTGTCCGCCGTCATCCGCGCGATCGGCGACTCCCGGACCCCGCTCGTCTTCCTCATCGTCGCGTGCGCCCTGAACGTCGTGCTCGTCATCGCGGCCATCGCCTGGCTCGGCCTCGGTGTCGCCGGCGCGGCTCTCGCGACCGTCGTCGCGCAGGGTGTCTCGGTGCTCCTGTGCCTCGAGTTCGTGCGCCGCCGCATCCCCGAGCTGCACCTGAAGCGCGAGGACTGGCGCATCACCCGCGCCGACATCGTCGCGCACCTGCGTCTTGGTCTGCCGATGGGCTTCCAGGCGTCGATCATCGCGATCGGTGCGCTGACCGTGCAGGTCGCGCTCAACACGCTCGGCGGCGAGGCGATCGCGGCGTACACCGCGGCATCCCGTGTCGACGGCCTCGCGGTCGCCCTGCTGCAGTCGATGTCGCTCGCGGTCTCGATGTACGTCGCCCAGAACTACGGCGCGGGACGCCCCGACCGCATCCGGCGCGGCGTCGTGCAGGCGACGTGGATCGCCGTCGCGGCGGCGGTGGCCCTCGGCATCCTGCTCATCTCGCTGGGCGGCCCGATCGTGCGCATCTTCGTCGGAGACGGCGCCGACGACGTCGTGCACCTCGCGGTCTCGATGCTCGTCATCAACGGCTTCAGCTACACCGCCCTCGCCATCCTGTTCGTCACGCGCGGTGCGCTGCAGGGACTCGGCAACGCCGTGATCCCGACGGTGACGGGTGTCGTCGAGCTCGTCGCGCGTGCGGCGGCGGCCATCCTGCTGGGTGCGCTGTTCGGGTTCATCGGTGTCGCCTGGTCGAACCCGCTGGCGTGGATCTCGGCGGCGATCATCCTGATCCCGGCGTACATCCGTGCGCACCGGATGCTCGCGACGATGCCGATGGCGCCGATGACCATCACGCCGACGACGCCGATCGCGGTCATCGGACCGGTCGACGGCTCGATGACGGTCGAGACGGTCGTGACGCAGCCGGTCCCGCTGCCGAAGCACACCTCGCGGATGCGCCGCGCCCTGCGCCGCCGCGCCGGCACGTCGCGCCGCCTCGCCCGCAAGCGCTGAGGCCGAGGTCCCGATCCGGCCGGGTGTCGCACTGCGCCGTGTCGCGGAGGAGCTCGTCTCGGGCGAACGCTTCGGCGCAATCGGTACCTGAGCGAAACCTGTGGGGTGCATGATCGTGGGGTGACCACCGTGTTCCCCGCGCTGACCGAGACCCCCGACCCGCAGTTCGTGATGGTGGGGGACGGCTACCGCATCGCGACGTACGAGTGGGGACCGGCGGATGCCCCGACGGTCATCCTCGTGCACGGTTTCGCCTCGAGCGCCCGCGACAACTGGGTGAACACGGGCTGGGTGCGCGACCTGCTGCGCGCGGGGTACCGCGTGCTCGCCGTCGACCAGCGCGGACACGGCGCGAGCGACAAGCCGCATGAGTCGCGTGCCTACGCGCTGCGGACGATGGTGACCGACCTCGAGGCCGTGCTCGACACCTACCTCGTCGACGAGGCGCTGTACGTCGGGTACTCGCTCGGCGCCCGCGTCGGGTGGGAGGTCGCCCGCGACCTGGAGCCCCGCATCCCGCGCGTCGTCCTCGGCGGCGTCCCCGACGGGGTGCCGCTCGGTCGTCTCGATCTCGACCAGGTGCAGGCGTACGTCGACGAGGGAGAGCCGGTGACGGATGCCGTGACCCACGACTACATCACCCTCACCGAGCGGGTGCCCGGCAACGACCTGCGGGCGCTGCTCGCGATCGCCCGCGGCATGCGCGCGACGGGCACGGTCGACCCCGACCCGGGGAAGGCGCCCGGCCAGCCGGTGCTCTTCGCGACGGGCACGAAGGACGGCATCATCGAGGGCTCGAAGTCGCTCGCCGCCGCGACCCCGCAGGGCCGGTTCGTCGAGATCCCGGACCGTCACCACTTCAACGCACCGGGTTCCCGCGTCTTCCGAGAGGCGGCGCTGGCCTTCCTCGCCGAGTAGGCCGCGGGGGCGGCGCTCTCGGGCCGCGGCATCCGCGTCATCGGATTCGGACGATGTCGCCGGATTCGGACCTGTGAGCGCTCCCGCGTCCGAATCCGCTGCACATCTCCGAATCCGATGACGCGCCGGAACCGCGGACTACGCTCGCGCCATGACCGACCTTCCCTCGTGGGGCGTCGCGGCGGATTCGCCGACGGCCGAGCACTACCGCACCTTCGGCGCGCGCGAAGCGGCCGGATCATCGGCGACGTACGAGGACTGGGCGCTCGGGATCGCGGACGACGGCGACATGCTCGCGCTGATCGACGAGCTCCCCCGCGCCAAGCGGCAGGCGAACCTCGTCTTCGCCGCGATGCGCGTCGCCGGTGTGCCGATCACGTCGTGGACGGATGCCCGTGGTCACGCGATCTCGCGCTGGCCGCACATCCGCGAGGTCGCGCTGACCCACGCGACGCAGACGAACGAGGCCGCCCGCTGCGCCGTGCTGCTGCCGCAGCTGGTCCGCATCCCGGGCCCGCTCGCCCTGCTCGAGGTCGGCGCGTCGGCGGGGCTCTGCCTCCACCCCGACCGGTACGCGTACCGCTACACCGCGGACGACGGCGCCGTCACCGACATCGAGCCGACGGCCCCGACCGACCTCGTCATCGACTGCCGCATCGAGAACGCCACGCCCCCGACCCGCCTGCCCGAGGTGGTGTGGCGCGGTGGCATCGACCTGAACCCACTCGACCCGGCCGACCCCGACACCCTCGCCTGGCTCGACGCGCTCGTATGGCCCGAGCACGACGACCGCAGGGCACGCCTCGCCGCCGCGGCGCGCATCGCGGCATCCGATCCCGCGCCGATCCGCGCCGGCGACCTGAACGACCTGATCGCGGATGCCGCGGCATCCGCCCCTCGCGATGCGACCCTCGTCGTCTTCCACACCGCGGTGCTCGCGTACCTGACCCCCGAGGACCGCGAGCGGTTCCGGCGGACGATGGCCGACACGGATGCCGTGTGGCTCTCGAACGAGGGGCTCGGCGTGTTCCCCGAGTTCGAGCGGGTGGTGCCGCCCGGGGAGCGGCACCGGTTCGTGCTGGCGGTCGACGGCGAGCCCGTCGCACTCACGCATCCGCACGGCCGCAGCTACCGCGCGCTCTGACCCCGCTCCGGGGACGCGACCCGTCGCCGCGCGGCATCCCACCCGACGAAACGCGTCCCGGGAGCCGCCCCCTCGCCCCACGAGCGCGCGAATGGCAACATCGACTCCACAGGAGGAGGGAACCGCCATGGCAGGCAAGACCAGCGGGGGAGCCGGCTTCAGCGACGCCGAGAAGGCCGCGATGAAGCAGCGGGCCGATGAGCTCAAGGCGATGAAGGGCCTGAAGGGCCTCGCCAAGATCGAGAAGGAGAACCAGGCCTGCCTCGACGCGATCGAGGCGCTCGAGGGCACCGATCGCATCATCGCCGAGCGGGTGCACGTCATCGTCCTCGAAGAGGCGCCCCACCTCAACCCGAAGACGTTCTACGGCTTCCCGGCCTATGCGAAGGACGGCAAGGTCGTCGTCTTCTGGCAGCCGGCATCCAAGTTCAACACCCGTTACGGCACGGTCAGCTTCGACGAGCCCGCGCAGCTCGACGACGGTCCGATGTGGCCGGTCTCGTTCGCGGTGATCGAGATGACGGATGCCGTGGAGCAGCGCATCCGCGAACTCGTCAGGGCTGCGGCACCGCGAGACTGACGATCCGGTCGTCGCCCTCGCGGGGCGACCCCCGCCCGTCGGTGTTGTTGGTGAGCACGAACAGCGTGCCGTCGGGGCCGACGGTCACGTCGCGGAGCCGGCCGTACTCGATGGTGAGGTCGGTCGACGTCGACGGATCCGCGACGGGAACGGCGCGGAGCACGCGGCCGCGCAGGTTCGCGATGACGATCGTGTCGTTGACGACGGCGATGCCGCTGGGGCTGGCGGCATCCGTCGGCCACGTCTGCACCGGGTCGATGAACCCGTCCGCCTCGCCGCCGGTTCCCTCGACGTACGGCCAGCCGTAATTGCCGCCGGGCTCGATGATGTTGAGCTCGTCGCGATAGTTGCGGCCGAACTCGCTCGCGAACATCGTGCCGTCGTCCGCCCATGCGAAGCCCTGCACGTTGCGGTGACCGAGGCTGAAGACGGGGGAGTCGGGGTCGGGATTGTCCGACGGGATGCTGCCGTCGGGCGCGATCCGCAGGATCTTGCCCGCGAGCGAACCGGAGTCCTGCGAGGCGGGTTCGTCGCTCGTGTCGCCGTTCGCGATGTAGAGCATCCCGTCGGGGCCGAACGCGATGCGCCCACCGTTGTGGTGGGTGCCCGCCGGCATCCCGTCGATGACCGACTCCGGTTCGCCGAGCCCGAAAGAACCCGCAGAGCCTGTGATCGGGTAGCGCTGCACCCGGTTGCCGTCGCGGGCGGTCGAATAGACGAACAGGTCGTCGCCGTCGATCGCCAGACCCAGCAGACCGCCCTCGTCGCTGTGCACGACGCCCTCGACCGTCGCGACGACACGCGTGGCGCCGTCCGACGCGACCTCGAGGATGCGGGCGCTGTCGCGTTCGCTCACGAACACGGTATCCCGGTGCACGGCCATCGACCAGGGAGCCTCGAGCCCCGTCGCGACGGTGCGCGGCGTCACCGGGGTGGGCGTCGGGGTGGGCGTGGCCGTGGGGGTGACGGTCGGCGTCGGCGACGCGGCAGTCGGCTGCTCGACGATCGGCTGCCCGGGCGCCGCGCACCCCGCGAGAGCGAGAGCCGCGGCGAGGCCGAGCCCGGCGGACGAGGCGGCGGAGCGGCGGGGCGGGGACATGCGCTCAGTCAACCGCATCCTGCCGCTCCGGAGGCCGGAACCGGGCGGACGACCTAAACTGGGGGCATCCCGTCCCCGTCCCCGAGAGACATCCCGTGCCTGACGCCACCCCCCGTACCTTCGAGGTGCGCCACCTGCAGATGGGGCGCGCCCTCTTCGCGGCGATCGCGGCGGTTATGATCACGTTCTCGGTCGACCACTCCGCGCAGGTCGGCGGAGCCGTCTTCAGCGGGTTCGCCGTGGCCACCGCACTCATCCTGATCCTGTCGGCGTGGCTCGTGTTCCGCGCGGGTGAGCGCTGGCAGGCGGTGCTCCTCGGCATCCTGACCCTCGTCGCGGGCATGATCGCGACCCTGCCCGTCGCGCGCACCGTCGACGGATACTTCACGGTCGTCCTCGTCTGGGCGCTCGCGGCCGGCGTCGCGGAGCTCGTGATCGGCATCGTCGGCCGCCGCCGGGGTGCACCCGCCGCGCGCGAGTCCGTCTTCGTCGGCGCCCTCACGATCGTGCTGGGTGTCGCGCTGGTGTTCATCCCGCGCGAGTACATGCTCGAGTACTACATCGACGAGGCGCGTCGCTCGTTCACCCTCACCGGCATCACGATCGGCGTCGGTGTGTTCGGCGGCTACGCGGCCATCGTCGCGGTGTACCTGGGGATCGCCGCGTTCTCACCTCGTCCCGCTGCGGTCCCCGCGGTGGAGACGGCCGACACGGATGCCGCTGGAGGCCGCTCATGACCGACAAGAACCCGACCCGACGCGACCTGATGCGCCCGGTCCAGCTGCTCGGCTTCGCGCTGCTCGCGGCCCTGTTCGCCGGGATCGTGACTCTCGTCTCGATGGGGGTGCTGCAGGAGGGACGTCCCGGTCAGGACGTTGACCAGCAGCTGCGAGCCTGGGCGGTGGGCGGCATCGTCGCGGGCATCACCTTCATCGCGACGCTCGTCATCATGGCGCTGCTGCTCCTGGTCATCGACCCGGCGCAGGTCGCCAAGCCCGTCGACCGCGGCCTGCTCCTCGACCCCGAGGACGACGCCGCTCCGGACGCCCCCGGCGACGCCGGCCGCGGCCCGCGCTCCCCGCACTGACCCGCGCGCCCGCGCAGCGCCGCGCCGCGCGCTCAGCGCAGCAGGTCGACGAGCCGGTCGGCGAGACCCGCGTAGCCGGCGGGGGTGAGCGCGAGCAGGCGCTGCTTCGCGGCATCCCCGATGTCGAGGCCGTTCACGAACTCGGCGAGTTCGGGCGCCCCGACGCGGCGGCCGCGGGTGAGGTCCTTCAGCAGGGCGTACGGGTCGGTGATCTGCGAGCGGCCGGCGACGATCTCGGCGCGCACGACGGTCTGGATCGCCTCGGCGAGGACCTCCCAGTTCGCGTCGAGGTCGGCCAGCAGCACGTCGCGCGACAGCGAGATCTCCGTGAGCCCGCGCTGCAGGTTGTCGAGCGCGAGCAGCGAGTGGCCGAAGGCGACGCCGATGTTGCGCTGCGTCGTCGAGTCGGTGAGGTCGCGCTGCTGGCGCGACGTGACGAGCGTCTGCGCGAGCGTCCCGAACAGGCCGCCCGAGATCTCGAGGTTCGCCTCGGCGTTCTCGAACCGGATCGGGTTGATCTTGTGTGGCATCGTCGACGAGCCGGTCGCACCCGCGACGGGGATCTGCGCGAAGAAGCCCATGGAGATGTAGGTCCACACGTCGGTGGCGAGGTTGTGCAGGATTCCGCCCGCGTGGCGCACGCGGTCGTACAGCTCGACCTGCCAGTCGTGCGACTCGATCTGGGTCGTCAGCTCGTTGAACCCGATGCCGAGCCCCTCGATGAAGCCGCGCGAGAGAGCGGGCCAGTCGACGTCGGGCTCGGCGGCGAGGTGCGCCGACCAGGTTCCGGTCGCCCCCGAGAACTTCGCGAGGTACTCGCCGCCCTCGATCTGGCCGGCGACCCGCTGCAGGCGCCACGCGAAGACGGCGAGTTCCTTGCCCATCGTCGAGGGCGTCGCGGGCTGACCGTGCGTGCGCGAGAGCATGACGGCATCCCGGTGCTCTTCGGCCAGCTGCGTCAGCGAGGCGATGACCGCGCGCAGCTTGGGCAGCCAGACCCGCTCGACGGCGCGCTGGACGGTGAGCGCGTACGAGGCGGAATTGATGTCCTCGCTCGTGCACGCGAAGTGGGTGAGCTCGGCGATGGCGTCGAGTCCGAGCGACGACAGGCGGTCGCGGACGAGGTACTCGATCGCCTTCACGTCGTGCCGGGTGACGGCCTCCTTCTCGGCGAGCCAGGCGATGTCGTCGCCGCCGAAGTCGCGGTAGAGGCTGCGCAACGAATCCTTCTGCTCATCGGTGAGCGCGGACGATCCGAACAGACCGCGGTCGGTCAGCGTGATGATCCACTCGACCTCGACCTCGACGCGGGCCCGGTTGAGACCCGCCTCCGAGAGGTACTCGGCCAGCGGGGCGACTGCGGCGGCGTAACGACCGTCGAGCGGGCTGAGGGACATCGAGGGCAGGGAGGACACGCGACTCCGTTCGGTGGGGGGTGCGCTCACCGGCGAAGCGCGGGTTCGAGCTGCCGGAACAACGCCCGGCTGGCGCTCTCGATCATACCGAGCACCTCATCGAACATCGTGGGGCCGCCGTAGTAGGGGTCGGGCACGTCGAGGGCCCCGTCCGCTCGCGCATCGAAGCTGAGCAGCAGCGCGAGCTTGTCGACGTCGGCGGGGCTGCGCGCCCACTCCGACAGGATCCGCTCGTGCGAGCGGTCCAGCGCGATCACGAGGTCGTTGCGGTCGAAGTCCTCGCGGGAGAACTGCCGCGCGCGGTGCCGGGTGCCGTCGTACCCGCGGCGCTCCAGGGCTTCGAGCGTGCGGCTGTCGGCGCGTTCGCCGACGTGCCATTCCCCGGTGCCGGCGCTCGTCGAGGCGACACGGTCGCCGAGGCCCGCCTGATCGGCGAACCACCGGAACACGACCTCCGCCATCGGGGACCGGCAGATGTTGCCCGTGCACACGAACAGCACACGGAAAGCATCATCGGGCTCGGGCACCCCTCCATTGTGCTGATCGTCGGGCCTTCTGCACAGAGCGGGTCCGCTGCGCGGCATCCACCGTCCGTTCCCGACGCCCTGCGAAGAGCGGATGCCGGGGCCACAGTCGACGCATGTCCGATGTTCTCGCGCCGTCCCCGTATCTGTGGGGCGCCCCCGTGGGGGAGCGTCTCGCCGCCCTCGACGACGGGATCGCTCTGCTGCGACACGCCGACGATCAGGTGCTCGAGTTGCTCGCCGACGTCCGGCGGGTCGCGCACCTCGTCGACTGGCGCGCCGAGGCCGCCGACGCGTTCCGCGAGGCGGTGGCCGCGTGGGAGGGCGAGGTCGCCCGGTTGTCGACGTCGATCGAGGGGGCGATCGACCAGGCGTACGGCGACCGTACCTGGGTCGAGGCGACGGGCTGATGGCGGAGATCGAGATCCGCGGCGGCCGCGTCGTCGCCGTCGACACCGAGACCCTGCGCAACGCGGCGGCGCAGACCGAGCTCGCGGTCGCCGACGCCGACACCGTCCGTGCCGGACTGAGGTCGGCCGACCGCCTCCTCGGGTCCGCGACGATCGGCGGGGGTGCTGCGTACCTCGCCACCGCCGCGGGCGCGGTCGTCGATCGGGGACAGGAGCTCGCGCGCGCACTCCGCGACACGGCGGCCGCGTACGAGATCGTCGAGTTGCAGGCGCGTGCGGCGATCGCCTGGCACGGGGACGCGCGCGATCGCGGCGAGGTGGTGGACCTCGCCCGGAAGGTGGCGGAGCTCGAGGCATCCTCCCCCGCTGCGGCCGAGGCCGCGCGGCAGGCCGTCGCCGACGCGCCTGATCCCTTCGCGACGGTCGCGCGCGAGCTGTGGTGGACGACCCTCGCCTCCGGCCTCGCGCCCGTCGCAGTGGGCGCGCTCCGCTGGGGGGCGGCGGAGATCCGGGACCGCGGCACGGGAACGCTCCCCGAGGGGAGCCGTCTGCTCGGGAAGCCAGCGCGTCCCACCGTCGAGCTGGCGCGGTCTCAGCCGGGATCGGCGCCCGCGACGGTCGCCGACGTGGCGCGCCGCGTGCCCGGCGGCGGGCCGGGCGCCATCCGGGTCGAGCGGTACACGATGCCGGACGGGGGACGGCGGTTCGCGCTGTACCTTTCGGGCACACGGTTCGGAGAGGACCCCGGGACGTTCGACTGGTCGTCGAACGTCGCCCTGTACGACGGGATGAGGTCGTCTTCCTATGAAGCAAGCCGCATCGCGCTCGAGAAGGCGGGAGCGAAGCCCGGCGATTCGGTGATGGTCAGCGGGCACTCCCAGGGCGCCATGGTCGCCAGCCGGATCGCGCTCGAGAAGGAGTACGAGGTGCCGATGATCGTCGGGTTCGGCAACCCCGTCCAGGCCGACGTGGGCCCCGACACCCTGCAGGTCGACTTCCGGCACCGGGACGACGTGGTGCCGCTCCTGGCGGGCGGAGGCCACGACGCCGAGATCGGCGCCCCCGGGAGCATGGTCGTCGAGCGCACCGTCGACCCGCTTCCGTGGTTGAACTCCCACCAGATGGACGAGTACACCGCGACGTCCGAGATGCTCGACGTCTCGACCGACCCGCGGATGGATGCCGTGCGCGACCGCCTCGCCGAGCTCGGCACCGCGGAGTCGGTGGAGGTGTTCGTCTACGACACCGCCGAGGGTGTCAGCGCTTCGTCTGCGGACGCAGGATGATCCCGAAGACGAAGTTGATGAGCGAGATGATCAGGGCCGCGACGACGCCCAGCCAGAACGACTCGACCGACAGACCCCAGCCCCACCACTCGGTGAGCCACCCCGTCAGCCAGAACAGGAAACCGTTGATCACCAGGGAGATGAGGCCGAGCGTCAGGATGTAGAGCGGGAACGCGACGATCTTCAGGATCGTCCCGATGACGGTGTTGACGATCGCGAAGACCGCCGCGACGGCCAGCAGCGACAGCACGAGCTGCAGCGTCTCGCCGGGCTCGAAGGGGCTCACCTCGACGCGCAGCGGCTCGATGAGGGTGACGACCCAGATCGCGAAGGCGTTGATCACGACGCGGACGATGAAGCGCATATCCGCAGTCTCCCATGCCGTGCGCCCGTGGGCGAGGCACGGGCCGGCGCTCCCGCTCGTAGACTCGTCGCGTGACCGACATCCCCGTCCGGGTTCGTCCCGAGATCGCCGCGCTCCCCGCCTACAAGCAGGGCAAGCAGGCCGGCGCCACCGCGTACAAGCTCTCCAGCAACGAGAACCCGTTCGACCCGCTCCCCGGCGTCGTTGCCGCGGTGCGTGACGCGGTCGCCTTCAACCGCTACCCCGATGCGCTCGCCGCCCGGCTGCGCGCGCGCCTGGCGGAGCGGTTCGGGGTCACCGACGACCGCATCCACATCGCCGCCGGCTCGGTCTCGATCCTGTACCAGCTCGCGCAGGCCGTCGCCTCCGTCGGCGACGAGATCGTCCTGCCGTGGCGTTCCTTCGAGGCGTACCCGGGCATCGTGACCGTCACCGGCGCCACCCCCGTGATGGTCCCGCTGACGGATGCCGCCGCGGTCGACCTTCCCGCGCTCGCCGCCGCCGTCACCGACCGCACGCGCGCCGTCTTCGTCTGCACGCCGAACAACCCGACCGGCGCGGTCGTGACGCAGGCAGACTTCGATGCGTTCGTCGCCGCCGTCCCGGAGGACGTCCTGATCGTCCTCGACGAGGCGTACGTCGAGTTCGTGACGGATGCCGCAGCCGTCAACGGCGAGCGGGTCATCGCCGCCGGGCACGACAACGTCGTGGTCCTCCGCACCTTCTCGAAGGCGTACGGGCTCGCGGGCCTGCGCATCGGATACGCCGTCGGGCACCCCCGCATCCTCGATGCCGCCCGCAGCGCCGGCATCCCGCTGTCGGTCACGGCGCAGGCCGAGGCCGCCGCGCTCGCGAGCCTGGACGCCGAGGACGACCTGCGCGAGCGCGTCGCCGTGGTGGCGCGGCGGCGTGACCTTCTGGTCGACCGCCTGCGCGAGATCGGATGGGACGTACCGACCGCGCAGGGCAACTTCGTCTGGCTCCCGGCCGGCGACCGATCGCTCGAGGTCGCGGCGGCCTTCGAGGCCGCCGACCTCGTGGTCCGGCCCTTCGCCGGCGACGGCGTGCGTGTGTCGGTGGGCGAGGAGGAGTCGATCGACCGCGTGGTCGAGGTCGCGGCATCCGTTCGCCCCTGACGGCGACCCATCTGCGAGCAGGCCGTCGCGCGGCACCCCGCCCGCGGTTCCCTGTCACGACACGCCGCGCACCGCCGCGCTTCGTGACAGGCGAGCGCGGGGGTCAGCCCTTCGCCTTGCGGACGAACAGCGTCTCGGTCTGTTCGAGCTCCATGCCCTTCGTCTCGGGCACGCGCCAGGCGACGTAGACGAACGACAGCGCCGCGAACAGCGCGTACATGCCGTAGGTGAGGGGCAGCGACCAGGTCGACATCGCGGGGAACGACACCGTGATGAGGAAGTTCGCGATCCACTGCGCGCCGGCGGCGACGCCGAGCGCTTTGCCGCGGATGCGGCTGGGGAAGATCTCGCCGAGCAGCACCCACACGAGCGGGCCCCACGAGGCGCCGAATCCGACGACGAACAGGTTCGCCGCGATGAGCGCGACCGGCCCCCACGCGCCGGGCAGCGAGACCTCGCCGTCGACGGTGACCGCGAAGGCGAACGCGAGCGCCATGGTCGCGAGCGACAGGGTCATGAGCACCGAACCGGTCAGCAGGATCGGCTTGCGGCCGACACGGTCGACGAGCCAGATCGCGATGAGGGTCACGACGACGTTGGTGACCGAGGTGATCACGCTGATGAGCAGCGAGTTGCTCTCGTCGAAGCCGACCGCCTTCCAGAGGGTGGTCGAGTAGTAGAAGATCACGTTGATGCCGACGAACTGCTGGAACGTCGACAGGATGATGCCGACCCAGACGATGCCCTGCAGGCCGAGGACCGGGCCGCGAAGCGAGGCGCCCTTGGTCTTGCGGTCCTCGTCGATGGCGCCCCGGATCTCGTTGACGGACTTGTCGAGGTCGGCTTCGGGCACGAGTCGCGCGAAGATCTCGCGGGCCTCGTCGTTGCGTCCCTTCGCGAGCAGATAGCGGGGCGACTCGGGCATGGTGAAGGCGAGGATGCCGTAGACCGCGGCCGGGACGATGCCGACGAGGAACATCCAGCGCCACGCCTCGAGGCCGAGCCACAGCTGCTCCGACGCGCCGCCGGCGGTGTTCGCGAGGACGGCGTCGGAGAGGAGCGCGGCGAAGATACCGAGCGTGATCGCGAGCTGCTGCAGTGAAGCGAGGCTGCCGCGGATCTGCCGCGGCGCGATCTCGGCGATGTAGGCGGGGGCGACGACCGAGGCGATGCCGATGCCGATGCCGCCGATCACACGCCAGACGATCAGGTCGGGGACGCTGAAGGTCAGGCCCGATCCGATGGACGACACCAGGAACATGACGGCGCCGAGCATCATCGTCTTCAGGCGGCCCCAGCGGTCGGAGAGGCCGCCCGCGAGCACCGCGCCGACGGCGCAGCCGAGCAGGGCGACGGCGACGACGAAGCCGGTGAGGACGCTGTTCAGGTCGAAGTTCGACTCGATGGAGTCGACCGCGCCGTTGATGACGGACGAGTCGAATCCGAAGAGGAAGCCGCCGACCGCGGCGGCCACGGACAGTCCGATGGCGCGTCGCCCGTACGGGCTTTTCAACGAGAAGGCGTCCGCAGGAATGGTCCCGGTAGTGCTCATGAGGTTCGAGGGTACGCCGGTGCGCGTCGGTCCTGCCCGCCCTTGCGCGCGCGACGAAAACCGATACGGGTGGCAGTTGATCCGCGCTCGCCTGTCACAAACGGCGTGGCCTGCGCTTTCTCATCGGAACCTTTTCGTTCCTCAGGTGTGGGGCGCCTCGCGCCCGGGTCAGTCCTTCACGCACCACGTCGCCGACCGCCTCGCCGACGCTCTGCCGGCGGGCGAGGTCGAGATCGCCGATCTCACGGCTGAGGGCTTCGACCCCCGCTTCACGCTCGCCGATCGGCACGCGTACGCCGTGGCAGGGGAGTACCCCGCGGACGTCGCCGCCGAGATGGCCCGCATCGACCGCGCCGACCATCTCGTGCTCGTCTTCCCGGTGTTCTGGTGGTCGATGCCCGCCCTCCTCAAGGGCTGGATCGATCGGGTGTTCGCGAACGGGTGGGCCTTCGGTGTCGGCGAGGGCGGCGGCATCCGTCCCGGACTCGGCAGGCTCACGGTGCACCTGGTGCCCGTCGCGGGCTCGGATGCCGCGCTCTACGAGCGGCGCGGGTACGACCGCGCCTTCGCGACCCAGATCGAAACCGGCATCCTCGACTACTGCGGGGTGCGTCGCGGGCGGACCGAGTTCCTCTACGACGCGGATGCCGGTGGTGCCGCCGCCGACGTCGATGCCGTCGTCGCGCGCATCGCCGCCGCGGTCCGCGCCTGACGCTGCAGGAGGGCCCCCGGGCCCGAACGAACCGCGGGGGGAGGTCGGCTCGACGGCCGGGGCTCCCGGACGCGTCGCCATGACAGGGGAGACGCGATTCCGCGCGGACGATCCGGGGCTGGGTTGCCCGCGACGATACGCGTGCGTCCGCCCGAGCGGAAGGAGTAGGACCCGGCTGGAGGGGGGTTTCCCCCGGACCCCAGCCGGGTCGTGGTGCTGTAGCGGGCCCGCATGCGGAAACGCCTTATCCCCCAGAGACCAATCCGAGTGCGGGCAAACCAGCGCCCCAAAATGGTGGTCCTACAGCACGTGAGAATCTATTCATGCTGGGCGACGTTCTTGTCCCCCTTTCGGGGGACAAGCGTCGTGTGGTAGAACTTTTGGCCGCCTACGAGGATCGGCGTCGGAACGCGTCGCCGAGCCAGCGGTCGTAGGCCGCCCACGGGTCGCCTATGCGCTCTCGCACGGCTTCGATGTGCGCCGCGAGCACCCCGGTGAGCGTGAACCATTCGCCGCCCTCGCGAAGCTCGGCGAACTCGCGGTGCCGTTGCTGCTCCAGAACGCGGTCGCCCGGTTCGAAGGCCAGCAGCTCGTCATGCATGATCGCGGCCAACCGGCGCCGTGGCGTCGCCGACGTGCCGATCTTCACGCGGTCGCGGTACCGCAGGTAGTAGACGACGTCGATCCGCGGCGGCGGGATGTCGGGGTCGGGGGCGTCGCCCAGCCGCCACCCGCAGCGCGTGCAGTACCAGGCGTCGTCACGGCGCTCGCCGACCGCGCCGCCGCAGAGGCGGCAGCGCGAGGGCAGGGCATCGGGCACGTGAGCATGGTGGCACCGACGGCCGACACCGTGTCTACCTGCGGACGATCATCGGCACCGACGGTCCGGTGCCCTTCCCCGACGATGTCGAGCGCACCCTCACCGGCTGGGAGTACTACCCCGAGGCCCTCGGCCACGCGCTGCGCCACACCCACGAGGTGACCGGCGGCATCCCCATGATCGTCACCGAGAACGGCATGGCGACGGCCGACGACAGTCGGCGCATCGACTACACGACCGGCGCGCTCGAGGGTGTCTCGGCCGCGCTGCGCGACGGCCTCGACGTGCGGGGTGATCCCGGCCGCCTGAGACTCGCGCCCCTGTCGCGTTCGCGAGGAGATGGAGGTTTCCGAGGACCGGTTCGAGCGGATGCCTCCTCTGGAACCGAGATCTCCTCGCGAACGCACGACAGGGCGCGGAATCCCGGAAGGTCTGCGCCCTGTCACGGGTGCCGCGGGGCGGCATCCGCTCAGTCGTCGAGTTCGGTCTTCAGCACCGTGCCGGACGCGTCGAGGGTGACCTCCACGATCTGACGGTCGCCCGTGAGGATCGACACGTCGAACGGGGAACGGTTGTCGTCGTCGGCGTCGATGTCGATGATGCGCCCGGGCTGCTCCGCGAGGGCAGCGTCGACCATGGCCTGCAGCGTGGCGGTGTCGAGCACGTTCTGCGGCGCGCGGTCGTCGGCGTCGGGTCCTTCCGTCTCGCGCACGACCGCCTGGCCGTCCGCGCCGACGAGGACCTCGGTCTCGGACCCGTCCGCGCCCGTGAGGGTGACGTCCCAGCTGCCGTCGCGGTTCCCGTCGATCGCGGTCGGCTCGCCGTCGGCGACGCCCTGCGCAGCCTTCGCGATGCCGTCGAGCGCTGCGGCGTCGGACGCACCGAACTCGCCGGACGCGGTCGTCGCCGCGCTGTCGACGACGTCGGACGCGTCATCGTCGGTGTCGTCGACGCGCGTGCCGTCGGCCTCGCCCTGCGTTCCGGCGGCGGGGTCCTGCGTGCCGTCGGCCTCGCCCTGCTGGCTGACGGCCACGCCGTCCAGTCGGTCGTCGTCGAGTGCGGAGCCGATCGCGACGCCGCCGCCGACGAGCACGAGTGCGCCGAGCGCTGCGCCACCGGCGATCAGCGCGGTGCGGCCGCGCCGCTTCGCCGGCTTCGCCGCCGCCGGCTCGGCGGCGGGCGTGTACGGCTGGGTGGGGGTGGACGGGTCGGGGGTGGTGGTGTTCTCGCTCATGCACCCAGAGTGCCGAGCGGGCACTGAAGCCCACCTGAAGCGACCTGAAGCGGTCTTCAGGATGCCGGGATGCCAGGATCGAGGGATGTCCGAGAGCCTCTCCTCCGCCGCCTTCCCCCTCGATCGTGACGCCGCCGACCGGATGTGGGCCGACTACCGCGCCGCCCATCCCGCTGCCGCGGCGGCAGGACCGGACTACACGGTCGAGCACTTCGGCGACAGCCCGCGGCTCGCGGACCAGCTCCTCGACGCCGTGCTGAACGGTCCGAAGCGGGCGACCTCCGAACTGGTCGCGGAGTTCTTCGAGCACGGCGACCAGCTGCCGCGGATCGGTTCGCACTGGATCGCGTGCGACGGCACCGGCGCGCCGCGCATCATCATCCGCAGCACCGAACTGCGCGTCGGCGCGTTCGCGAGCGCCGACGCGGCCTTCGCGTTCGACGAGGGCGAGGACGACCGCTCCCTGGAGAGCTGGCAGCGCGAGCACCGCCGCTACTTCACGCGGGTCGCCGCCGCCCGCGGCGCGGAGTGGTCCGAGGACGACGAGATCGTCTTCGAGCGGTTCGCCGTGGTCTGGCCGCCGGAGCACGCCGACTGAGCGCTCCTGCCTGAGCGCCCTCGATCGCGTCGTAGCTCGTTTCGCGGGCGCGCTACAGCCCGTCGACGCCGTTGTGCGCGACGTCGACGGCGAACCCCTCGGCCTCGAGCCCGCGGCGCACGCCGTCCGCCGGGCGCACCTCGTCGTCGACCACCAGAACACGCATGCGCCCAGTGTGGCGTGCGCACGCTGAAGCACGGCTGAAGCCGTCCCGTCCCGTCCCCCACCGGCCCTTCCCCTGTCGCAACACGCCGCCGGGCTCCGCACTTCGCGACAGGCGAGTGCGGATGGCGGCGGATGCCGGGCCGCACGCGGCCGGCTTGTCCCGAGGGAACGGCGAATCGCGGCATCCGTTGTCGACCTCATGCAGAACCGCTCATGCGTCGGGGTCTAGCGTGGGAGGGTGACCCCCTCGTTCGAGGCTCCGGCCGAAGCATCCGACGTCGTCCGCGTCCTCGCCGCCGACGGTTCGTACGACCCCTCCGACGCTGCTGAGCGCTATCTGCCGCTGATCGATGCCCTCACCGACACCGAGCTCGAGACGTTCTACCGCGACATGGTCGTGGTGCGCGCCTTCGACCGGCAGGCGACCAACCTGCAGCGTCAGGGCCAGCTCGCGTTGTGGCCGCCGTCCCTCGGGCAGGAGGCGGCGCAGGTCGGCTCGGCGAGGGCGACCCGCGCGCACGACCATGTCTTCCCGTCCTACCGGGAGCACGTCGTCGTCACGACGCGCGGCGTCGACCCGATCGACATCATCCGGCTGATGCGCGGGCTCACCCACGGCGGCTGGAACCCGGCCGAACACCAGAACACGCACATCTATACGCTCGTCCTCGGCGCGCAGACCCTGCACGCGACGGGACTCGGCATGGGCCTCGTCTTCGACGGCCGCACCGGCACGGGCGACCCCGAGAAGGACGAGGCGGTCATCGTCTACTACGGCGACGGCGCCTCGAGCCAGGGCGACGTCCACGAGGCGATGGTGTTCGCCGCGAGCTACCGGACGCCGCAGGTCTTCTTCCTGCAGAACAACCACTGGGCGATCTCGGTCCCCGTCTCGACGCAGTCGCGCGTCCCGCTCGCCCGCCGCGGCGACGGCTACGGCATCCCCGCCGTCCGCGTCGACGGCAACGACGTCCTCGCGAGCTACGCGGTCAGCAAGGTCGCCCTCGACGAGGCGCGCGCCGGCGGCGGCCCCCGCGCGATCGAGGCGCTGACCTACCGCATGGGCGCCCACACGACCAGCGACGACCCGACCAAGTACCGCACGAGCGACGAGGAGCAGTCGTGGCTGCGCCGCGACCCGATCGCGCGCATGCGGGCCTTCCTGCAGAACCGGGGCGCCTCGGCATCCTTCTTCGACGAGGTGGATGCCGCAGCCGCCGCCTACGCCGACGACGTGCGCGTGCGCACCAACGCCCTGGGCGACATCCCCACCGGCGTCATGTTCGACCACGTCTACGGCGACGCCCACCCGCTCGTGCAGGAGCAGCAGCGCTGGCTGGCCGAGTACGAGGCATCCTTCGAGGAGGGGAACGCGTGAGCGACATCCAGACCCTGCCGTTCGCGAAGGCGCTGAACGCCGGCCTCCGCGCGGCGATGACCGCGGACGACCACGTCCTGCTCATGGGCGAGGACATCGGGCCGCTCGGCGGCGTCTTCCGCGTGACCGAGGGCCTGCACGCCGAGTTCGGACCGCAGCGCGTGCTCGACACGCCGCTCGCGGAGTCCGGCATCGTCGGCACGGCGATCGGCCTGGCGATGGCGGGGTTCCGTCCCGTCATCGAGATCCAGTTCGACGGGTTCGTCTTCCCCGCGTTCGACCAGATCACGTCGCAGCTCGCGAAGCTCGCGAACCGTCACGAGGGGCACGCGCACTTCCCCCTCGTCATCCGCATCCCCTACGGCGGGCACATCGGCGCCGTCGAGCACCACCAGGAGAGCCCCGAGGCGTACTTCGCGCACACCCCGGGTCTGCGGGTCGTGTCGCCCTCGACGCCGAACGACGCCTACTGGATGATCCAGGACGCGATCGCCTCGCCCGACCCGGTCATCTTCCTCGAGCCGAAGGCGAAGTACTGGATGAAGGGCGAGGTGGATGTCGCGGAGCGGGCGCTCCCGCTCCACGCCTCCCGCGTCGTCCGCCGCGGCACCGACGTCACGCTCGTCGGTCACGGCGCGATGGTGACGACCCTCCTGCAGGCGGCCGCGCTCGCCGAGGGCGAGGGCACCTCGTGCGAGGTCATCGACGTGCGCTCGCTGTCGCCGATCGACTACGAGCCGATCCTCGAGTCGGTGCGCCGCACGGGGCGCATGGTCTACGCGCAAGAGGCCCCCGGCAACGTCTCGGTGGGCTCCGAGGTGGCGGCGACCGTCATGGAGAAGGCGTTCTACGCGCTCGAGGCCCCCGTCCTGCGGGTGTCGGGCTTCGACGTGCCGTTCCCGCCCGCCAAGCTGGAGGGCCAGTACCTCCCCGACGCGGACCGCATCCTCGAGGCCGTCGACCGCGCCCTCGCCTACTGACGCCCGCTATGGCCCCCCTACCCGCGACCCCCGCACGTCCGCGAGACTGCACGTGTGCATCGAGACTGCGGCGTCAGCCCGCAGTCTCGGCGCGCGTCTGCAGTCTCGCGGGGATGGAGATGACATGAGCACGCAGACCTTCCACCTGCCGGACGTCGGCGAAGGCCTCACCGAGGCCGAGATCGTGCAGTGGCGCGTCGCGCCGGGCGACACGGTCGACGTGAACGACGTTCTCGTCGAGATCGAGACGGCGAAGTCGCTCGTCGAGCTGCCGTCGCCGTTCAGTGGCACGGTGGGCGACATCCTCGCCGCCGAGGGCGCGACGGTCGAGGTCGGCGCCGCGATCATCACGATCGCCGGTGGCGAGGGACAGCCGGATGCCGACATCGGCCGTTCCGAGCACGGCGAGAAGCCCTCCGAGGAGCCCGGTGGCTCGGTGCTCGTCGGCTACGGCACCGGGGGCGAGGTGAAGTCGCGCCGCCGCAAGCCGGCCGAGAAGCCGGTGACGAAGGCGGTCGGCGTCGTCGCGAAGCCGCCGATCCGCAAGCTCGCCCGCGATCTGGGTGTCGACCTGTCGGACGTGACGCCGAGCGGCGCCGCCGGCGAGGTGACCCGCGAGGACGTCGTCCGTCACGCCGAGCAGGCGTCGGTGTTCCGCAACATCGCGACGCCGGAGCTGCCCGAGGAGCGCGAGCTGTCGATTCCCGTCGCGGCACCCGCGGCATCCGTCCCCGCCCCGTCGGCGCCGCCGGCGGACGCCCGCGAAGAGGCCATCACCGTCAAGGGCGTGCGCAAGGCGACCGCCAACGCGATGACCTCGAGCGCGTACACCGCGCCGCACGTGTCGGTCTGGACCGACGTCGACGCGACCCGCACGATGGAGCTCGTCAAGCGGCTGAAGGCCTCGCCCGACTTCGCCGACGTGAAGATCTCGCCGCTGCTGATCTTCTCGCGCGCCGTCATCTGGGCGCTGCGCCGCACGCCGATGATCAACGCCGCGTGGGTCGAGACCGAGAACGGCGCCGAGATCCGCGTGCGCCACTACGTGAACCTCGGCATCGCGGCGGCGACGCCGCGCGGCCTGCTCGTCCCCAACATCAAGGACGCGCAGGACCTCAACATGCGCGGCCTCGCGAGGGCGCTCGAGAAGCTCACGGTGACGGCGCGCGACGGCAAGACGACGCCCGCCGATCAGCAGGGCGGCACGTTCACGATCACGAACATCGGTGTCTTCGGGATGGATGCCGGGACCCCGATCATCAATCCGGGGGAGTCCGGCATCATCGCCATGGGCACGATCCGGCAGAAGCCGTGGGTCGTCGACGGCGAGGTGCGTCCGCGGTTCGTGACGACGGTGTCGGGCTCGTTCGACCATCGCGTCATCGACGGCGACGGCATCAGCCGCTTCATCGCCGACGTCGCCTCGGTGCTCGAGGAGCCGGCGCTCCTGCTCGACTGATGGGCGACGTCCACACCGACGATCGTCAACCTGTCGGGCCTGGCGTACGTGTCGCTCACCCGCGGCCGACCGGAGCCGGTCAGCCGGTCGAGCCGCCCGCCCTGCCGTGGAACCATCCGCCGAGGGCGTCCGCCGACTCGCGGGTCGTCGCATCGTCGTCGGCGGTCCGGAGGGCGTCGACCGCGCCGTCCGATCCGTCACCGGGGGCCGTCGGCTCGTAGCCCATGGACCATGCCGCGTACTTGCGCTCGGTCGTCTGCTCCTCGAGCAGCACGCGGACGTCGGTGTGTCGGGGATCGCGCCCGATGCGCTCGAGGAGTGCACGGACGGCGGCATCCGGTCCTTCGAGGATCTGGACGAAGTCGGGGTCGCGGTAGACCAGCATCCCCGTGATGCCGTCGCGGGAGTTGTTCACGCGGCTCTGGCTCAGGAGGTCGACGAGGTCGTCGTGATCGAAGGGCTCGGCCGCACGGCTCGCGTAGACGATGAAGGTCAGCTGCTCGGTCATGCTCGAACTCTCCAGAGTGGTGGCGCGCCGGGGGATGCGGGTGCCCCCGGTCCGATGACAGTAACAGGCGGCGAAAACCGTTTCGGGGCTCTTGCGCAAGCCCGTGGTCATGCGCCGAGGAAGGGTGATGTCGAGGACACGGACTGGCGCTTCTCGCTGATGAACTGGGGTCATGACCCCCTCAAGTAGGAGCCGGGGAAGCAGCTCGACGAGTTGAGAACGATTATCAACACCGCGTAGACTCGCGGCATGACCTCTCGTGTGCCCGCACTGCTCGCCCTCTCCGTCGGATCGGTCCTCGTGCTCGCGGGCTGTGCCACCGCGACGAGCCCGGCAGCGGGCGGCGGTGACGACCGGCTGAAGGTCGTCGCGTCGACGAACGTCTACGGCTCGCTGGCCCAGGCCGTCGGCGGCGACGATGTCGAGGTCACCTCGATCGTCAATTCGCTCTCGCAGGACCCGCACTCGTACGAGGCCTCGGCGCGGGACCAGCTCACCGTGTCGCAGGCCGACCTCGTCATCGAGAACGGCGGCGGCTACGACGCGTTCGTCGACGCGCTGATCGACGCGAGCGGCACCACTGCCCCCGTCATCACCGCCGTCGAGTACTCGCACGACTACCCCGGCAACGAGGGGCACTCCGACGACGCGCACGCCGAGGGCGACTCTCACGCCGAGGAGGATGACCACGTCGAGGGCGACGACCACGCGGGCCACGACCACATCGAAGGCTTCAACGAGCACGTCTGGTACGACCCGCACACGATGGAGCACGTCGTCGAGGACATCGCCCACGAACTGGGTGACCTGGATGCCGCCAAGGCCGACACCTTCGAGGCGAACGCGAAGAAGCTCATCGACCGCATCGCCGGCCTCGAGACCTCTGTCGAGAAGATCAAGGCCGACCACGCGGGCGAGAAGATCTTCGTGACCGAGCCGGTCCCGCTGTACCTCACGGCCGCGGCCGGGCTCGAGAACGCGACCCCCGAGGCGTTCAGCGAAGCCGTCGAAGAGGGCCAGGACGTCCCGCCCGCGACCATGCTCGAGGCGACGAAGATCCTCGGCTCGGGCGAGGTCCGCACCGTCATCGTCAACGCCCAGACCGGCGGCGCGGAGACGAGCGAGGTGGAGGGCCTCGCGACGAAGGCCGACATCCCGGTGCTGAAGTTCACCGAGCTCCTGCCCGACGGGCTGACCTACCTCGAGTGGATGCAGCAGAACATCGACGAGCTGGCCGGTAGCCTGACTCGGTGACCCGCCCCGACGACATCCCCCTCCGCATCCGGGGCGCCGCGCTCCGCCGCGGCGGGCGGGAGCTCTGGAGCGGCCTCGATCTCGACGTGCAGCCGGGCGAGCTGATCGCCGTGCTCGGCCCCAGCGGCTCGGGCAAGACGACTCTGCTCCGCGCGATCCTCGGCCTCGAGGACCTGAGCGAGGGCACGGTCGAGGTGGGCGGCAAGCGCGTCCACCGCGCCGGCAACCGGGGCATCGGGTACCTGCCGCAGACCCGGCCGTTGCCGCGCGACACGGCACTGCGCGGGCGCGACCTCGTCGCGCTCGGGGTCAACGGGAACCGCTTCGGTCCGCCGATCCCGCGCCGCAAGGACCGCGAGCGGGTCGACGAACTGATCGCCGCCGTCGGCGCGACGGAGTTCGCCGACCGGCCCGTCGGCATCCTCTCCGGCGGTGAACAGCAGCGCCTGCGGGTCGGGCAGGCCCTCGCCGACGACCCGCGGCTGCTCCTGTGCGACGAACCTCTGACGAGCCTCGACCTCGCCAACCAGCAGGCCGTCGTCGGGCTCATCGACCGGCACCGCCGCAGCGGGGCTGCGGTCCTGCTCGTCACCCACGACATCAACCCGCTGCTCGGCAAGGTCGATCGCATCCTCTACATCGCGAACGGCCGCTTCACGCTCGGGAAGCCGAAGGACGTCCTCACCTCGCCGGTGCTCACCGACCTCTACGGCGCGCCCGTCTTCGTGCTGCGCGCCGGCGACCGTCTGGTCGTGGTCGGCGCGCCCGACGCCGAGGCATCCCACCACCATCACGAGGACCACGCATGAACTGGGACGACATCGCGAACGCCATGTTCGGCGGCGCGCCGGTCTACGGCGAGATCCTCGCGCTCGTGCAGAACTCGGTGTGGGCCGGGGCGATCCTCGGCCTCGTCGGCGGCCTCATCGGGGTGTTCGTACTGCAGCGCGACATGGCGTTCGCCGTGCACGGCATCAGCGAGCTGTCGTTCGCGGGGGCGGCCGCCGCGCTGCTGATCGGAGCCGACGTCGTCACCGGGTCGATCGTCGGCTCGATTGTCGCCGCCGCCCTCATCGGGTGGCTCGGCGCCCGCGCCCGCGACCGCAACTCGATCATCGGGGTGCTCATGCCGTTCGGCCTGGGCCTCGGCATCCTCTTCCTCGCCCTCTACAACGGGCGCAGCGCCAACCGGTTCAGTCTGCTGACCGGACAGATCGTCTCGGTGCAGTCCGATCAGCTCACGTGGCTGATCGTCATCTCCGCCGTCGTGCTCGTCGCGCTGCTGCTCATCTGGCGACCGCTGCGCTTCGACTCGCTCGACCCGCAGTCGGCGGCCGCCCGCGGCGTCCCGACGGGGCTGATCTCGCTCGCCTTCATGCTGCTGCTCGGTCTCGCCGTCGCCGTCGCCGTGCACATCATCGGCGCGCTGCTCGTCCTCGCCCTGCTCGTGACGCCCGCCGCGGCCGCCGCCCGCATCGCGCACGGTCCCGTCGCCGTGCCGCTGCTGGCCGCCCTCTTCGGCGTGGTCTCGGCGGTCGGCGGCATCCTGCTCGCCGTCGCGGGGACCCTCCCCGTCAGCCCCTACATCACGACGATCTCGTTCCTCATCTACCTCGTCTGCCGCGTCGTCGGCGATCGTCGGGGGCGGGTGCAGCGGACGGATGCCGCCCGCGGCGCCCAGGCCGTCGCCAGCACGCGGGCGTAGAATCCGGCCATGGCCCAGCGCAACACCTGGCAGCGCGAGCGCGTGCGTTCGGCGCTGTCCGACGCCCCCGGATTCGTGAGCGCCCAGGACCTGCACGCCGCCCTGCGCGACGAGAACACCGGCATCGGGCTCGCGACCGTCTACCGCGCCCTGGCCACCCTCGCCGCGAGCGGCGAAGCCGACCAGCTGCAGTCGCCTGACGGCGAGGCGATCTACCGCGCGTGCGCCAGCACGGGACACCACCACCACCTCATCTGCCGTGTCTGCGGCAAGGCCGTCGAGATCCAGGCCGACGAGGTCGAGACGTGGGCAAAGCGCATCGCCGCGGCGAACGGGTTCACCGACGCCGAGCACGTCGTCGACATCTTCGGCACGTGCGCGGACTGCGCCCGCACAGCGGCATCCGGGGCCCGTGCGGACTGAGGTCCGCCCCGCGGAGCCGCGTTCGACGTCGACCTCCCCCGCAGGGTCGGCCGGTCGCGGCGCGCTCTGGCTGGGGGTCGGGTTCCTCGCCGTCCTCGCGCTGATCGGGGTGGCGCTGTGGAGCCCGTCGCCCGAACTCCCGACCCGCGCGCAGGACGGGCTGACGCTCGCCCTCAGCGTGCTCATCGAGTCGCTGCCGTTCGTCGTGCTCGGCGTGATCCTCTCGATCGTCGTGCAGGTGTGGGTGCCGCCGGGTGTCATCGAACGGTGGATGCCGCGCAACCCCTGGGGTCGTCGCGCCGTCCTCTCCCTGCTCGGCATGCTCATCCCGGTGTGCGAGTGCGGCAATGTGCCCTTCGCGCGCGGGCTCATGATGCGCGGCTTCTCGGTCGCCGAGACGCTGACCTTCCTGGTCGCGGCGCCGATCGTCAACCCGATCGTGATCATCACGACCCACCAGGCATTCGGGTTCGACGACGGCATCCTGGTCGCCCGCCTGCTCGGCGGCTACCTCATCGCGAACGTCATCGGGTGGCTGTACAGCCGGCATCCCGATCAGGACGCCCTCGTCACCGACCGCTTCCGCGACGCGTGCCTCGCCGAGCAGGGCGTGACGGGCGACCGGGGGCGGCGCAGCCTCGCCCAGTTCGTCGTCGAGCTGCGCGCGGTCATGCCGGCGCTCATCATCGGATCGGCGGTCGCCGGAGCCGTGCAGGTCGTCGTGCCGCGCGACGTGCTGCTGTCGATCGGATCGAACCCCGCGCTGTCGATCGCGGCGATGATCCTGCTCGCGATGATCGTGTCGATCTGCTCGAACGTCGACTCGTTCTTCGCGCTGTCGTTCGCCTCGACGTTCACCCCGGGCGCGATCGTCGCGTTCCTGCTCGTCGGGCCCCTCGTCGACGTCAAGATGCTCGCCCTCCTGCGGACGACCTTCCGCACCCGTGTCCTCGGCGTGCTGGTGATCGCCGTCGTCCTCGCGGCCGCCGCGATCGGAGGGGTGGTGAACCTCCTTGCGTGACACGGTCTGGTTCCGGATGCTGGGCGTCGGCGCCGTGGCATCCGTCGCCGCCCTGACGATCGCCCTCGCGGTCACCGGTCGGCTCGGGCTCTACATCAACCCCGAGTCGTCGTGGTTCGCCGTGTCGATGGCGGTGCTCGTGCTGGTGGGCGTCGTGCTCAGCTTCCTGCTGCCGCTCGGCGCTGCCGAGGATCACGGCCACGACCACGGCGACGAACCGGCGCACGCAGCCGTGCATCGGATTCGGAGATCGTCCGCGGATTCGGACCAGAGCCCCGCCACGCATCCGAATCCGGTGCACATATCCGAATCCGAGACGGATGCCGGGGCCCCACACCCCTCGCACGGCGACGACCACGACCAGCACGCCCCGCGCTCGCCCCGCCGGCTCGCGGGCACCGTGGCGACCGCCTCGGGCGGGGTGCTCGCGCTCGGCTTCGCGGGCACGATGCTGGTCGTCCCGCCGGCGACGCTCTCGGCCGAGCTCGCCGCGTCGCGCGACACCGGCGCTGCTCCGCTGTTCCAGGGCGCCGACACCGTCGCGCTCGCGATCACGGGCGACACCGCGTCGTTCGGCATCGGCGACTGGGCGAGCGTGTTCGCGACCGCGACCGATCCCGAGGTGTTCGACGGCACCGAGATCTCGCTCACCGGTTTCGCCGCGCCCGGCGACGATGGCTTCGACCTGACGCGCCTGATCATCACGCACTGCGTCATCGACGCCCAGCCGGCGAGCCTGCCGGTGTCGGCGGACGACATCCCGAGCAATGGCCAGTGGGTCACCGTGACGGGGACGATCCGAGACGTGGACGGGCAGTTGCGGGTGGATGCGGCATCCGTCACCCCCGTCGACGAGCCCGAGGACCCGTATGAGTTCTGACGGCCGCCGGGCCCAGTGCCGTCGTCGTCTGGCCCGCGGGTTCTCGCTGCGCGTCGTCGCCGTCGTGATCGTGCTCGGCGTCGTCGCCGTCGCCGCCGGGGTCGTGACGACGCTGCAGGGGCCGCGGGTGACCTCGGTGCAGTCCGATGCGACCGCCGCGGTCTCGTCGGCGGGGTCGCGGTTCATCTTCGAGACGACGCAGTCGCTGCAGGAGGTGGATGCCGCCCAGGTCACCGTCACGCCGGCGGCATCCTTCTCCGTCGACACCTCGGGGCGCAGCGTCGGCATCCGCTTCACCGACCCGCTGTGGGACGAGACGACCTACACGATCCGGATCGACGGGCTCGCGGGTGTCGGCGGCGGACCGACCTCGACGATCGAGGAGTCGTTCACGACCCCGAAGCTGCACGCCTTCGTCCTGCAGCGCAGCGAGGGCGGCGACAAGATCTACCGCGTCGACCTCGCCGGCGACGCGACCCCGGTGATCGAGGCCGACCACATCGAGGACTTCCGCTCGACCGCGGGGCACCTCGTCGTCTCGACCCTCGAGGACGACGCCTCGCACCTCGTCGTCACGCGCGCCGACGGGTCGCATCCGCAGGAGCTGACCCTGCCCGGCACCGGGATCGTCACCAACCTGCAGAGCGCCGAGCGCGGCAACACGATCGGGTACACGTACACGGATGCCGACCTCTCGGCATCCGGCGGACGCGAGAGTCTGCTCTTCACGGGGTCGACGGCCGACCCGACCGCGAAGCCCGCCGATATCGCGGTGTCGGGCGCCGACCCGCGCGTCGAGGACTGGCGGTTCGTGCCCGGCACCGACAGCATCCTCATGCTCACCTTCGACGGCGCGCTCAGCCTCGTCTCGCCCTCCGGCGGGGCGCCCGTCGAGCTCGGCAACGCGATCGGCATCGACGACCTCGCCGGAACGACCGCCTTCATCGAGCGCGTCGATGGCCCCGCCGTGGTGGACCTGACCACCGCGGACGAGAAGCCGTTGCCGCCGACGCCCGCCGACCTCGGCCAGACCGGGTCGGTGGCCGCGCTCGCCGACGGCTCCACGCTCCGCGCCCTCACCCCCTTCGACGGCATGACGCCGCGCGCGACGACGGTCACACGAGTGGATGCCGACGGTGCCGCCACTCCCGTGGCCGAGGTCGCGCCGACCGACGCGCTGCTGCAGACGTGCGTGTCGCCGAGCGGCCGGTACGCCGCCCTCGTCGTCGCGCCCGACATCGTCACCGACACGTACGACGGGTACCTGCTGCCGCTGCCCACGAAGCTCGAGACCCGGATCTACACGCTCGACGGCACGCAGGTCGTGGCGCTGCGCGGATTCGACATCTCCTGGTGTCGCAAGGCCCCGGCGCTGTGAGCGCCCTCGTCCCCGCGACCCGCGAGGCCCTGGAGGGGCTCCCGGCCGACGTCGCGCCGACGCTGCTCGGTGGTGAGCTGCGGGTGACGACGGCGGGCGGGCTCGTCGCGCTGCGGATCACCGAGGTCGAGGCGTACCACGGGCGCGGCACCGGCGCGCTCGCCGACCCGGGCTCGCACGCGCGCATGGGACCGACCGCCCGCAATGCAACGATGTGGGGCGAGCCCGGCCACCTGTACGTGTACCTGAGCCACGGCATCCATTCGTGCGTCAACGTCGTGTGCGGCCCCGAGGGCGTCGCCGGCGGGATCCTGCTGCGCGCGGGCGAGGTCGTCGAGGGGCAGGATGCCGCGCACGCCCGTCGACCCGCCGCGCGCCTCGCACGCGACCTGGCCCGCGGACCGGGCAGGCTCGGCGACGCGGTGGGGCTGCGGCATCCGATCCACGACGGCATCGACGCCGTCACCGGCGCGGAGCAGGCCGGCGCGCGGGCGCGGCTCTTCGTGCGCGCAGAGCCGCTGCGCGAGATCGCGACCGGACCGCGCGTCGGGGTTGCGGGCGTCGCCGGGACGGACGCGTTCCCGTGGCGCTTCTGGATCCCGGGCGACCCGACGGTGTCGGCGTTCCGCTGGGGGCGCGGTGCGCGCGAGGCCGCCGGCGGGTGAACCGGTGACGGTTGCCGAGGAGATGACGGTTATCGAGGAGCGGATGCCGCGGCTCGGCCCTCGGGAGCCTCCATCTCCTCGCGGAGCGACGGCTAGGCGGCGCGGGTCGCGAGGATGCTGGTCGTTCCGCTGGTCCCGGTGTTCCTGACGTTCGTCGTGCTCGTCCTGGCCCTCACCGTCTGGGCCGGCGCCGTCGTCCTGCGCGAGAGCGCTCGCTGACGCGACGGCCGGCGTCGGCGTCGTCCGCGAAGCGACGCGGGAACACGCGCGGGTGCCCGGGTGTTCGGGACAGGGTGGGATGCCGCATCCCCCCGACTCCGTGAGGTGATCCCCATGACCGACGCTCCGATCGACGCCGCCGCCCGGCTGGAGGCCGCCCTCGCGTCGCTGGATCCGTCGGCGCGCGTGCAGGCCGCGATGACGGCGGGCACGCACCCGCGGTCGGAGTACATCCCGGTGCTGGTGGCGCAGTGCCGCATCGAGCCGCAGTTCCTGGTCCGCGAGATGCTGACCTGGGCGCTGACCCGTCACGACGCCGACGAGGTGCTCGACCTGCTGATCGGCGAGCTGCGCTCGCGCGGTGCGCAGGTGCGTGCGCAGGCGCTGCACACGATGTCGAAGATCGGGGGACCGCGGGTGTGGCCGGCGGTCACGACCGAGCTGCTGAAGGATGCCGACGACACGGTCGCGCGCACCGCGTGGCGGACCGCGGCGCGGCACGTGCCGGCAGCCGAGGCATCCGCTCTCGCCGATGTGCTGGCGACGCAGTTCGCGCGCGGCGAGGATGACACCCGACGGAGCCTGAGCGAGGCGTTCGCGACGATCGGCGAGCCGGCGCGGCCGCAGGTGGACTGGGCGCTGGCGACCGGTGGTCCGTACACGCGGGCGCACGCCGCGGTGACCGCCCGGCTGATGGACGACCCCGAAGTGACGTACGCCGAGGCGGTCGTCGCGGTGGCGGAGTCGGCCTGAGTCAAGGCGACACGCCCGGCCGTGCTAGACTGATCCTTCGTCTGCGCGCACTCCAGCACGCAGTTCGCATCCCACCTCCAGAAGACGGCTCTTGAGCCGTGTCCGGATGCGGGGTGCAGACAAGGGATCTTGGGTGGGGCCGTCCGGCTTCACGGTACTAAGGAGACATCACCATGGCAGCAGTGTGCCAGGTGACTGGAGCAGTTCCCGGCTTCGGTCACAACATCTCGCACTCGCACCGCCGGACGAAGCGCCGCTTCGACCCGAACGTGCAGAAGAAGACCTATTTCGTTCCTTCGCTTGGTCGCAAGATCACGCTGAACGTCTCGGCTAAGGGCATCAAGGTCATCGACGCCCGCGGCATCGAGTCGGTCGTGAAGGACCTCCTCGCGAAGGGTGTGAAGCTCTAATGGCGAAGAAGGCTCAGGACGTCCGTCCGATCATCAAGCTGCGCTCGACCGCCGGCACGGGGTACACCTACGTGACGCGCAAGAACCGCCGCAACAACCCCGACCGCATCGTGCTGAAGAAGTACGACCCGGTGATCCGCAAGCACGTCGAATTCCGAGAGGAGCGCTGATCTCATGGCCAAGAAGAGCAAGATCGCGCGCAACAAGCAGCGTGAGGTCGTCGTCGCTCGCTACGCCGAGAAGCGTGCCGAGCTGAAGAAGACCCTCGTCGACCCGAACGCGACCGACGAGGCCCGCGAGGCCGCCCGCGTCGGCCTGCAGAAGCTTCCCCGCAACGCGTCGCCCGTGCGCCTGCGCAACCGCGACGCCATCGACGGACGCCCCCGCGGCCACCTGTCGAAGTTCGGCATCTCGCGTGTCCGCTTCCGCGAGATGGCGCACCGTGGCGAGCTGCCCGGTGTCACCAAGTCGAGCTGGTAAGCAACAGCATCCGCACGAAGCCCCCGTCCTCGGACGGGGGCTTCGTCGTTCGCCGGGGGGTGGATCCGCTCGCCGCGTCGCGGTCAGACGAGACTCGCGACGAGCTCTTCGACTCGTCCTCGGATGTCGTCTCGGACCTCGCGGACCACGTCGATGGGCTGGCCGGCGGGGTCGGTGAGCTGCCAGTCCTCGTAGCGCTTGCCCGGGAAGATGGGGCAGGCATCGCCGCATCCCATGGTGATCACGACATCGGCCTGGCGGACGGCATCGGTCGTGAGGATCTGAGGCACGGCGCCGGTGAGGTCGATGCCCTCCTCCGCCATGACGGCGACCGCGTTCGGGTTGATGGCGTTGCCGGGCTCGCTGCCGGCGGAGAACACGTCGATGCGGTCCCCGGCGATTGCGCGGAGGTAACCGGCGGCCATCTGCGATCGGCCGGCGTTATGGACGCAGACGAAGAGGACGGCGGGCTTGGTGGTGTCGGTCATGAGTGCTCCTGCGGTGTGGTGTCGGGTCGGATGGGGACGACGGCGCGGGCGGCGGTGCGATCGGCCGTCGGGTAGAGGACGAGAAGGAGCGCGACTCCGACGGCGGCGCCGACGAGTTGCGCCAGGATGAACGGCATCGCGGAGGCGGGGGCGATCCCGGTGAACGTGTCGGTGAAGATCCGGGCGACGGTGACGGCGGGGTTCGCGAACGAGGTCGAGCTGGTGAACCAGTAGGCAGCACCGATGTAGGCCCCGACCGCCGCGGCGGTCACAGCGGCCGTGGTCGTGCGCGCGAGAGCGAACACCAGCAGCACCAGTCCCGCAGTGGCGACCACCTCCCCGACCAGCTGCCCTGCGGTCGCGCGAGGAGTGGTCGAGAGCGTCGGGGCGACGTCGAACATGACGCTCGCCAGCAGGGTGCCGGCGACACCGCCCGTGATTTGAGCGGCGACGTACGCGCTGAGGTGGGTCGACGAGAGGCCGCCGGCACGACGACGCGACAGCACCCAGTCGGCGAGGGAGACGGCGGGGTTGAGATGGGCTCCCGACACGGGGCCGATCAGGAGGATCAGCACGGCGAGGCCGAGGGCGGTGACGAGGCTGTTCTCGAGCAGTTGCAGGCCGACATCGTTCGGGGACAGTCGCTGCGCGGCGATCCCCGATCCGACGACGACCGTGACCAGCATCCCGGTCCCGAGGAACTCGGCAGCCAGGCGGCGCATCAACGGCGGCCGCACCGATGACGGCGGGCGCGGTTCGGCATCCATGATCAGACGGATGCCGGGGACCGGCCGACCTGCAGCAACGCGGCGGGCGGGGCGCAACATGCACCACCGAGCGAGGAGCCGGCTGCGTCGAACAGTCCCGCACCCCCGCACACACCGGTGTCCGGCAGGGACAGCTCGACGCGGCGGGCGGCCTCGCGGTCGCCGGCGAGCTCCGCCACGACGCTCCGCACCTGCTCGTAGCCGGTCAGTGCGAGGAACGTCGGGGCGCGCCCGTACGACTTCGCTCCCACGAGGTAGAAGTCGGGTTCGGGCTGAGCGAGGTCCGCGGCACCGGTCGCGGCGACGGACCCGCAGGAGTGCACGTTGGGGTCGATCTCGGCGGCTATCCGGACGGGTGCCTGCAGCGTCGGGTCCAGCTCCAGCCGCAGCTCGGAGAGGAATGACAGATCGGGACGGAACCCGGTCAGCACGACCACCCGATCCGCAGTGAGGGTGCGGCCGTCCTCAGCGACCAGGACGGCGCTCTCGCCCGCGCGAGTGACACGCTCGACGCGGAACCCGGTGACGAGCGAGACGAGACCGGCGTCGACGTACTCCTTCGCCGTCTTCCCGAGCGCCCCGCGAGCGGGCAGCTCGTCGGCGTCGCCCCCGCCGAAGGTGTTGCCGGCCGTCGCTCGTCGCAGCGCCCACGTCACGGTGGTCGACGGATCGCGCCGCGCCATGCGCGCAAGGGCGAGGACAGCGGTGACAGCGGAGTGGCCGGAACCGATCACGACGGTGTGCGTGCCGGCGAACCCGGCTCGATCTCGGAAGTCCGGGATGCGGTACGAGAGCAGATCCGCTGCGGCAGTCTCTCCCAGCGCCGGGAGCCCGTCAGCGCCGGCGGGGTTCGGGGTGGCCCACGTGCCCGATGCGTCGATGACGGCACGAGCCTGCAGCCGATACTCCTCCCCCTCCGCGGGAGCGACGTGAACCGTGAACGGCTGATCCCCGCGTCCCGCGTCGACGAGCCGATCCCGGCCGAGACGGGACACGCCCGTGACGCGGGCGCCGAGGCGGATGCGATCGCCCAGGGCCGCTGCGAGGGGGGCGAGGTAGGTCTCGATCCACTGCTGTCCGGTGGGGTACCCCGCGGTCGGTGCCTGCCATCCGGTGGTGCTCAGGAGGCGCGCTGCGGCCGCGTCGATGAGTTCGGGCCACTCGGAGAACAACCGGACGTGCCCCCACTCGGCGACAGCGGCAGCCGGTGAAGCGCCGGCTTCGAGCACGACGACCGGCAGGCGCCGCTCGACCAGGTGTGCGGCCGCCGCCAGCCCCTGCGGGCCTGCGCCGATCACGACCACCGGCAATGCGTTCTCCATCTGGACCTTCCGATACACATCGACGAACCTCGATGGATCGAGAATGCCCAACGCATCGACAGATGTCAATACGACGTGGGAGGATGGCCCCATGCCCACGCATCTCCCGCTTCTCGCACCCACGGACGGGGCCGTGTGCTGCGGCACGGTCACGGGCAGTGTGATCTCCGTCGCGGATGCGGAGCGCACCGCGCGGGTCTTCAAAGCCCTCGGGGACCCGACCCGTGTGCGACTGCTCTCGCTCATCGCCGCATCCGACGATGGAGAGGCCTGCATCTGCGACCTCACCGAACCGGTGGGTCTGTCCCAGCCGACCGTCTCGCATCACATGAAGCAGCTCGTCGACGCGGGATTGGCCACCCGCGAGCAGCGCGGCCGTTGGGCCTACTACCGGGTCGTGACCGACGCCCTCGACGCGGCATCCCAGGCTCTTCGCCCATGACCCACGCGACCATCCGTGCCATGACTGCGAACGATTGGCTACAGGTGGAGTCGATCTACCGCGAAGGCATCGCCGCGGGAAACGCCACGTTCGAGAGCGAGCCCCCGTCGTGGAGCGACTTCGATCGAGGAAAGCTCCCTGTCGGCAGGCTCGTCGCGACAGACTCCGATGGCGCCGTGCTCGGCTGGATCGCCGCGTCCCGGGTCTCGGCGCGAGAGGTCTATCGAGGCGTCGTCGAACACTCCGTGTACGTCGCGCATGACGCCCGCGGGCGCGGGGTCGGGAGAGATCTCCTCGCCGCGTTCCTGAGCGAGGCCGCACCCGCCGGCATCTGGACGGTTCAAGCCAGCATCTTCCCCGAGAACACCGCCAGCCTCACTCTGCACGAGCGGGCCGGTTTCCGCCGCATCGGCCACCGCGAACGCGTCGCGTACATGACCTACGGCCCCTGGGCGGGCACCTGGCGCGACACGATCCTCATCGAACGCCGGCTGGGCTGAACGGTCCCGAAACCCTCTTTGGCGGATTGTCGATGGCGGATGACGCAGCTTCTGACGACGAGCGATGGCTTGTCATCAAGGGACGTCGATGGCGGCGCACCGACCCGTCGCTGCCCGCGGACCTCGTGGCGGCGCTGACCTCCCATCTCGGGCGCGGCAGATCAGGGGTGCGCCGCGCTCAGGGTGATCCGGATGCCACGGCAGCCGCCCGCAGACGCGTCGACCTGGCCAAGCACGGGCTCGGCGAGCGAGGTCCCTACTGGTGGGACGAGCCGGAGAGCGAGCGGCTGCACCGAGCGAGGCAGGCGCTCGCTGAGCTGGAGGGACTCGAGGACTGACGGGTCTCGACGCGTCGGCGCACCTCGCGGCATCCCTCACCGCGGTCGAGTCCGCGCCCGACGGGCCGGGGCTACGCTCGAACGGTCGGAGGGAGCCCCATGCCGTTGGATCCGTTCTTCCGCGAGCGACTGAGCACGCACCGCCGCTACCTCGTGAAGAAGGCGTGGACCGAGCTGACCGCGCGGTTCCGTCCGGCGAAGCCCGCACCCGCGGCATCCGCGTCAGCCACGAAGGCGAAGCCGCTCACGCCGCGCGAGCGGCACCGCCGCGCCGCCCTCAACTGGGACCGCATGGAACTGCGCACCGCCGGCATCCCGGGTCCCGACATGGAGACGACCGAGCACACCGTGCCGGTCGATGGGTACCCCGACGTCCGCATCCGCGTCTACCGCCCCGCCTCGGCCCCGACCCCGGCACCGGCGTGCCTCGTGATCGGCGGCGGTGCGTTCCGCATCGGCGGCATCGATTACCCGACGGCGGATGCCTCGTGTCGCCGCCGCGCCGACCGTTCCGGCGTCGTGCTCGTCGCGGTCGGCTACTCGCTCGCGCCCGAGCACCGCTACCCGACGCAGGTCGAGCAGGTCCACGCCGCGTGGGTGTGGCTGCACGCCCACGCCGCCGAACTCGGCCTCGATCCGGACCGGATCGGCCTGAACGGTGCCTCAGCGGGGGGATGCCTCGCGGCATCCCTCACTCTGATGAACCGCGACCGCGGGACCCGACAGGCGACCCTGCAGATCCTCGAAGTCCCCGTCACCGACCTCACCGGCCGCTGGATCGACCTGCGCGCGACGTACGCGCTCGGGGTGCCGGCGTTCATCGCGCTGCGCGAGCTGCGCTCGGTCGCCCGCACCTACCTCGGCGACCGGTCCCGCGCGCGCGAGCAGTACGCCTCGCCGATGCGCGCGGCGTCGCATGCGGGACTGCCGCCCGCCGTCATCCTCACCGCGGAGTACGACCCGCTCCGCCGCGACGGCGCGACGTACGCGGCGAAGCTCCGCGACGCCGGGGTCGACGCCAGCGCGACGCGCTACCTCGGCGTCACGCACGACACCCCTCTCTATGTGGGCGCGCTGCCTGCCGCGCGCCGCTGGGAGGACGACGTCGTCGCCGCCCTGCGCCGCATCTGACGCGGATGCCGCGACACCAACCGCGGAGTTTCGCCCCGCATCCAGCCGTCACCCCGCCCAGGCGCTCGGATCGCACCGATTTTCCGCGGTTGCTGCCGCTCGCCCGTCGCCTGCCGCATCCGAATCCCGCGCCGTTCTCCGAATCCGATGACAGGCGACGGATGCCGACGGCACACCCGCGCGCAAAAGCAACCCCTCCCGCGGAAATCCGCGGAATCCGCCCGAATCGGCAACATCAGCCTCAAAAACCCCTTCTGACACACGACACGCCGGTCGATTACGGCCCAGGTGACCGAAGATCCGCGGAATTCCGGGGTTCGTGGGTATATTCGGGACCGGTCGCAACGACCAACCGGCGGAATCCCGTCGGTCCGAGTAACTGAAGACGGCGACCCGCCGTCTGGAGGAGCACCATGGCCATCACCAAGACCGAACTCGTCGCCAGCATCGCCAGCGCCACCGGCGAGAGCCAGGCCACCGTCTCGCGCGTCGTCGACGGCCTGTTCTCGTCCGTCTCCGAGGCCGTCGCCAAGGGCGAGAAGGTCTCGATCCCGGGCTGGATCGCGTTCGAGCAGGTCGAGACCTCGGCTCGCACGGGCCGCAACCCGCAGACGGGTGCCGAGATCAACATCCCCGCTGGCAAGCGCGTCAAGGTCAGCGCCGGCTCGAAGCTGAAGGCTGCCGTCAAGTAAGACGCTGCAGACGTACGAAGGGGGATGCCGAGAGGCATCCCCCTTCGGCGTTCCCCCACCCGCCCGCGCGTAGGCTTGACGGGTGAACCCGCGTGCTCTCCGCTTCTCCGGCCCGGTGATCCTCGCGGGCGCGGGTCTCGTCGCGCTCCTCCTGGGCCTGGCCTACGGCGGCGGCGCCGCGCCGCTCGTGATCGGCGACCCCGGTCCAGTCGTCCGCTGGGGTCTCCCGGTGGCGGAGCTCGTCGTCAACCTCTCGGCCGCGCTCCTCGTCGGCTCGCTGGTGCTCGCGGTGTTCGCGTTCGCGTCGGGGTCGAAGGAGTTCGACCTGGCATTGGATGCCGCCTCCGCCGGCGCGGCGATCCTCACCGTCTCGGCGGGCACGACCGCCTACCTCACCTTCCTCAAGGTGATCCCGGCACGACCGAGCGCGGATGCGGCGTTCGGCGAGCAGCTCGGCCGCTTCCTCGTCGACACCGACCCCGGCCGCGCCTGGCTCATGACCACCGTCGCGGCAGCGGCGCTGACCGTCCTCGCGTTCGCCGTCCGCGGCTGGCTGGCGACCCTGCTGGTGACGATCCTCGCGATCGCCGCGATGGTGCCCATGGCGACCGCCGGCCACATCGGCAGCGAGGCGAACCACAACTCGGCCGTCACCTCGCTCTCGCTCCACATCATCGCGGCAGCGGCGTGGCTCGGCGGTCTGCTGCTGATCGTGCTGCTGCGACCCGTGCTGTCGCGCGACAAGCTGGTCGTCGTCCTGCAGCGCTACTCGAGCATCGCGCTCGCCGCCTTCATCGTGGTCACCCTCTCGGGTGTCGCCCGCGCCCTCATCGGGCTCGTCAGCCCCGCGAATGTCTTCTCGCCGTACGGCGCGCTCGTCATGGTCAAGGTCGGTGCCCTGCTCGCGCTGGGTGTGCTCGGCGCGATCTACCGCCGACGGCTGATCGCCGGCATCCGCGACACCGCCGTCGCCGCACGCTTCTGGACCCTCGTCGCCGTCGAGGTGCTCTTCATGGGCATCGCCTCGGGCGCGGCGGTCGCCCTCTCGCTCACCCCGCCGCCGGTCGATACGACGATCCCCACCGACGCGACGCCCGCAGAGGTGCTCACCGGGTCGCCGCTGCCGCCCGAGCTCACCCCGCTGCGCTTCGTGACGATGTGGGACGTCGACCCCATCTGGGCCTTCGCCGTCGGGTTCGGCCTGTTCTTCTACCTCGCGGGGGTGCGCCGGCTCGCCCGCCGCGGCGACCGCTGGCCGATCGGCCGCACCGTCCTGTGGGTGACCGGGCTCCTGCTCCTGCTGTACGTGACGTGCGGACCGGTCAACGCGTACCAGGACTACCTCTTCAGCATGCACATGGTCGGACACATGCTGCTGTCGATGGCGATCCCGATATGCCTCGTCTTCGGTGCGCCCGTGACCCTCGCGTCCCGCGCCATCCGCAAGCGCGACGACGGCACGCGCGGCGGCCGCGAGTGGATCCTCTGGGCCGTGCACAGCCCGTACGCGAAGATCATCACGCATCCGCTCGTGGCGGCGGCCCTGTTCATCGTGTCGCTCTGGGCGTTCTACTACACCGACATCTTCCGCTGGACGCTGTACGACCACCTCGGTCACGAGTGGATGGTGCTGCACTTCCTCACGGTCGGCTACCTCTTCGTCCTCTCGCTCGTCGGCATCGACCCCGTGCCCTACCGGCTGCCGCACGCCGGCCGCCTGCTGACCCTCATCGGCGTCATGGCGATGCACGCGTTCTTCGGCATCGCGATCATGATGTCGTCGGGACTGTTCGTCGCCGAGTGGTTCGGCTCGATGGGGCGGACGTGGGGTCTCGACCCGCTCGCCGACCAGTACATGGGCGGCGGCATCGCGTGGTCGATCGGCGAGATCCCGACGCTCATCCTCGCGATCGTCGTCGCCGTGCAGTGGAGCCGGTCCGACGAGCGACGCCAGCGACGCGACGACCGGCAGGCCGACCGCAGCGGCGATGCGGAGCTCGAGGCGTACAACGCCCGGCTCGCCGCGATCGCCGAACGGGATGCCCGGCGCGAAGCCGCGCGCTGAGCCCGGTCAGTCCGCGGCCGACACCGCGATCGACGCGGTGCCGTCGGGGAGGATCGTGATCTTGCCCGTCAGGAAGAACGGGACGAGTTCGGTCACGTCGTAGATCGAGCCGTCGAAGATCGACTGGATCTGCACGTCGATCTTCGCGACCGCCTGCGTCCGGGTGATCGCCCACCCGGCGCCGTCGGGCTCGAGGGTGACGACCGGGTTCTCCTCGATCGACCACGTGGGCGGCTCGACGATGCGGTTGCGCACGTAGTACCCGAAGGGGCATCCCGTCGGCTGCAGTACCTTCTGCGTCGCGCACTCCGCGAGGAACGCGTCGACCTCGCGCTGGACCACGCCGACGAACTCGTCGGTCGGCTCCGCCTGGAACGAGACCGGGATCTCGGCGAGCGGGGTGTCCGACAGCACGGCGACCCCGGGGCTCGTCGTCGCCGCGGTGTCGACGGTGATCGAGTAGAGCCCCGGCGAGAAGGCGAGCATCGGGATCGGCTCGAGCGGGTCGGCCTCCTCCGCCTCGGGCGAGACCTGACGCTTGTCGATCTCGAAGCCGTTCACCTCGAACTGCATCGACCCGCGCACGCCCAGCTCGATCACCGCGAGAGGGCTCTGCGCGAACCGCCAGCGGGGGAGGATGCCGCCCTCGTCGTCGTCGCGCTCGACCTCGAACGTCGTCTCGCCGGCGTGACCGCCCACGCGGTAGGTGACGGTGACGGCCGTCGTGCCGTCGGCATCCGTCTCCTCCGACACCGGCTCGACGTCGGACAGCGGCGTGAGGGTGCTGCCGCGCAGCAGCGCCGCGCTGGCATCGGCCGGCAGACCCGCGGCGGCGAGGTCCTTCGACGTGGCCGAGACGCCGGGCACGAGCAGGGCGTCGGTCGCGCGCCCGTCGGCGAGCAGGTGCAGGTAGTCGAGCACGAACGCGGTCGGGCTGTAGAGCTGGCGGTACAGGACGGCTGACGTCGCGCCGACGGCACCGAGGAAGAGGATGCCGACCACCCCCAGCACCGTCAGGTCGAACGCGAGCTTGCGGCGCCGACGGGGTCCGGCGACGGTGGCCGTGCGGGTGCGGGCCGCGGGGGCGTCGGGCGCGGCGGCATCCGTCACCGCCTCTTCCCCCTCGCGTTCCACACGCTCAGTCTAGGAAAGCCCGGCAAATAGCTAGCATTGTTCCGGTGAGCACGCCGCCCCTGTCTCCCGAACAGGACGCGCTTTTCCGTCTCATCGAGGACACCCGCGAACACGTGTTCGTCACGGGTCGTGCCGGCACCGGCAAGTCGACGCTGCTGCAGCACCTCGCGTGGAACACGAACAAGCAGATCGCCGTCTGCGCACCCACCGGCGTCGCCGCGCTCAACGTCGAGGGTCAGACGATCCACTCGCTGTTCAAACTGCCGATCGGCCTCATCGCCGACAGCGAGATCGAGCAGACCGACGCGACGCGCAAGATCCTCAACGCCATCGACACGCTCATCATCGACGAGGTGTCGATGGTCAACGCCGACGTCATGGACGCGATCGACCGGTCGCTGCGCCAGGCCCGCCGCCGACGCGCCGAGGCGTTCGGCGGGGTGCAGGTCGTCATGTTCGGCGACCCGTACCAGCTCTCCCCGGTGCCGACCCGCGGCGACGAGCTGCGCTACATCCAGGACCACTACCGCTCGTTCTGGTTCTTCGACGCGCAGGTGTGGGCAGGACCCCGAGCGGATGCCGGGGCGATCCGCTCGGACGGGCTGCTCGACCTCGGCCGGGTCGGCGCTCCGCTGCACATCGCCGAGCTGCGCGACATCCACCGCCAGTCCGACGACGCGTTCAAGGCGATGCTCAACGCCGTGCGCCACGGGATCGTGACGGCCGACATCGCGGGGGCCCTCAACGCGGCGGGAGCCCGCAAGCCCCCCGAGCCCGCCGCCGGCGAGGTGCCGATCATCACCCTCGCGACCCGCAACGACATCGTCTCGCGCATCAACCAGCGCCACCTCGACGCGCTGCCCGGTCCTGCCCAGACCGCCCGTGCCGAGATCAGCGGCGACTTCGGGCGCGGCGACGCCTACCCCGCCGACCAGGAGCTGCAGCTGAAGGTCGGGGCGCAGGTGATGTTCCTGCGCAACGACATCGGCGGGTTCGGCGGCGACGGTCCGCGCTGGGTCAACGGGTCGATCGGCACCGTCACGCGGATCGCGGGCGGCACCGTCCGCGTCGAGCTCGACGGCGAGGAGCACGACGTCGAACCGACGGTGTGGGAGAAGTTCCGCTACGCGTACGACCCCGGCACCCGCAAGCTCACCCGCGAGATCGTCGCCGAGTACACGCAGTTCCCGCTGCGTCTCGCGTGGGCGGTCACGATCCACAAGTCGCAGGGCAAGACGTACGACCGCGCGATCGTCGACCTCGGCAACGGGGCCTTCGCGCCAGGGCAGACCTACGTCGCGCTCTCGCGGCTGACCTCGCTCGAGGGGCTCTACCTGTCGCGCCCGCTGCGCCCCGCCGACATCCTCGTCGACCGCGACGTGCGGCGCTTCATGGCCGGGGTGCGGGCGGCGCAGAACGCGGGGTGAGCCGCGGCATCCGCTCGTCAGGTCAGGCGGCCGAGGTGCGTTTCGCGGCCGCGAGGTCGGCGAACAGCTCGGTGTTGAAGCGGTAGGCGAGCAGCACCTCGTCGATCACGCGCTCGCGCTCGGCGGCATCCCACGGCACCGCGTCGAGCTGCTCGCGGTAGACGTCCTTGAACGCGGCGGGATCGGCGATGTCGTCGAAGACGTAGAAGCCGATGCCGTTGGTCTCGAAGCCGAAGCGGCGCGACATGACCCGCGCGATGAACTGACCGCCCGACAGATCGCCGAGGTAGCGCGTGTAGTGATGGGCGACGAAGCCGCCCGGCCAGGTCGCACCGACCTCGGCGATGCGTGCGACGTAGCGGGCGGTCGTCGGCAGCGGCGCGATGCGCTCGCGCCAGTCGGTGCCGATGAGGAACTCCAGATCGGCCTCGAGAGCGGGCAGACGGGTCAGCTTGTCGCTGAGGAACCGGGATGCCACGGGGTCGCCGCTCATGCGGGCGGCCGCTGTCTCGAGCGCCTCGTAGATGAACCAGTGCTGCGCCACGAGGGCGACGTAGTCCTCGCGGGAACCCTCGCCGCGCATGAGGTCCGACATGAAGTCGGCGCCCTCGCTCGACGAGTGGGCGTCGGCGGAGCGGGCGCGGACGGCGGCGGAGAAGGGGACGGGCTCGGACATGGCCCCGAGCGTACAGTAAGGCTCAGCTAACCTGAAGGTCGGATATCTACGAATGCGGGCGGGGCTCCACGCCGAGCCGGGCGCAGGCCGCGTCGTAGAGCGCGACGATCTCGCGCCGGACCTCGGCGCGCTCGGTGATCGCGCCGCCGGGCCAGGGGATGCGGATGACGTCCTCAGCCCCGTCCGCGGTGATCACGTGCCACTCGCCCGCGTCGCCGTCGAAGGTCGTCATCGTCGCCGCGATGACGTCGGGGAGTGGCGAGAACGCGCGCGCGATGAGCACGTTGTCGTCGGTGTGGTCGGCGTTCATGTGGTGGAGCACGGCGCGCTGCACGGAGTCGTCGAAGACGGCGGTCATGCGCACAGCCTAGGAGGGTGCGGTCGTGCGAACGGGAGGTGGCCGACGGGTGTGCTGTAATCATGGGACGGGAAAGACGGGGGTGATCTGCGCGTGGCAGGACGAGTGTCGAGGCGAGTGGTCGCAGCGGTGACGGCGCTCGGTCTCGCGATCGGTCTCGGAGCGTGCTCACCCGGACCCGCGCGGATCGACATCGGCGTCGACCAGGTCGACGGGGCGCTCCCGTCGGATCTGACCGACCAGATGCAGACCTTGACCGAGACGGCGATGACCGCCGTCGGCGCGAGCGGGGCCATCGTCTCGGTGTCGGTGCCCTGGTCGGGCCAGTGGGTCGCCGGTGTCGGCACCTCGGGTGAGGGCGGCCCGAAGGTCGACCCCGCGATGACCTTCAAAGCTGTCAACGTCACCCGCGCGATGACCTGCGACGTCCTGTACGCCCTCGTCGAGAAGGGCACCGTCGCCCTCGACGACAGCATCGCGGAGTACGTCGACTCCTACCCGGCCGAGAGCGACATCACCCTCGGCGAGCTGTGCGACAGCACGAGCGGACTGCACGGGTACCTCGGCGCGATCTTCGAACGGGTCCTCGCGACGCCCGAGCGCACCTGGAACCCGCGCGAGCTCGTCGCCTACGGCCTCGGCCAGCCGCGCGCCTTCGAGCCCGGCGCGCGCTTCGCGGAGTCCGACACCGGGTACGTGCTGCTCGGCATCGTGCTCGAGCGTGCCGCGAACACGCCTCTGAACGAGCTCTTCGACGAGTACGTCTTCCAGCCGCTCGGGATGACCTCCAGCTCCTTGCCCGCCGGGGTCGGCGGCGGCGACCGGCTGAAGGGCTCGTACCTCGCGTCCGGTGAGGACGGCAAGGCCGACTGCAGCGCCCCGACGGACATGACGGACCTCACCTCCAGCGTCGGCGCAGCGGCGGCCGGCGCCGTGTCGAGCGTCGCGGACCTCTCGACCTACGTCCGCGCCCTCGCCGTCGGCGCCCGCCCCTACGACGTCGAACAGCGCCTCGCCGACGCCCGTCCCGTCGCCGACTCGCAGCCCACCTGGTTCACGGCCAAGGGCGGCACGTATCAGGGCGACAGCCTCGTCGGGCAGTACGGCTCCCTCCCGGGCTACATGGTCGCGGCCTTCGCCGACCGTGAGACGGGGATGTCGGTCGTCGTCGTGCTCAACGACTCGCGCGCGTCGTCGAACGTCGCGCGCCTGCTCGCCTGGCAGCTCGCCGCCCTCGCGTCGAAGGCTCCTGCCGCCGACGGTCGCACGGCTCCCGAGCTGGGCCTGCCGTGGACGGTCGAGAGCCTCGGCGAGGAGCTCGCCGGCTACGCCATCTGCGGCGAGTGACCACACGCACCGCCCCGACGACCGCGGTCGTCCTGGTGGTCGTCGGCCTCTGCTGCCAGGAGGTCGGTGCCTCGCTCGCCGTCCTGCTGTTCCCGCAGGTCGGCCCGCTCGGGATGGTGATGCTGCGCCTCGTGTTCTCGGCGCTCATCCTGTGGCTCATCGCCCGTCCGTCGCTGCGCGGGCACAGCCGCGCCGCGTGGACCGCCGTCGTGCAGCTCGGCGTCGCGCTCGCCGTCATGAACGGCTTCTTCTACCTCGCGCTCGAACGGCTCGCGCTCGGCGTGACGGTCACGATCGAGATCCTCGGACCGCTGGCGCTCTCGATCATCGCGAGCCGGCGCGCGTCGGCGTGGCTGTGGGCAGGGCTGGCGCTCGTCGGCGTCGTCGCGCTCGGCGGCGGCGGCTTCGACCGGCTCGATCCCCTCGGGGTCGTCTTCGCCCTGGGCGCCGCCGTCAGCTGGGCGTTCTACATCCTCGCCTCGGCGAAGGTGGGCGCCGCCATCCCCAAGCTCGACGGCCTGGCGCTCGCGATGGCGGTCGGTGCCGTCCTGTCGCTGCCCTTCGGGATCGTGGATGCCGGTGCGTCACTGCTGCGCCTCGACCTCGTCGCGCTCGGCGCCGCCGTCGCGGTGCTGTCGTCGACCATCCCGTACGCGCTCGAACTCATCGCGCTGCGCCGACTGCCCGCGGCGGCGTTCTCGATCCTCATGGCCTTGGCCCCCGCGACGGCGTCGTTCGCCGGGTTCCTGCTGCTCGGCCAGCACCTGAGCCTGCTCGAGGTCGCGGGCATCGCGCTCGTTATCGTCGCGTCGATCGGCGCCGTCCGTGCCGCCGGCCGCCGCGCACGCGACGTCGCCGAGCCCGTCGGCTGAGGCGCCGGGGGTTCGCGGGCGGCGCGGCGGATGCGGCGCGCGCGGCGCGCGGGATGGGTCAGGCGGCGCGGGTGAGCGCGGCGGCGGCGGCGAGGTAGCGCTCGACGACGACCCGGGCGACGAGGTCGTCGGGCGCCAGCGGCGCGGTGACGAGGTCGGCGCCGGATCGGGCGATGACGTCGGCGAAGAAGCCGGGGGCGAGGACGTAGCTCGCGGCCACGACGCGGGGGGCACCGGCATCCCGCGCCGCAGCGACGGCGGCCCCGATGCGGGTTCCCGCGCCCGCGGCGAAGCCGACCGACACCGGGCCGTCGACGCGCTCGCGCAGCAGGTCGGCCATCGCGACGACGTCGACGGATGCTGCGGGGTCGGTCGATCCCGCCGCCGCGAGCACCACCGCGTCGCCGGGAGCCGTCCCCGCCTCGCGCAGTCGCGTCGCGAGCAGGTCGGCGAGCAGCGGATGCGGCCCGAGCGGCGCCGTGGCGGAGGCGCGGCCCCCGGCATCCGTCACCGCGCGAGCGATGTCGACCTTCGTGTGGAACCCCGTCGACAGCAGGAGGGGGACGACGACCGCGGCGCGCGGGGCGGTCGCCCGCACGACGTCGTCGATCTCGGGCTGCTGCACGTCGACGAACGCTTCCTCGACGGCGACGTGCGGAAGGAGCAGCCGCACCTTCTCGACGAGGGCCGAGATGGCGGTGCGTCCGGCGAGCGAACTGGTCCCGTGTGAGCAGGCGATGAGGACGGGCGTCACGGTGATCCTTCCGGGGCGAGGACGTCGAGGCGGTACCCGCGCTTGACGACGGTACGGATGAGGGTCGGGATGCCGAGGGCTTCGCGCGTACGCGCGATCGCCACGTCGACGGCGTGGGCGCTGTCGGCACCCGAGCGTGGCAGGGCGGCGGCGAGTTCGGCCCGCCCGACGACGCCGCCGCGGGCGGCGAAGAGCATCGCGAGGATCGACGCCGACGTGCGCGACAGGGGCAGCACGGCACCGTCGAGGACGGCGGCGCCGCTGCGCAGCTCGAGGCGCCCAACGGGCGTGGCGAGCGACGGCGCGCCCCCGCCGCCGAAGTGGGTGACGACGGCGCGGACGAGCGAGCCGAGCCGGCCGCGCTCGGCGACGAGCGGCGCGGCTCCCACGGCGACGAGGGGGCCTGCAGTGATCGGGCCGACGGCCGCGAGCAGGAGGGTGCCGTCGGCCGAGCGCTGCACGACGTCCTCCAGCACGCCCTCGCGCCGCGCGGTCTCGATCCACTCCGCGGCCCCCGGCGCGGAGGTGAACAGCACGGCGTCGACCTCGCCCTGCGCGGTCTGGACCACCGAGCGCGCGACCGCGGCGGCATCGGGCGGTGGCCCCCAGCGGTAGACCGTCAGGCTCACGACGTCGGCGCCCGCCTCGGTGAACAGCTCGTCGAGGCCGTCCGCGCCCGAGCCGTGGTGCTGCACCGCGACGCGGCGCCCCTCGAGACCCTCGGCGAGCAGGAAGGCGCCGAGCTCCTCGGAGGTCTCGGACTCGGCGACCCAGTCCGCCGCCAACCCGGCCTGCTGGATCGCGCCGCGCGCCTTGGGGCCGCGTGCGACGATCTGCGCCCCCGCGAGCGCCTCGTGCAGCGCGCCCTGCAGGCCCGCCTCGTCGGCGGCCTCCATCCACCCGCGGAACCCGACCCCCGTCGTCGCCACGACGATGTCGGGCGGAGTGTTGATCAGCTCGCGCGTCGCCCCGATGAGCGCCTCGTCGTCGATGTGCGACACGATCGTGAGCGCCGGAGCGTGACGGACGGTCGCCCCGTGCCGCTCCAACGCCGACGCGAGCTCGGCGGATCGACGATCGACGGCGATGACGATCGTCGATCCGCCGAGCGCGGCCGAGAGGGCGGGGCGGGGGGTCGTCACCGGTCGGAATCCCCTCCTCCCGCCGAGACCGCGGCCGCGTCGGGCAGGAGCAGGCCCGCGGCGGCGACCTCGCCCACCACGATGACGGCGGGATTGCTCACGCCGGCGGCCGCGGCATCCGTCACCGCGGCCGACAGGGTCGTACGGGTCGTCCGCTGCGTGGGGGTGTGACCCCGTTCGACGATCGCGACGGGCCGGTGCGCGGGCGCCCCGGCCGCGAGCGCGGCGGCGACGAGCTTCGGCAGGGCCGCGACGCCCATGAGCACGACGGTAGTCACGGTGTCGTCGGCCAGCGCGGCGCGCGTCGCCGCCGACACCGGGCCCTGGCCCATCGTCACGTGCAGTCCCGCGGCGGTGCCGCGATGGGTGACCGGGATGCCGGCGGCCTGGGGCACCGACACGACACTCGTCAGCCCGGGCACCACCTCGACCGGGACGCCCGCCGCGAGGCACGCGGCGACCTCCTCGCCGCCGCGGCCGTAGACGAACGGGTCGCCGCCCTTCAGGCGGACGACGCGCTTGCCGGCGCGCGCGTGGGCGACGAGGATCGCGTTGATCTCCTCCTGCGGCACGGGGTGGTGGCCGGGCGCCTTGCCGACGTCGATCACCTCGACGTCGGGGTCGAGTTCGGCGAGGACGTCGGTCGGTCCGAGCCGGTCGGCGACGACGACGTCGGCCTCGGCGAGCAGCCGGCGACCGCGGACGGTCATGAGGTCGGCGGGACCGGGGCCGCCGCCCACGAGGTCGACGCGACCGGCGGCGGTGCGACGGCGCCGCAGGGGCAGCATCCCGTCGCGCAGCGCCCCCGCGATCGCGTCGCGCAGCCGCGCGGACCGGCGCGGGTCGACGCCGGCGTCGGACGCGACGGCGACGATCACGTCGCCCGACCGGGTCTCGGCGCTCAGGCGGGCCGACCCGTGGGCGCCGTCCGACGCGTTGACGCAGAACACGCGCACGGCGTCGCACCACGCCGCGACGGCGGAGTCGACGGATGCGTCGCCTGTCGCCGCGTGGACGAGCCAGGCATCCGTCACGTCGTCCTGACGGGCGGGGCGCGGGACCCACGTCACGCGGCCGGCGGCGACGTGCGCGCGCAGGGCGTCGCCGAGCGCCGGCGCGACCACCGTCACGAGCGCGCCCTCGTCGAGGAAGCGGCCGACGCGCCGCCCGGCGACGGCGCCGCCGCCCACGAACACGACGCGGCGCCCGGTGAGCGAAAGCCCCAGAAGGGTGGTCATCGCTGCTCCTCCCGGACGTAGACGATGCCGTCCTCGACGGCGGCGGGCCACACCCGAAGCGTCTTCGCATCCTTGCCCTGCGTCTCGAGGCAGACCCCGGTGCGCAGGTCGAAGACCTGCTTGTACATCGGCGACGCCACCGTCGGGACCTCGCCCCGGGTGCCGACGATGCCGCGCGAGATGACGTTGGCGCCGCTGTACGGGTCGAGGTTCTGCACGGCGTGCACCCGGCCCGCGTGGGTGACGAAGAGGGCGATCTGCTCGTCGCCGAGCAGCGCGGCCCGGCCGCGCTCGACCTCGAGGTCGGCGAGCGCGCAGACCGCGGTCCAGCCGGCCGGCACCGCGGCATCCGTCTCGTGCACCATCATCGTCATCGCCGCACCTCCAGGGTCGTCCCCGCGATGAGGACGCGGCCGTCCTCGCGCTCCTCCGCCGTCGCGGGACGCGCCTGCCCGCGCTCGACCGTGTACGCGAGCGAGGGGTCGGGGGTGGTCGGGGCGTTGACGAACGACGCGAAGCGGCGGAGCTTCTCGGGGTCGTCGAGCGTCGCCTTCCACTCGTCCTCGTAGTTGTCGAGGTGGCGGGCCATGGCGGCATCCAGATCCGCGCAGATGCCCAGCGAGTCGTCGAAGATCACGCGGCGCAGCTCGTCGATGCCGCCCTCGAGGTCCTCGAACCAGGGGGCGGTGCGCTGCAGGCGGTCGGCCGTGAACACGTAGTACATGAGGAAGCGGTCGATCGCCTGCAGCAGCCCGGCGTCGTCGAGTCCCTCGGCCAGGAGCACCGCGTGGCGGGGCGTGAAGCCGCCGTTGCCGCCGACGTACATGTTCCAGCCGGCCTCGGTCGCGATGACGCCGACGTCCTTACCGCGGGCCTCGGCGCACTCGCGGGCGCAGCCCGAGACGCCGAGCTTGATCTTGTGCGGCGAGCGCAGCCCGCGGTAGCGCAGCTCGAGCTGCACCGCCATGCCGACCGAGTCCTGCACGCCGTACCGGCACCAGGTCGACCCGACGCAGGACTTCACCGTGCGGAGCGACTTGCCGTAGGCGTGGCCCGACTCGAAGCCCGCGTCGACCAGTCGCTTCCAGATCTCGGGCAGCTGCTCGAGCCTCGCGCCGAACATGTCGATGCGCTGGCCGCCGGTGATCTTCGTGTACAGCCCGAAGTCCTGCGCGACCTGCCCGATGACGACCAGTCCCTCAGGGGTGATCTCGCCGCCCGGGATGCGCGGGACGACCGAGTAGCTGCCGTCCTTCTGCATGTTGGCCATGACGTGGTCGTTGGTGTCCTGGAGGGTCGCGTTCTCGCCGTCGAGCACGTGCCGGCCGGTGAGGGTCGACAGGATGCTGGCGAGCACCGGCTTGCAGATGTCGCAGCCGCGGCCGGTGCCGAACCGGTCGATGACGGCGCTGAAGGTCGACAGTCCCGAGACGCGGACTGCGTCGAAGAGCTGCCGCCGCGACATCGCGAAGTGCTCGCACAGCGCGGTGCTGAGCGCGGCGCCGGTCTTCGCGAGCTCGCTGCCGAGCAGCTTCGTGATCATGCCGACGCACGACCCGCACGCCGCGCCCGCCTTCGTGCAGGCCTTGATGCCCTTCACGTCGGTGCAGCCCTCGTTGTGGACGGCCGAGCGGATGCCGCCGGCCGTGACGCTGTTGCAGGAGCACACGAGCGCCTCATCGGGCAGGTCGCCCGTCGGGGCGGCGACGCCATCGGAGGGCAGGAGGTAGGCGACGGGGTCGCCGCCGAGGGCGCCGCCGACGAGGGGACGGAGCGACCCGTACGCCGACGCGTCGCCGACGAGGATGCCGCCGAGCAGGGTCTTCGCGTCGTCCGAGACGACGAGTTTCTTGTAGACCCCCGCGATCGGGTCGGCGTAGACGACATCGAGGGCGCCGGGTGTTTCGGCGAACGCGTCGCCGAAGCTCGCGACGTCGACGCCCGACAGCTTGAGCTTCGTCGACACGTCGAAGCCCGCGAACGAGGCTTCGAGCCCCAGCAGGCGCGCCGCGGCGACTTCGGCCATGGCGTAGCCGGGGGCGACGAGACCGACGCACTGGCCCTCGAAGCTGGCGACCTCGCCGATCGCGAGGATCGCCGGGTCGGAGGTGTCGCAGCCGGCGTCGATGACGACACCGCCGCGCGGGTCGACGGCGAGCCCGGCCGTGCGGGCCAGTTCGTCGCGCGGGCGGACGCCGACGGTGAAGACGACGACGTCTGTGCGCTCCCACGACCCGTCGCGGAACTCGAGCCCGACGACCTGCCCGCTGCGGTCGGCGTCGAGGCGCGTCGTGATCGCCGATGTGCGCACGCCGATCCCGCGCTGCTCGATGAGCCGGCGCAGGGCGTCGCCGGCAGGCAGGTCGAGCTGCGCCGACATGAGCCGGTCGGACGACTGCACGACGGTGCAGTCGACGTCGAGGCCCTGCAGCGCGCCGGCCGCCTCGAGGCCGAGCAGTCCGCCCCCGATGACCGTGCCGACCAGGCGGCGGCCGAGCTCGGCCGACCGGCGCTGCACGAACCGCTCGAGGGCCTCGACGTCGTCGAGCGTGCGGTAGACGAAGCAGCCGTCGTGGTCGTACCCGTCGACCGCGAGCCGGGCGGCGTACGAACCTGTCGCGAGCACCAGCCGGTCGTAGGCGATGCGCTCGCCGCGGTCGGTGACGACCTCGGCGCGCTCGCGCTCGATCCGCGTGACGGCGACGCCGCGCAGGAACCGCACCCGCTCGTCCGAGAGCGGACCCCCGTCGAGGGCGAGGTCGTCGGCCGACGCCCCGGCGAAGAAGGACGTGAGACCGACCCGGTCGTAGGGATGCCGCTGCTCCTCACCGATCACGGTGATCCGCCACGGCTCGTCGGTGCGGCTGAGCAGGCTCTCGACGAAGCGGTGCGCGACCATCCCGGCACCGACCACGACCACGTGGGGCGGGGTGGGGCCGGTGGAGCTCATGTCGTGACGGTATGCGGGCGAGGTTGCCTGCGTGGTCACGTCGTGTTGCAGTCTCTTTACGATGCCGGCCACGTCGGTCACCGGGTGGGGACGGCGGAGCCTGCGGCGACGGCGCGGGCAGCGGCGGCTTCGCGACGCGACGGGCGCACGCGGCGCGGGGCGGCGGGACGTCCGTACGTCAGATACAGCGGGATGCCGACGAAGAGCAGTCCGCCCACGAGGTTGCCGAGCACCGTCGGGATCTCGTTCCAGATCAGGTAGTCGCCGATCGTGAAGTCACCGCCCAGAAGCAGCCCCGACGGGAAGAGGAACATGTTCACGATGGAGTGCTCGAAGCCCATGAAGAAGAACAGCATGATCGGCATCCACATCGCGACGATCTTGCCGATCACGTCCTTCGACACCATCGCGAGGACGACTCCGGTGGCGACCATGGCGTTGCAGAGCACGGCGCGGACGAAGAGGGTCAGCATCCCGTTGGCACCGTGTTCCGCGTAGCCGACCGTGCGGCCCTCGCCGATGTGGCCGATCGCCTGACCGACCTCGTTCGGCGGGGTCGAGAAGCCGTTCGTGAAGACGATCGCCATGAGCAGCGCGATCGAGAACGCGCCGATGAAGTTGCCGAGGAAGACGAGTCCCCAGTTGCGCAGGATGCCGCCGAGCGTGACGCCCGGGCGCTTGTCGAGCCACGCGAGGGGTGCGAGCACGAACACGCCGGTGAGCAGGTCGTAGCCGAGCAGGTAGAGCATCACGAACCCGATGGGGAAGAGCACGGCGCCCAGCAGCGGCATGCCGGTGGTGACGCTGACCGTGACGGCGAACGCCGCCGCGAGCGTGAGCAGCGCGCCGCCCATGATGGAGCGGATGAGGGTGTCGCGGGTGGAGAGCATGACCTTCGACGCGCCGGCGTCGATCACGGTCTGGACGAGCTCGGTGGGCTTGACGTACGTCATCGCAGATCCCTTTCAGTCGTGGAGCCGGGTATGAGGCTCGACGCTAAAGGGCGGGTGTTTCCCCCGACCGCACCGGGATCGACCGCTTTGGTTACCTCTTCCTCTCTTCGGAGGGAGGCGCGATGTGAGAACGGATGCGTCCGGTCGTCGGCCTCCGGAGCAGAGACCGATGGTTGACTGAGCGCATGACTGTCGTCGTGTGCGGGCCCGCCACCTGGAACCACCTGATCGAACTCGATCGGCTCCCCGAGCCGACACCCCACATGCAGTTCGCCACCGGATCGGTGCGGACGGTCGGCGGAACATCGGCGGGCAAGGCGGTCCACCTCGCGGAGCTCGGCCTGGACGTGAGATTGCACGCGCTTCTCGGAGCGGATGCCGAGGGTGCCGCCGTCGCGAACGGGCTCGCGCGTGCGGGCGTGCGGCTGGCGCGCCACGCGTCCGAGGCCACGGAGCAGCATGTCAATCTGATGACTCGGGCGGGCGAGCGGGTCTCCCTGTACGTCGCGACGCCTTCGGCGGCGGATCCGGCGATCGTCGCGGAGATCGGTGACGATCTGGACTCCGCCGCTGTCGCGGTCGTGGACCTCAGCGCGCTCGGGGCCGAGCTCGTGGCGCGCGGCATCGACGCGCCGGTCTGGACGGACCTCCACGACTACGACGGGAAGGTCGCATTCCATGAGCCGTTCCTGCGCGCCGCGGAGGTCGTGTTCATGAACGACGATGCCGTCGATGACCCGTGGCAACTGCTGGAGTCGTGTCTGCAGCGCGGCCCCCGTCTCGCGGTGTGCACGCGCGGAGCGTCAGGGGCGATCGCGATGGACGCGGCTCGCCGTCGGTACGCGGTCGCCGCAGTAGAGGTCGACGTCGTCGACAGCAACGGGGCCGGCGATGCCTTCTTCGCGGGATTCCTCGCTGCGCATGGTGCGGGTTCGGACGTCGATGCGAGCCTCGAGGCCGGTGCGCGACAGGCTGCGGTCGCCCTCGCGTCGCCTCACCTGCATCCGGCGCTCAGCGAGCCGGACGCGGGCACGCGGGCCGGCTGAAGACCGCTGCCGGAGGTCAGTCGACGTCAGTCTCCTCGTGGCCGACGGAGCGGGCTTCGAGGTAGGCGCAGAGCTCCGCGGCGACGGACAGCTCGACGGCCATCGCGTGCAATTGGTGGCTGTTGAGGATCGTCGTGTCGGGTTGCGGCTCGATGGTCACGCGCCACGACGCTGCCCCGACCTCGGCCGGTTGCATGAAGATCGTGACGGTCGCGTTCTCGAGGGGGACGACCACCAGGCCGGTGTCGGCGCCGCCGGTGCCGTCCTGCACGATGACCTTGATGCGCTCGCCGGCGCCGCGGGCCTCGTGGAACTCGTCGACCCAGCGTTCGAGGGTCTCTTTGCTTCGGAACGGCATGGGCTTCCCCTCTCGCGGTTGCGGGAGAGTAGCGGATCCGGGGACACGTGGCTACTGGCGGCTGTCCGCCCGCTCCCATCACCTATTCTCGACGAAGTCGTCGCATTTCGGCGCGACCGGTAGGGAGTGGATGTGGCGGACGGCGAGGACAAGGCCGGCTACTGGTATAACGAGGCCCCCGGCGAGCGGGATCGTGCGCGTCGTGTCCTGGAGGCCCTGCGCACCTATCGTGCCGCCGAGGCCGCCATGCGTCGCCGCACCAGGGACTCGATGGCGATGGGTGAGAACGAGCTTCTCGCGCTTCGCTACCTTCTGCGTCAGCCCGACCACTCCGCCCGTCCCGCCGAGCTCGTGAAGTATCTCGGGGTCACCTCGGCGTCGATCACGACGATGCTCGACCGGCTCGAGAAGACCGGACGCGTCCAGCGGATCGCGAACCCGACCGATCGGCGCAGCATCTTCGTGCGGGCGACGCCGCACGCGAACGAAGAGGTACGCGAGACCCTCGGGCGCATGCACGGGCTCATGTACGACGTCGCCGTCGGGATGACCCCCGACGAACAGGAGCACGTCGTCGCCTTCCTGCAGAAGATGACGGATGCGGTGGACGACGTCGCGCCCGTGACCGCCGAGGCCTGACCGCGGCATCCGCTGTACCCGCCGCGGAGCGGGAACGCAACCATTCCCGTGATTCCGTTGCGACGCCCATAGTGGGCGTATGAGATGCATCACGTACGCCGGCGAGACCGTGGTCACGACCGATGACGTCGCGGAGGCTCTCGTCACGTTGACGGCCGCCGTCGCAGAGCGCGGCCGGGCCCATGCTGTCACGATCCCGATCGTGTTCGAGAAGAACGGGGAGATCGGCGAGGCATCCCTCGTCATCGGCGTCGGCAACGACGTGCTCTCGGTCGCGACCGACTGGGACCGTCCCGAGCCCGACTTCTCCTTCGCCGCCGCGCAGCTGCGACACCACCCGCATTTCCCTCGCGGCGACGGCGGCTCGGGTGAGACGATCTTGGACGAGGGGCCCGAAGCGTACTGGGACCCCGACCTCGACGGGTTCGGCCGGGCCTGACCTCGTCGGGCTCTGCCCGAACGGAAGGTCGCGAGATGCGCGCATCCCCCTCGACGATGCCGCCTTCCTGACGGCGGAAGCTTCGGAGGGGGTGGCCCTGCGCTTCCACGGTGCGACGGGATGCCCGTCACCGAGTCGGTCCTGAACCCCGGGTGGACCTCGTACGAATGGCGGCTCGCCTACCACTCGTTCGACGTGACGGCGATCGTCCGGGGCGCCACGGGCGACCTCGAGGTCGGCTTGCTGCTCGGCAACGGGTGGTGGCGCGGCCGGCTCGGGTTCGGTGCCGCGAACGGGAACTACGGTGACGGGATCGCCGTCGCCGCGGCGCTCGAGGTCGAGTTCCGCGACGGGCGGCGACAGCGGCTCACGACGTCGCCGGAGCGGCGGGCAACGGCATCCGGGATCACACGCAAACGCCGGTAGTGCTATGCCCAGCCCCACCGATCCGACCACGACTCCTATTGCGGCGAGGCCGACGACGCCGCGGCGGGATATGGTGCGAAGCGATCGCAGTTCGTCGGCTGTGGGGGCGCACCCGCAGTCAACGTCAGGCACACGCAGGGGCTCCTCCGCGTTGCGGCGTCTCATCGGGCGTCCTTCCGGGCGAGGGCAGTGAGGTATTCGTTGTACGCGTCGAGTTCGGCGTGCCCGTGCACGTCGGCGTGCCGGTCGGCTTCAACGGCGCGCCGTGTGTCGTCGCGGAACCACCGATGCACGACGTAGATCAGCATGAAGAGAGTGGGCCCTTCGCCGTACGACCACGCGAGTGCACCTGCCAGCCACTGATCATCGAGGGGGTCGATACCCCATGCGGCGGGCGGAGCGGCGAAGCGGTCGACCAGGAGGGTGGTGCTCATCATGAGAAACACCCCGAAGAACGCGTGGAGCGCCGCCTCGGCAAACAGATCGAGGGCCTTGCCGGGGTACGACATCCGCGACGGCAACGGATCGCTGGAAAGAATCGGAACCGTGAACAAGACCCCGACCGTCAAGAATGCGACATCGAGCAGCTGATGTCCGCCGGGCAAGGTGAGGATCGGGTCGGCCAGTTTGGCGAGGTACAGCCCGTAGAACGCCAACAGGTGCAGGGGGACAGCGACGGCAGGGCTCAGCACCCATCGGGCAGCTCTGCTGCGCAGGCCCGCGTGCGCCAGTCGGAGGATGGTGAGGCCCAGGCCTTGGTGTGGTGTCGCGCGGAGAAGCAACGTTCCGGGGGACCCCAGGATCAGCAGCGGCGGGATGGTGAACATCAAGGTCAACTGCTGGAACATCGACACCGAGAACAATGCGTAACTGTAGTTCTCGATACCCAGACCGGTGACGACGAACAGGAGCACACACCCCAACAGGAACGACCCTGCCCGCATCATCGACCAGCGTCTTCTCCGCCGTCGCAGTTGGACCACTCCCGCCACATACGCGGCCGCCAGCACGATTGCCACCACCGGAAGTACCGGAAGCGGCTGCGGGTGGGGGGTGAGGAACGCGAGGAACGAAGGCGGCGCGTCGGGGATCCAGGCACTCACCGGGTAGCTCCCCACCTTGGCAGCCACAGCTCCGCGATCGTCCTCAATGGGGCGTGCGGCGGCGGTGTTCGGCGGCGCGGCGCCGTGCCGCTGCGTGTGCGGAATGTCACGGTCGGCGTACTTTGATGAGCGAGCCGGCAATGAGGAACGCAACCGCGGCGACCGGTTGCGCCGCTGACCACACGGGCCCTGAGAAGGGGAACGGGAGGATGGGATTCCAGAGCACGACGATCGTCGCGAGCACTGGAATCCACCACCATTGCCGGGCTTGGAACGCGAACCACGCGGCGATCGCCGCGAGAATGGCGACCACGAAACGCACGATCGCGAACCAATCGCTGTCTTGCAGCGTGGGGGCAAGGAAGAGCACCGCCGCTGCGATGAGTGCCGGTGCCAGAGCGTTGCGCTGGTAGGTCGAGGGAATGCGCTGCTTCTTGGTCATCGTGCACGCTCGTCCGGTACCCGTGCGTGGGAGTCACCGTGTTGTGCCGTCGCCCGGCGGTGCCGACGCTGCCGCCACAGGGCGAGGAGCAAAACGCCTCCACCGACCCCGAGTGCGACATCAGCGAGATTTCCGATGAAGAGGTTCCCGTACGCCAAAAAGTCGATGACGTAGCCGCGACCGAACGCGGGGTAGAAGAAGAGCCGGTCGATGAGGTTTCCGATCGCGCCACCGAGGACGAGCCCCATTCCGACGGCCCACCCCGGCGTTCGCGAGCGCCATGCGGCGATAACGAGAAGCGCGGTCGCGACCACGCCGAGCGTGGTCAGCACCCATGTCATGTTCGAACCCAGGGAGAGGAACGCTCCCGCGTTGAAGGCCAGCTGCAAACCGAGGAGATCCCCAATGAGCGGGATGCGCTCATTGGGGCTCAACCCGCTCAATGCGTTGGCTTTGGTGCCTTGGTCAATGAGGACGGTGAGCCCGGCGGTGACGAATGCGAGAGCGACGAGGCGCAACCGGTTAGCGCTCATCGGATCCCTCCCCGGTTCGCAACTCGGCGAGATCGCGACGGCGCCGTTCGCGGCCCATCATGACTACGACGATGAGACAGCCACCGATGAGTGCGACCCCACTGACAAGCCCTACAAGTGGCAAAATTTGGCCGGTTGAGTTGGGTTCGTTGTGTACGTCTCCCGCGGGAGTAGGCGGGGGTGGCGGGCTGGGGGTTAGCTCCGAGCCGCTCGTCGACGTGGGTGCCGGGGGCGCTGTGGTGAGCTCGCGGGCCTCCGCTGCGGCAGCCGGTGCGACGATCGCCGATCCGGCGACTGCCGCGGCGAGCATCATGGCGGTGAACCACCGACAGTGTCTATTACGCATGGGTGCGGTGCTCTCCGAAGTGCGATTGGGGTTCGATCTGGAAGGTCGAGTGCTCGATGCTGACCGGGAAGTGGTCACTCACACACATCTGCAGTGACCGCAGCAGCTGCGCGGATTCCTCGCCGTTGAGCCCGTCATCCACCACCACATGCGCGGTCAGGGTCGGCAGGTCTGTCGACACCTGCGATGCGTGAAGGTCGTGGACGGCGATGACATGAGGTAGCTCAAGCAGGTGCCGGCGCACATCCTGGAGGTTGAGGCCCGGTGGGGTGGACTCAAGCAGCACGCTCCCTGCAGTGCGGAGCAAAATCAGCGTTCGGGGAATGATGAGCAGCGCAATCAGAATTCCCGCGACCGCGTCGGCTTGGTACCACCCGAATGCTGTGATCGCGATCGCGCTGGCGATCACACCGACCGACCCCAGCGCGTCATTGAGAACCTCCAAGAACGCGGCGCGCATGTTCAGGTTTTTCTTGCGCCCGCTCAGCAGCACGAGCAGTGACGCGATATTTGCGACCAGGCCGACGACACCGAAGAAGAGGAGCGCGCCGGAAGATATCTCGGGCGGTTCAAATAGGCGCCGGATTCCTTCGACGAGAGCAAACAAGCCAACGCCCAGCAGCAAGGCCGCCTGAGTCAAGGCCCCCAACACTTCAGCACGACGCAGCCCCCACGTGTGGCGGTCTGTCGGGGCACGATCCATCAGTTGGGCGGCGGTAACCGCCATCCCCAAACCAACGACATCGGTAAGCATGTGCGCTGCGTCGATAAGCAGGGCAAGGCTGCCAGTAATCACTGAGCCCACGACTTCAATCACAAAGACCGAGGCTGTGATCGCGAAAGCGATCAGCAGACGCCGTCGCGGCGTTCCCTCCACTGCCCCATGGCTGTGGTCTGATCCCATGTGTCCGCTCCTCTCGCAGGAAAAGATCGATTCGATAGACGCTCATCACGCGACCGCCCACCGGCGACCGCGCAGATGGGATGCGTGCTGAGTTGTCGTCGTCAAGCAGCACGCGTTATCTCCCGGGGCGTGAACCTCGCGGCCGGTGCCGGCGGGCAGCCGCGAAGAGGCGGGTGCCCGCCGATCAGGTGATAGGGACTGTGCTCAGATCCGGGCGACGCAAAGAAGAGCGAGCGTCGGCCCCTGGACATGTGCGCGGCGCGGGGTGAGCGGCAGTCGTACTCGTCGTGTTGAACCAATGAAGCGGGGTCGACCGAAGAGAGTGAAGACTCGACGCAGCCACGCGATTCCGAGCAGGCAGCAAACCACGCCGAAGATGCAAACGCCTGCTGTCGTCGCAGCCACGTTGTCGGAAGTGGTCGTGAGGGATGTGGTCGCCTCCGTAGAGGACGGGGAGGCGTTGCTGACCGCGGGTACCGGCGTGCCTGCGACACCGTCCACATGGGACATCGCCAGAATCCCGACCATCAGCAAGAGGGCTGCGATGCCGACCGTAATGAGTTTCGTTATCGGTCGGGCGGTGGTGCCTGCTGTCGTCGCGTGCGTTAGCGGCATCCCAACCATGGCGGGGAAACTATACCAACCGGGAGGTGGCAGGAGTGTTCGCCCGGGAGGGTGTCGGTGTGCTCGCCTGGCGGGGACCTGACCCGCGGGCCGCGCGGATGCCGTTGAGGATGATGAAAACCTCTGCGATTTCGTGCACGAGGACGACGCCTGCAAGCCCGAGCACCCCCCTCGATCCGACATAAGGCTGATTATCGGTCTGCTCGCAGGTCGCTGAGGTGACGGTCGCCGCCCTTAGGTCTTACCCCGCTAGGCGGGCGACATCTTGTGTCGTAGCCGAGTTCTTCGATGGGTGATCCAGCCAGCAATCATCAGGACCGCGAGTCCGCCCCATGCTGCCCCTATCGACACGGAAGTGCCCACGATGATTCCAGGTGTCGCCCCGGTCCGCAGTTCGACTTGTTCAACGAGTACGCCAGCTTCACCGGCGTTCAGTGAGGCTTGCGTAGAACCGTCTGGCCGAATGACTTGGCTGGTGCCGACTGTGGATACATTCACAACGGCCCGCCCGGTCTCGATTGCTCGCATGCGCGCGAAAGCGAGCTGCTGCAGGTTCTCATCTGTTCCGCGGAAGTCGGCGTTGTTTGTCTGGAACACGAGCACTTCTGCGCCGCTGGTGATGCTTTCTGCGATGACGTTGTCGTAGATCACGTCGAAGCAGATCGCGAGACCGACGGTAATCCCGGCGACTGATATGACGGGGCTGTCGGTACCGGGGGAATACTCGCGTTGGATGAGCCCGACGAGGTCCGGCGCGAGCATGGTGTAGAACCCTCGATCGGGCACGTATTCACCGAACGGTACGGGATTGCGTTTCGCATGGGTCTGCACCTGTTCCCGGGTAGGGGCAGGGCTGATGGTCGGGTCCCACAGGAACGAAGTATTGAACAGTTTGTTGCCTGAGCTCGTGGCGGCATTGGCTAGCACGGGGGCGCCCAGTTGCGTGCTGATTTGCGTCAGGTTTGACGCGAGATAGTCCTCTTGGAAGGGGTCCGCGTCCAATCCCTCTGGCCACACGACGAGGTCGAGATCGGCTCCGCGGAGCGCAGTGGAAGCTCTGCTCTGAGCGGATGCGATCGCCCCGGGCGCGCGCTCATCGAAATAGCCTGACGGGCCGTTCCCTTGCACAGCACCGAGACGCATGGTGCCAGCCGGTGTCGTGGGGAATGCGGGAGTGAGAATGAGTACGCCGACCGTGAGGAGCGGAGCAACGTACCGCGCGGGAAAGCGCCATGCGCGCGTGCGGACCCATTCGATGAAGACTGCAACAGCAAACACCATCGCAAAGCTCAGTCCGCTCACACCCACCCAGGAGGCGAGGGAGGCGGCTGGTGCTTCCGACTGCGTCATACCCAGCCGCGCCCACGGGAAACCACCGTACGGCCAGGCACCCAGCATCACCTCCCGGCCCGTCCACAGCGATGCAACGACGACGGGCAACAGGATCAGCCGGGCCCTGTCGGAGCGGATCAGCTGGGGTAGCCATCGATACGCGAACGTCAGCGGTATCACCCACACGGCCGTTAGCACGCCCTCAACGATCGTGAGCGCGGCCCATGGGAGAGGGCCGAGGTAACGGGACGTCCAGGACACGAGCAGGGAGAAGAACACCAGCCCGAAGACCAATCCGACGGCGAGCGAGCCCATCACACTGCGACCGATCGCTGCGATCAGCAGGACACCGGTGGCAACGAACGCGGCCGGCCACCACCCCACATCCGGGTAGGCCATATCCATCAGGATGCCGGCGACGGCAGCCGCTGGCAGCGCAGCCCACAGCGGCAGCAACGGGGGGCACGTCCATTGCCGAGGTTCGCGCGGGCCGAAGGCCAAAAGACGCCGGGTCATGACGGTTTGTGTCCCGCAGCGATCGCTCCCACCAAAAGCAGCAGCGCACCCATCGGGTACCCGGCGACGAGATCCACCCAGCCTTCCGGTTGGCCTGGACCAAACGCTTCAAGATGGGTCAGCCAGTGCACGACCAGGACGATGACACCGGCGAGCATGGTGATCTGGCCGAGCCGCAGCCAGCGTTGACGATGCCGGTATCGACGCGCAGGGTCGTCCGTGTCGTCGCGGTTATCAGTCATCTGAGTCTCCTTTTCATGCGACTGCGGCTATATCGCTGCGGTCGCGGGACGTGTGCGGTGTGGTCATGGCCGATCGACGATCTGCCGGGCGATCGTGGCGGCGTCGCGCCACACCCCGGCGAGCGTGTCGGCCCGACGCCAGCTGTAAGCCGGTACACCTGCAACGAACAGGCCCGGCATTGAGGTGCGTGTACGGCGGGTCGTGTCGGAACGCGTTGCTTCCGGTAGCCATTGATCCGCGGGCTCGTAACCGGTCGCGAGTATCAACGATTCGATTCCTCGCAGCCGCTTCCCCGTTGTCAGCTGAACGGAAGTACGGTCGGCCACGTCGGCGACGGCAGCAGCCACCCTGACCCGCGAGCCGTCACGCCCGGAAAGGGTTTCTGCAGAGTCCGGCTCCGGTCCTTTGGGCCAGGGAACCCATGCAGTAGGGACACCTGCGGTGGTCCGTTGGCGGCTGATCGAACGGAGTCGTCGAGGCGAGCGAGTCGACAGGGTCACCGTGTGGGATCCTGCGAGCTCACGGGCGATCTGCACGCCGCTGTGACCCCCGCCCACGACCAGTACCTGGCCGGGAGGGATCTGCCGGGGGTAGTGATAGTCGCTGCTGTGGAGGAGGGCCCCTGGCAACTGCAACCGGGTCGCCCATTCGGGAACCAAGGGACGCGCGGCTGCGCCGGTCGCGCACACGACGTTGCGTGTCTGGACCTCACCAGCCGTGGTGGTGAGGGTGAGCGCCGTGCCTTCCCCGCGGCGCTCCAGTTTCAACGCTCGAACCTCCCAGACTGGGGTGACGCCGAGCTCTCCCTCCACGGTGTGCAGGTAGTCAGCGATCTCATCAGCTCGCGGGTGGCGGTGGGGATCGCCCGGTACTGGCCGGACGGTGAGTCCGCTGTGGCGAGCGGAGCTGAGCAGCTCCATCGAGTGCCACCGCGTCCTCCAACTGCGGTGACCTGGCGGTGCAGCGTCGATCATCACGAAATCCTGCTGAGGGCGGAGACCTCGACTGATCAGTTCAGCGGCGACGGCGAGACCCGTCTGCCCGGCCCCGACGATGATGGCTCGTCGATGGGACAGCCCGACCGAGGTCACCGGCGGCTCCTGCGCTTTCGGGCAGCATGAGGGCCTGTTCCCAGGTGGCGGGGGGCCTGCACGTTCAGCGTCGTAGGGTGTGAGCGGTGTGTTCCCTGGGGTGCGGGGGTCTCGGGGCGGGAACGAAGGCGCCGGTGATGTTGGCCGCGTGGCGCGGCGGCGATCGGCGGGGTTGCCGCCAAGAGAACAGACATAGGGACTCTCCAGAACAAGAAACGGCAGGTCACGGTTCTCCGCCGCGACGGCGGGGAACCCCTGAGAAGGACAGGACCCGGGTTCAGGTTCGGGAGATGGACAGCTGATGGAGCGATGGCGGCATCGGTGGCGCGAGGACGCGTGCGAGCGATGCCTGCGTCGAGCGGGGAGCTATCGTTGCCGATCTGGCGGTACCGCGGTGCAGCAGATACACGCGAAGAAGAGCCACGAGCAGCAAAGTGCACAGCACACCGATGAGGCATGCCGCTGCACCAGTGACTCCGCGCGAGGTGTCGATCGCTGCGTCAACAGACGTGAACCCTTCGGTCACGCTTGGGACGCCGGTGGAAGCGGATTCGAACATAGCGGAGGTGGTTGCGGTGTCAGAGTTCTGCGCGTGCGTTGTCGAAAACACCCCCGCGCACACCAGTAGCGCGAGCACGATTCCGGCGAGGATGCGCACCATCGACCACCGGTTTCCGCCTGGGCGGTGACCTGAAGAGCGCAGTCCTGACAACATGGTGACGAAAACGTAGCAACCGCTGTTATGAGCTCGCCGTGCTCCCTTCGTAGCGACTTCCGGTGCGGTTCTCTGCCTCAGGAGGGCGCGGTGGCGTGTGCGTCGGTGGGGCCCTGGAGCGGTATCCAGAGCTCGATGCGAGCCCACCAGCGGCATGTCCCGGGACGGATTGCGCATGGACTGATCTGCTCTTTCCCGAGTCTTCGCGCGAACCGACTAGAAGAGAGCGAGCAATCTGGTGCATGTGTGCTGACATCGCCGACAGGACCGCTGAGCGTCCTCCAGCGCAACACGCATGATCATGCTGTCCAAACTCACTTCCCGGCCGAGGAGGACGGCGATGCGTGCGCACGCTGAGTCGTCAGTGTCTTTCATCGTCGCCGCGCAGGCAAGGAACGATTCGACGTAAGACGCTCGCTCCGCGACGGTGAGTCGCCCATCGAGGGGGCGCATCCGAATCAGCTGTTGAATACGGGGGGTCATACGGCGATCCCGCGGGCACGGAGGAACGGGACGGGGTCGACGCGAACGCCGCTGAGGTAGACCTCGAAATGGAGGTGGCATCCGGTTGAGGCGCCGGTGCTACCGATGAAAGCGATGACTTGGCCCGCGCGAACGGTTTGGCCGTAACGGACGTTGTAGCCACCGTCGATGATGTGGGCGTACCCGGTGATGGTGCCGTCGCGGTGCTGCACCTTGATGTAGTTGCCCCAAGCGCCGCTGTAGCCGGCGAAGATGACGGTGCCGGCCGCGGCGGCGTAGATAGGGGATCCGCAACTGCTGGCGAAGTCGGTCCCGCGGTGCCCGCGATTCGTGCAGTACCCGTTACGGCAGATCGTCCCTCGGGTCCCGAATCCTGAGCTGATCCAGCCGTGAGCTGGTCGCACCCATCCCGACGATTGGACCTGGCCACCGCTTCCGCCCGTGTTGCCGCTCGCGCCGGAGGCCCCGCTGGTTTTACCGCCTGTTGCTCGTCGCCGCCGTTCCTCCTCGCGACGTCGTTGTTCTTCCTCTCTGGCCTGCCGCGCGGCTGCTTCCCGTGCCTTACGGCGGGCTGCTTCTCGGCGTTTGCGTTCGGCCTCCACACCTGCCTGGTAGCCGGCGAGTGTCGATGCTGTCGTGTCGCGAAGTGCGTCGAGTTGGGCTTCCAGGGTGAGCCGGTGCTCGGTTTGCGCGTCGAGCGCCGCTTGCGCGGCTTGCGCGGCTGCTTGCGCGGTGCGCATCTTCTGTTCCGCTTCGCCCTTGCGGCGATCGCGCTCATTGCGAGCGACGACGGCCTGATTGCTCAGGTTCTGCGCGTTGTCGCGGGCGCCGGCAGCGTCCGCGTATCGGGCTCGGTTGGCGTCAGCGATCTTGTCGATCGCCCCCAAGCGGCCCAGAAGCTCGTCCGCGTCGGCTGCGGTGTCGGAGAAGAACAGTTCCAAGGTCGGGTCGCTTCGCCCGGTGCGGTACTGCTCCGCGGCCAGTGCCCCCAGCTTCGCCGCTGCTTCTGCTGCGCGCGCAGTTTCGGCATCGGCCTCAGCCTGCACCGCGTCGGCGCGTTCGACTGCGTCTTCATATGCCTCTTGAGCGAGCACGTACTCCTGCCCGAGGCGGTCGGCTTCGGCCTGTTTGGTGTCGACGTCGTTCGTGAGAGAGCGGATCAGTGTTTCAATCCGACCGATCTCCGCATTCTTGCTGGCTTGGTTGCGGCGCGCTTTCTCGACGTCGTCCCACGTGGGGTATTTCGCGGCGAACGCGGGTGCCGCTAGTCCCAGACCCGTCGCGCTGAGAACCATTCCCAGTGCAGCAGCACCCACCAGGCTGCGCCGGCTGACACTGGGCCACAGCCGGCGTGCCTCAGCCGGGGTCGGGCCGCAGCCGCAATCGACGTCATCGATGCGGGCGGGTGGGGTTTGATGCGGGCTGTTCATTGCTCGGAGCCTGTCGACGCCGGTGGGGCGGGAGGAGATATCCCCGTCTGGTCGACGGTCAGCACGTCTCCCGCGTTGGTGATCGCGACTGCCTGCACGCTCAAGCTGGTAGTGCCGGCTTCGACCCATTCCGACTCGCCGGCGCCAGTGACCCAGACGGTGCCGGCTGTGTCGACACCAACGATGCGCTGGTGGTCGGGTGAGGTGTTCAGCAGCGCGATGGTGGGAGCGTCCGTCCAACCGGTGAAGGTGGCTCCCGCGTCGGTGCTCACTTGCAGCCCGTCTGGGGTGGACGCGATGAGCCGTTCGGTGGCGTCCACGACGAGGTTGCGTGCGGGGACCTCCGCTCCGGTGGGTTGCCAGCTGACTCCCCCGTCGGTGCTGGTGAGCAGTTCAGGGTTGTCGGTGGCGATCCCATAGACCACGTTCCAGGTGGTGCCGGCGAGTACGTGGAAGTCCTTCTCGCCTGAGAAGACGACGGGAGACCAGGTCATGGCTCGGTCGGTGCTTCGGATGATGCCCAGGTGAGGGGTGCCAAGTTCCGCTGGGGTGTCGGGGCCAGGGTGCCCGGAGGCGAGAAGAGCGTCCCCGGCGGCGGTAAGCCCCATCGCATCAAACCCCGGACCGATCCGGGCACCGGTGTCGCCGTCTGCGGTGGTGGGGTAGATGCCCGCGTGTGTGCCGATGAGGAAACCCTCACCGGCGGGGTCGGCGACGATCCCATGCACGTGTGTGAGAGGTGTCTCCGCCCCAGAGGATTGCCCTGGGTTTGCTGCGCACCCGGTAACGACCAGGACTGCGGCGGCGAAGACGCCGAGCGCGGGAAGTGCGCGGCGGGTGGCGAATGAGCGGGGGGTGCGTGGGCGCATGGGTGCGCCGAGGAAGAAGCGGTGTTGCATGTCGGACCTGCAGGCCACTGACGGCGGTGTGGGGCGCGACCGCACCCCACACCGCGGGGGTCAGAGTGCCGCGAGGATGTTCTCCATCTCTGCGATCTCCGCCGTCTGGGTGTCGACGATGTTCTGCGCCATCTCGATCGCGTCGGGGTTTTGGCCGTTGTCGATCTCGTCCTGCGCCATGTCGATCGCGCCCTCATGGTGGACAGTCATCTGTTCCAGGAACAGTCGGGACGCGTCGTCTCCGCTGGCGCTCTCGAGCGCTTGCATGTCGTCCTCGGTCATCATCCCGCCACCGTGGTCCATGTCGCCCATGCCGTCCATGGACGAGTCCGCGCCCCACTGATCCAGCCACTGTTCAAGCTGATCGATCTCGGGCTGCTGGGCGGCTTTGATCTCTTCGGCCAACGCGGTGACACGCTCATCGACACCGTCCTTCCCGAGGAGCATGTCCGACATCTCCACAGCCTGCGTGTGGTGCGGGATCATCATCTGCGCGAACATCACGTCCGCGTCGTTGAAGTTCGCAGCCTCGGCGGGAGCTGACGAGGAGCTTCCGCCGTGATCCATCCCGGGCATAGACGTCGAGTTGCCACCGCCCGCGCAACCGGCGAGGGTGAGAGCCGTGGCGAGGGTGAGCGCGACCGTGGCCGCTGTACGAATTTTCATCTGGGGTCTCCAAGCATCGATACGTGAAGCCAGCGGCGAGCTGGCGAAAAGGCGGAGGCGAGCAGGTACCTGGTACCCACTCCCCCGCCGTTCACGTACGGCTGACGCAGAGGACAGATAACGACGGGGCCGCGAGAGTAGGTCGACGACCCGGCGCCAAGAGGGCGACGGTCGGTGCCCGGTCACGGACGACGCGCAGCAGCGCCGCGCTGCGAGGGGCCAGCAGCATCACCAGAGCGAGAATCGCCAGTACGCAGGCCATGATCAGCAAGTCCGCATGCCCTCCGCCACAGTCCACACACTCCGTCGACGCTGTGGCGCCGTCGCTCGTGCTGGCCGCTGCCGCGTGGGTCTCGCCCATCGAGGCAGCATGAGACATGGGCGCGGCGTCGTGGCCCTGTCCGGAGCCGAGCGAGTGCATCGCCAATAGACCGACGATCACGGCGGTCGTGACGGCGAGGAGGGTGACCAGTGTGCGGGTGCGGGCGCGCGCATGAGAACGGTCCACGCTGTTAGCGATGTTCATCAGCGACACGTTCCACCTCCCGCGGTCCTAGAGTACGACGTGAATCTACGGATCAGCCGCGCCCGGCGACCGCGTCGGGTGACAGATCCAGTCGGCGGAGCAGTTGCGCGTTGAGGGCCACCACGATTGTTGACAAGGACATCAGGATCGCCCCGACCGACATTGGTAGCACGAACCCGACCGGGGCAAGGATGCCGGCCGCGAGGGGGACGGACAGGAGGTTGTAGCCGGCCGCCCACCACAGGTTCTGCTTCATCTTCCGGTAGCTCGCGCGAGACAGTTCGATCACTGACAGCACGGAACGAGGGTCGTCGCTGGCGAGGATCACCCCGGCGGAGGCAATCGCGACATCCGTGCCGGCACCGATCGCGATACCAACGTCCGCTTGCGCGAGAGCGGGCGCGTCGTTGACTCCGTCACCGACCATCGCGACCTTGCGGCCCTCGCCCTGCAGCCCCTTCACCTTCGAGGCTTTGTCTTCGGGTCGGACGCCCGCGAAGTACCGGTCGATGCCGAGCTCGGTCGCGACCGAGGCTGCGACCGCTTCCGCGTCACCGGTGATCATGACCACCTGCACGTTCCGCTCGTGCAGCGCGGCCACGGCCGCGCGGGACTCGGGTCGGATCTCATCAGCCAACCGGAGCGCCCCGGCTACCTGCCCGTCGATGAGGACGTGGAGAATGATCGCGCCTTCCTCTCGCCACTGATCCGCGACGGGCAGCTCGCTGCCGCCTTCTTGCTCGAGCAGGTACGGGCCACCAACCTTCACTTGCGTCCCGTCGACCCGTGCGCTGACTCCTACCGCTGGGGACGAGGTGAAATCCGCTGCCGCGGGCACGGTGAGCTGCTGGGCTTTCGCGGCGTTCACGATCGCGCGGGCCAGTGGATGCTCCGAGTCCGTCTCGGCCGCGGCGGCCAGGGCGAGCAGCGTGTCGGGGGCGATGCTACCGGCAGGTTCGACTGCGGTGACGGCGGGGGTGCCCTTGGTGAGGGTGCCTGTCTTGTCGAACAGCACGGTGTCGACGGTGCGCATGCTCTCCAGGGCCAGACGATCTTTGATCAGCACCCCGCCGCGGGCGGCGCGCTCTGTGGCGATGGACACCACCAGTGGGATTGCCAGGCCCAGAGCGTGCGGGCAGGCGATCACCAGCACCGTGATGGTGCGGATCACCGCATCATCAGGCAACCCGACGATGGTCCACACAACGGCGGTGATTACCGCGGCGACCAACGCGAACCAGAACAGCCACCCGGCGGCACGGTCGGCGAGGCGCTGCGCCTTCGAGGAGGAATTCTGGGCCTCGGTGACCAGGCGTTGGATGCCGGCGAGAGCAGTGTCCTCTCCGACGGCGCTGATCTCAACACGGATGCCGGAGTCCGTGGCGACGGTTCCGGCCACGACCGCGTCCCCGTCGCCGCGGCGTACAGGCTTGGATTCGCCGGTGATCATCGACTCGTCCATGCTCGCCGAACCCTGCACCACCCGACCGTCAGCCGGAACCCGTCCGCCAGGGCGAACCACGACAACGTCGCCGACCTGCAGGTCAGCGGGCGCGACGGTGACCGTGGTGTCCCCGTCCACCTTCTCCGCCTCGTCCGGGAGGAGCGCGGCAAGGGAGTCCAGTGCGGAGGTGGTCTGTGCGAGCGACCGCATTTCGATCCAGTGCCCGAGGAGCATGATGACGATCAGCAGCGCCAGCTCCCACCAGAAGTCCAGTTTGTGATCCAGCAGCCCGAGACCCGCCCCCCACGACGCGATGAACGCGACGGTGATCGCCAGCCCGATCAGCAGCATCATGCCGGGTTTACGGGCACGCAGTTCGCTGACCGCGCCGGTCAGGAACGGGGAACCACCCCACACGTACATGACGGTGCCGAGAACCGGGGAGATCCAACCCACCCATGCTGTGTCGGGCAGCGGGTAGCCGATCAGCATCGAGAACATGCTCGAGAACGCCACCACCGGGACAGCGAGGATCAGGTTGATCCAGAACAATCGACGGAACCGTGCGACATGGTCCGCGCCGTGCCCGGCGTGCCCACCATGTCCACCGTGCTGCATCCCCGCGTGCGCGCCGCCGTGTCGCTCATGGGTGCTGTCGTCCGCTGATGCGTGGTGGGCGTGCGGCTCATCGATGGCGTCAGGCTCGGCGACGGTTTCGCGCAGTCCCTGCGCGGTGTCATCCCCACCCGTGCCGCTCGCCGTGGGGTGGTGGTGGTCGTGCTGGCTCATGATGAGCGTCCTTCCACTGTTCGCATCGGACAGATGCAGGTCAGACCCGGGCGAAAACGCGGGCCGGTTCGGGGGTAGCGGGCCTCGAGCTCGCCGGGAGGGTGCGGAAGCCGCGCAGGCGCAGACTGTTCGTGACAACGAACACCGAAGACAGGGCCATCGCGGCCGCGGCGACCAGCGGGTTCAGCAGCCCGGCCATCGCGACCGTGCGCACGACGCGCAGGTCATCCCGGTGATGTCGAGTTCGACATCGACCGCGCTCACGACGGGCTGGTGGCCACGGCGTAACCAGCCTCCTCCACCGCCGCCTCCACGGCAGCAGCAGGGATCGGCGTCGAGCTGCGGATCGTCACCCGTGACGCGCCACCCGCGTTCAGGTCCACCGACACACCCTCCACCCCGTCGATCGCGGACAACTCTTCGGTGACGCTCGACACGCAGTGCGAGCACGTCATCCCCGTCACCATGACGTCAGACGTCACAGCCGCCGCGGCCGCATCCGCGGTCTCGGGAGTCGATGCGGTCGCGCAGCATGCACAGTCAGCGCCGGTGTCCTTCAAGCCCAGGTCGTTGCGGTCCTCAGTGTTCATCATCGTCTCCTCGTCGTGAGTGGATAGGTGGGTTAGGAACGGACCAGACGGGCGATCGCCTCGTTGGCTTCGCGGATCTTCTCTTCCGCAACGGCACCACCCTCAGCGCTGGCTTCGGCAACACAGTGTGAGAGATGGTCGCCCAGCAGCGGCAGCGCGACAGACTCGAGGGCCTTCGTGGCCGCGGAAACCTGGGTGAGGATGTCGATGCAGTACTTGTCCTCTTCGACCATCCGCGCGATCCCACGGACCTGACCCTCCGCCCGGCGCAACCGCTTCAGCAGATCGTCCTTATTCGTCGAGTACCCGTTCATCCCGGGTACACTACCCCCCTACCGTATCGAGAGCAACCTCACCACGTGGCCGCCCCTGCCATTCCCAATGTCAGAACGTCGGCCTAATGTGGTCTACTACCTGCGTATGCACGTAGATACGCAGGGTGGTGACCTTTCGCCCGAAAGTGAGTATGTCGAGGTAGCCGTGGAGGTGTTTCGGCTGCTCGCCGAGGCAACTCGCATCCGCATCGTGCTGGCTCTGCGGGACGGGGAGCTGTCAGTAAATGGACTGGCCGAGCATGTCGAGCGGAGCCCTGCTGCGGTCTCACAACACCTCGCGAAGCTTCGGTGGGGCAAGCTCGTCCGGGTCCGCCAGGACGGCAACAAGGCGTTCTACCGCCTCACGGACGAGCACGCGATACGGCTCGTGATCGAAGCAACCCGTAAGGCCGAGCACGCCATCGATGAGCACCCGGGACATCACGCGTGATCCGCGTCCTGCGAAACCCGATCTACCGGGCGCTGTTCCTTGCTCAGGTGTTGGCCCTGTTGGGCACGGGGCTGCTAACGGTCGCACTGGGCCTACTGGCGTTCGACCTGGCAGGCGATTCCGCCGGCGCCGTGCTGGGTACGGCCTTGACGATCAAGATGATCGCCTACGTTGGCATCGCCCCCTTAGCTGCGGCGCTGGTGGATCGACTGCCGAAGAAGGCGGTGCTGATCGGTGCTGATGTGGTCCGGTTTGCGGTCGCAATGTCCCTGCCCCTCGTGACCGAGACATGGCAGATCTATGTGCTCATCTTCGTTCTGCAATCCGCGTCGGCGACTTTCACACCCGCGTTTCAGTCCCTGATCCCGAGCGTGCTTCCAGAGTCACGCGACTACACCCGCGCGCTGTCGCTGTCTCGCCTCGCATACGACCTCGAAGCGCTGCTGAGCCCGATCATCGCCGCAGCACTTCTCACGCTCGTCTCGTACAACAACCTCTTCCTCGGAACCGCTCTCGGCTTCGCGAGCTCGGCAATCCTCGTCCTGATCACCACGCTTCCAGCCAGAGAGCCCGACATGCCAGCCGATACGTTCTGGCAACGTCTCCCCACAGGCCTCCAGGTGTTCGCCCGGACGCCGACCCTCCGGTTCGTGATGCTGACCAACGTCATCGTCGCGGCTGGTACCGCGATCGTCCTGGTGAATTCCGTCGTCTACGCGCGGGCCGTGTTCGAACTCGGCGACACCGCTCTCACTCTCGCCCTGGCCTGCTACGGTGTCGGGTCGCTCATCGTCGCACTCAACGTCCCCTGGATCGTTGACCGGCTCGGTGTGATCCGTCCGATGATCGCCGGCGGCGCCCTGATTGTCGTCGGCCTGATCGCCGCCGCCACCATCACCGGTCTCTTCACCGCAACCGCAGCCGGATGGCCCGCCCTTCTGGTGACGTGGACGATCCTCGGTATGGGTACATCGCTCGTGAACACCCCGTCGTCCCGAATTCTTGCTGATGCGTCAACCCCACAGAACCGCAACCTGGTCTACACCGCGCAATTCGCGCTGTCCCACGCCTGCTTCCTCATCACCTACCCCATCGCAGGCTGGCTGGGCAGCATTAGCCTGCTCGCAGCCGCCGTCCACCTCGCCGTCCTCGGAGCGGGAGCCCTCGCCGCGGCCGTTTGGCAAACACGACGGATGCAGGCCGCACCGACGCTCGAAAAACATTGAGTAGCGGCCCTGTTCGAGTATTCGACTCAATCTGTCGTGAGCTGAGGCCGGCTCGTGGAGCGAGCCACCCGGAGGTGTGCTACGGAGTCAGTCTCACGTCGGGGAACCACCTTTCGGGAGGTTCTGTGTACGGTAACGGTTCGCCGGGCTCGCACGCATCCTTCGACTTCGCGAAGGGGCCGTCAGGGCTCAGAAGCAGGTCATGTGGTGGTCCGCGTGGTCACGCCACCACACGCTCGCACCCGTCGCCGGGTCGAGCCGCAGGTGCTCCCACGAGCGCCATAGACCCTCGAGGCGGGCCACCGCCTCCGGGTAGCGCCACCAGTCCGCAGCCCACCGGTAGCGGGCGTTTCCGGGCGCGACAGGGCGCGTGTACATGTGGCGCAGGTACTCCCGCACGAACTCGTCGACGGAGCCGTACACCAGCTCCGTGGCCGGCTCGTGGGCGTCGTCGTCGCGGAAGTCATCGAGCAGGTCACTCATCGCGCGGCTCGTCCTCTTCGATCACGGCAGCTCGAGCAGGAGCCGAAGCGGCGGGTGCGCTGTGGGAGGGATCGTGCGCGGCGATCGACGCGCGCAACGCGGCCGCATGTGGCCCGTTCATCCACGGGACCGTCTCGACGAGGGTCGCGGGAGCGCCAGAGGCGAACACCACCGCGCGGCCGCGCGGCAGTGCGCCGAGATCCGCGACGTCCAAGGTGCGTTCGCGCTGCACCCCATGAGAGGTTGACCGGGTGCCGCGGCCGACACTGGTGGAGGTCGTGCGCCGGTCGTAGTCACCGATCATCTGCGAGAGCTCGTTCAGGAACTCCGGCTCCTTCACACCGCCGCCGTAGACGGCGACGTTCGAGGCGCTCCACAGCTTGCGCATCCCGTTGCGCCCCCACACCTGCACCCCTTGAGACCAGGACTGCAGGATCGTCATCAGGACGATTCCACGGGACCCGTAGTGGCTGTAAAGGTCGGGGAGGTCGTGCCAGCGGCACACGTTCGCGGCCTCGTCGAGAACACCGAGCATCGGCACCTGCAGGCGCCCGCCGGGCTGCGTGGTCGCGTACTCCTCCGCCGCTTCAACCGTCGCGGCCGCTAGCGCGGTCACCAGCGGGCCGGCGGTGCCGCGACCCTCCTTGGAGAGGCTGTAGAGCGTGTCGTTCGAGCGCACGAACGCGTGCGGTTCGAACTGCGGCCGCGGGTCGAAGCTGCCTTGGGGGGTCACCCATTGCGCGATTGCACGCACCTTCAGGCACGACGCCATTTGAGCGGCGGTCCCGTAGACACTGTCGCGACGGCGAGACTCGCCGTTGACCTGCCCGGAGACGGCATCCGCCATTTGTTCCTACCCGTGACGGCGGAGGATCCGCACCGGCTCATCATCGCCGAGCGTGGTCGTCCAGGTGAAGGCGGTCGTGATCGGCAGGCCCTCGAGCGCTGCGGCGAGAACGCCGTTTGGAGCCAGCGCGGCAACTTCCTGAGTGTGCCGACCGACTGCCCGCAGCGCGACGAGCGACTGGGGTGACGGGAGATATCGCCGCCTATGCGGCATCCGCGTCGTTCCCGTTCGACACGTCCGACTTCCTCGACAGCTGGCTGCGCGATCTGCCGCTCGAGACCGAGCACGCGCCCGACCGCGCCGTGCCCTTCGAGCGGTGGGACTCGATGCTCCCCGACGGGAGTATCAACCCGGGCGAGATGACGAGCTTCAACCACTTCGCGCTGGGGGCGGTCGTCGACTGGATCCACCAGGTGGTGGGCGGTCTGCGTCCTGCCTCACCGGGCTACGGTCGGGTGCGCGTCGAGCCTCGACCGGGTCCAGGAATCGAGTGGGCCGAGATATCCCTCCTGACCCGCGGGGGGCCGGTCACCGTCGCGTGGCGGATCCCGGACGGCGAGCTGACGCTCGAGGTCGGTCTGCCGGACGGCCTGCCCGCCGACGTCGTCCTGCCGGACGGGCGCGTCGTCGAGGTCGCCGCCGGTGGCCACACCTTCAGCGCGCGCCTGACCCGGCGCGTCAGTCGTCGACCCCGGGCGGGGGCTCGCCGAGCGACTCGACCGCGTCGAAGAATGCCTCGGGCACCTCGGCCTCGATGAGGGGGCCGAGGGCGTCGAGGCGGGCGGTCGACGAGATCCCGACGATGGTCGCGTCGACGAGGGGACTGCGCATCGAGAACTGCAGCGCCGCGGCGGCGAGGTCGACACCGTGCTCGTCGGCGAGGCTGCGGACGCGCCCGACATGGGCGGCGAAGTCGGCGGGCATCGGACGGTAACCGAACGAGCCGTCGCCGTTGGCGAGCGTGCCGCCCCCGAACGGCGCCGCGTTGAAGACCGTCATGCCCTGCGCGCGGGCCGCCTCAAAGACGGGCTCGGCGGTGCGCGTCACCAGCGTGTAGCGGTTGTGCGAGAGGACGACGTCGAACGCACCGGTGTCGACGTACTCCCGCACCTGTGACAGCGTGCCCGATGCGATGCCGATCGCGCCGATTACGCCCTGGTCACGGAGCTCGATCAGGGCGGGGACGGCACCGCCCGGGCCCATCGCCTCGGCGAGCGTCAGGCCGTAGGGGTCGTGCAGTTGGTACAGCGGCAGGCGGTCGAGCCCGAGGCGGGTCAGCGACTCGTCGAGCGAACGCTTCACCCGGTCGCCGTCGAAGACGCCCGTGTCGGGGTCGCTGTCGGCCTTCGAGTAGATCCGCGCCGGTCCGGGCAGTCCGCCGGCGCGCCGGATCGCGTCGCCGAGCGCCTGCTCGCTGCGTCCGCCGGCGTAGTTGTTGCTCGTGTCGACGTCGCCGAGGTCCGAGCGGATCAGTGCGTCGGCGAGCTCGGCCGCCCCGGGGCGGTCGCCGAGACGCGAGGCCCCGAGGATGACGGGGGCGGGGGAGAGGGTGTTCATCGGTGCCTCCCGGCTTCGGTGCGCGGTCGCCTCTGACGATACCCACGGTCGCGCGCGTAGCGTGTGACAGGACGGATGCGGCGACGCGCGGCATCCGTCGATCGATCAGCAAGGAGAACCCATGCCCACCGTCGCCGCGTACGCAGCCCCTTCGGCAACCGACCCCCTCATCCGCACGACGATCGAGCGTCGCGAGACGGGACCGCGCGATGTGCTCATCGCCATCCGGTACGCGGGGATCTGCCACTCCGACATCCACACCGTTCGGGGCGACTGGGGTCCGGTGACCTACCCGCAGGTCGTGGGGCACGAGATCGCCGGCGAGGTCGTCGAGGTCGGATCCGAGGTCGACGGTTTCGCGGTCGGCGACCGCGTGGGCGTCGGGTGCATGGTGAACTCGTGCCGCGAGTGCGAGAACTGCCGGGCCGGCATGGAGAACTACTGCCTGAAGGGCAACACGCAGACGTACGCGTCGGTCGACCGCGACGGCACGATCACGCAGGGCGGCTACTCGACCCACGTCGTCGTCGATCAGGACTTCGTGCTCCGCATCCCCGAGGCGCTCCCGTACGAGTCGGTCGCGCCCCTGCTGTGCGCCGGCATCACGACGTACTCCCCGCTCGCGCACTGGAAGGTCGGACCCGGCTCGAAGGTCGCCGTCGTCGGCATGGGTGGGCTCGGGCACCTCGCGGTCAAGATCGCGGCCGCGATGGGTGCCGAGGTGACCGTGCTGTCGCAGACCCTGTCGAAGCAGGAGGACGGCCTGCGCTTCGGTGCGTCGCACTACTTCGCGACGAGCGACGACGCCACCTTCCGGACCCTCGCCAACACGTTCGACCTCATCCTCAACACGGTGAGCGCGCCGCTGAAGCTCGACTCCTACCTGCGGATGCTGCGCTTGGACGGCACCATGGTCAACGTCGGCGCCCCGCCCGAGCCGCTGCCGCTGCGGGTGTTCACGCTGTTCGGCAACCGGCGGTCGTTCGCCGGTTCCAGCATCGGATCCATCGCCGAGACGCAGGAGATGCTCGAGTTCTGCGCCGCCCACGGCATCGTGCCCGAGACCGAGCTGATCGGCGTCGACGAGGTCAACGAGGCGTACGAGCGGGTGCTGCGATCGGACGTCCGCTACCGCTTCGTCATCGACATCGAGACCTTGAAGGACTGAGTCTGAAAACCCGGCGGGATTCTGGTCACCGCGGGGTGTTACCCTCGCGTGGATCGCGACGAACGCGGTCGCCCACTTCCGCATAACCGTGACCATGAAGGTCACGAGCGTTCCGAATCCAAGAACGGCCAGCATCAGAGGACCGCTCCGTGAAGCTGCGGGCTGTTCATGTTCGCTGATTCTCCTAACGACAACATTGGCGCGGGCTCGAGGCCCTTCGGGCGGCGAGTACTCAGCTGCCCGGAAACGGTCGCATACGGCGACCCACAGCACGATACATGAAAGTGGCCGACCAGTGGACCACTTGGCGACTGGCGTGGCGGACAACCCGGGGGGTGTGTTTGTCGTCACTCTTGAGCAGCGAAGTGTTCGGCCGATCTTCCATTTGGAGTGAGCCCAAGAACACCCGTCATCACGAATGAACCAGCGCTGATGAGGGCCATCAGCGAGAAGGGCACCATGATCGGGCCCTCGGCTAGCAGTCCGTCCCACTGCTGGGGGTCGATGATGAGCCACACCATCAACGCGAGGAGGACAGTAACGGGAACCCAAGGGAAGATCTTGTGCCTGAGTGGCATGAAATCCTCAAAGAGCCGCAGCCGACGGGCGTGATCCAAGACTCGCCTCTCCCACGCTTCGCGTTCGCCGCCCTCCGGTAGTGCACCGTAGATAGCGGTCTCTCGCGCGAGCTGTCTGGACCATCGCGGCCCGGGTAGCATCGCCGCGACAAGGGCAATCACGCCGGTCGTCGCGAGAGTCGCGAGGACGCCGGGGATGAAGTCGAGCAGGTTCTTCAGCCGAATGTAGTTCCTGCTCGATTGGCGCGCCATCGGTAGTGGCCGACTGGTCGGCCTCTTGCTACGATGCGGCAAAGAGCTAATGGAGGCCCGATGTCTGTTGTCACTGCTGACCTGTACGACGAGCTGGGTGAGGACATCCAGTCGGTACCCATCCAGTTCCGGTCGTTTGGCTCGCGGACAGCGTTCGACGGGCCGATTCGCACTGTGCGGTGCTTTGAAGACAATGCGCTCCTCAAGGCGACGGTATCCACGCCTGGAGAGGGTGCTGTTCTCGTCGTCGACGGTGGAGGATCGCTGGAGCGAGCCCTGATGGGCGACATGATCGCGGAGATCGCCTCATCCAATGGATGGGCGGGCGCCGTTATCTTCGGGGTGGTCCGTGATCAGAACGCGATCAACGGCATCGAGATCGGTGTGAAGGCTCTCGGCACCAACCCTCGGAAGAGCACCAAGACCGGGGCTGGCGAGGCTGACATTACTCTCGAGTTCGGCGGGGTAACGTTCCGGGTAGGGGCACACCTCTACTCCGATGAAGACGGGATCCTCGTTGAACGATAAGGCGCCGTCCACCGGCATCGCCGGCCTGCGACCGGTCAATCTACAGCGGCCGGAGCCGGCCTCGTCCGAAGTCGCCCGCGCGCTTCTTGACTACATCTTCTCCGGCCACGTCGGCCCCGGCGAGAAGCTGCCCTCTGAGCGTCAGCTTAGTGAAACTTTCGGTGTCGGGCGGTCTGTCGTCCGCGAGGGCATCAAGTCTCTTGGTTTGCTCGGCCTTGTCGAGTTCCGCCACGGCGGCGGTACCTACCTTCGTGGAAGCAATTCCGACCTCCTCCCTCGCGTGATCGAGTGGGGTCTGATGTTGGGCGAACGTCACACCGTCGACCTCGTAGAAGCGCGGCAACACATCGAACGCGTCACCAGCGAGCTCGCCGCTTCCCGCCGCTCCGAAGAGCACCTCACCGAGATCGAAGAAGCACTCACTGCTATGCGGGACGCCGCCTATGTCGACGCCTTTGTTGATGCTGACGTGCGATTCCATCTCGCCGTGGCGAAGGCGTCAGGGAACAGCGTCTTGTCCAACATGCTGACCAACATCTCGTCTCTCCTGCACGTGTGGATCCACCGAGTCGTCGAGGCAGAGTACGCCAAGGTTACGGCCGCCGGCGATGCGAGCTGGCCGGCCGGCTGGTCGTCTTTCCAGGAGCACGTGCCGGTGCTGGATGCAATCCGCGCAGGGGACTCTGACGGTGCCCGGGCGGCGATGACCGCCCACATGGACAATGCCAGTCGGCGCCTCGTGGAGACGCTCGAAGAGGACGAGCGCGGCGCTCGGACCGCCTAGCTCACTCGGTCTCAGCGTTCGGCACGGCGGCGCCCGCCCACGTAGCCACGACCAGAAACCCGGCCAACACCGCGACGACCCCGCTGGCACCTATTGGAGCAGCGACGACGCTGGCAAGGACCGGTACGGCGGACTGCGCGAAGCGGTTGCCGACCAGCCTGAGGGACAACATGGATCCCCGCCCGCCCGCAGGTGCCAGCGACGAGAGCCATGCCGTCGTGATCGGCTGGCAGGCACCGATCCCGCGTCGTCGGAGCTCCGCAGATGGCGGTGGACGTCCTCGCCATGACGCACGATCGTACGAGAACGGAGGGCACGCTTGTTGTGTCGCTGGCGACGTTGACCGCGATCCCTGGATGCGAGGGGTGTGCCGACCGCTGTGCTGCCAAAGACCGGTCCGGACTAGGTCTGGAATGTCCGGACTAGCTTTGAAAGTGACACGTGGAGGGGCTGACGGGAATCGAACCCGCGCTGTCTGCTTGGGAAGCAGAAGTTCTGCCATTGAACTACAGCCCCGTGCGCCCGGAGGCACCCGGCAAGCCTAGCAAGACCGGGAGCCGTTCGACCGAACGCAGACCGGGAGCGCCGGTCAGTCCGTGGCGGCGGGCGGCTGTCCCGGGCCCTGCGGCGGCTGTCCGGGGTGCGGCGGCTGGCCGGGGTGCGGCGGCTGACCGCCCGGGTACCCGCCGCCGGGGTAGGGCGGCCCGGGGCGCGGCGCGAAGACCATGCCGCTCTCCTGCATCGCGCGCAGCATCCCGTTCTTCACCGCGGTCCGCTGGATGAGGTAGCCCACCCAGATCATGAGGGCGATGAAGCCCAGGTAAAGCACGATCATGAGGATCACGAAACCGGCGCCGAGCCCTGCGTACTGTCCGTAGCTGTCCATGCCCGCACCCTATCGGCGGGTGCGACATCAGTCACGCACGGCGAGCGAGCAGACCACGACGAGCACGCCGAGCCCCGCGACGAGTCCCGCCAGGGCGAACCATCCGCCCGCCGTCCACGCGGCGGCGCCCACCGTGCCGATGACGCTCGAGCCCACGTAGTACGCGACGCTGTACAGCGCGACGGCGTGCTGCCGCCCCGACCCGCCCGCCCGCGCCGTCGCTGCGTTGGCGGTCGCGTGCGCGAGGAACATCCCCGCCGTGATGAGCAGGATGCCGGCGACGATCACCGCCACGCCCGATGCGATCGTCACGGCGGCGCCGACGGTCATCAGGGCCCCGCCGGCGACCAGCGGCATCCGCGTTCCCCATCGGTGGACGAGCGCGCCCGACAGGCGCGAGGTGACGGTGCCCGACAGGTACGCCAGGAACACCAGCGACACCGCCGTCGCGCTCAGGAAGTACGGCGCCACCTCGAGGCGGAACCCGATCGCGTTGAACACGGCGACCATCGCACCGACGACCATCGCCCCGATCGCGTACAGCGGCCGGGCCCGCACGTTGACCGCCTGGCGCCCGAGCGTCCGCAGACTGCTGCGCAATGGCACGACCCGGTGCGTCGCGGTCGCCGGCAGCAGCACGGCGAACAGCACCGTGAGCGCCGCCGCCAGCACCCCCATCAGCTCGAGCGACAGCCGCCACCCGACGAGCTCGCCCACCGGCGCCGCGACCAGCCGGCCGGCCAGACCGCCCACGCTCGTCGCCGCCACGTAGGCGCCCGCGGCGACCCCGGCGCGATGCGGACCGGCCGCCTCGTGCAGGTAGGCGACCGCCAGCGCCGGGATGCCGCCGAGCGCCGCCCCGAGCAGGAACCGCCCCGCGAGCAGCCCGGCGAACCCGGGCAGCAGGGGCGACGCGACCGCGATGACCGCGGCGGCCGCCGCTGCGACCTGCAGCATCCGTCGGCGTCCGAAGCGGTCGGCGGCCAGCGCCCACGGCAGGATCGCGAGGGCGAGGCCGAGCGTGGCCGACGACACGACCCATGAGGCGTCGGCGGCGGTCAGGCCGTAGGTCTCGGCGATGCCGGTCAGCAGCCCTTGCGGGGCGTACAGCACGCCGAAGGTCGCGATCCCCGTCGTCCACATCGCCGCACCGAGCCGACGCGGAGCGGCGGTCATGGTGGGGATGTCGAGAGTCGTCACCCACCCCACGGTAGGCATACTTCTCATCCGGATCCAATACCGGTTCTCGACGAGCGATACCATTTGCGCATGAGTCGCCTCGCCGCGCTGCTGCAGCACCTGCCCCTGCTCGACGCGCTCGGCCGAGACGAACACGTCACCCGGGCCGCGCAGGCGCTCGGCGTCCCGCAGCCGAGCGTGAGCCGCGCGCTCCGTCACCTCGAGGCTGAGCTCGGCGTCGCACTCGTCGCCCCCGAGGGCCGCGGCATCCGTCTCACCCCCGCGGCGAAGCGGATGCTGCCCGGCGTCCGCGTCGCCCTCCGCGCCGCGCAGGACGCCATCGACTCGCTCGACGAGGCGCGCGCGACCGTCTCGCTCGCCTTCCAGAACTCGCTCGGCGAGAACCTGGTGCCCCGCCTCGTCCGGCGCCTGCGCGAGGAGCGCCCCGACATCCAGATCCGCCTCTGGCAGGGCGCCCGCGACGCGTGCCTCGCCGAGCTCGCCTCGGGGCGCACCGACCTCGCGATCGTCTCGGGGGCAGCCGCGGCGGGCGAGGCATCCGTGCACCTCTACGACGAGCCGCTCGTCGCCGTCGTTCCCGCCGGGCACCGCCTCGCGACCGCCCGCCGGGTCACGCTCGCCGACGTCGTCGCCGAGACCCACGTGACCCTCAAACCGGGCTACGGCCTGCGCCGCACCCTCGAGCAGCTGGTCGCCGCCGAGGGCGCCGAGCTGCGCATCGCCTTCGAGGGCGACGACCTGCGCACCCTCCACGGCCTCGTCGCGGCGGGCCTCGGCATCGCCGTCGGACCTGAAGTGCCGCATCCGCTCGACGGCTGCGTCCAGCGGCCCATCGACGATCCCCGTGCGATGCGCGACATGGGCGCCGTCTTCCACCCCGGCACCCGACCGCCCGCCGTCGACGACGTGCTGCAGGTGCTCATCGGCGTCGCCCGCGGCTGACCCGCCCGGCCGCGGCGGCAGAATCGAGACGGACGGATGCGACGGAGGCTGCAGTGCGCGCGATGATCATGGACCGGATCGCCGGTCCCCTCACCGTCACCGAGGTGCCCGACCCGGTCGCCCCCGACGGCGGCGCGGTCATCGACGTGCACGCCACGGGGCTGTGCCGCAGCGACTGGCACGCGTGGGTCGGGCACGACGACATCGCCCTGCCGCACGTCCCGGGCCACGAGCTCGCCGGCGTCGTCGCGGCGGTGGGGCGCGGCGTCGAACGCTGGAACGTCGGCGACCGCGTCACGGTGCCGTTCGTGTGCGGATGCGGCCGGTGCGAGTGGTGTCTGGCGGGCGACGCGCAAGTGTGCCCGAACCAGGAGCAGCCCGGCTTCACCCACTGGGGGTCGTTCGCCGAGCGGGTCGCGATCCACGCCGCCGACCGCAACCTCGTCGCCGTGCCCGAGGGGATCTCGCTCGAATCGGCTGCGGCGCTCGGATGCCGCTTCGCCACCGCCTACCGCGCCCTCACCGCGCGTGCCCGCCTGCGTGCGGGGGAGTGGGTCGTCGTCGTCGGCGCCGGCGGGGTCGGCCTCAGCGCCGTCATGATCGCGACAGCGCTCGGCGCGCGCGTCGTCGCGGTCGACCGCTCGGCGGCCGCACTCGAGGTCGCGCGCCGCCTGGGCGCGGAGCACGTCGTCCGCGCCGACGGCTCCGACATCCCCGCCGCGGTCCACGAGGTCACCGGCGGCGGCGCGCACGTGTCGGTCGACGCGGTCGGCAGCGAGCAGACCTGCGCTGACGCCGTCCTCAGCCTGCGCCGCCGCGGCCGGCACGTGCAGGTCGGGCTGCTGCCCTCGGCATCCGGTCTCTCCGCGGTGCCCATGGCCCGGGCCATCGCGTGGGAGCTCGACCTGCTCGGCAGCCACGGCATGGCCGCCGAGGACTACCCCGGGATGCTGCAGCTCATCGCCCGCGGCACGCTGCGCCCGCAGGACCTCATCGAGCGGACGGTGTCGCTCGACGAGGCAGCCCAGCTACTGCCTGTCATGGACACCGCGGCGCCCGCGGGGATGACGATCATCGACCCGCGGCGCTGACCGGAGTCGGCAGGAGCAGCGCGTCGAGCGCGACGCGCATCGCGTCGACCGGGTCGGTGTCGTCGGCGAGCCAGCGCACCTGGATGCCCTCCCACATCCCGATGACAAGGTCGGCGAGCATGACGGCATCCGTCGTCGTCGTCAGTCTGCCGAGCCACCGGTCGTACTCGATCGCCGCGGCGTACTCGGGGATGACGTCGGCGTACCGTGCGCGCAGCCACGCGTGCGCCTCGTGGTCGGCGTGCGTGGCCTCGGCCTGCACGACCGTGAACATCCGCACGAGTTCGCGCCGACCGAGGTTGCGCTCGACGATCGCAAGGACCGTCGGGATGAAGCCGTCGCGCGCGGCGCGCTGCGAGAAGTCGGTGTCGGCGGCATCCTCCTGCGACAGGACCGCGGCCAGCAGCGACACCTTCGTCGGGAAGTGGTGCATGACCGTCGTGAGGCTGAGGTCGAGCTGCTTCGCGATCTGGCGCAGCGACCCGCCGCGGTAGCCGTGCGTGCCGAAGACGGCCGTCGCGCTCGCGATGATCTCGCTGCGCCGCGCGGCGGACTTCGCGTAGGGGCCCCGGGCGGGCGCTTCGGTCATGACGGCAGTGTAGATCGACTGAAACCGTGCAGATGCACGTTTTTGGGACTAGCGTGGTCGCGTGCAGAACTACCGCTGGGTGAAGGACGGCTCGCAGCAGCCCGGGACGATGCGCTACGGCGCCGACTACAACCCGGAACAGTGGCCGCGCGAGGTGTGGGACGACGACGTGCGGCTCATGCGCGAGGCGGGCGTCAACATCGTCTCGCTCGGGATCTTCTCGTGGGGCCTGCTCGAACCGAGCCCCAGCGAGTACGACTTCGCGTGGCTCGACGAGATCATCGACCTGCTGCACGCGAACGGCATCGACGTCGACCTCGCGACGGCGACGGCGTCACCGCCGTCGTGGATGGCGCGCCGGCATCCCGAGATCCTTCCGCAGACCGCGGACGGGACCATCCTCTGGCCCGGCGCCCGCCAGCACTGGCGGCCCACGTCGCCGATCTTCCGCGAGTACGCCCTGCGTCTCGTGCGCGCGCTCGCCGAGCGCTACGGCGATCATCCCGCGGTCGTCGCGTGGCACATCTCGAACGAGCTCGGATGCCACAACCTCTACGACTACTCCGATGATGCCGCCCGCGCGTTCCGCGTCTGGCTCGAAGCGCGCTACGGCACGATCGAGGCGCTCAACGACGCGTGGGGCACGGCCTTCTGGTCGCAGCACTACGAGGAGTGGGACGAGATCCTGCCGCCGCGCTCCGCGCCCACGATCCGCAACCCCGGACAGCAGCTCGACTTCGAGCGGTTCTCGTCGGATGCCGTCCGCGACCACCTGCGGGCCGAGGCCGCGGTGCTCGCCGAGGTGACACCCGGCATCCCGCGGACAACGAACTTCATGGTCGCGCAGAACGTCCGCGACATCGACTACCCGTCGTGGGTGGGCGACGTCGACTTCGTCTCGAACGACCATTACCTGCGCCCGGGCGAGCTCGGTCGCGACGACCTGTCGTTCTGGGCGAACCTCACCGGGAACATCGCCGGCGGTCTGCCGTGGTTCCTCATGGAGCACGCGACGAGCGCCGTGAACTGGCGCGAGGTCAACCCGCCGAAGCGGCCCGGCGAGCTGATGCGCGATGCGCTGACCCACGTCGGGCACGGCGCCGACGCGGTCTGCTACTTCCAGTGGCGGCAGTCGCGCGCCGGCGGCGAGCGGTACCACTCCGGCATGGTGCCGCACGCGGGCGAGCACAGCCGGGTGTTCCGCGACGTCGTGGCCCTCGGCGGGGCGCTGCGCGACCTCGCGCCCGTGCACGGCTCGCGGCGTGAGACCGCGCGCGTCGCGATCGTCTTCGACTACGAGTCGTGGTGGGTCAGCGAGCGCGACGCCCACCCGACCGACGCGCTCGCGTACGACGCCGAGGCGCTCGCCTGGTACCGCGCGCTGCTCGACCTCGGGGTGCGCGCCGACGTGATCCCGGTCGGCGCGTCGTTCGACGGGTACGAGGTGCTCATCGCCCCGATGCTGCACGTGATGCCGGACGACCTGCGTGCCCGCCTGACGTCCTACACGGATGCCGGTGGCCACCTCGTCACGACGTACTTCTCGGGCATCGTCGACCAGAACGACCGCGTCTGGCTCGGGGGATACCCCGGCGCACTGCGCGAGCTGCTCGGCGTGATGGTCGAGGAGTTCGTGCCGCTGCTGCCCGGCGAGCGCGTCGCCCTCGCCTCGGGTGCCGCGGCGAGTGCCTGGACCGAGCGGATCGTGCACATCGGCGACGACGTCGAGGTGCTCGACACCTACGCCGAGGGCGACCTGGCGGGTGCGCCCGCAGTGACCCGCCGGCGGCTGCGCGCGGGTGGGTCGGCAACCTACGTCTCGGCCGACATCGGCCGGGACGGTGTGCGCGCGGTGCTCGCGGGGCTCGGACTCGACGCGCTCGCCGGCGATCCGCGGTCGGCCGACGGCCGGCTCGACGTCATCGAGCGCGGAGACGCCGAGGCGCGGTACGTCTTTATCTCGAACCGCACCGACGACGAGGTCGTGGCGCCGGTGTTCGGCGACGTGCTCGTCGGCGCGGGCGCGGCATCCGGTGTCCTGGTGCCCCCGCGGGGTGTGGTGGTCGTCCGCGTCGCGCGGTGACGCACCGGGCGGCCAGTAGGCTGGCCGCGTGCTGCTCAGCGACCGCGACATCCGACTCGAGATCGACGGCGGCCGCATCGGCCTCGACCCGTGGGACCCGGCGATGGTCCAGCCCTCGAGCGTCGACGTGCGGCTCGACCGGTACTTCCGGCTGTTCGACAACCACAAGTACCCGTTCATCGACCCGGCTGAGGACCAGCCCGAGCTGACGCGGCTGATCGAGGTCGCCCCCAACGAGCCGTTCATCCTGCACCCGGGCGAGTTCGCCCTCGGCGCGACGTTCGAGCAGATCACGCTGCCCGACGACGTCGCCGCACGCCTCGAGGGCAAGAGCTCGCTCGGTCGCCTCGGGCTCATCACCCACTCAACGGCGGGGTTCATCGACCCCGGTTTCTCGGGTCACGTGACGCTCGAACTGGCCAACGTCGCCACGCTCCCGATCAAGCTGTGGCCGGGCATGAAGATCGGGCAGTTCTGCTTCTTCCGCCTGACCTCGCCGGCCGAGAACCCCTACGGCACCGGCTCGTACAAGAACCGGTACCAGGGGCAGCGGGGGCCGACGGCATCCCGTTCGTTCCAGAACTTCCACCGCACCGACGTCGGCACGACCGACGCGGGTGCGAAGGGGAACTGACCGCGCTCAGTCCTGCTGCGCCTGCGCGTAGCCTCGGCTGAAGCCGCGCTCGTACGCCTCGGCGACGGCGGCGCCGCCCCGGTCGCCGCAGCCGCGACCGTGGTGGTCGTGGTGCGCGTGCCGCTCGTGGTGACCGAACCGGCCCGGCTCGCCGTGCGCGAACCCCGGGTGGGGTGCGCCTCCGCCGAAGCCCGGGCCGAAGCGGTGGCCGAAGCCGCGTCCGAAGCCGCGCCCAAAGGGGCCGCGCTCGCGCCGGTGCTCCCGTCCGGGGCGGGACGGCATCGGCTGGGACTCGTCCCAGCCGAGTTCGCGGGCGATCGCGTCGAGGGATCGGACCAGCGTGTCGAGGTCGTCCTGCGGGACGGCGGCGGTGATCCGGTTCTGCACGTCGGCGACGATCTCGTCGCGACGAGCGGATGCCTCGGGTCCGGCCTCGTGCATCCGCCGGTGCACCTCGCGGGAGAGCAGGCGGTGGACGAGCTTCAGTCGGAAGCCGAGGGGCAGGGTGTCGTTGTCGTGGGGGGTGTTCATGGAATGTCCTTCCGAGACGTCGTGTCATCGGCGGACTCTCCGCGATGACCATTGCATGTCAGTGTTCAAGTACATGCAGCATGACATGCAACCGTGATTCATGTCAAATGACATGAATCGACCGTCGGGCGGTATCGTCGAGGGGTGACCGATCCGACCGGCGACCTCGACGCCCTGCTGGCGGCTTTCGCGCAGATGCGACCCCGCGGCGGTCCGCACCGCCACCACGCCGGCGGCCCGCACGCCCACGGGCCGCACGACGGCGGCCTGCCCTGGATGCGCGGCGGCCCGGGCTTCGGTCCGGGGATGCGGCTGGCGGGCGCGCCTGCCCGCATCCGTCTTCTGGACGCCCTCGTCCACGCCGAGCACCCGCTGTCGGTGAGTGAGATCGCCGACGCGATCGGCGTCGACCAGCCGCGCGCCTCGCGCCTCGTGCAGCAGGCGGTCGAGATGGGGCTCGCGGCCCGCGAGGCCGACCCCGACGACGCGCGCCGCACCCGTATCGCGCTGACCCCCGAGGGCCGTCGCCGCGCGGGGGACTTTCGCGGCGAGCGGCGCGAGCGGCTCTCGCGTGCGCTCGCGGACTTCACCGACGCCGAACGCGCCGAACTCGTGCGTCTGCTGGGCAAACTCGCGGCATCCTGGCCCCGCGACTGACCCGCTAACCCGGAGACCGTCGCCGGCGCAAGAAGGTGAGCGGATCAGGGAGTTCTGACACCCTGGAGAGGTGAGCACCGAGCAGACATCCGATTTCGACGCCGCGATCGTCCCCGACAAGACGGGCAACGGCGCGAGCCCCGCCGCCTTCACACGCGCCATCGCGCCATGGGTGTTCTGGCCAGCCGCAGTCCTCATCCTCGGCTTCAGCCTTTTCGCGATCATCCTCCCCGCGCAGGCGGGGGCGTTCTTCGGCGGGGTGCAGACGACGATCGTCAACGCCTTCAACTGGTACTACGTCCTCATCGCGGCCTTTTTCGTGGCGTTCGCCGTCTTCATCGGCTTCAGCCGCTTCGGAGACATCAAGCTCGGGCGTGACGACGACGAGCCGGAGTTCTCCACCGGAGCATGGTTTTCCCTGCTGTTCGCCGCGGGCATGGGGATCGGACTCGTGTTCTACGGCGTGAGCGAGCCGCTCAGCCACTTCGTCACGCCGCGACCGGGCGTGGAAGGAACCCCCGCGCAGCTCGCGAGCAGCGCGCTGACGCAGACCTACCTGCACTGGGGTGTGCAGGCGTGGGCGATGTACGTTGTGGTCGGCGTCGCGCTGGCCTACGCGATCCACCGGCGCAAGCGTCCGATCTCGATCCGCTGGGCGCTCGAGCCTCTGCTCGGCAAGCGGGTCCACGGTGCGGCCGGCAACGTCATCGACGCCGTCGCACTCGTCGGGACGCTCTTCGGCGTTGCGACCTCGCTCGGCCTGGGAGTCACTCAGATCGGCTCCGGGCTCTCTGCGGCGGGGATGCTGGAGCTCAACGAGTTCACCGAGATCATCCTCATCTTCGTCATCTCGCTCTTCGTGCTCATGTCCGTGATCTCAGGGGTGGCGAAGGGCATGAAGTGGCTGTCCAGTCTCAACCTGATCCTCGCGGGGGTTCTCCTCGTCTTCCTGCTCTTCGCCGGCAGCACCGAGTATCTTCTGCGCGAATGGGTTCAGTCGATCGGTGCCTACATCCAGAACTTCGTCGGCCTTTCGTTCACCGTGAGTGCGTTCCAGGGCACAGCCGGTGAGGAGTGGCAGGCGTCATGGACCTCGTTCTACTGGGGCTGGTGGATCTCGTGGGCGCCGTTCGTCGGCATCTTCATCGCGCGCGTCAGCAAGGGGCGCACGGTGCGCCAGTTCGTCGCCGGTGTCCTGCTCGTGCCGACGCTCGTGGGTGTCATCTGGTTCGCCGTCCTCGGCGGCTCGGCGATCCTGAAGGAGACGACCGATCCGGGCTCGATGCTCGGCGCCGACGGCAAGGTTGACCTGCAGGGGGCGCTCTTCCAGCTGTTCTCGTATCTACCCGGCGGCGCGGTTCTCACCATCGGCGCGATCGTCCTCATCGCGGTGTTCTTCGTGACCTCCGCCGACTCGGGAGCGCTCGTCATGGGCATGATCGCCTCCGGCGGCAACCCCGAGCCGAAGCGGTGGGTTCGGGTGTTCTTCGTCGCGCTGACCGCGGTACTCGCGAGCGCCTTGCTTCTCGCCGGTGGTTTGCAGGCGCTGCAGACCGCAGCGATCCTCATCGCCCTGCCGTTCTCGGTCGTGATGCTGCTGATGTGCTGGTCGACGGTGCTCGCCTTCCAGCGCGAGCGGGCGGCGTATGCGCGCGCCGAGCGTCGACGGTTCGTCGCCGACATCGGCGACCACTACGGCCTCGAGGTCGAGGAGCCCAACGAGCGGGGGATCAGCCTGCCTGCGTTCGTGCGCTGGGCGATCCCCGCGCGGCGCGCCCACGACGATTGAGCTCATGGATCCGGATGCGGAACCGCCAGGCGCCGTCGAGGGACTGGGTGGGGGCGTCGCTGCGCAGGCGGGTGCGCGGGGCGACGGATCCGTCGCCGGGGCCGATGCGGGCGACGTCGAACGCGGTCATCGCGCGGCCTCCGCGGGGAGCGATGCGGGGCTCAGCCGCGACGCGGCGGCAGCGTCGAGGACGAGCGTCACGCGGCCGTGGCGCTGCAGGAAGGATGCCGGCAGGCCGGTCGTCTGCGGTCCTTCGACGGCGCGGGCGACGGCCTCGGCCTTCGACTCGCCCCATGCGATGAGGACGATCTCGCGGGCGTCGAGGATGGTGCCGATGCCCTGCGTGAGCGCGTGCGTGGGGACGAGACCGGCGTCGCCGTCGAAGAAGCGGCTGTTGTCGGCGACCGTCCGCGGCGCCAGTTCGACGACGCGGGTGCGGGAGTCGGGGGCGGAACCGGGCTCGTTGAAGCCGATGTGACCGTTGGCGCCGATGCCGAGGATCTGCAGGTCGACGCCGCCGGCGCCCGAGATCGCCGCCTCGTAGCGTGCCGCGGCTTCGGTCGGGTCGGCGGCCGCGCCCTCGGGCACGTGGACGCGCGAGGGGTCGAGCCCGAGCGGTCCGGTGACCTCGCGGGCGATGACGGAGTGGTAGCTCTCGGGGTGGTCGACGGGCAGGCCGACGTACTCGTCGAGGGCGAACGCGGCCGCGCGCGAAAGGTCGAGACCGGCCGCCACGCGTGCGGTGAGCGCGCGGTAGAGGGGCTGCGGGCTGGACCCGGTCGCGACACCGAGGACCGGGAAGGCGAGGTCGGCGACCGAGGCGGCGACGACCGCCGCGGCGACCTCGGCGGCGCCGGCCGCATCGGGGGAGAGCAGGATCCTCACGAGAGCACCTTTCGGGGGGAGAGCGAATCGCGGCGCGCGACCGCGAGGGCGAGGGCGCCGACGACGGGCCCGGTGGTCTCGGTGAGGTCAGGCAAGGTAGACCGCCCCCTTCACGTGGTCGATGATGAGCTGCCCGATGCCGACGAGGGCGGCATCCTCGCCCAGCGCGCCCACGACGACGGCGGGCGGGCGGGGGATGCGGCCCTCGAGGCGCCGGGTGACGCCGCCGACGAGCAGGTCGGTGCGCCGCGGCAGGCGGCCGGCGAGGATGACGACGCGGCAGTCGAGGATGACCGACAGGGCGGCGACCGACATCGCGATGTGGTCGAGCAGGCGCTCGGCGTCCGCGCCGCCCGACGCGCTCTCGTCGTCGAGGACGGCCATGGTGGATGCCTCGGTTCCGCCGGCCCCGCCGAGGGCGAGCACCCGCGTCTCGAGGTCGCCGCCGGTCGGACGCGGCTGCGAGAACGCCTGCGGGTCGGTGATGAGGTAGCCGATCTCGCCCGCCGCGGCGCCCGCGCCGCGCACGAGGCGGTCGCCCGAGACGATCCCGGCGCCCACGCCGATGCCGAACACGAGCGCCGCGAGATCGCCCGTGCCCTGTCCCGCACCGTGCGTCCACTCGCCGATCGTCACGGCGTTGGCATCGTTCTCGACGACGACGGGCAGCCCCGTGCGGGTCTGCAGCGCGTCGCGGACGGCGACGCCGTTCCAGCCGAGCTCGACCGAGTCGCTCACCGTGCCGTCCGCGTCGACGACACCCGGGACCGACAGGCCGATCCCCTGCGCCGGGCTGCCGATCCCGGCCGCGACGCGGATGAGGCGTTCGGCGAGGACGCCGACCCCCTCGAGGCGCGACGACGCCGTCAGGTGGCCGTCGGCATCCTGCAGCTGCTGGGTCTCGGTGTGACGGGTCTCGCCGTCCAGGTCGATGAGGGCGCCGCGGGCGATCGCCGAGGTGACGTCGACGGCGACGACCGTGCGGGCCTCGCCGAGGTGCCGGTAGCGGTGGGTGGGGCGGCCGACGCCGCCGGTGTCGCGTTCGACGCCGAGCAGGCCCTCCTCGACCATGCGCGCGCACAGGCGGTGGACCGTGGCCGAGGCGAGCCCCGTGGCCGCGACGAGCTCGGCGCGCCCCAGGGGTCCGGCGGTGCGGAGGGCGTCGAGGAGCGCGGTGCGGTTGATGCGGGTGACGTCGGCGTTGGTCGCCGTGCCCCTGTTCCCCGCTGCGCGCACGCCGTTCACGGATTCCCTTCCGGGCCTTTTCGTCTTACTCTGAGATAAAAGCAGACGGATGCCGGGGGCGCAAGGTCGCACGCGGCACCGTCTATCGTCGGAACGGTGTCCTCGCGGACGCGCGACCCGCGCGCGAGGCCCGGCGCCCGTCGCGGCCCCGCATCCCCCCGCTGCGGCATCCGGCCGTCACCGGCCGAGAGGAAACCCCATGACCGAGCACGTGCTGTGGTACCGCCGTCCCGCCGAGACCTGGAACGGGGCCCTTCCGCTGGGCAACGGCGCCCTCGGGGCCATGTGCTTCGGCGGCGTCGCCGACGCGCTCCTGCGCCTCAACGACGAGACCGTCTGGTCGGGCAGCCCCGCCAGCGAGCTCGCAGCCCCGCTCGTGACGGCGGACGAGGCCCGTGACGCGCTCGCCGCCGCCCGCGAGGCCGTCGCCGACGGACGCGAGGACGATGCCGACCTGCTCGTGCGCCGCCTGCAGCACCGGCACGCGCAGTCCTTCCTCCCCTTCGCCGACCTGCGGCTGCGGATCGACGGAGCGGATGCCGCCGAGCTCACCGACTACCGCCGCGAACTCGACCTGCGCACCGCGACCCACACGGCCGGCGGCGGACTCGACGGCAATCGCGTGCACCACCGCACGTGGATCAGCGCGCCCCATCGCGTGCTCGTCCACGAGCTCGAGAGCGACGACCCGATCGACGTGCGCGTCGAGATCGAGACGCCGCTGCGCGAGCTCGGCCGGGTCGAGAACGACACGGCGACGACCCTGCTCGTGCAGGTGCCGTCCGACGTGACGCCCCCGCACGACAAGGTGGACGAGCCCGTCGTCTACGAGGAGGGCGCCGCCGCGGTGCGCGGCGCGCTGCACGCTCGCATCCTCACCGACGGCACGCTCGTGCGCGGCGGGCGCGTCCTGCGCGCCACCCGCGTGACCGTCGTCCTCGCGACCGCGACGACCTTCACCGGGATGGGGCGGATGCCGGAGGGCACCGAGCGTGCCGCCGCGCGGCGCGCGACCGAGCTCGTGAACGCCGCCGTGTCGGCCGGTCTCGACGAGGTGCGCACGGCGCAGCTGCGCGACCACGCCCGCCTCTACGACCGGGCCGAGCTGACCCTCGCGGCGGCGTCGGAGTCGGCCGAGCTCGACACCGCCGAGCGTCTGCGCGCGCTCGGCGACGGCGGCTCCGTCGACGTGGCGTGCGACCCCGGCATGGCTGCGCTCCTGTTCCACTACGGCCGCTACCTGCTGCTCTGCTCGTCGCGGCCCGGCGGGCTGCCGGCGACCCTGCAGGGCATCTGGAACCAGGACGTGCGCCCCGAGTGGAGCTCGAACTACACGACGAACATCAACGTCGAGATGAACTACTGGGCCGCGCACACGACGAACCTCAGCGAGACCGAGGAGCCCCTGCTGGGACTGCTCGACGCCCTCGCCGACAGCGGCGCCGAGACCGCGCGGCGGCTCTACGACGCCCCGGGCTGGGTCGCCCACCACAACACGGATGCCTGGGGGTACACCCAGCCCGTCGGTGACGGCGAGCACGACGCCGCATGGGCGTTCTGGCCGATGGCGGGGCTGTGGCTCTGCCTGCACCTCGCCGAGCGCGAGGCGTTCGGTGTCACCGACCGCGCCGAGCGGCTGCAGGCGTTCCGGCTGCTGCGCGGGGCGACGGCCTTCGCCCTCGCCTGGACGACCGTGTCGGACGACGGCGTCCGCGGCACCGCGCTGTCGACCTCGCCCGAGAACGTCTTCCGCACGGCGAGCGGCGCCTCGGCGGCCGTTTCGGAGTCGGCGACGCTCGACGTCGTGCTGCTGCGCGCGCACCTCGACGCGTTCGTCCGCGCCGCGCACCTCGTCGGGCAGGAGGACGACCCGCTCGTCGCCCAGGCGGTCGAGGCCCGTGCCGAGCTGCCCGGGATCCCGGTCGTCGACGGGACGATCGCCGAATGGCCCGGCGGCCGCGAGGCCGTCGACCCGCACCACCGCCACCTGTCGCCGCTCGTGTTCGTCTACCCCGGCACCGAGCCGCTGACCGAGGACCTCGCCGCCGCGGCATCCCGCCTCCTCGACCTGCGCGAGGACGAGTCCACCGGCTGGTCGCTCGCGTGGAAGATCGCCCTCCGCGCCCGCCTCGCCCAGCCCGAGCGCGTCGTTGCGCTCCTCGAGCTCGTCTTCCGCGACATGTCCGTCGACCGCGGCGACCAGTCGGGCGGACTGTACGACAACATGCTCGCCGCGCACCCGCCGTTCCAGATCGACGGCAACCTCGGCTACACGGCGGGTCTCGCCGAGTGCCTGCTGCAGTCGCACGGCGACACGATCGACCTGCTCCCGGCGTTGCCGGGGGCGCTCGGCGCCGGCGCGGTGCGCGGCCTCGTCGCCCGCCCCGGCATCGAGATCGACCTCGCGTGGGACGCCGCGGGTGCCGTCACCTCGGCACGGGCGCGGGCCCGCTCAGCGGGTGCCGAGGGAACGCACGCGTTCCGGCACGGCGACCACCGGATCGAGGCTGTGATCGGCTCGGCGTGGAGCGTCCTCATCGGGAACTGACCGGCATCCTCCGGTCGCCGTCCGGGAATGCGGACGGGGCGGACGCGTTCCCTCGAGACATGACACACGTAGGAATCATCGGTGCAGGACACATCGGCTCGGCCATCGCTCGCGTGCTGGTCGCTCAGGGGCACCAGGTCGCGATCGCCAATTCGCGGGGCCCCGAGACCCTCGCGGACCTCGTCGCCGAGCTCGGCGAGAACGCGCAGGCCATGACCGCAGCGGATGCCGCGGCCTTCGGCGAATGGGCCGTCGTGACGGTGCCGCTCAAGGCGATCGACGACCTGCCCGTCGCGGAGCTCACCGGCAAGATCGTCGTCGACACCAACAACTACTACTGGGAGCGCGACGGGCACATCGCCGAGCTCGACGAGAAGAAGACCACGACCTCGCGGATGCTGCAGGACCGCCTGCCGCAGTCGACCGTCGTCAAGGGCTTCAACCACATCCCCGCCGCCGACATCACCACCGACGGCGCCCCCGCGGGATCACCGAACCGCCGCGCCCTCGCGACCGCGAGCGACTCGCAGGACGGCGTGACCTTCATCACCAAGCTCTACGACGACTTCGGCTTCGACACCGTCAACGTCGGCGGCCTCGACGAGAGCTGGCGCGTCGAGCGCGATCAGCCGGCGTACGTCATCCGGCAGAACGCCGACGAGCTGCGCGAGAACCTCGCCCGCGCCGAGCGCTGAGCCCCGGCATCCGCTTGCGAGCCGACGCGAACGGCACTCCACCCCGGTGGATGGATGCCGAACGCGTCGGCTCGCGACCGTTCAGCGCAGGTGCGCGGGACGGGGCAGCTTCACGAAGAGCATCAGCACGAGTCCCAGCACGAGGACGATCGCGATGCCCAGGATGCCCCAGTAGGTCGCCCCGAAGACGGCGATGAAGAGCGTCCACATGGCCGGGGCGAGGAAGCTCACGACGCGGCCCGTCGTCGCGTAGAGCCCGAACACCTCGCCCTGCATGTGCTCGGGTGTCACCCGGGCGAGGAGCGACCGGGTCGACGCCTGCGCGGGACCGACGAAGGCGCACAGGAGCAGTCCGAGGATCCAGAACGGCAGCTTGCCGGCGTCGTGCAGCAGGAACACCGCGAGGGCCGTCACGACGAGGCCGCCGAGCGAGGTGAGGATGATCGCCCGCGCGCCGTACCGGTCGTCGAGGCGGCCGGCGACGACCGTCGAGATTCCTGCGACGAGGTTCGCGGCGATGCCGAACAGGATCACCTCGTTCGGCGAGAACCCGAAGGCCACGGCGGCGAGGACGCCGCCGAACGCGAAGACGCCGCCGAGCCCGTCGCGGTAGACGGCGCTCGCGAGCAGGAACCACGCGGTCGGGCGGTGCGAGCGGAACAGGTTCGCGATCGAGCGGAAGAACTCGCGGAACCACGCCGCGAAGCCCAGCGGCGGCGCGCCGGCGGGAGCGGGGGGTTCGGGCACGGTGCGGAACAGCGGGATCGCGAACGCGATCGTCCACACCGCGCAGCCGACCGCGATGAGGCGGTAGGCGAGCCCGTTCGACGTGTCGAGGCCGAACCACTCGACCGCGTTCAGGACCACGACCGCGACGAGGGCCAGGATGCCGCCGATGTAGCCGAGCCCCCAGCCGAGACCCGACACCTTGCCGACCGTGCGCGGGGTCGAGACGCTCACGAGCAGTGCGTTGTAGTTGACGCCGGCGATCTCGGAGGCGACGGCGCCGAGCGAGACGAGAATCGCGCCGACCCAGAAGAACGACGGGTCGGCGAAGACGAAGAACAGGCCGAACTGCAGGAGAGCCAGCAGAGCGGTCGCGATCAGCAGCCAGCGCTTCTTGCGGCCCTTCCGATCGGCGACCTGACCCAGGATCGGCGCCAGCAGCAGGATCGCGAGCCCCGCGATCGTCGAGACGAGGCCGTAGCCGCTCGACAGATCCGCGAGGGCGGACTGCTTGAGCGGGTCGTCGTCGGCGAGGGCCGCGATGTCCGCCGGCAGGAAGGTGTCGGAGACGAGGTAGAGCGACACGAAGACGAAGGTCAGGATGACCGAGTTGAACGGCTGGGTCGCCCAGTCCCACATCGCCCACGACACGACGCTCTTGCGCGCGACGGGGCGCTCCTCGAGGTCCTGGAACATCACGGGCAGGGCGCCGCTGTCGGCGGTGGCGGGGATCTGGGGCGTCCCGCCGCTGGAACGCGTCATGAGGCGCACACTACCCCGACCGCGGTACTTCCCGGTGACGTCCGCTGATCTGCAAACTTGATATGAGTTGGCTCAAGTTGGTTTGACGCTCTCGAGGTATCGGAGTAGCCTTGAGTCATCGCGGCTCAGGTTGTGGCCAGGACCGCGGAAAGACTTCAGATCTACGCAAACGCCACACGAAGGAGAATCACATGGCACGTGCAGTGGGAATCGACCTCGGAACGACCAACTCGGTCGTCGCCGTCCTCGAAGGTGGCGAGCCGAAGGTCATCGCCAACGCCGAGGGTCTTCGGACGACCCCCTCGGTCGTCGCGTTCACGAAGGACGGCGAGGTGCTCGTCGGCGAGACCGCCAAGCGCCAGGCCGTCACGAACGTCGACCGCACCCTCACCTCCGTCAAGCGCCACATGGGCACCGACTGGAAGACCCAGGCGATCGACGGCAAGAACTACACGCCGCAGGAGATCTCGGCACGCATCCTGCAGAAGCTCAAGCGCGACGCCGAGCAGTACCTCGGTGACACGGTGACGGATGCCGTCATCACCGTCCCCGCCTACTTCAACGACGCCGAGCGTCAGGCCACGAAGGAGGCCGGTGAGATCGCGGGCCTCAACGTGCTCCGCATCATCAACGAGCCGACCGCCGCCGCGCTCGCCTACGGTCTCGACAAGGGCAAGGAGGACGAGCTCATCCTCGTCTTCGACCTCGGTGGTGGAACCTTCGACGTCTCCCTGCTCGAGGTGGGCAAGGACGACGACTTCTCCACGATCCAGGTGCGCGCCACCGCCGGTGACAACCGCCTCGGCGGCGACGACTGGGACCAGCGCATCGTCGACTACCTGATCAAGCAGTTCAAGGACACCAGCGGCGTCGACGTCTCGAGCGACAAGATCGCCCTGCAGCGTCTCAAGGAGGCCGCGGAGCAGGCGAAGAAGGAGCTCTCCAGCTCGCAGTCGACCTCGATCAACCTGCCCTACCTCTCGCTGACCGACTCGGGCCCCGTGTCGCTGTCCGAGACCCTGAGCCGCGCGAAGTTTGAGGACCTCACGAAGGACCTGCTCGACCGCACCAAGAAGCCGTTCGAGGACGTCATCCGCGAGGCCGGCATCAAGGTCGCCGACATCGACCACGTCGTGCTCGTCGGTGGGTCGACGCGTATGCCCGCCGTGAGCGAGCTCGTGAAGAAGGAAGCCGGCAAGGAGCCCAACAAGGGCGTCAACCCGGACGAGGTCGTCGCCGTCGGCGCCGCCCTGCAGGCCGGTGTCCTCAAGGGTGAGCGCAAGGACGTGCTGCTCATCGACGTCACCCCGCTGAGCCTCGGCATCGAGACCAAGGGCGGCATCATGACCAAGCTCATCGAGCGCAACACGGCCATCCCGACCAAGCGCAGCGAGACCTTCACGACCGCCGACGACAACCAGCCGTCGGTCGCCATCCAGGTCTTCCAGGGCGAGCGCGACTTCACCCGCGACAACAAGCCGCTCGGCACGTTCGAGCTCACCGGCATCGCGCCGGCACCCCGCGGCATCCCGCAGATCGAGGTCACCTTCGACATCGACGCGAACGGCATCGTGCACGTGTCCGCCAAGGACAAGGGCACGGGCAAGGAGCAGTCGATGACGATCACCGGCGGCTCGTCGCTGCCGAAGGAGGACATCGAGCGCATGGTGCGCGAGGCCGAGGAGCACGCGGCCGAGGACAAGAAGCGCCGTGAGGCCGCCGAGGTCCGCAACCAGGCCGAGACCCTCTCGTACTCGATCGAGAAGCTCCTGAACGAGAACGCCGACAAGCTGCCCGAGGACGTCAAGACCGAGGTCCAGGCCGACGTCGACGCCCTCAAGACGGCGCTCGCGGGCGACAACGACGACACCGTCAAGGACGCCTACGACAAGCTGAACTCGTCGCAGACGAAGATCGGCGAGGCGATCTACGCCGCCAGCCAGGCCGAGGCCGCACAGGCCCCGACCGACGCGCCGGCCGGTGAGCAGGCGGCATCCGATGAGGATGTCGTCGACGCCGAGGTCGTCGACGACGAGGACGAGAAGAAGTAAGCATGGCGGACAAGGACTTCGAGGGGCCCGACGACGGCGACGAGGTCGTGGACTCCGGGGCTGCCGACCAGGCGGCCCCGGAGGACGCCGCCGACGGTCCCGACACGCAGCCCGAAGAGCTGACGGTCGACGACATCCTCGGCGCCGCCCAGTCCGACGAGGCCGCGGTGGCCGATGCTCCCGCCGAGGAGCACGACCTCGTCCTCGACCTCAAGCGCGTCCAGGCCGAATACGCCAACTACCGACGCCGCACCGAGGAGCAGCGCGAGGTGGAGATCGCGCGCGCCAAGGGTTCGGTCGCGAAGGGGATGCTGCCGGTCCTCGACGACCTCGACCGTGCCGAGAAGCACGGCGACCTCGAGGAGGGCACACCCCTCGCCGCGATCGCCGACAAGATTCGCACGGTCGTCGCCCGCCTGGGCGTCGAGCGCTACGGCGAAGCCGGTGAGGCCTTCGACCCGCAGCAGCACGAGGCGATCTTCCAGGCGCCGACTCCCGGCACCACCGAGGCGACGATCCTCGAAGTGGTCGAGGTGGGCTACCGCCTGGGCGACCTCGAGCTGCGTCCCGCCAAGGTCGTCGTCGCCGTCCCGGCCGAGTAAGGGAAGGGAGGGGCAATGGCCAGTCAGGACTGGTTCGACAAGGACTTCTACAAGGTCCTCGGTGTGTCGAAGGACGTCTCGGATGCCGAGTTGAAGAAGACGTACCGCAAGCTGGCGCGCACCTACCACCCCGACTCGAACGCGGGGGATGCCGCGGCCGAGGCGAAGTTCAAGGAGATCAGCGAGGCGTACTCGGTGCTCAGCGACAAGGAGCAGCGCGCCGAGTACGACCAGCTGCGCGCCATGGGCTCGGGAGCGCGCTTCCAGCCCGGCGCGAGCGGCGGCGGGTTCGAGGACGTGTTCAGCAGGTTCTCGACCGGAGGAGGCGGCCAGCAGGCCGACTTCGACGACCTGTTCGCGATGTTCGGGCAGCAGGGCGGGGGCCGCTTCGGCTCGGGCCGCTTCGGGCAGCCGAGCGGCGGGTTCCGTGGCTTCGGCGGTCCGCAGCGCGGTGCCGACGTCACCGCCCGCACGACCCTCGACTTCACCACGGCCGTGAAGGGCGACACGATCACCCTGCAGGGCGAGGACGGCAGGCCGATCAAGGTCAAGATCCCCGCGGGGGTCTCGGACGGCCAGAAGATCAAGCTGCGCGGGCGCGGCCGGCCCTCCCCGGACGGCGGTGAGGCGGGCGACATCGTGCTGACGGTGGGCGTGCGCCCGCATCCCGTCTTCACGCGCGAAGGGCTGAATCTCCGCATCCACGTCCCCGTGACGTTCACCGAAGCGGCCCTCGGCGCCACGATCGAGGTGCCCACGCTCGGCGGCGACGTCGTCAAGCTGCGCGTGGCCCCCGGCACCCCGTCGGGGCGCGTGCTGCGCGTCAAGGGGCGGGGCGTGCAGACCGCGAAGGGCACCGGCGACCTGCTCGCCGAGGTGCAGGTCGCGGTCCCGACGCACCTGGACGGACCGGCGCGCGAGGCGCTGGAACGCTTCCACGAGCTGGAACCCAAGGAGAACCCCCGCGCCGATCTGATGGCCAAGGCGCGCGAGTGAGGTGAGAGGCATGGCGAACGAGCAGGTCGACGAAGAGGCCCCGATCCTGGCGATCGCGGTCGCGGCCGAGCTCGCCGGCATGCACCCGCAGACCCTCCGCCAGTACGACCGGCTGGGACTCGTGGTACCGGCGCGCACCCGTGGCGGGTCGCGCCGGTACTCCCTGCGGCACGTCGCGCAGTTGCGCGAGGTGGCTCAGATGTCGGCCGACGGCGTGAGCCTGCCGGCGATCTCGCGCATCATCGAGCTCGAGAACGAGGTGCGGATGCTGCGCCGCGAGGTCTCGGGACTGCAGGCGCGCCTGCGCGACGAGGTCGCCGCCCGCCGCGGTGCCCGCGTGTTCGCCGCCGGCGCGACCGGCTCGGTCGTCACGCTCCGTCAGGGAACGCGCGTGCGCCGCGCGACCGACGTCGTGCTGTGGCGTCCGCATCCGTCCCCCTCCGACGACTGACGCTTCCGGCGGTCGCCGAGGGGTCGCAGATGGTCGCCCGACGGCGTCTGAAGCGACCATCTGCGACGTCTCGAGGCTTCTCCAGGGGTCCGACGGGCGGGCGGATGTCCACAAGGGGTCGACGGGCGGGTGGGTGACGGTGATCGCGGCGGGATCGTTGGCGGATGTCGAGTGTCCTTCCCCCGGGTCTCCCCGACCGCTTCCTCGTCGCGCACGCTCTCGACGCCGGCGTCACGCGCCGTCGGTTGCGGCATCCGTCCCTTGCGGCGCCGTTCTACGGTGTCCGTTCCCGTGAAGAGGCTCACGACGTCAAGGCGCTCGCCCTCGGCTATCTGCCCAAGCTGCGGGCCGGGGAGCATTTCTCGCACGCGACGGCGCTCGTCCTCGCGGGAGGGTGGGCTCCCGATCGACTCCGGTCCGCCCTCGATGTGACCGCGATCCCGCCGATCGTTCGGGCTCGCGGTGCGGGAGTGCGCGGGCACCGTTCCCAGGCGGCCCGCCTCCGGCTGGTGGACGGGATGCCGGTGGTCGAGCCAGCGGTCGCGTGGTGCCAGGCGGCATCCCTTCTCAGCGACCGTGAGCTCGTCGTCGCGGCGGATGCGCTGCTCCGTCGCCACCACCCTGTGCTCACTGTCGATGCGCTGGAGGCCGCGGTCGCCGAGCGGGACGGGTCGCGCGGCGTGCGGCGATTGCGACGTGCGCTCGAGCTCACGGAGCCGCAAACCGATTCCGTCGCGGAGACGTTCCTTCGGCTGGACGCGCGGGAGGCCGGGCTTCCGCCGTTCGAGGTGAATGCCGAGATCCGGGATGCGCACGGTCGGTTCCTCGCCTACGGCGATCTGGTCCACGCGCCGACGAAGGTGCTGCTCGAATACGACGGGCAGCAGCATCGCCTCGACGACCGTCAGTTCGCGCGCGACGTGGATCGGTTGGACGACCTCGCCGCGGCGGGGTGGCGGGTCATCCGGGTGAACCGTTCGCATCGCGGCGCCGCCCGCCGGTGGGCACTCGAGCGCACCCGCGCCGCCCTCCTCGAGCGGGGATGGCGCCCCGAGGCGTCGCAGATGGTCGCTGCGCGTCGGCGAAAGTGACCATCTGCGACGTCTCGGCGGCGAGGACGGGATACCGGGGGTCAGGCGGGGTCGATGCGGAGGGTGCCGGGGCCCTCGCCGACGGTCAGGTCGTCGACCAGTCGCAGCGAGCGGGCGAGGGCGTCGACGGCGGGGATGACGGTGCCGAACCGCTCGCGGTCGGAGATGACCGCGGTGAGTGTCACGAGGTGGGTGCCGGTGTCCCACGTGTACGACGCGAACGGGGTCTGACGCGGGTTCGGCGGCAGCGGCATCTCGAGCTTCTCGCCGACACCCAGGGGCGAGCCGGTGAACGTGACGGTGTCGTCGTACTCGATCGGCATGCTCGCCCGCATCGTGCGCAGCTGCGGCGTGAGCTCCTGCACCTGGGCCATCGCGACGAGCAGCTCGGGATCGTCCCTCCACACCCACGCGAGCAGCCGCCCGTCGGCGCGGCGCATGAGGGCGGGGATCGCCTGGCTCATCGCCCACGCCGCCACCTTGCTACCGGGCTGCTCGCGGCCGAACGCGGCGTTCGCCTGGGCGAGCAGCATCCCGATGGCCTTCTTGCGGGCGCGTCGTCCACGGAACCCGAAGGATCCCGTGATCGGGACCCATCGCGCGGGGTCCGCCTGGGCAGAGATTCGCGTCATGCCGACAAGCGTAGGTTGCTACCATCCGCCTATGCTGCGCGTCCCCCACGCTCGCAGCGCCGTCGCAGTGATCGTTGCGATCGCGCTCGCCCTCACCCTTCCCGCCTCGCCCGCGTTCGCCGCCTCCGTCCCTCCCAAGGCCGGCCTCGTGAACTACGTCGGCGCCTCGACGACCTCGCTGACGGTCGACTGGGCCGACATCCCGGGAGCGACGAGCTACTACGTCTACGCCGGCACGAGCCACGCGCAGGTCACGCGGCCCGAGCACCCCGTCAACCAGAAGACCACGACCTCCAAGGCGACGGTCACGGGGTTGAAGCCCGGGGTCGCCTACTTCATCCAGGTGCGCGGGGTGTCGTCGGCCGGCATGGGTCCGCGCTCGTCGCCGGTCGCGCACGAGACGATCACGGCGCAGGCGACCCTGCCGGCGTCGTGGCCGAGCTATCACGCGGTGAGCTGGAACGTCTGCTCCAACGTCTGCTCGGGCATCGCCTCGCGCAAGACCGTCATCGACAAGCGCATCGCCGAGCTCGCCCCCGACATCGTCGCCCTGCAGGAGGCGTCGAAGTACACCGCCGCCCCCTCGGGCTACCGGTTCGCCTACAACGGGCAGAACGACATCCTCATCCGCACCGGCCGGTTCGCCCCCGTCGCCGCGAAGTCCGGGGGCGCGACCTCCGGCGCGACGCTCTTCCCCTCGACCTACGCGTCGGCCGGCAAGGGGATGTCGTGGGCCGCCGTGCGGCACAGTTCCGGCGCTTATCTGCTCGTCGTCAACACGCACCTCGTGGTCGGCACCTCCACATCCGTCGTCCGTCAGCGCGAGTACGAGGCCGGCAAGCTCGCCGACGCGATCTCGGCGACCCTGACCAGGCTGAACAAGACGCATCGGTCGCTCACCGACTGGACGAAGGCGCCGGTGATCGTCCTGGGCGACTTCAACACGCACAAGTCCCGCACCGGCGACAAGACCATGGCGGTGCTCGAGCAGCGCGGCTGGCACGACGCGTACGACCAGGCGCGTGTGCTCAGCCTGCAGCACTACAACACCGCGAACCCGACCATGTCGCTCACCCCGTTCGTCAGCGTCACGTGGGGCGACCACGTCGACAAGGTGCTCGTGCGGCCGTCGCGGTCGGTCGTGTTCCGGTGGGCGAACGCGGGCAAGACGGCGGGCGGAAAGTGGATCGGACCGCTCGGGTCGGACCACCACCCGCTCTCGGTGCGCCTCGGTCTGCGCTGATCCGGGGGCGGGGCGCGCCGGGCTCCCAGCGGAGGAGTTCCTGGCCCCCGGCTAGAATCGAGGCCCGGCGCCCCCGCATCCCTGCGCCCCACCGGTGGGACCCACCACTCCCGCCATCGACGCACAGATTGGCCCGTACCCCGTGACCATGACGCCCCCGGACCATCCCGCTTCTGAACGCGGACCCCTCACCATCGTGATCGCGGCCGACACGTTCGCGCCCGACGTGAACGGCGGCGCACGCTTCACCGAACGCCTCGCCGCCGGGCTCGCCGAGCGCGGCCACCACGTGCACGTCGCGACGCCGAGCGTCGGGCACCGCAACCACGGCGTATTCACCGAGGAGATCGAGGGGCAGAAGCTCACCGTCCACCGTCTGCCCGGCTGGCGCTACCGGCCCCACGACTGGCTGCGTTTCGTGCTGCCGTGGAGGGGCAAGCACTACGCGCGGCAGATCCTCGACACGGTGGACGTCGACGTCGTGCACAGTCAGTCGCACATCGTCATCGGTCGTGCGCTGACACGCATCGCGAACCAGCGCGGCATCCCGGTCGTGGCGACGAACCACATCATGGCCGACAACATCCTCGACTTCACGCTGCTGCCGAAGTTCCTCTACGACATCTTCCTCAAGATCGCGTGGGCCGATGCGGAGCGCACTTTCAAGATGTCGCGCGCCGTGACGACCCCCACCCGCAGGGCGGCGGAGTTCCTCGAGAACACGATCGACATCCAGGGCGTCGTCCCGATCAGCTGCGGCATCCGCCAGAGCAACTACACACCGGACCTCGCGCCGCGTGAGAAGCGCCGGCGCGTTCTGTTCGTCGGACGCCTCACGACCGAGAAGCACGTCGAGGTCACTCTCGAGGCGATCGCGAAGCTGCCCGACCTCGACATCGAGTTCGAGATCGTCGGGGGTGGCGACCAGCGCAAGAACCTCGGACACGTCACCCAGCGCCTCGGCCTCGAAGACCGGGTCACGTTCCGCGGCCGGGTCTCGGAGGACGAGCTGCGGGCGGCCTACACGCGGGCGGACGTCTTCGTCATCGCCTCGGTCGCCGAGCTGCAGTCCATCGCCACGATGGAGGCGATGGCCTCGGGCCTGCCCGTCATCGCCGCGAACGCCGTCGCGCTGCCGCACCTCGTCCACGACGGCGAAAACGGCTACCTCTTCGAGCCCGGGAACGTCGACGAGCTCGCCGAGAAGATCCGCACCGTGCTCACCGCCGACCAGGCCGAGTACTCGCGCATGCAGCACGCGTCGCTCGACGGCGTCGTCATCCACGACATCGAGCGCACCCTCGACACGTTCGAGAAGCTCTACCGCGGCGAACCGCTCGACGTCTGACATGCGTCTGTTCTTCGACGCGCGCTACATCCGCACGGACTTCCACGACGGCATCAGTCGCTACTCGGCCGAGCTCGCGCAGGCGGTGGCGGATGCCGCATCCGCCCACCGCACCGAGGTCACCTTCCTCATCCACGACGAACGGCAGCGGGCGTTCCTGCCGAAGGGTGCGATCACCCTCACGATCCACTCGCCGACGTCGGCCAAGGAACCGTTCGCGTCGCTGCTGCTGAACCGGCACCGACCCGACGTGCTGTTCTCGCCGATGCAGACGATCGGGTCGGCGGGGCGACGGTTCCGCCTGATCCTCACCCTGCACGACACGATCTACTACCGGCACCGCACGCCCCCGCGGGCGCTGCCCTGGTACGTGCGGCTGGGTTGGCGGCTGTTCCACCTGTCGTACTGGCCGCAGCGCTGGACGCTCGACGCGGCCGACCTCGTCGCGACGGTGAGCGAGACGAGCGCGCGCCAGTTCGCCCGCGTGCGGCTGACAAAGCGGCCGGTCGTCGTGATCCCGAACGCGCCGCAGCGCCTCGCCGCGCTCCTGCCGGAGGGCATGGCGGTCGGCACGGGGTCGGTGCGGAACCTCGTCTACATGGGCTCGTTCATGCCCTACAAGAACGTCGAGACGCTGGTGACGGCCATGCGGCAGCTGCCCGAGCACACGCTGCACCTGCTCTCGCGCATCACCCCGGAACGTCGCGCCGAGCTGACCGCCCTCGCCGGCGGAGCCTCGGTCGTGTTCCACGACGGGGTGACGGATGCCGCCTACGCGGCGCTCCTCGCCGACGACGCCGCCCTCGTCACGACGAGCCTCGACGAGGGGTACGGGCTGCCGGTGGCCGAGGCGCTGGAGCTCGGCGTCCCTGCGGTCGTGACGGACATGGAGATCTTCCGCGAGGTCGCCGGCGACGGCGCCCTGTACGTCGACCCGCTCGACCCCGAAGCCGTCGTGAGCGCCGTGCGCTCACTCGACGAGCCCGGCGTGCGCGAGCGGCTCATCGAGGCGGGGACCGCCCACATCCGCACGTTCGACTGGGGTCGGTCGGCGGAGATCCTGCTGTCGGCGGCGCGGGACCTCGTCACGCGCTGATCAGGCGGGGCCGCCGGGGTCAGTAGAGGGCGGAGCCGATCGTGGATGAGGCGAAGCTCAGCACGGTGCCGACGATCTGCGCGGCGGCGAGACCGATCGCGATCCCGCCCAGGAGGCGGTTGCCGGCGTTCCGTCGCGCGGCGAGGATGCCGAGGACGAGCGCGACGGCCGCGACCAGGCAGGTGAACAGTGCGAAGGCGGCGTTGACGACGCCGGCGAGGGTGTAGTTCGACGAGGTGTAAAGCGAGATCGAGACCGCTGGCCACAGTCCGCCGAGCAGGATCGGCACGGCGCCGACGATGACGGCGGCGACGGCCAGGCCCCGAGCAGGCGCCGGCGGTGCCGTGCGGTAGGGCTGCTGCGGATAGGGCGCTTGCGACGGCGGGATGGGGACGCTCATGGGGATCCTCTCGCGAGGCCCCGAGTCTAGGGGAGGCGGGGAGCGCGCGGGCAGGTCGGCTGCCGGCGGTAGCCGTCGGTGGCGACGAGGTGGATCGTGCCGATGACGGCGGCGACGACGACGAGGGACAACAGGATGAGGAGGAGTGCGGCGGTCATGGCGGAAACGCTATGCTTAGCGGCATCCTGCCACGAGTGGCCGTGAAGACACTGCCCGCAGGAATCCTGCCAACGCGTGACCGGAGGTCGCCCATGATCCGTACCGTCGCCTGCATCGTCCAGTCCGGGTTCGCTCCGTTCGAGTTCGGACTCGCGTGCGAAGCCTTCGGGCTCGACCGCAGCGACGAGGGAATCCCGAACTTCGACTTCCGGATCGTGACCCCCGCACCCGGGGCCGTGCCAAGCAACCTGGCGTTCTCGATCAACGTCGGTGAGGACCTGGCCTTCGCCGACGAGGCGGATGTCGTCGTCATCACCCCGATCCCGCGCGAGGCCTGGGGCAACGTCGACGAGCGCGTGCTCGATGTCATCCGGCGTGCGGTGGACCGCGGCGCGTGGGTGCTGACGGTGTGCAGCGGGGCGTTCGCGGTCGCGGCATCCGGCGTGCTCTCGGGGCGCCGCGCGACGACGCACTGGCGATACGCCGAGACCATGGCGCGCATGTACCCCGACATCGAGGTCGACCCGAACGTCCTCTACGTGCAGTCGGACCGCATCATCACGAGCGCGGGAACGGCGGCCGGGCTCGACGCGTGCCTGCACCTGCTGCGGATCGAGCTCGGCGCCGAGGCGGCGAACACGATCGCGCGGCGGATGGTCGTGCCGCCGCAGCGCGACGGCGGGCAGGCGCAGTTCATCGCGACGCCCCTGCCGGTGTCGACGTCGCTGTCGCTCACGCCGGTGACGGACTGGATGCTGGAGAACCTGCGCCGGGACCTGTCGGTCGATCAGCTGGCGGCCAAGGCGCACATGTCGCCGCGGACGTTCGCGCGCCGCTTCAAGGCCGACTACGGCACGACGCCGGCGGCGTGGCTGGGGCGCCAGCGGATCCTGCACGCTCAGCGGCTGCTCGAGCAGACCGACCTGGGGCTCGACGCGATCGCCTACGAGTGCGGGTTCGGCTCGGCGGCGGTGCTGCGGCAGAACTTCTCGCGGGTGCTCGGCACGACGCCGACGGCGTACCGCGCGCGGTTCGCCTGCGCGGACGATCTCGTCGGAGCCGGCGAGATGGCGTCGTGATAAACTTGAGTCACTCAGGCTCAAGTTTGGACCGACCCTTCAGGAGCAGATGATGAACGCACAAGCCGCCCCCGGACAGGACGATCAGGGCAGCGCCCTCGAACAGTTCGGCGTCAACCTCACCGACCGCGCCCGGCAGGGCAAACTCGACCCCGTCATCGGTCGCGACGGCGAGATCCGACGGGTCAGCCAGGTGCTCACGCGCCGCACGAAGAACAACCCCGTGCTCATCGGTGAGCCCGGCGTCGGCAAGACCGCCGTCGTCGAGGGGCTCGCGCAGCGCATCGTCGCGGGCGACGTCGCCGAGTCCCTGAAGGGCAAGGAGCTCATCGCGCTCGACATCTCGGCACTGGTCGCCGGCGCGATGTACCGCGGCCAGTTCGAGGAGCGGCTGAAGAGCGTCTTGAAGGAGATCACCGAGTCCGAGGGCCGGGTCATCACCTTCATCGACGAGCTGCACACGCTGATGGGTGCCGGCGGAGGCGAGGGGTCGGTCGCGGCATCCAACATGCTCAAGCCCATGCTCGCCCGCGGCGAGCTGCGCCTGATCGGGGCGACGACGCTCGACGAGTACCGCGAGTTCATCGAGAAGGATGCCGCGTTGGAGCGCCGCTTCCAGCAGGTGTACGTCGGCGAGCCGAGCGTCGAGGACACGATCGCGATCCTCCGCGGGCTCAAGGAGCGGTACGAGGCGCACCACAAGGTCGCGATCTCGGACGGTGCGCTGGTGGCCGCCGCGGCGCTGTCGAACCGGTACATCCCGGCGCGGCAGCTGCCCGACAAGGCGATCGACCTCATCGACGAGGCCGCGTCGCGCCTGCGCATGGAGATCGACTCGGCGCCGCTGGAGATCGACGAGCTGCGCCGGCACGCCGACCGGCTGAAGCTCGAGGAGCTCGCGCTGAAGAAGGAGAAGGACGACGCCTCGAAGGAGCGCCTCGCGGCGCTCCGCGACCAGCTCGTGAAGGTGCAGCAGGAGCTCGACGACCTGCAGGCGCGCTGGGAGCGCGAGCGGGCGTCGTTGAACGCCGTCGGCGACTACAAGACGCGGCTCGACGCGCTGCGGGTCGAGGCGGAGCGGGCGCAGCGCGAGGGCGACCTCGAGCGGGCGTCGCGGCTGCTCTACGCCGAGATCCCGGCCCTCGAGCGCAAGCTCGCCGAGGCGGAGATGGCCGAGGGCGCCGTCGGTGACGGAGCCGAGCGGATGGTGGGCGACCGGGTGACCGAAGAGGACATCGCGGAGGTCATCGCGGCGTGGACCGGCATCCCGGTCGGAAAACTGCTGCAGAGCGAGAGCGCTCGACTGGTGCACCTGGAGTCCGAGCTCGGCAAGCGGCTGATCGGGCAGAAGGCGGCCGTGAAGACGGTGTCGGATGCCGTGCGTCGTTCCCGCGCCGGGATCAGCGACCCGAACCGGCCGACCGGCTCGTTCCTGTTCCTCGGGCCGACCGGTGTGGGCAAGACCGAGCTCGCGAAGGCGCTTGCGGAGTTCCTGTTCGACGACGAGCGCGCCATGGTGCGCATCGACATGAGCGAGTACGGCGAGAAGCACGCCGTCGCGCGGCTCGTCGGTGCCCCTCCCGGGTACGTCGGGTACGAGCAGGGCGGTCAGCTGACCGAGGCGGTGCGGCGCCGGCCGTATTCGGTGGTGCTGCTCGATGAGGTCGAGAAAGCGCACCCCGAGGTGTTCGACGTGCTGCTGCAGGTGCTCGACGACGGACGGTTGACAGACGGGCAGGGCCGCACGGTGGACTTCACCAACACGATCCTCGTGCTGACGAGCAACATCGGGTCGCCGGTGCTCATCGATCCGACGCTGACGGACGAGACGAAGCGCGAGCAGGTGATGACGATGGTGCGGCAGGTGTTCCGCCCCGAGTTCCTGAACCGACTCGACGACGTCGTGATGTTCTCGCCGCTGAGCGAGTCCGATCTCGCGCAGATCGTCGAGCTCGCCGTGGATGCGTTGCAGCGCCGCCTGCGCGATCGTCGACTGACGCTCGCGGTGACGCCGGACGCCCGCGCCTGGCTCGCCGAACGCGGGTACGACCCGCTGTTCGGTGCGCGGCCGCTGCGGCGGCTGATCCAGTCGGAGATCCAGGACCGGCTTGCGATGGCGCTGCTGTCGGGCGGTGTGCACGACGGTGACGTGGTGCGCGTGGACGTCGCGGTCGACGGGTCGCAGCTCGTGCTCACGAGCAGCGATCCGGCGCCGGCCGAACCCGGCGAGGACGATGTGATCGAGGCGGAGCTGCTCGACGAATGACCTCGCTCGGTGGTGCCGGGGTGACGCTGCGGGAGCCGGCGGTGACGGATGCCGCGGCCCTCGCCGACGCGTACCGCCGGAACCGCGAGCGCCTCGCGCCGTGGGAGCCGGTGCGGGCGGAGTCGTTCTTCACGGAGGCGGGTCAGCGGGCCGAGCTCGAGGCGGTGCTGCGGGACCGCGATGCCGGGGTCGCTGCGCCGTTCGTGCTGGTGGCGGGGGAGCGCATCGTCGGTCGGGTCAACCTGTCGAGCATCGTCCGCGGCGCGTTCCAGAGCGCCAACCTCGGGTACTGGATCGACGGCGAGTTCGCCGGGCGGGGCGTCATGACCGCGGCGGTGGATGCCGTGGTGCGAGCCGCCGCCGAGGGGTGGGGCCTGCATCGGGTGCAGGCCGGCACGCTGCTGCACAACGCGGCGTCGCAGGCGGTGCTGCGGCGGTGCGGGTTCACCGAGATCGGCGTCGCGCCGGGGTACTTGAAGATCGCGGGGCGCTGGCAGGACCATCTGCTGTTCCAGCGGATCCTCGAGGGCTGAGGCGTGTCGCGCGCGGCGGGCTGTGGCGGTGGCGGGCTGAGGCGGTGAAGGGCTGAGGCGGTGGCGGGCTGAGGGCTCAGAGCGGCGGGTAACGGGTGAGGGCGCTCCGACGCGCACCCCGTGCGCGGTGCGTCGTTTGCGCTCGACGCACTTCAGGCGGGGGCGAGCGGCCAGGCGTGCGTCCGACCCTTCTGGGGGATGCGTGCAGCGCGGCGCGCAGGGCGCCCTCTTGTTTCAGAAGGGTGCGGGTCCCGCTGGAGCCCGCGGCGCGGGTGGAGGTGGTGCGGCAGGGGTGAAGGCGACGGCCGGGGTGGGTGCGTCTTCGCGGTAGGTCCTGCCGAGGGGTGAGGTCCATTCCAGGACGCCACCCTTGAGTTGTCGCACTCTCCACGCGGTGAATTGCTTCATCGAGTGGTGCCGTTGGCACAAGTGGGCCAGGTTGGTGAGTTCGGTTCGTCCGCCGAGCGCGTGGTCGTGGGTGTGATCGACTTCGCAGCGGATGGCGGCGACGCGGCATCCGGGGAATCGGCAGTGCTGATCACGGGCTTGCAGGAACCGGCGCATGCCGGAGGGGACGCGGTACGAATCGGTCGACACCGTGACCCCCGTGGACGGGTCGTGGAACAGGCGCTCCCAGATGTGGGTGCCGCCGGCGAGCGTCCGTGCGGTCGCGGGGTCGATGGGGGAGCGGCCGGCGAGGTCGCTCGGTCCGTTGTCCTCGCCGGTGAGTGTCGCGGCGGGGACGAGGATCTGCACGCGTGCTCGGATCGCGCCGAGCGGGCCTGCGGTGGTGTCTCGGGTGTCGTCGAGGGCCGGTGTTCCCGCGAGGAGCAGGTCGGCGAACACGTCCGCCCGGACCTGATCGGTGGAGCGATTGTCAGTGGCGACGATGGCGCCGGCATCGTCGGTGTCGGTGTCGGTGTCGCCATGCGTCGTGGCGGCGTCCCCGAACGACACACCAGCCCCGCCGTGCGCAGCGGCGCGCTCGTTGCGGGTGTCGAGGATCGCGCGTGCCTGCTGCGTGAGCCGGTCGTGAATCCCTTCGGCGATCACCGTCGGGACGGTTGCGACGACGTCGCTCATCCCGTCTCGCCCCGGCACGATCCGCACGCACCGCCCGGCGGCAGCCTGCTCATGCCGCTCCGCGAACGAGCGGGGGTGCATCCGGTGGGCGAGGATCTCGAGCTCGCCTCGCACCCGGTTCGGGGTGTCTCGCTCGCATCGGCTGATCGCGCCCTGTTCGAACTCGGTCCACATCTCGGCCGGCAAACTCGTCCCGGTCTCGAGGATCGCGATCGCGTGGCCCCGAACGATGCGACCTTGCTCCCATGCCTCGACCGTCGCGGGGAACCCTTCGACCAGGGTTCGTGCTTCACCGATCCGCCGTTGCACGGTCCGGTCGGTCACGCGCATGACCCCGCCGACCTCCGCGGCGATCGACCGCAAAGCCATGTCGTGGACCTGCACGCGGGCGTTGCGCTGCGCGATCTGCGCCTCGGCCAACCGGCCCGCCGCAGCGAGCATCCGAAGCTCGTCGATCTGCGCGGCGGCGATCCGTCGAGCCGCGGAATCGACGCCGGCGACGACCCCTGCCAGAGCAGCGAGATAGTCCTCGCCACCGGGGGTTTCCGCCGCATCCGTCATACCTGCACTCTGCCACTGGCCACCGACATCCACCCGAGCGAAACCGGCCCAGAACACACGTTGTGCACACCCAAGGAATGAGAGTCCTCTCATCCTCGCGGCGGCGCGTCCTCCGTGACCGAGGTCAATGCGCCGTGCCCCGCAGCTCGTGCGGTTGGTCGTGGCATCCGCCCGACCGTGGGGGACGATCATCCTCCGAGCCCGCGCCTCGCGCTCCACTGCCGGAGGTCCGCCGCACAGACTCGGCGTGAAAGGATCGAGCATGCGAACCGCGCGGGCCCTGTGGGGCGCCACCCACCCCGGGCCGTCGCTCGTGGTGACCGCGCTCTCGCTGGCCCTCGGCCTCGCCGCCGGGCTCGAGCCGTGGCGCCTCGTCGTCCTCGTCGTCGCGGTGTTCGCGGGGCAGGTGTCGGTCGGCCTGTCGAACGACGCGATCGACCTGTTCCGCGACGCCACAGTGGGCCGCTCCGACAAGCCGCTCGTCCGCGGCGACACCCGCGTGCGCACCGCGTGGATCGCGGCGTTCGCCTCGCTGGGTGTCGCGATCGTGCTCTCCGCCGTCCTCGGCTGGGGGATGCTGCTCGCCCACGTCGTCGCGCTCGTCTCGGCGTGGAGCTACAACGCCGGGCTCAAGTCGACCCCCGCGTCGCTCGCACCGTTCCTCGTGAGCTTCGGCATCTTCCCGTCACTCGCCACCTTCTCGGCTCCCGACCCGCAGCCCGCCGCGCTCTGGGCGACCTTCGCGGGAGCGGTGCTCGGCGCCGCCGTCCACCTGACGAACGTCCTCCCCGACCTGGACGATGACAGCCGCACCGGGGTGCGCGGACTGCCGCATCGGCTCGGAGCTGCGGCATCCGTCGTCCTCGCCGTCGCCGGTATCGTCCTCGCCGCGGTCGCGGTGCTCGTGGGCAGCCTCGCCGAGGGGGCACCGGCGGCCGCGATGATCCCGTTCGCCGTCGTCGTCGCGATCATCGCGGGCGCGGTGCTGTTGCGGATGCGGCGCCGCGGCCCCGACCGCACGGGATTCCGGCTCGTGATGGCCGCCGCGCTGGTCCTCGCCGTGCAACTCGTGGTGGGCTCGAGCCTGTCCTGACCCCGGGGCGGGCGGTTCCAGGGACGCGACGTGTCGCCGGGAGGTCGATCGGGCGACGGGATGCGTCCCTGGAGCAGTGGATGCGGACGGGTCGCGGCTCGGCCCGACGCTCAGGGGACTCGATGTGTCGCGAAGCGGCGGCGCGGCCGACCCCTCAGCGGCTCGCGCGGTCGAGGCCCATCGCGTAGGCGTGCGGGACGAGCCCGCCGGTCGCGGCGAGCACCGAACCCAGCACGCGCGAGCGCAGCGCGTGCACCGCGCCCGAGACGGGTCGGCCGAGCGCCATGTTGACCGCGGCGAGGCGGCCGGCGATCCGCGCGGAGCGCACACGGTCACGCTCCCACTCCGCGAGGTCGGCCTCGGGCGCCGACCCCGACCGGATCCAGGCAGCGAGCAGGGGAGCGAGGGTCGCGGCATCCAGCAGTCCGAGGTTCATGCCCTGGCCGCCGATCGGACTGACCTCGTGCGCCGCGTCGCCGATCACGAACACGCGGTCCCGACGCATCGCGGGCGCGAGCACCCGCCGCACCCCGAACTCCGTCGCCTCGGTCACCGCCTCGGCAGCCTCCGCCTCGCCCCGCTCGCGCATAGCCCGGCGCAACCGATCCGCCCGCGACACGGCACTCCCACCGGCGTCCCACGCGACGAAACGACGCCGCGCGCCGGGCAGCGGGAACGACTCGAGCACGCCGCCGGGGGCCAGGTGCACCACGGCGGTCTCGGCGTCGGCGCGGGGCGGCACGGCGGCATCCGTCATCAGATACCGATCGGCGTATGCAGTCCGCCGCAGCGCCTCCGGACGGTAGACGAGGTCGCGCGCACCGACCCCGCCCGCGACCACCACGATCGGCGCGGCCCGGTCTCCGCGGTCGGTCTCGACCCGCATTCGGGCGCCGTCGGGCGCGACCCGCGTCACCGTCGTGCCCCGCTCGGGCTCGGGTCCGTCGCCCCGCAGCGCGCGTTCGGTCTCGACCTGGGGCAGGGTCGCGACGTACGGATGCCGCACATCCAGGCGCCCGAAGTCGACCACCCCGATCGCGCGTCCATCGCTGCGTGCCTCGCCTCGGCGCACCCGCACGGCGCTGCTCAACAGGCGCTCGGTCGCCCCGCCGGCCTCCAGCGCCGCGAGGACGGGAGCATGCACCCCGATGGCGCGCGAACCGCCGCCCGCCGCCTCGCGCCGCTCGACGATCGCGACCTCGACGCCGAACCGCGTCAGCTCGGCCGCCAGCAGCGTGCCGACGGGACCCGCCCCGACGACGAGGACCTCAGCCATCGCCGTCCGCCACCGCGAGCAGCCGGAACGGCGCCGGCGACGCGACGCGCCACGGCGCCCCGAGCGCCGCGGCGAGCTCGTCCGCGCGATAGCTCCGCCGGATCGAGCGCAGTCCGTCGGTCCGCAGGAACGTCCCCCGCTCCAGCGCCGTGATGCCCATGCCATAGAGCGCATACGCCAGTGCACCGCGCTCGATGTCGGCGTGCAGCACCGCCCCGGTCGCGAGCGCGCGCGTGTCGGCGGCGAAGCCGGCGAGCTCCGCATCGCTCAGGTGGTGCAGCACGTGGTTCGACAGCACCAGGTCGAACCGCTCGCCGGCTGCGCGGAGACCGGCGGCATCCGTCGCGGCGAACGACACCCGCGCGCTCTCGCGCTCCCGCGCCACCTCGAGCGCCCGCGGGTCGGGGTCGATCCCGAGCCACTGCACGTCGAGCCCGTCGCGCTCGGCCCAGGCCGCGAGACGCGCGAGCACATCGCCGCCGCCGCTGCCCACGTCGAGCACCCGCGCCGGACGACCCAGCCGCAGCAGCCGAGGACGGATGCCGCGCCGCCAGACCCGACCCCACCCGCCGATCGCGCGGTTCACGAGGTCGAACCTCCGCAGCGTCTCGGCCAGCATCGCCGGGTCGCAGTCCGGATCGTCCATCAGCTCGCGGAGGGCGGTGTCGCGCACGGCGAGGTTCACGCGGCCCCCGTCCGGAACGTCAGCCGCGCGGCTTCGAGGGTGAGCCCGGGCCCGAAGGCGAGCGTCGCCACGCGGTCGCCGTCGTCGAGGCCCGCGGTCAGGAGCGCGCCGAGGATGAAGAGGATCGTCGCGCTCGACATGTTGCCGTAGTCGCGCAGGACGTCGCGCGACACGGCCAGAGCGTCGGCGGGCAACTCCAGCCCGGACTCGACGCGGTCGAGCACGCTGCGCCCGCCGGGATGCACCGCCCACGTATCGACGCCGTCGTCGCCGAGGAACGTCTCGACCGCGCCGCGGATTTCGCGCCCGATGATGCGCGGCACCTCCGCCGACAGCACCATCTCGAAGCCGGTGTCGCCGATCGTCCAGGCCATGTCCTTCTCGCCCTCGTCGGTGAGCACCGTCGCGAAGCGGTCGAGCTCGAACGACGCCCCCGTCGCGCGCGACGGGTCGGCGCTCACGACCGCCGCCGCCGCCCCGTCGGCGAACACCGATGCCGCGACGATCTCGTCGTGGTCGGCCGGTGTCCGCACGTGCAACGAGCACAGCTCGGCGCAGACGACGAGGACCACGGCGGTCGGGTCGGCCGCGCACGTCTGAGCCGCCGTCCGCAACGCCGGTACCGCCGCCGCGCACCCCATGAACCCGAGGTGCGCGCGGGCGACCGTGGTCGGCAGCTCCAGGTCGCGCACGAGGCGGTAGTCGGGACCGGGCGCGAACATGCCCGTGCACGAGACCGTGACGACGTGGGTCACCTCGGCCGCGGTGACGGATGCCGCGGCGAGCGCCTTCCGCGCCGCCTCGGCGAACAGCGGGGGTGCGAGCCGGATGTAGGCGTCGTTGCGGGCGCCGGTGGAGGGGGCGAGCAACGAACCGGCGTCGGTGACCGTCGGCATCCGCTCGGCACCGGCGGGCGCGGAGGCCGCGGCAGCTGCGGCCAGGTCGTCGAGCACGGTGTGCCGGGTCTCGATCGCCGAGGCGTCGAACGCGGCGCCGATGAGCCGCCGCGTCAGCCGGTCGGCACCCGGCTGCCCCGCGAACAGATCGCGCACCTGGTCCTGTCGGAGACGGGCCTCGGGCACGGCGGTGCCGATGGACAGGATGCGGGTGGTCATGCCTCACCGTAACCGGCGCGCGATCGGTCGAGGCTGCGGGTTGACCATGACCCCGTCGTGTGTGAGCCCGCGGAGGCTCACCCTCACCTCCACGCCCGCTCCCGTGAGGCGGCCTCGTCGTCGTCCATCGGGATCACTCAACCAACACATCGACGGGATGCGGGCCGAATCGGCCTTCGCCGCGCCGGATCAGTCGTCCACGAGCAGCGAGTCGGCGACCGGACGCCGCTCCCGCGGGGCGTTCTCGCGCGCCTGCAGTTCCTCGGATGCCGCGTCGAGGTCGCCCACCGGTCCGACGGCCATGACGGTCAGGGCACGCTGCGTGTCGGTGAGGCCGAACGATCCGGCGATCCGGTCGGCGTGGAAGCCGCCCATCTGGTGCGTCCCGAGGTCGTTCGCATGCGCCTGCACGGTGAAGTGCGCCGCGGCCTGGCCGACGTCGTACGCGGCCCAGCGCAGCGCCTTGCCGTCCTGCTCGGTCGTCGCGACGAACACGACGAGCGCGGCCGCGTCGGCCGCCCACGAGCGGTTGAACCCCATCAGGCTGTCGACGACGGCGGCGTGGGATGCCGACCCCCGCCGCGCGACGATGAACCGCCACGGCTGCGTGTTCGACGCCGACGGCGACCAGCGCGCCGCCTCGAGTGCGGACCGCAGGGCCTGCTCGTCGATCGGGGCGGACGCGTCGAAGATGCGGGTGCTCCAGCGCTCGCTGAGCACGTCGAGGAGGGGGGCGTCGGTCGTGGCGGTGCGGTTCGGCATCCGTCCATTCCATCACCGCCTCCCTGGGTGCGGGGTCGATGCGTCAGGACGTCGGCCAGTCGGCCGGGCCCGCCGTGCCCGCGGCGTACTCGTCCATCGGCACGCGGCCGTCCCGCCACGCATCGATGACCGGCTGCACGATGTGCCAGCAGTCGACGGCGGCGTCCCCGCGCACCGAGAGCATCGCGTCGCCGTCGAGGATGCCCGAGAGCACCTCGGCGTACGCCTTCAGCGACCCCTCGCCCAGGTGGGCCTCGAGGGTCGCCCGCTCGAGCTCGAGCGGGTCGGCCTCGCCGTTGACGTTCAGTCCGAGCGAGATCGAGTCGGGTCCGAGCGAGAAGCTGAGGACGGTGGGGCCGGGGTCGCCTGTGAAGCCGCGCGGCAGGTGCCGCACCGGGTGGAAGCGCACCTCGACCTTCGCCTCGGCGTGGCCCAGGGCCTTGCCCGAGCGCAGCGTGATCGGCACGCCCTGCCAGCGGGCGTTGCGCACCTCGACGGTCATCTCTGCGAGGGTCTCGGTGCCGCGCGCCGGGTCGACGCCCGGCTCGTCGACGTACGACGGGAACTCGCGTCCGTCCACGGTGCCCGCCGTGTACCGCGCCCGTCGCGACGAGGCGACGGGGTCGTCGCCCCAGACGGCCGTCGCGCGGAGTGCTGCGCCCGTCGCGTCGCGGAGGTCGCGTTCGTCGAGGGAGGCCGGGGGCTCCATCGTCACGAACGCCATCACCTGCAGCAGGTGGCTCTGGATCATGTCGGTCAGCGCGCCGGCCTTGTCGTAGTAGCCCGCACGGCCTTCGAGACCCAGCGGCTCGTCGAACTGCACGAGGATCGACGCGATGTGGTCGGCCGACCACGCCGGTTCGATGAGCCGGTTCGCGAAGCGCACCCCGAGCAGATTGAGGACCGTCGAGCGGCCGAGGAAGTGGTCGACGCGGAAGACCTGGCTCTCGGGGACGAGGTCGGCGAGGGTCTCGTTGAGGCGTTCGGCGCTGGCGGCATCCGACCCGAAGGGCTTCTCGAGCGCGAGGATCGTGCCGTCGGGGATCGTGACCGACCGCAGGGCCTCGCACGCCTTCGCGGCGACGGCGGGCGGCACGGCGAAGTAGAGCGCGGGGCGGCCCTCGGCGGCATCCAGCAGCGTCTGCAGCTGACCCGGGTCGGTGATGTCGGCCCGCGTGTAGGTCGTGTCGGAGAGCCGGTCGAAGGCGGACTCCGCATCGGTCGTCGCGAACGCCTTCCGGACCGTCTCGCGCCAGGCGTCGTCGGTCCACTCGTCGACGCCGGCGCCCGCGAGGCGCACGCTGCGGTCGGGCTCGCGCGCGAGCAGCTGCCCGAGCGCGGGCAGGAGCAGGCGCGAGGTGAGGTCGCCGGAGGCGCCGAGGATGAGCAGGGTCGTGTCGGCCGTCATGCGCGTCACCTTAGCCCCGCGGTGCGCGCGAACCGGAGTCGGGTGCCGGCTCTTGCCCCGACCGTGCGCGAGGGCGACAATGACGACGATGCCTGCCCCGATCGAGTCCTACGCCCTGCTCAGCAACTGTCGGACGGCGGCCCTGGTGTCGGATGCCGGCAGCATCGACTGGCTCTGCCTCCCCCGCTACGACGCGGCGTCGATCTTCGGTGCGCTGCTCGGCGACGAGGAGCACGGCCGGTGGAGCCTGCGGCCCGCCGATCCCGAGGCCACCGCCGCGCGGCGCTACGACGGCGACACGTTCGTGCTCGTCACGCGCTGGACGACGGCCACCGGCGTCGCCGACGTCATCGAGTTCCTGCCGATCGACGAGGACGTCGTCGTGCGGCGGGTGGTCGGCGTCGAGGGGACGGTCGCCTTCGAGAGCGAGTTGCGCCTGCGGTTCGACTACGCGCGGGCGCTGCCGTGGGTGCGGCAGATCGGCGACGACGATGCGGCGGCCGTGCTGCTCGCGATCGCGGGGCCTGACGCCGTCGTGGTCCGCGGTCCGCGGCTGCGCCCCGACGGGACGACCCACCGCGGATCGTTCACGGCCCGGCCGGGGACGACGGTCGACTCGGTGCTCGCGTGGGACCGGTCGTACCACCCGCATCCGGCCGCGTGCGACGTCGACGCCGCGCTCGACGCGACCCGCCGGTGGTGGACCGAGTGGGCGTCCCGCGTCGAAGGGCATGGACGCTGGGCCGACCACGTGATGCGGTCGATGCTCGTGCTGCGCGCCCTCACCCACCCCGACACGGGCGGCATCGTCGCGGCGGCGACGACGTCCCTCCCCGAGGACCCGGGCGGGTCGCGCAACTGGGACTACCGCTTCGTGTGGCTGCGCGACGCCGCGCTCACGCTCGAGGCCTACCTCGCCCACGGCTACACGGCCGCGGCCGAGCGTTGGCGCGGATGGTTGCTGCGGGCGGTCGCCGGCGACCCGGCCGACGTGCAGATCATGTACGGCCTCGGCGGCGAGCGCGACTTGCCCGAGCGCGAGCTGACGAGCCTGCCGGGTTACCGGGGCTCGGCGCCGGTGCGGATCGGCAACGGCGCGGTCGACCAGTACCAGGGCGACGTGATCGGCGAGGTGCTCGTCGCCCTCGAGGCGGCGCGCCTGGCGGGAGTCGCCGAGACGCCGTCGTCGTGGTCGCTGCAGCGTGCGCTGCTGGCGCAGGTCGTCGAGTGGGTCGACCGTCCCGACCACGGCATCTGGGAGATGCGCGGCGACCTGCACCACTTCACCCACTCGCGCGCCATGGTGTGGGCCGCGCTCGACCGCGGCGTCCGCGCGGTGCGCGAGAACGGACTCGAGGGCGACGCCGACGTCTGGGAGCGACTGCGCGACCGCGTGCGCGCCGAGATCGATGCGACCGGAGTGGATGCCGCGGGCGGCCACTTCACGCAGCACGACACCACCGACGAGGTCGACGCCTCGCTGCTGCTCCTGCCGCTCGTCGGGTTCTGCGCGGCCGACGACCCGCGGATGCTCGCCACCGTCGCCCGCATCGAGCGCGACCTCCTGCGGGACGGCTTCGTCATGCGGTACCGGACCGCCGCCGGCACCGACGGACTGCCCGGCGACGAGCATCCCTTCCTCGCCTGCTCGTTCTGGCTCGTCGAGCAGTACGCGGCGACCGGCCGCATCGACGACGCGTCGCGCCTCATGGACCGCCTGTGCGCAGTCGCCAACGACGTCGGCCTGCTCTCGGAGGAGTACGACCCCGCCACCGGACACCACATCGGCAACACCCCGCAGGCGCTCTCGCATCTCGCCCTCGTCGGCGCGGCCGACGCGCTCGCCGGCCACGTCGGCCGCGCGGCGCACCGGACCTAGTCACCTCGTCAAGTGCCCTGCACGGAGTGGGTGCCGGGGGTACCGTCGTAGACGGGACCGCTGACCCGGGCGGAGGAGGAGACGATGACGGACGCACCCGAGCCGCTCGTCGGCGACACTCTGGCGGATCGTTACCGGCTGATCGCGCAGGTCGGTCAGGGCGGCATGGCGCGGGTCTTCCGCGCGGACGACACCGCGCTCGGGCGGACGGTCGCCGTCAAGGTGCTGCGCCCCGGCGTCGAGGGGGTCGCCGGAGCGCCTGAGCGCGCCCGGAGTGAGGTGACCCTCCTCGCCTCGCTCAACCACCCGTCGCTCGTGACCCTCTTCGACGCGCACCTGACCGGATCGCCCGAATACCTTGTGATGGAGTTCGTCGACGGGCCGACCCTCAGCTCCCGGATCGCCGAGGGGCCGCTGCCCCCAGCCGAGGTCGCCGCGCTCGCCGCGGAGCTCGGCGAAGCCCTCCACGTCGTGCACGCGTCGGGGGTCGTGCACCGCGACATGAAGCCGTCGAACGTGCTGCTCGCCCCGCCGCACCTGCCGGGCGGGCGGCCCCGCGCGAAGCTCGCCGACTTCGGCATCGCCCTGCTCCTCGACAGCGCCCGGCTGACGACGCCCGGCACGATCATCGGGACGGCCGCCTATCTCGCCCCCGAGCAGGTGCAGGGCGCCGATCCGGCTCCGCCCGCCGACGTGTACGCGCTCGGCCTGGTGCTGCTCGAAGCCCTCACCGGCGAGCGCGCGTACCCGCACACCGACGGGGTCGGCGCCGCCCTGGCCCGCCTCACCACGCCGCCGACGATCCCCGACGCGCTCGGCCCCGCCTGGACGTCGCTGCTGTCGCGCATGACCGCCACCCGCCCCGAGGAGCGTCCGACCGCGCTCGCGGTCGTCGAGGCTGCCGAGCGGCTGCGCACCGCGCCGGTCGACGGTGCGCCCCCACTGCCTCCGGTGCGCGCGGCGGTGGCCGCCGGCATCCCGATCGCGGCGACGACCCCCGCCGACGCGCCGGCGACGCAGGCGGAGCCTCGCGACGACGACGCCCCGACCGTGCTCGAGCCGGCGGCCGCCCGCATGGCGGGCGATGCCCCGACGCGCCGCTATCCGACGGCGGCGACGGTGGCCTTGGGGTCGGCGCCGGCTCCGGCATCCACCGCGGCGGACTCACGTCGCCGGTCCCGCCGTCCGCTCGTCATCGGGCTCGCCGTCGCGGTCGTCGCCCTTCTCGCTGGGGCCAGCATCTGGGCGGCGTCGCTCTTCGGCGGACAGCAGTCCGGAACGACCGACCCCGCGCAGACCGAGCCGACGCCCGCCCGGACGGCGGAGGTGACGCCGACCGCCACCCCGACGCCCACGGTCTCGACGGTCGACGACTCGGGCACCGATGACGCCCCTGCCGACGACAAGGGCGGCGGCAAACCCGACAAGCAGGACAAGCCCGACAAACCCGGCAAGGACAAACCCGGCAAGGACAAGCCCGGCAAGGGCGGCCCCGGACGCGGCTGAACCGCCCCGCCGCAGGTGCGGACGGGGCGGTTCAGCGGATGCCGCGGTGCGGCAGGATCAGCGCGACAGGGCCTCGCGCAGCTTGACGCGCGCCCCCATGCGCAGGAGCGAGTTCTCGTAGATCTTCGCGCCGAGGAGGATCGCCCCGATGCACGCGGCGAGCATGACGGCCAGCGCGAGCAGGGGCTCCCACCACTGCGCCTCGCCGACGAAGATGCGCACCGGCATCCCCACCGGGGCCGAGAACGGCACGTACGACATGATCGTCAGCACGACGGGGTTGTCGTTGAAGAAGATGACGAGGAAGTACGGCGCCATCACGATGTAGGTGAGCGGCGTGATCGTCGGTCCGATGTCCTCCTGTCGCGAGACCATCGCGCCCGCCGCGGCGAACAGCGCGGCCAGCAGGACGAACCCGAAGAGGAAGAACACCGCGAACCACGCGATCGGACCGCCGAGCCCCGCGATGAGGAAGTCCTGACCGGTCACCGTCAGGCCGATGATCGCGACCGCGGCGATACCGACGATCTGCCCCATCGCGAGCACCGTGTTACCGAGCACCTTGCCGGCCAGGAGGGCGCGGGTCGGGATCGCCGAGATGAGCAGCTCGACCACGCGGGTCTGCTTCTCCTCGACGACGCTCGTCGCGATGGTCGTGCCGAAGGTGAGCGCCGCGGCGAAGAAGACGCCGCCGAACGCGATCGCGATGATGTAGCGCAAGAAGCCGTCGGTGCTCGCGGGTTCGAGGATCTCGACCTCGGGCGCGATGCTCAGCTGCTGCAGCAGACTGTTGGAGACCTGCTCGTCGAACACCACGGTGTAGCCGAGGGGCTCGGCGCCGCCCGGGATGACGGCGGCGTCGACCTCGCCGTCGCGGACGAGTTCGCGTGCCTCGTCGGCGGTCGCGGCATCCGTCACGTCGAAGGCGTCGGGGTCGGTGAGGGCCGAGGCGGTCTCGGAGGTGACCGCGATCGGCGTGCGGTTGTCGCTCTGCGCCGTGAAGCCGGCCCAGAGGACCGCGGCCAGCACGATCAGGAACATGACGACGGTCGAGATGATGAACGACTTGGAGCGCAGCTTGGAGCCGATCTCCCGCTCGGTGACGAGCCAGACGCTCTGGCCGAAGGACGGTGACGTGTTCACTGGATGACCTCCGTGAAGATCTGGGCGAGGGTGGGGCGGCGGGGGGCGAAGCTCGTCACGGCGCCGTGGGTGACGGCGCGCTGCAGGACGCGCTGGGCGGTCTCGTCCGAGTCGGCCTCGAACACCGCGTATCCGCCGTCGAAGTCGACGACCTCGACGCCCGGCTCATCGCGCAGCCAGCCGGCGTCGGTGGCCGAGACGAGTTCGAAGCGCCGCGAGGCGTGCTCGGCGCGCAGGCCGTCGCGGGTGCCGGCCGCGCGGATGGTGCCGCCGGCGATGATGACGAGGTCGTCGCACAGGCGCTCGACGACGTCGAGCTGGTGCGACGAGAAGAGCACCGAGACGCCCTGCGCGGCGCGGGTCTGCAGCACCTCGGCCACGACGTCGACCGCGAGCGGGTCGAGGCCCGAGAACGGCTCGTCGAGGATGAGCACCTCGGGGTCGTGCACGAGCGCCGCCGCGATCTGCGCGCGCTGCTGGTTGCCGAGCGAGAGCGTCTCGACGTTGTCGTCCAGGCGCTCCCCGAGCCCCAGCTCCTGGAGCAGCGCCGTCGCGCGGGTCGTGGCATCCGCCTTCGAGAACCCGTGCAGACGGGCGAGGTAGACGATGTGCTCGAGCACCTTCATCTTCGGGTACAGGCCGCGCTCCTCGGGCATGTACCCGAAGCGGCGGCGGTCGGCGGTCGTGACGGGCGCGCCGTTCAGCGTGACCTCGCCGCTGTCGCGGCCCAGCACGCCGAGCATGATGCGCATCGTGGTGGTCTTGCCGGCGCCGTTGCCGCCGACGAACCCGGTCAGGCGGCCGGGGGCGACGTCGAACGCGACGTCGTCGAGCACCCGCCGCGAGCCATAGCTCTTGGTGATCCCGCGTAGCTGCAGCATCCGTTCCTCCTGTGATCCTGGGCCACCGGCGGTGGCACGTGTCCCACGTTAGGAAGATCGGATGCCGGGGGCCTCCCCCCGGCGGGTGATCCGGGATCCCCGCCGCGAGGGGGAGTGCGACGTCTTATTGCATTCACAGGAATAGGGATGCCGGGGGTCCCGTTGGATTCCACGGTGCCGAACGGCATCCGTTTCGACTCTTTTGGAGGACCCATGACGAACCGCACCATCGGCTACATCGTCGGCAGCATCTCGTCGACGTCGATCAACCGCCGCCTCGCCAAGGCGCTCGAGCGCCTCGCACCCGAGGGCACCACGTTGGTCGAGATCCCGATCAAGGACCTGCCGTTCTACTCGGTCGACCACGACGCGGACTTCCCGCAGGTCGCCGTCGACTTCAAGCAGGCGATCGCGGACGTCGATGGCGTCATCATCGTGACCCCCGAGTACAGCCGCTCGATCCCGGGCGTGCTGAAGAACGCGCTCGACTGGGCCGCCCGCCCCTACGGCCAGAACGCGTTCAACCTCAAGCCCACCGCCGTCATCGGCACCTCGGGCAGCGGCATCGCCACCGCCGCCGCGCAGCAGCACCTGAAGGCGATCCTCAGCCACTTCAACGCCCCCACGCTCGGCCAGCCCGAAGGCTACGTGCAGAGCACGCCCGGCCTGTTCGGCGAGGACGGCGAGGTCACCAGCGACGAGACCGCCGGCTTCCTGACCGGCTACCTCGAGGCGTTCGGCGACCTGATCGACCGCTACGCCAAGGTCCCCGCGGGCGTCTGACCCGCGTCACGGCTGGAACGGCCCCGCCCCGACTCGGGCGGGGCCGTTCCGCGTGCGGGGCGGCGGGGGTCTATGGGAACAAACTGACCGAGAAGGGCACGTACTATGACCTCGTGACCGGGCGAGTTCGTCCGGACGGGGGTCCGGTCTTGGCGATGCCGAGTCTCGCGGGGGTCAAGTTCGTCTGTCCGACAGGATCTGGGAATTGCGAGTTCGATTGAGTGACGACCGTTGGTCGGCCATGCCGATCGCACCCCTGAGTCGAGGAAACGTTGTCGTCCTCGGCCCGGATCGGCGAAGTGCGCTCATTGCATACGTCGCCGGTCCCCGCCACGTGCAGCGAATTCCACGGCGTGTAATCACCGTCCGGGAGCGAGTTGACGGTGGCCCGCAACTCGTTCGAGAAGCTGTGGACGAGGAGGCGAAAGAAGTCCAGAGCGATCTCGCTGCGTTCCTCTGGTTGGCAGGTATCCCCGCTCCGCCAGCAACCGACGAATGGCGGCTGCACCTACCCGCTGGCGTGACGGAAGCCGACCTCTGGGACGCCGTCAACGGTGACCGAGTGCGCACTCAGAGTGCTTCGAACGCACGAGAGGTGGTGGCAGACGTTCGAACCGCACTGGAGGAGTTGCTCGGGCCGCTCGACTGAACGCGGGGTCGTGGGCCCCGCCACCCGGCGCGGGCCAGCCGACGGGACTGCGGGCGACGGTCCCTGACGCTTGGATCGGCCGATCACGCTTGGCGACCCGGTTAGGGACGGCCGGCCAACGTACGAAATCACATCCCTCGTAGTATCCGCGGAGGATGAGCGGGCCCCAGGTGAAGGATGGGACGGATTTCCCGCCACCAGGCGGCCATGCGGCGCGCGGACTTGCGAGGACGATAAGGCCGTGATCAGGCCAGGCCGTGCCGGTAGGCCCAGACCACGGCGGCGACGCGGTCGCGGGCGCCGAGCTTCTGCAGCACGTTCGACACGTGCGTCTTGACCGTCGCCTCGCCGATGTAGAGCTCCTGCGCGATCTCGCCGTTGCTCATCGCACGCGCGAGCAGACGCAACACCTCGGCCTCGCGTTCGGTGAGCTCCACCGGAAGGGCGGGCGCGGCATCCGTCGTCCGGGGGAGGGATGCCGCCGGTGCCGACTCCGCCTGCGCGAACCGCTCGATCACCCGACGCGTCACCGACGGCGCGAGCAGCGCATCACCCGAGTGCGCGACGCGCACGGCATTCGTGAGCTCCTCGGGGCCGGCGTTCTTGAGCAGGAACCCGCTCGCCCCCGCCGACAGCGCCCGGAACAGGTAGTCGTCGCGGTCGAAGGTCGTCACGATGACGACGGATGCCGCGACCTCGGCATCCGCCACGATCCGCCGCGTCGCCTCGAGGCCGTCCATGTCGGGCATCTGCACGTCCATGCAGATCACATCGGGGCGCAGCTCGCGCGCGGCTGCGACGGCGGCGCGACCGTCGCCCGCCTCGCCGACGACCTCGATGTCACCCGCGGCCTCCAGGATCATGCGGAACCCGGTGCGCATGACGGCGTGGTCGTCGACCAGCAGCACGCGGATCATGCCGGCACCGCCTGCGTCAGCGGCATGCGCGCCCGAACGAGGAAGCCGCCCCGGTCACGGGCGCGCGCCTCGAGCGTTCCTCCGGAAGAAACGGCGCGCTCGCGCATCCCGACCAGGCCGAGGCCCGCGCGTCCGGAGATCGGCGCGCGTCCGGTGTTCGAGACCTCGAGTTCGACGGCGTCGTCGGCGTAGCGCAGGCGCACGTCGGCGGTCGCGCCGGGGCCGCCGTGACGGCGGGCGTTCGTCAGCGCCTCCTGCGCGATGCGGTACAGGTTCACCTGCACGAGGTCGGAGGTCGGCACCGCGTCGCCGACGACCGACAGCGTCGTCGGCAGGCCGTTCTCGTTCGCGTGGGCGACGAGCGCCGGCAGCGCGTCGAGGCGCAGCGTCGACCCGCCGAGCGCGTCGGTGTCGGATGCGTCGGTGTCGGGCGTGCGCAGCGTCTCGAGCAGCTGGCGCAGTTCGGTCAGTGCCTCGCGCGCAGAGGACTCGATGCCGGTCAGCGCGGTGCGCGCGGCATCCGGGTTCCGCTCGAACACCGTCCGCGCGGCACCCGCCTGCACCCCCATCGCCGAGACGTGGTGGGCGACGACGTCGTGCAGCTCGCGCGCGATGCGCACGCGGTCGAGGGCGACGGCCTGTGCCGCCGTCCGTTCGCGCTCGCGTTCGAGTTCGGCGGTGCGCTGCTCGAGCGCCGCGCGCTCCATCGCACCCGTGTAGGCGCGCTCGCCGAACAGGTAGGCACCGCCGAAGAAGGCCACGTTGACGAGGAACTGGATCAGAGCGAACGCCGCGAAGGGCGAGAACGGGCCCTGCTGCGAGAGTCCGTCGTCGGAGGCCGCCGACTGGAACATCGTGATGAGCAGCCACACGAACATCGCGACGATCAGCAGGATGCGCACGAGCGCCGCACGGCGCCGGTCGGCGACCCAGGCGCCCACCGTGTACATCGCGATGAACAGCGACACGTTGCCGACGTACACCTCGGGGATGCCCGCCGACATGCCCACGAAGAAGGCCGCGGACACGAGGACCAGCACCGTGCCGGGGAACCGACGTCGCAGGGCGAGGGGAACCGTGACCGCCGCGGCGTAGAGCAGCCCCCAGTGCAGAGCCGGGCCGTTGCCGCCGTAGATGTTCGAGACCGTGCCGAGGGCGGTGCTGATCAGGCCGGCGACCAGCATCCCGGCGGCGAGCCAGGCGTCGTGACGACGTTCGGCAGGGGTGACGGCGCGGCGGAGCGTCGAGTCGGACATACCTTCCACGCTAGAGGGGCGGATGCGGCGCGGCATCCGTCCTGCGGGGGAGAGCCTTCGGCGTCAGAAGATCATCGGACGGTCGTCGTCGTCCTCGCCGCCGAGGTCGAGGTCGACGACCACCGGCACGTGGTCGCTGGGGATCTCGCCCTTGCGCTCGTCGCGGTGGATGGATGCCCCGACGACACCGTCGGCGAAGGCCGCCGAACCGAGGATGAAGTCGATGCGCAGGCCCTCGTTGCGGGGGAAGCGCAGCTGCTTGTAGTCCCAGTAGGTGTAGCCGGTCGGGACGAGCGGGCGGACCGTGTCGGTGAGGCCGGCGTCGAGCAGGGACTGGAAGGCGGCGCGCTCCTCGGGCGAGACGTGCGTCGTCACGCCCTCGACGACCGTCGGGTCGCCGTTGTCGGCGTCGGTCGGGGCGATGTTGAAGTCGCCGACGAGAGCCAGCGGCAGCTCGGGGTGGGCGGCGAGCGTCGACTGCGTGTAGGCGCGGAGCGCCTCGAGCCAGTGCAGTTTGTACGCGAAGTGCGGGTCGTCGAGACCGCGGCCGTTGGGGACGTAGAGGCTCCACACCTTGACGCCGTCGATCGTCGCGCCGAGCGCGCGGGCCTCCTGCGGGGCATCCGGACCCTCGTGGCCCTTCAGGAACCCCGGCATGTCGGGGAAGGCGTACTCGACCTCGGTGATCGGCTCACGACTCGCGATCGCGACGCCGTTCCACTGGTTCAGGCCGTGCGCCTCGACGTGGTAGCCCGCCTCTTCGAACGCCTCGTAGGGGAACTGCTCGGGCTTGCACTTGATCTCCTGCATCGCGAGCACGTCGATGTTCTCGCGCACGGCGAACTCGACGGTGCGCACGACGCGCGCGCGGATGGAGTTGACGTTCCAGGTGGCAAGCCGCATGGTTCCCAGCCTAGATCGGGCGTCCGACGCCGCCGGTCGTAGACTCGGAGCCGTGACCGTCGCCTCCACGCCCGCACTCGAAGCCGACCGCCAGAGCCTCATCTCGCTCATCCAGGAGGAGGCCGTGTTCCACGGCGACTTCACCCTGTCGAGCGGCAAGAAGGCGACCTACTACGTCGACATGCGAAAGCTCACGCTCGACCACCGCGCGGCGCCCGCCATCGGGCGCATCATGCTCGACCTCATCCGCGACGTCGACGGCATCGTCGCGGTCGGCGGGCTCACCCTCGGCGCCGACCCCATCGCGAACGCCGTCATGCACGAGTCCGCGCGCACCGACGCGCCGCTCGACGCGTTCGTCGTCCGCAAGGAGCCCAAGGACCACGGCCGCGGTCGTCAGCTCGAAGGAGCGGATGTCGCGGGCAAGCGCGTCGTCGTCGTCGAGGACACCTCGACCACCGGTCAGTCGGCGCTCAAGGCCGTCGAGGCGCTGCGCCGCGAGGGCGCCGAGCCCGTCGCGGTGGCCGTGATCGTCGACCGCAAGACGGGTGCGCAGGCCGCGGTCGAGGCGGCGGGTCTCACCTGGCTCGCCGCGATCGACCTCGACGACCTGGGCCTGCAGCCGCAGTAATCCCGCCGGCGCGAGCCCTACTTGGGTTCGAGGTCGTCCCACGGGTTTCCGCCGCGATCGTCGTCGCGCCGGCGACGGACCATCTGCACGATGACGATCACGAGCGTCGTGGTCATCGTGAGGCCCACGACGGCGAACAGCAGGTTCTGTTCCAGCCCGCTCATGCGAAGCCTCCTCCACTCGGTCCCCCCACTCTGACACCGATATGTGCCGATTGCGGCATCCATTGTCAGAACCCCCTGGGAAACCTCGCCCGGCCACGTGACCTCAGGGGTCTGCGAGCGTAGGGTCAAGGGGTGGCGCGAGACGTGTGGGACCCCCGACATCTGCCCGATCTGCGCGGTCGCCGATACCTCGTCACGGGTTCCAACGCCGGGCTCGGATTCTTCTCGTGCCTGCAGCTCGCGGGCGCCGGAGCGCACGTCATCATGAGCGGCCGGAACCCCACTCGGCTCTCTCGAGCGCGGGCCGCGATCGTCGCCCAGGTGCCCGACGCCGACCTCGAGACGCTGGCCCTCGACACGAGCAACCTCGGCTCGGTCCGCGCGGCGGCCGCGACCGTGCGGGGGCGGATCGGGCTGAACGGCGTCCTGTTGAACGCCGGGATCGTGCACCCCCCGAAGACGCGGCAGGTGACCCTCGACGGGCACGAGCTCGTCATCGCGACCAACGCGCTCGGGCACTACGCTCTCGCCGGGGCGCTGCTGCCCGCCCTCGCCGCCGCGCGCGGCCGGATGGTGTGGCTCGGCTCGGTCTCGACGACGCTCTTCTCCTGGGATCCGACTGACCCCGAGCTGGTGCACGGGTACACGCCGTGGCGGGCCTACGTGCAGTCGAAGGTCGCGACCTCGGCGCTCGGTTTCGAAGCGGACCGCCGGCTCCGGGCGGCATCCGTTCCCGTCGACAGCATCGTCGCCCACCCCGGATACTCCCTCGGCGGCCGCACCCGACGCATCGCGGGTGTGAGCGCGCCGACCCGGCGCAAGCGTCTGTTCAGCAGCCTGCAGGCGCCGATCTCGCAATCGAAGGAGCGCGGTGCATGGTCACCCGTGCGTGCGCTCGTCGACCCCGACGCCGAGGGCGGGCAGTACTGGGGCCCGTCGGGCTTCATCACCGGGTCGCCTGAGCAGGTCACCCCGTCGAAGGTGACCGTCGACCCCGACGTCGGCGCGCGGGTGTGGCACTACGCTGAGCACGCCACGCGGACCGAATGGCCCTACCTCAAGGCGCGCAAGGTTCGCCTGCGCTGATCCCGCCTGGCGCCGGGTCGCTCAGGCGCTGATCCAGACGGCGGATGCCGCGGCTGCGGGCAGCTCGATCGTCGGACCGCCGTCGACCTGGACGGCATCGCGTCCGGTCGCCGTCACCGTGCGGCCCACGTCGATTCCCGCCTCCTCGAGGGCTCGGAGGAGCGACGGGTCGCGGTCGGAGACGCGGAGCACCCGGCCGGTGTGTCCGAGGGCCGCCTCGGCCAGCAGCACGAACGGCTCCCGCTCCACGGTTCCATCGGGCGCCGGGATCGCATCGCCGTGCGGGTCGAACCGCGGGTGTCCGAGGCGCTCGTCGATCCCGGCGAGCAGACGGTCGCTGATCGTGTGCTCGAGGACCTCCGCCTCGTCGTGCACCTCGTCCCACGCGTAGCCGAACTCCCGCACCAGCCAGGTCTCGATGAGGCGGTGTCGCCGGATCACCGACGTGGCGCGCAGCGTGCCGGCATCCGTCAGCGAGATCGGGCCGTACGGACGGTGGGAGACGAGCCCCTGGGCGGCGAGCTTCTTGACCATCTCCGTGATGCTCGAGGGCGCGAGCCCGAGCTCCGACGCGAGGATCGACGGGGTGACCGGCTGGGTCTGCCACTCGGTGTGGTGGTAGATCGTCTTCAGGTAATCGTCGACGGTGGACGGCGAGGCGGGCACGCCCCCAGGGTATCGGCCCGCCTTCCCGGCCGTGGCGACGGACGTCGTCACCCGCCGGTGAAGGTGAGCCAGAGCAGCGCGCAGTTGAGCGCGATGAGGAAGACGGATGCCGCGGCGCCGACGACCGTGGTGAACACGCGGTTGCGGTGCGCCCCGACCACGTCGCGCCGGGCGGTGAGGGCGACGAGCGGCACCAGGGCGAACGGGATGCCGAAGCTCAGCACCACCTGGCTCAGCACGAGGGCGAGCGTAGGGTCGACCCCGACGGTGAGGATCACGAGCGCAGGGACGAGGGTCACGAGTCGCCGCGCGAGGAGGGGCAGCCGCACCCGGAGGAGTCCCTGCATGATCTCGGCGCCCGCGTACGCGCCGACGGCGCTGCTGGCCAGGCCGCTCGCCAGCAGACCCACGGCGAACAGTGTCGCGACGACCGGTCCGATGCCGCTCTGCAGTGCCGCATACGCCCCCTCGAGGCTGTCGGTCCCGGGGACTCCCGCCAGGTTCGCCGCCGCCAGCAGGAGGATGCCGAGGTTCACCGTGCCGGCGATCGCGAGGGCGATCGTGACATCCCACCGAGTGGCGCGGAGGAGGCGGGTGGTGGCGAGCCGCTCGGGTTGCGCTGCCTCGGCCTGCGCCGCCGTGGGCCGTGGGGGCGCGGCATCCGCCGGTCGGAAGCGGTCGCGGGCCAGGGCGCTGTGCGCGTAGATCGCGTGCGGCATGATCGTCGCGCCCAGGATGGACGCCGCCAGCAGCACGGAGTCGGCGCCCTCGAAGCGGGGGAGAAGGCCCGAGGCGACGCTCGTCGCCTCGGGCGGTCCGATGAAGACGCCGTAGGTGAAGCCGATCACGATGATCGCCATCAGGCCGATGATCACGAACTCGAAGCTGCGCGCGCCGCGGCGCGACTGGATCATCAGCAGCAAGATCGAGACCGCGCCGGTGATGAGGCCTCCCCAGACGAGGGGGACGCCGAAGAGCAGCCACAGGGCGACGGCGCCGCCGATGATCTCGGCGACGTCCGTCGCCATCGCCACGAGTTCGGCCTGCACCCAGTACAGGCGACGCGCGACGTTCGAGCGGATGCGGGTGCCGAGCACCTCGGGGAGACTCTGGCCCGTGACGATGCCGAGCTTCGCCGAGAGGTACTGGATCAGCCAGGCCATGACGTTGCCGAGCACCACCACCCACACCAGCAGGTACCCGTATCGCGCTCCGGCGGTCATGTTGCTCGCGACGTTGCCCGGGTCGAGATAGGCGACCCCCGCGACGAGCGCCGGTCCGAGCAGCCACGCGACGCGGCGGCTCGTGCGGGGAGGCGCCGCGATCGACGGTGTGGCTGTTTTCGGCATACCGAAAAAGCTAACAGTCCTTTTCGGGGGGCCGAAAGATCGTCAGGGGGGTGGTGGGAGGCGCAGCGGATCGTCGGGGAACGGTGGACCGTACTGCGCTGTCGGGCGGGTCTCGATCGACGGATGCGTCGGAGCGGACCGGCCGAGCTCGATGTCCGAGTAGGGGTCGGAGGCGTACAACCCCGGAGCGCTCCGCCGGACGCGCCGGGGCCGCGGCGCGAGGATGGCGATGAGGCCGAGGGCCGCGACGAGTCCGGCGGGCACGGCCCAGGCCGGGAGCGACCACTCGAGCAGGATCGAGACGAGATACAGGACGAAGGCGCCGACCGCCACGATGAGGGGCGCGAACCTTCGGAGCCAGATCGCCATGGTTGACCGTACCGCTGCCCGCTCCCGTCGTCCAGAGATCCGCACGGCTAGCCTGGTCCGGTGCCCGATCCGATCGACTCCGAGCCGCAGCTGCCCGTCGGCGTGGGACCTTGGCCCGGCGGTGAGGCCGAGTGGCCCGACGACCCCCGGTACGACCGCGAGCTGCTGGCCGGCGGCGACCGGCGTAACGTCGTCGATCGGTACCGCTACTGGACGATGGCGGCGATCGTCGCCGATCTCGACGAGAAGCGGCATCCGTTCCACGTCGCCATCGAGAACTGGCAGCACGACATGAACATCGGGTCGATCGTCCGCAGCGCCAACGCCTTCGGCGCGGCCGAGGTGCACATCATCGGCAAACGCCGATGGAACCGGCGCGGCGCGATGGTCACCGACCGCTACCAGCACGTGCGCCACCACGAGGACGTCGCCGCCTTCACCATGTGGGCGGATGGCGAGGGCCTGCCCGTCCTCGCCATCGACAACGTCGACGGATCGGTGCCCGTGGACCGCGCCGACCTCCCCGAACGCTGCGTTCTGCTGTTTGGCCAGGAAGGACCGGGGCTGTCGGCGGAGGCGCTCGCCGCGGCATCCGGAGTCATCGAGATCACCCAGTACGGCTCGACCCGCTCGATCAACGCGTCGGCCGCCGCCGCGGTCGTCATGTACGAATGGTGCCGCCGCTACGCGTGAGCGTCAGGCGCCGACCGTGAGCCACTCCGAGCGGCGGACGCGGAGGCCCAGGGTCACCAGTCGCGCCAGCATGTAGACGCCGAAGAAGCAGACCGCGAGCCAGGCGAGCCCCGCGGCACCGGCCGGGAGCAGCAGCCATACGACGATGAGCGCGGGCAGGTAGGGCACGAGGTTCACGGCGCCGACGATCGCGAGGTACTTCGCATCGCCCGCGCCCATCAGCACCCCGTCGAGCACGAACACGACACCGCACACGGGCTGAGCGACAGCGAGCACGAGGAGTGCCGGCTGGATCAGCGCGGCGACCGCCGGGTCGCCCGTGAACGCGACGCCGATCACCCCGGACAGCGCGGCGATCACGACGCCCACGATGACCCCGAACCAGATGCCCCACGCGACCGTGCGCCCGAGGACCCGACGGACGAAGGGCTCGTCGCCCGCCCCGAGCCCGCGGCCGATGAGCGCCTGCGCCGCGATCGCGAGGGCGTCGAGGGCGAAAGCCGCTGTCGAGAAGATCGTGAACGCGACCTGCCAGCCGGCCAGCTCCTCGGTGCCGATGGCGGTGGCGACCGCGACCGTGACGAGCAGGGCGATGCGCAGCGACACCGTCCGTAGGAACAGCCATCCGCCCGAGCGCGCGGACCCGCGCACCCCGTCGCGCTGGGGGAGGACGGAAGCCGAGTGGCGCCGAGCGAGGCGACCGATGACGACCGCGTACGCGGCGACCATGCCCCACTGGGCGGCGACGGTCCCCGCCGCGGAACCCGCGATGCCCCAGCCGAAGCCGTAGATGAACAGCCAGTTGAGGAGGGCGTTCGCCGCGAAGCCGAGGCCGGCGATCCACAGCGGGGTCACCGTGTCCTGCATGCCTCGCAGCAGACCCGTCGCCGCGAAGACGATCAGCATCGCGGGGAGCCCCCACATCGAGAGCCCTAGATAGGCGACGGCCTGCTCGGCGACTGCGGTGGTCGGGTCGAAAAGGCCAACGAGCATCGGCGTCGCCAGCGACCCGACGAGGGCGAGCACCGCGCCCAGGCCCAGCGCGAGCCACAGCCCGTCGATGCCGACGCTCACGGCGCTCTGCGTGTCGCCGGCACCGAACCGCCGCGCCACCGCCGGGGTCGTCGAATACGCGAGGAACACCATCAGACCGACGATCGTCTGCAGCACGGCGCTGGCGATGCCGAGCCCCGCGAGCGGGACGACGCCCAGGTGCCCGATCAGCGCGGCATCCACGATGAGGAACATCGGCTCGGCCACGAGCGCCCCCAGGGCGGGCACGGCGAGGCGCAGGATCTCGCGGTTGAGGGTGGGCGCGGGCACGCGTTTCAGCCTAGGGCCGCGTCTGCGACGCGCCGACCTCTGCGCCGCGCGGGTCAGACGTCCTGGCGGGGCATCGGCGCGAGGCGCGTCAGCTGCGTGACGTGGCGGGGCTCCAGCTCGGCGATCGAGGCGACGCCGAGGAGCTTCATGGTCCGCTCGATCTCGCTGCGCAGGATCTCGATGGTCTTGTCGACGCCGGCCCGGCCTCCTGCCATCAGGCCGTACAGGTAGGCGCGGCCGATGAGCGTGAACTTCGCCCCCAGGGCGATGGATGCCACGATGTCGGCGCCGTTCATGATGCCGGTGTCGACCATCACGGTGGCGTCCTTCCCGACCTCGCGGACGACCGTCGGCAGGAGGTGGAAGGGGATCGGTGCCCGATCGAGCTGACGCCCGCCGTGGTTCGACAGGATGATGCCGTCGACGCCGTGGTCGATGAGGCGCTTCGAGTCCTCGACGTTCTGCACGCCCTTGATGACGATCTTGCCGGGCCAGATCCCGCGGATGACCTTCAGGTCCTCGTAGCTGATCGTCGG